>CAWGIW010000005.1:0-644737 GCA_963822825.1 uncultured Actinomycetes bacterium | reverse complement strand
GGTGCCGTTGGAACGCAATGCCGCGTAGTTAAGAGCCCGCAGATCATTAACACGCTGTCTTGATCTTTGAAGCGATCGTGATGCCCTCTGCGGTCGCGAGTCTGGACAGATCGTCCAGGGTGGCGAGCCGGTGCGGACCGGGCTGGATGGTGTATTCGGCCTGCTCCAGGAGTTGCCGGATGTCGCGGATGCGTTTGTTGATCGTCTCGGGCCGGACGCTGAACAGTGCGGCGATGGCGACCTGCGGCAGGGCGAGGCGCTTGTGGAGGATGGTGGCCAGGAGGCGGTCGGCGAGGGTGAGAACGGGGCGGCGGCCGGTGCCGGGGGCGGCCAGCCGCGGGCGGTGACCGCGGCGGGTGTCCAGGCCCGCTTCCCGCAGCTGGTCGTGGAGGGTCATCAGCATGGCGATCAGGGTGTCCCACTCGCAGGCGGGCAGCCCTGTCAGGGCCGGGTGGCGTAGCCAGGCCAGGCCGGGACTGGGCTGGTCGAAGGGATACGGGGCGCCGCCATCCTGGTCGTATTCCTGCGGGCGGAGGGTGTAGTTCCAGTCGCCGTGCCAGTCGTGGGGGGTCAGGGGTAAGGCGCCCATCTGCCCGTCGCTGATCTTGATCCCGGTGTCGTAGGCAGTGGTGTCGAGTTCAGCGTGCACGCGGAGCCCCGCGCGGGTGGTGGTGGCGGCGATGGTCTGCACGATGACCTCGTGGCTGGTCAGCGGCAGGCCCCGCCAGTTCATCGTGATGTGGGAAAAGAGCCGGTGCTCGATCTTGTTCCACTTGGAGGTGCCGGGCGGGAAGTGGCACACGGTGATCTCCAGCCCGGTCTCCACGGCTAGGGCGGCCAGTTCGGCTTTCCACGCGCGGGTGCGGTAGCCGTTGGAGCCGCCCGCGTCCGCGGTGATCAGCAGGCGCCGGGCCTGCGGGTAGTCGCCGTGGCCGGCTGCCTTCCACCAGCGGCGGACCGACTCCACAGCGAAGGCGGCGGTGTCGTGATCGGTGCCAACGCTGACCCAGCCGGTGTTGCCGGTGAGGTCATAGATTCCGTAGGGCACAGCCTTGCCCAGGCTGTCCTGGGGAAAGTCGTGCGTGCGGGTGGCCGCGGGCTCGCCCTTGGGCCGCCATTCCCGGCCCGCGTTCTTGAACTCGCCGACTAGTTCCTTCTTTTTGGTGTCCACGCTGATCACCGGGTCGGCGGTGTCTTGATGGGCTCTGACCTGCTCGCTGATGTACCGGAACTGCGCGTCCCGGTCCGGGTGCCGCTGGCCCTCGATGGTCTTGGCGTTGCCCTGCAGGCTGAACCCCTCCTCCCGCAGCAGGTCACCGACCGTGTCAGCACTGACCCGGTGGCCCTGGCGGGTCAGTTCCCCCGCCAGCTTGTGGGTCAACTTCGTGGTCCACCGCAGCGGCGACATCGGGTCACCCCGCTCATCCGGCTCGACCAGGGCCAGCAGCGCCGGGCGCAGCCCGGGGTCCAGGTCGGCTGCCCGCTTGCGTCCCCCGCCTGGCCGTCGTGCCCGGCCCAGCGGCTCGTCACCCGCCTCCAGCTCATCGACTCCCAGGGACACCGTGGCCTCGCGGACCCCGGCTGCCCGGGCCACCGCCCGGATCCCGCCGTGTCCCAGCGAGCGGGCCTCGGCCCCCATCAGCAGCCGCCGCTGCCGCTCATCCAGATGCGGGAAGATCGCCTGGAACTTCGCCGCCAGCATCCCCTGGGGTTCTTCCATAGCGTCAATATCACACCATTGAGCGGAATCCCGGGAAGCTACGGGTTATTTTTCTGCGGGCTCTTAACTACGCGGCATTGCGTTGGGACGACACCAAAGCGCCACCGGTGTCGTTGGGATGTAGGCTGCTGGGCCCGTCAGGCGGGCGGGGGGCTCGGCTGATCCGGGGGGTACATGGGCGAGTCGGTTCCGGGCTGGCGGATCTGGCCGAACTTCTGCTCGTACATGGTCAGGTTGTCGTTGATGGTCCGGATGATGTCGAAGACGGAGGTCGGCGGGATCCGGATCCGCGCCACGAGGCGGTGCGGTGCCCTGATGACCGTCTCACCGTCCGGGGTCCGCGACTGCTGCGGCGGCTGGCTGCTGACCAGGAAGTCGAAGGTGAACTCGTGGGGCGTGTGCCAGATCGCCAGCCCGTTCGCGTACGCCCCGGCCTCCAGGGCCGGGTCGGCGTGCGATTCGAACTCGATCCGGGGATTTGCCGGTGGCTCGCTCACACTGGCACGCTACCGCCATGCTGATCTGGGTACCGACGGCCGAGGCGGCCGGCGCGCTTGACGGCCTGGCCGGCGCGGAAGTGGAGCAGGTGGCCCCGGACGCGAGCGATCTGCCCGCCAGTGCCCGCGAGGTGGAGTTCTACGTGCCGCCGTTCTTTCCCGCGGCGCCCGCGATCGCGGCGATGGACCAGATGCCGCGGCTGGCGGTGGTGCAGGCGCTAACGGCCGGAATTGACCGGCTGCTGGCGCGGCTGCCCGACGGCGTCACCTTGTGCAATGCGCGCGGCGCGCACGACGCCAGCACCGCGGAGTGGGTGGTGGCGGCCATTCTGGCCGCGGTCCGCGAGTTCCCCCATTTCGCCCGGGAGCAGGCCGCCGGGCGGTGGAGCTACCAGTTCACCGGCTGCCTGGCCGGCCAGACGGTACTGATCGTCGGCTACGGCTCGATTGGCGCCGCGGTCGAACGGCGGCTGTCCGGCTTCGAGGTGACGGTGCTCAGAGTGGCCCGGCGCGGCCGTGCGGGCGAGCCGGCGGTGGCCCCGGTCAGCCAGATCGGCGACCTGCTCCCGGAGGCCGACGTCGTCGTCGTGCTCGCGCCAGTGACCAGGGAGACCATCGGCATGGTGGACGCGGGGTTCCTGGCCCGGATGAAGGACGGGGCCCTGCTCGTCAACGCGGCCCGCGGCTCCCTGGTGGTGACCGAGGCGCTCGGCGACGAGCTGAGCCGGGGACGGCTTCGGGCCGCGCTCGACGTGACCGACCCGGAGCCCCTGCCGCCCGGGCATCCCCTGTGGACCCTGCCCGGCGTGTTTGTCACACCGCACGTGGCCGCGTCCACGCCGGTGTCGGCGGCCAGGGCGCTCGCCCTCGTCCGCGATCAGGCGGAAAGGTTCATCAAAGGCGAACCGCTCACGAACGTGATCTCAGGGTCCTACTGAATCGCAGGACCACCGGGCCGGCCAGTTGTCTCCCGGTGGACGCCCTTGCGCAATCGAAGTGTGACCTTAGGTACGTAGAGTAAACACATTCGTTAGTTCTGATGACAGTGTCAGCCCCGGCGGCCCGCCCAACATCGGCGGAACCCAGGCCTCAGCGCGGTGGCCTCGAGTCATAGCTCGGCTGCCGGGAGAGCCAGGCTGAGCCCACAAGGCCGATCCGGCTCACCACGTCGGCGGCGGACTCTGCGGAAGGAGACTCGGTGCGCTTGCCAGCATCGGGTGGGCTGCGATGAACCTGGCCGAGCAGGCTGCGACAGCGGTGTTGGCCTTGACGGCCGCGGCCGCGGCGGTCAGCCTGTGGCGCGGTGCCGAGCGGCACACAGGTTCCGTTAGGCGCGGGTATTGGTGGTTCGCCCTCGCGGCCGTGCTCTGGGGCGCCGGGATTGTCGTGCAGGACGTGCTGGCCGGCCCGGCCACCGGCGCGCCCTTTCCGCTGACGCCAGCCGACCTGCCCGGCTTGCTGGCCCTGGCGGCTTTCGTGGCGGGCCTGGTCCGGTTGCCTCCGGGGCGCGGCGAGTCTGCCGGTGAACCGCTGGCCCAGCGCGGCCGGGGCAAGGCACCGGGGGCCATGGCCGCGCACCTGGCCGACGGCTACGTGCTGGCCTCGGCGCTGTTCGTGATCGGCTGGATCGCCGCGTTCGGCCGGGCGTACCCGGTATCCGGGGACGGCCCGGGCTTGTTCGCCCTTGAACTGGTTCATCCCTTGGCTGACCTGGTCGCACTCGGCGCCGTGCTGCCGTTCGCGGTGGCTGCGGGACGCCGTGGTGCCGCGCCCTACCTCGCGCTGCTGGCGTTGTCCGCCGCGGACGCGCTGGCCGTGGGAGCCAGAGTGGGCGGCGGTTACCCGGCGATCGGCGCGGAGGTTCTCCAGGTCATCGGGTTCGCCGCGATCGGCCTGGCGCCGTGGGCTGACCGGCCAGGAAGAGCCCGGATGGGGGGTGCCGGCAGCGGCGGCAGCGGGGGCGCCTGGAGCGGGAGCGGCTGGAGCGGGGGCGGCTGGGCGCTGCGGCGCACCGGGCTGGACGCGGCGACGGTCGTGGCGTCGCTGGCGGCCACGATCGCGGCCGTGGTGGTCATCGTCTGGGCGCTGGCCGGCGGTCCGTCCGCGCAGCCGGTGCTGGCCTTTGCCGGGGGCACGGCCGTGCTCGCGCTGGCCATACGGGTGCTCAGCCTGCTGCGCCGGGACAGCGCCGCGGCGCGCCTGTGGCGCGAGTCAGGCCGCCAGTTCCGGGAACTCGCCGACCGGACCAGCGACGTGGTGCTCGTCTGTGACTTCGGGGGGGCGATCAGGTACGCCAGCCCAGCGGTCGGCGACTACGGGTACTCGCCCGATGATCTCGTCGGCCGGATCCTGGCCGACTTCCTGCATCCGGAGGACAGGTCAGCGGGCACCCGCGCGGCGCGGGACGTCACCGGGACACGCGGGCATACGGCCAGGTACCCCTGCCGGGTGCGGGCCGCCGACGGTACCTGGCGCTACGTCGAGTCAACGGTCTCGCGGTACCGGAACCCGGGCGGCCCCGATCAGCTGCTGGTCACCGCGCGCGACGTGAGTGACCAGGTCGAACTGCGCCGCCGGGTCGCCCACCTGACGTTCCACGACGGCCTGACCGGGCTGCCGAACCGCGCGTACGTCGAGGACCGGGCGCGGGACGTGCTCAGCCTCGACCACCTGCACACCTCGCCAGGCCGGCGGCCCACGGTGGCCGGTGTCATTCTCATCGACCTGGACTCCTTCACCGGGGTGAACGACACGGCCGGCCACACCGCCGGTGACCTGCTGCTGGCCCAGGTGGCGCGCAGGTTGCGGGCGTGCGTGCCGCCACAGGATACGGTGGCCCGCTGGGGTGGCGACGAGTTCGCGGTGCTGGTCGAGGGCGCGGCCAGCGCACAGGAACTGCTTGATATCGCCGAACGGATCGCCAGCACCATCGCCGCCAGCCCGTTCCGGGTGGCGGACCGGGATGTCTCGCTGGCCGCGAGCGTGGGCGTGGCCCTGGCGGACGGCAGCCCGGCCGGCTACGTGTGGCGCAACGCCGACGTGGCGGTCTCCCGG
Source organism: uncultured Actinomycetes bacterium (assembly GCA_963822825.1). Taxonomy (GTDB): domain Bacteria; phylum Actinomycetota; class Actinomycetes; order Streptosporangiales; family Streptosporangiaceae; genus JAWWPY01. The sequence continues at coordinate 639,466 of CAWGIW010000005.1, read as the reverse complement.
GCCAAGGAATCCGGCGGGGGACGGGTCGAGCTCTACGCGGCACATCTGCACGCGGACGTGCTCCGCCGCCTGGAGCTGGCCGGTGACCTGCACCGGGCCATCGGCGAGGGTGAGCTTGAACTGGACTATCAACCGGTCATCGAGCTGGCCAGCTCGCGGGTGGCCGGCGCGGCCGCACTGCCCGCCTGGCGGCGCGACGGCGTCACGGTCCCGCCGGGGGAGTTCCTCGATGTGGCCGAGTCCTCCGGGGTGGTGGTCGAGCTGGGCGACTGGATGCTGCGCGAGGCCTGCGCCCAGGCCGCGGCGTGGCGCCGGTCTGGTCTGGAGATCGGCGTCTGGGTGCGCTGCACCCCGCGCCAGGTGGCGGCCGCCCGGTTCACCGACTCGGTGCTCGCCGCTCTGGCCGCCAGCGGACTGTCCCCGGGAGCGCTCACCCTGGAGATCGCTGAGCGGGCACTGATTGATCGCGGCGCGGTCCGGGGGACACTGGAAGACCTCCGTGAGGGTGGCGTCCGGCTCGGCATCGGCGCGTCCGGCACCGACTACGCGGCCCTGGCCCGCCTGCGCCAGCTGCCCGTCGATGTGATCAAGGTTGGTTCCCCGCTCGTCGCCGGCCTTGGCACGGACGCCGCCATGGCCCCGCTGATCAGGGGAATGGTCCAGGTGGTCAAGGACCTTGGCATCGAGGTCATGGCCGAGGGGATCGAGCATTCCGAGCAGCTGGAACTGCTGCGCGACATGGGCTGTGCGTTCGGCCAGGGGGCGTTGCTGGCCGGCCCGATGACGGCCCCGGACGTGGCGCGCCTGGCCAGGTCCCGGCGGGATCACCCGGGCAGCGTCTCGGCAGCTGAGACGAACGCGCTCTCAAGTTGACGCAGGGCGCCATGTGGGCCAGAGTGGATTCCGTGTCCACTCAGATCATTGTCGTACTTGGCAGGCGCGCAGGTCGCTGACCAAGCCGACTCGCGCGCTCCCCTCGACCGCCCTAGGGCGCGGGGGGTTTTTTGTTGCCAGTTCCCGCTACGAATCGCAGACGAGGAAGCCTTCCGATGAGCGACCAGACCACCACGGCGGCCGGCCTCCGTGCCGGACTGGCAGATTCCGCGCGCCGGGGCAGCGGCCCCACGCCCCGTGATCTCGCTGCCCGGACGGCAGCACGGGATGCCGCCGATGCCCGCACTGCCGCCGCGGCGCCAGCGACCGCCCCGCCAGCAATTCCACAGCCCGCGGCCGAGCCGCCGCCGTCTCCGCCTGCGCCGCCGTCTGCGCAGCCGCAGCCGCCGCGCACCGCGCCGACCGCGGCCGTCGGCGCTCAGCTGACCGGCGCCCAGGCGCTGGTCGCGGCGCTGGAGCGGCTGGGCGTCGATACTGTGTTCGGCATCCCGGGCGGCGCGATCCTGCCCCTGTACGACCCGCTGTTCGACTCGGTCAGCGTCCGGCACATCCTGGTCCGGCACGAGCAGGGTGCCGGGCACGCGGCGGCTGGGTACGCCCAGGTGACCGGCCGGCCGGGGGTGTGCATGGCGACCTCCGGGCCGGGGGCCACGAACCTGGTGACCCCGCTGGCCGATGCCTACATGGACTCCGTGCCGGTGGTCGCCATCACCGGCCAGGTGCCTTCCGCGCTGATCGGCACGGACGGCTTCCAGGAGGCGGATATCTCGGGGATCACCCTGCCGATCACCAAGCACAACTTCCTGGTCACCAACGCCGACGACATCGCCAGGACGATCGCCGAGGCGTTCCACGTGGCCTCGACCGGCCGGCCGGGACCGGTGCTCGTGGACGTGGCCAAGGACGCTCTCCAGTCGATGACGGAGTTCCGCTGGCCGGTCCCCTTCGAGCTGCCCGGGTATCACCCGGTGACCCGGCCGCACTCCCGCCAGGTGCGCGAGGCGGCCCGGCTGATCGCCGAGGCCACGCGCCCGGTGCTGTATGTGGGGGGCGGCGTCATCAAGGCGGGGGCCAGCCAGGAACTCGTGGCCCTGGCCGAACTGACCGGCATCCCCGTGGTCACCACGCTGATGGCGCGCGGCGGTTTCCCCGACAGCCACCGGCAGAATCTGGGCATGCCCGGCATGCACGGCACGGTGGCCGCGGTCGGCGCGCTGCAGAAGGCCGATCTGCTGATCACCCTGGGCGCCAGGTTCGATGACCGGGTGACGGGCAAACTGGACAGTTTCGCGCCAGGTGCCGCCGTCGTGCACGCCGACATCGACCCGGCCGAGATCTCCAAGAACCGGCGCGCCGACGTGCCCATCGTCGGTGACTGCCGCGAAGTGATCACCGAGCTTCTCACGGCGGTCAGCGCCGAGCAGGAGGCCGGCCACAAGCCGGACCTTTCGGCCTGGTGGACCCAGCTCGACGCCTGGCGCACCACCTATCCGCTGGGATACGACCAGCCGGGGGACGGTTCGCTCGCCCCGCAGTACGTGATCGAGCGGATCGGCCGGATCGCCGGCCCGGACGCGGTGTACGTGGCCGGCGTGGGCCAGCACCAGATGTGGGCCGCCCAGTTCATCCAGCACGAACGGCCGGGCCACTGGCTGAACTCCGGCGGGCTCGGCACCATGGGGTACTCCGTGCCCGCGGCGATGGGGGCCAAGGTGGGCCGCCCCGATGCGTGCGTGTGGGCCATCGACGGCGACGGCTGTTTCCAGATGACCAACCAGGAACTCGCCACCTGTACGGTGAACGGCATCCCGATCAAGGTCGCGATCATCAACAACGGCAACCTCGGCATGGTCCGGCAGTGGCAGACACTCTTCTACGACGAGCGCTACTCACACACCGACCTGGATCGCGGCCAGGGCGAGCCAGGCACCGGGCATCCCGCCCCGCACTCCGCCGCCCCGCGTCCGGCCGCTGGCCACCCGGCTCCGGACCTGGCCGCCGCGGGCGGCGAGGCCGTGGGGCCGGGAGGCCGGCCGCGCGGCACCCGCATCCCCGACTTCGTCAAGCTGGCCGAGGCCTACGGCTGTGTAGGCCTGCGCTGCGAGGACGCCGCGAGCGTGGACGCGGTGATCGAGAAGGCAATGGCGATCAACGACCGGCCGGTCGTCGTCGACTTCATCGTGCATCGCGACGCGATGGTCTGGCCGATGGTCGCGGCGGGCACCAGCAATGATGACATCAAACACGCACGCAACATGGCCCCCGACTGGGATGCCAATGAGTAGCCATCGGATCCGATGTGACCAGGGAGTCCATCAATGAACAGGCACACGCTCTCGGTGCTGGTGGAGAACAAGCCCGGCGTGCTGGTCCGGATCGCCGGATTGTTCTCCCGCCGGGGGTTCAACATCGAGTCACTCGCGGTCGGCCCGACCGAGCACGGCGACATCTCCCGGATGACGATCGTGGTGAACTGCGCGGACCACCCGCTGGAGCAGGTCACCAAGCAACTCAACAAGCTGATCAACATCCTCAAGATCGTCGAGCTGGACTCGGCCAGCTCGGTGCAGCGTGAGCTGCTCCTGATCAAGATCCGCGCCGACCTGGAGAGCAGGTCGCGGGTGCTCGAGACGGTCGCGCTGTTCCGGGCCAAGGTGGTCGACGTCGCCCAGGATGCGGTCACCGTCGAGGCCACCGGGAACAGAGACAAGCTGGACGCGCTGATCAGGGTGCTTGAGCCGTTCGGCATCAAGGAACTCGTGCAGTCGGGCATGGTGGCCCTCGGCCGGGGCGGCAGGTCCATCACCGACCGCACGCTGCGCCCGGTGGAGCGCGCCGCGGCCGTGCCTCGGCCCAGTAACAGACAGCCCAGTAACAGACAGCGCGGCAACCGGCGGATCGCCGCGGCACACGGAAAGGCAGACAGCGAAGCAATGGCAGACATCTTCTACGACGACGGTGCCGACCTCGGCGTCATTCAGGGCCGGCATGTTGCCGTGCTCGGCTACGGCAGCCAGGGGCACGCGCACGCGCTCTCGCTGCGCGACTCGGGGGTGGACGTCCGGGTCGGGCTTCCGGAGGGCTCGCGGAGCCGGGAAAGCGCCACCAATGAAGGGCTGCGGGTCACCACTCCCCGGGATGCCTGCGAGGAAGCGGACCTGATCATGGTCCTGGCCCCGGATACCGTACAGCGCGCGCTGTACGCGGAAGCCATAGCGCCCAGCCTGGTTAACGGTGACGCGCTGTTTTTCGCGCACGGGCTGAACATCCGCTACCAGCTGATCGACCCGCCCGCCGGGGTGGACGTGTGCATGGTCGCCCCCAAGGGCCCCGGCCACCTGGTCCGCCGCCAGTTCGCCGAGGGGCGCGGGGTGCCGGTGCTGGTCGCGGTCGAGCGGGATGCCACCGGCGGCGCCTGGCCGCTCACCCTGGCGTACGCGAAGGCGATCGGCGGCACCAGGGCGGGCGCGCTGGTCACCACGTTCGCCGAGGAGACCGAGACGGACCTGTTCGGTGAGCAGGCCGTGCTCTGCGGCGGCGTGTCCGAGCTGATCAAGGCCGGGTTCGACACGCTGGTCGAGGCCGGCTACCAGCCTGAGGTGGCCTACTTCGAGTGCCTGCACGAGATGAAGCTGATCGTCGACCTGATGTATGAGGGCGGCATTTCCAAGATGTACTGGTCGGTGTCGGATACCGCGGAGTTCGGTGGCTATACCCGCGGCCCGCGCCTGATCGACGAGCGGACCAGGGAAGAGATGCGGCGCATCCTCGGTGAGGTCCGCGACGGCACCTTCACCCGGGAGCTGGTCGAGGAGTTCGACTCAGGCCGGCCCAACTTCCTGAAGCGCCGGGAAGCCGCCCGCGGTGAGCAGATCGAACAGGTGGGGGCCAGGCTGCGGCCGCTGATGAGCTGGCTGGGCGACGATGACGACCAGGTAGACGGGTGAGCGGCTCGGCTCGTGAATGCTTTCACAAGCTGAACTAAGCTAAAGTCTCCCGAACCATCCAGCCCGAGGGACCAACCACCGTGCCTGCACCCATCGTCCTCGTCGCCGAGGAACTCTCCCCGATCGCCATCGCGCAGCTCGAGGCCGACTTCGACGTCCGTCATGTGGACGGCGCGGACCGCGCGGCGCTGCTGGCCGCGCTCCTCGACGCGGAGGCGGTCATCGTCCGCAGCGCGACCATGATCGACGCCGAGGCGCTCGAGCACGCGCCGAAGCTCCGGGTGGCCGCCCGGGCCGGGGTGGGCCTGGACAACGTTGACGTCGAGGCCGCGACCAAGGCCGGCGTGATGGTGGTGAACGCTCCGAGTTCCAACATCGTGAGCGCGGCCGAGCACGCGATCGCGCTGCTCCTCTCGGTGGCCCGCAACGTGCCCCAGGCAGCGGCCTCGCTGAAGGCCGGGCAGTGGAAGCGGTCCACGTTCACCGGCGTGGAGCTGCAGGACAAGGTGGTGGGGATCCTGGGGCTGGGCCGGATCGGCGTCCTGGTGGCCCAGCGGCTGGCGTCGTTTGGCATGAAGGTCGTGGCTTTTGACCCTTACGTGCCCGCGGCCCGCGCCGCGCAACTTGGGGTCCGCCTGCTCAGCCTGGATCACCTGCTGGCCGAGGCGGATTTCATCACCGTGCATCTGCCGAGGAACGCCGAGACCATCGGCCTGATCGGCGAGCGGGAACTGCGCCTGGCCAAGCCGGGCGTGCGGGTGATCAACGCGGCCCGCGGCGGCATCGTGGACGAGCACGCGCTCGTGCTCGCGCTCAAGGACGGCCGGGTGGCCGGGGCAGGCATCGACGTCTACGCCACCGAGCCGTGCACCGACAGCCCCCTGTTCGGGTTCGCCAACGTGGTGGCCACCCCGCACCTGGGCGCCAGCACCAACGAGGCCCAGGAGAAGGCGGGCACGCAGGTCGCCAGGTCGGTCAGGCTCGCACTGGCCGGGGAGTTCGTGCCGGACGCGGTCAACGTGCAGAGCGGCTCGGTGGACGAGGACGTGCGGCCGGGACTGCCGCTCGCCGAGAAGCTCGGCCGTATCTTCACCGCGATGGCCGGCGGCGTGGCCAGCCGGATCGAGGTCGAGGTGCGCGGCGAGATCGTCCGCCATGACGTCCGGGTGCTCCAGCTGGCCGCGCTGAAGGGCGTGTTCAGCGGGGTCGTGGATAAGACCGTGACCTACGTGAACGCTCCCCTGATCGCCAGCGAGCGGGGCGTCGAGGTCAGCCTGGTCACCGACGTCGAGAGCCCGGACTGGCGCAACCTCGTCACCCTGCGCGGCACATTGCCGCAGGGCCAGCTCGTGTCGGTCGGCGGAACGCTCACCGGGCGGCGGCAACTCGAGAAACTGGTCGAGGTCAACGGCTTCGGCATGGAGATCGCGCCCGCCGAGCATATGGTGTTCCTCACCTATACCGACCGGCCCGGCATCGTCGGCACGGTCGGCCAGATCCTGGGCAGCGAGGGGATCAACATCGCCGGCATGCAGGTGTGCCGGGACGCCAGGGGCGGGGACGCGCTGATCGTCCTGTCGGTCGACTCGGCCATCCCGGCGGCGGTGCTCGACGACATCTCGTCAACCATCGGCGCGGTGGTGGGCCGCACCATCGATCTCGAGGAGAACTGATGGTGACGGCCCGCCCGAACCGGGCCAGCCGGGACCAGTAGGGTACGCCCATGGCATCTCCTGCGATAAAGCTCGCCGTGATCGGCGGGGACGGAATCGGGCCCGAGGTCGTCGCCGAGGCGCTCAAGGTACTGCAGGCCGCGGACGTGGCCATCGACCCGACCACCTACGATCTGGGTGCTGGGCGCTGGCACCGCACCGGGGAGACGCTGCCCGGATCGGTGCTGGAAGAGATCCGCGGGCACGACGCGATCCTCCTCGGGGCGGTCGGCGACCCGAGCGTGCCGAGCGGCGTGCTCGAGCGCGGGCTGTTGCTCCGGCTCCGGTTCGAACTCGACCACTACGTCAACCTACGGCCGGTGCGCCTCTATCCCGGCGTGGCCACGCCACTGGCGAACGTCCGGGCCGAGTCGGTCAACATGCTCGTGATCCGCGAGGGAACCGAGGGCCTCTACTCCGGCGCGGGTGGCGTGCTGCGCAAGGGAACGCCGGAGGAGGTGGCCACCCAGGAGAGCCTCAACACCGCGTTCGGGGTGGCCCGGGTGATCAGGTACGCCTTCAACCGGGCTGCCGAGCGCCCGGACAAGAGGCTGACCCTGGTGCACAAGACCAACGTGCTCACCTATGCGGGCGACCTGTGGCAGCGGACGGTGGATGAGGTGGCCAAGGAGTTCGCCGAGATCGCGGTGGACTACTGCCATGTTGACGCGGCGTGCATGTACCTCGTCAGCCAGCCTGAGCGGTTTGGCGTGGTGGTGACCGACAACCTCTTCGGCGACATCCTGACCGATCTCGGTGCCGCCGTGGCCGGTGGTATTGGGCTCGCCGCCAGCGGGAATATCAATCCCGAGCGCACCGCGCCCAGCATGTTCGAGCCGGTGCACGGCAGTGCGCCTGACATCGCGGGCAAGCAGGAGGCGGATCCCACGGCGACGATTCTGTCCGCCGCGATGCTCTGCGAGCACCTTGGCCTGGCCGCGGAGGCGGCCAGGATCGAGCAGGCCGTCGCGGACGACCTGGTTGAGCGCCAGGGTGCCTGGGCGGTGCGGGTCACCCCGGAGGTCGGTGACGACATCGCCGGGCGAGTATCCGGGTAGCCGGGTGGCCGCGGGGGGCTTCGGCCTCCTCGGGCCAGCGATCCCGGCTGGCCGCGGCGTTCCCGCGCGGCAAAGATAGAACTGCGGCGCGGCAAGCCTCGGCGGGCCTCGCCAGGGCCGGGCAGCGGTGCCCGGGCCGCCGTGGCCCGGCACCGCCGGGTGGGAGGAAGGACCAGTGATGAACACCAGCCCGAGCACTGAAATCACTTTCGACGTGCGTCCGCATACCGATCCTGTTCCCGCGGCGGAGCGGGAACGGATCCTGGCCGCGCCCGGGTTCGGCGAAGTATTCACCGATCACATGGTCACCATCCGCTGGTCGGCGGAGCGCGGCTGGCACGATGGGCGGCTCGAGCCCTACGGCCCCTTCATGCTCGACCCCGCCACGTCGGTTTTCCACTACGCCCAGGAGATCTTCGAAGGGCTGAAGGCTTACCGGCAGGCGGGCGGCCCGATCGTGGCGTTCCGGCCGCAGGCCAACGCGGCCCGGTTCAACCGGTCGGCGGCCCGGCTGGCCATGCCCGAACTGCCGGAGGCGGAGTTCCTGCGGTCCCTTGAACTGCTGGTGAGCCAGGACCGCGAATGGGTCCCGGGGGCCGAAGGGCACAGCCTGTACCTGCGGCCGTTCATGATCGCGACTCAGCGCGGGCTGGGCGTGAACCGGCCCTCCTCGTCCTACTTGTTCACGGTCATCGCCTCGCCGGCGGCCGCGTACTTCCGCGGCGGGGTGCAGCCAGTCTCGGTCTGGCTGTCGGAGGACTACAGCCGTGCCGCTCCCGGGGGCACGGGGGAGGCCAAATGCGGCGGCAACTACGCGGCGGCGTTCGCCGGCCAGATCCAGGCCGTGCGCAGCGGCTGTGACCAGGTGGTCTGGCTGGACGCCGGGGAACGCCACTGGGTTGAGGAAATGGGCGGCATGAACCTGTTCTTCGTCTACGGGACCGGCCCGGACGCCCGGATCATGACCCCCGAGCTGACCGGCACCCTGCTGCCCGGGATCACCCGGGACTCGCTCCTCACGCTCGGTCCCGACCTGGGCTTCACCACCGTGGAGGGCCGGATCTCGGCCGACCAGTGGCGCACCGAGTGCGAGTCAGGGGAATTGACCGAGGTGTTCGCCTGCGGGACCGCCGCGGTGATCACGCCGGTAGGCAAGGTCAAGGGGGCCAGCGCCGAGTGGGTCATCGGCGACGGCACGCCCGGCCCGGTGACGCTGCGACTGCGCGAGGAACTGGTGGGCATCCAGTACGGCCACCGCCCGGACCCCCACGGCTGGATCCACAAGATCTGCTAGGGGGCACACCGTGGCGCCGCTGGCTGGCATGGGTCGGGTGACACAGCCCTGGTCAGGCCCGAGGCGCCAATTCAGTTTGGTTTCGGTTGGCTACGGTTACGCCCGCGGCGCCACGGCGGACCCCCTTGGCACAGAAAGGCCTGCGGTGACACGGCGGGGCCCATGGCGGCCGACACCGTGATCGTCTTAAGCCAGTCAGGGAGGCCAGATGCGGATCAACCTCGGCGACGCGAGCCTCTGGTTCGACGTATCCGGACCGTCCGTCATTCCCCAAGGCGACACCACGTTGGAACGACCGACCCTGGTGGCCGTTCATGGCGGTCCCGGCCTCGACCACATCATCATCGAGGCACGGCTAGCCCCCCTAACCGATCATGTCCAGGTTGTCTACTACGACCAGCGGGGGCACGGCCGCAGCGACCACAGCACCGCCGAATCCTGGAACCTACGCACCTGGGCCGACGACCTGCGGCGGCTGTGTGACGCGCTCGGTCTGGCCAAGCCAGTCGTCCTTGGCACCAGCTTCGGCGGTTTCGTCGCCCTCACCTATGCTGGGCTGTTCCCCGACCATCCCGGTGGCATCATCCTGGCCAACACGACCGGAGGCCGACTCGACCACCAGAGCAGCATCGAGATCTTCCGCCGTCTGGGAGGCGACGAGGCAGGTGAGGTCGCCCAGCGCACTTTCACGGAACTGACCGAGGAATCCGAGGCCGAGTTCAACCGCGTCTGCCTCCCGCTCTACAGCAGCGCACCCGGCTACGCGGAACAGTCCCGACAGCAACGCGCCAGATCGATCGAGACTCTCGACGTAAACCTCCACTACTTCCGCCACGAAGCACCGCACTTCGACCCATGGACCCTGCTGCCGTCGATCACCTGCCCGGCACTCATCCTCGCAGGGGAGGATGACCCGATGTGCCCGCTGCCAACCGTCGAGGACCTCGCCCGGCACCTCCCCGCCAAGACCACCCGCCTGGTCCGCCTTCCCCAAGCACGTCACGAGATCTTCCGCGACCGGCCAGACCTGGCGTTCCCCGCGATCGAGGAATTCATACGGAGCGTCGAGCGCGGCGAGTCGCTCGCCTGAAACGCCAAACCAACCACAACCGCGATCAGCCGCACGCCGGCCGCGCCGGCCGGGAACGCGGCCCTATATGGCGCGGATCCTCCGTGATCATGGAACGGGGCCCCTCGGTGTCTCGTATTGTGAGATGGATGGGTTCGGCGCTCGTGATCTGTGCGACACTTGGGGACATGACGTCCGGCCGGATTATTATCGGCGGCGCGTCGGCACCTAGCAGGGCCGCCAGCATGAGCTGACTAGCCTGCACCGCCGACGCGCAGACCTCTCGCATGCCGCGAGGGGTCTTTTGCTTTCTGGCCTCACATTCCCTACGCCACATCGGAAAGGCAGCCAAGGCCATGCCCGACGACTCGTTCCACGTCTACGACACAACGCTGCGCGACGGCGCGCAGCAGGAGGGGCTCACCCTGACGGTGGCGGACAAGCTCGCCATCGCACGCGGGCTCGACGAGTTCGGCGCCGGTTTCATCGAGGGCGGCTGGCCGGGCGCCATCCCCAAGGACACCGAATTCTTCCAGCGAGCTCGCAGCGAGCTGGACCTCAAGCACGCGCAGCTCGCCGCGTTCGGCGCGACCCGCCGACCAAACGCGACGGCGGCCGACGACCCTCAGGTCGCAGCGCTGCGCGAGTCGGGGGCGCCGGTCGTGACCCTTGTCGCCAAGAGCCACGACCGGCACGTCCGGCTGGCCCTGCGGACCACGCTGGAGGAGAACCTGGCCATGATCCGGGACACGGTGAGCCACCTGCGCATCGAGGGCCAGCGGGTGTTCCTCGACGCCGAGCATTTCTTCGACGGGTACCGCTCGGACCCTGGGTACGCGCTGGAAGTGGTGCGCACCGCGGCTGAGGCCGGCGCGGACGTGGTGGTGCTGTGCGACACCAACGGCGGCATGCTGCCCGGTGAGCTCGGGGATGTGGTGATCGCGGTCGCGGACGTCACTGGGGCGCGGCTCGGCATCCACTGCCACGACGACACCGCCTGCGCGGTCGCCAACACCCTGGTGGCGGTGGATGCGGGGGTCACGCACGTGCAGGGCACCGCGAATGGGTACGGCGAGCGGGCGGGCAATGCCAACCTGTTCAGCGTGGTCGCCGGGCTCCAGCTCAAGAAGGGCCGCGTCGTCCTGCCGGACGGCTGCCTGCCCGGGATGAGCCGGATCGCGCACGCGATCAGCGAGGTCACCAACGTGACGCCGAGCACGCACCAGCCCTACGTGGGGTTCTCCGCGTTCGCCCACAAGGCGGGGCTGCACGCCTCGGCGGTCAAGGTCGATCCGATGCTCTATCAGCACATCGAGCCCGCACTGGTCGGCAACGACATGCGGATGCTCGTCTCCGATATGGCCGGGCGGGCTTCCGTCGAAATCAAGGGCAAGCAGCTCGGCTACGACCTGTCCGATGACCGGGCCACGGTGGGGCGCGTGGTCGACCGGGTCAAGGACCTGGAGGCACAGGGCTACACGTTCGAAGCCGCGGACGCCTCGTTCGAGTTGCTGCTCCGTGATGAACTGGCCGGCGAACGGCTCAGGCACTTCCAGGCTGAGTCGTGGCGGGTCATCGTCGAGCGGCGCACCGGCGGCGAGGTGGTCAGCGAGGCCACAGTCAAGCTGACCGCCAAAGGCGAGCGGATCGTGGCCACCGGCGAAGGCAACGGGCCGGTCAATGCCCTGGACAACGCCCTGCGGCAGGCCCTCGAACGGCTCTACCCGGAACTCGCCATGCTGGAACTCGCCGATTACAAGGTGCGCATCCTGGAGGGCTCCCACGGTACCGGCGCGGTCACCAGGGTCCTCATCGAGTCCGGTGACGGCAGCGGTTCGGCGTCCGGAACCTGGAGCACCGTGGCGGTGGATGAAAACATCATCGCCGCCTCGTGGTACGCCCTCGAAGAAGCGGTCACCTACGCCCTGCTCCGGGCCGGCTATCAGCCAGCGGAACGAGGTTAGCGATCGATCGACCTGGTCACGCGCACGATCGGGCGGTAGCGAGACTGTTGGGCAACAGAAGTTGCCCGATATAGTCCGAGCATCACGTCGGTTGACAGAAGGTTAATTCCTGCGCCGGCCTAGCGGTCGAGGGCGTACCGGATATGCTGGCTGGGCGGTTGCGCACCGCCCGGGCGGCGGTGATCGCGTGCTTCGCCATCCTCGGTATGGCCGAGGGCGTCTGGGTGGTCCATATCCCCGCCACCCAGGCGCGGCTACACCTGTCTGACGGCATGCTCGGCGCGACGCTGCTGGTGGGCCCGGGGCGGTGGTCCTGATGATGCCCGTGGCGGGCTGGCTGGCCGACCGGTTCGGCAGCGCCTGCGTCGCCCGCCCAGTCAGCATCGTCGTCACCTTCCTGTCTGTCATCTTGGACTCGGCGCGCACGCTCGGCATGCTGATAGCGGGGCTGCTGGCGTTCGGCGCGGCCGCGGGTCTGCTGGCGGTGGCCATCAATGCGCAGGCTGTCCTGGTCGAGCGGGGCTACCAGCGGCCACTGATGGCCTCGTTTCACGCCTGCTACAGCATCGGCGGCCTGAGCGGAGCGATATTGGGCGGGACCCTGGCTTCGCTCCGGGCCGGGCCGGTGGCCCTCTGCCTGGTGGCGGCGCTGCCCGCCGCGGCTGTCGCGGCGGCCGCGGGCGGCGGCCTGATGGCCGAGCCAGGGGTGATGCTCCGCAGCCGGCTGGAACCGGGGCCAGATCGCGGGCCCCCGCTGGACGTCAGGTCCGGCCCCAGCTCATTGCGGCTCGTGGCGCTGGGTTTGCTGGCCCTCTGCTGCCTAGTCAGCGAGGGCACCGCGGGTAACTGGAGCGGTATATACCTGCGCGACAACCTCCGTACCCCGTCGGGATTCGCGGTGCTGGGGTTCGTCGCGTTCTCGGTGACGATGACGGGCGGGCGACTGATCGGCGACCGGCTCGCGGCCCGCTTCGGGTCGGTGCGCCTGGTGCGCTGCGGTGGCCTGCTGGCCGCCTCGAGCCTGGCCGCAGGGCTGGCCAGCAACGATCCGGTGGCCGCGGTGGCCGGGTTCGCGCTGTTCGGCGCCGGCCTGTCGTGCGCGATCCCGCAACTCTTCTCGGCCGCGGGCAATGCGAACCCGGATCAGCCTGGGACCGGTCTGGCCAGAGTGGCCGGCCTGGGCTATATCGGCCTGGTCAGCGGCCCGGTGCTGGTCGGTGCGTGCGCCACCCTGACCGGCCTGCCGGTGGCGCTGGGCATTCCCGTCGTCCTCGGGCTCTGCCTGGCCGCGGGTGCCCGGGTGCTGGACCCGTTGCGGCCGCCGGCGCAGGTCCGGAGTCACTGAGCCGGGCCCCGCAGTACGGCCATGGCCGCGTTGTGGCCGCCGATCGCGCTCACCCCGCCGCCCCGGCGGGCGCCCGCGCCGCACAGTAGCAGCCGCGGGTGCCTGGTCTCCACGCCCCACCGGCCCACGTCGGCCGGGTCTTCCGCCCAGGGCCACGCCAGGTCGCCGTGGAAGATGTGCCCGCCCGGCAGCCCGGCCTCCGCCTCCAGGTCCACCGGGGTCTTCACCTCCAGGCACGGGTTACCGGCCGCGTCGGGGAGCAGGCAGTCCGCCAGCGGTTCGGCGAGCACCCCGTCGATGGAGCGCAGCGTCGCGCGCAGCGCCTTGTCCCGGGCGCGCGGCCGGGTCGGCGCGGAACAGCCGGGCCGGCATGTGCAGGCCGAACACGGTCATCGTGTGCGCGCCGGAAGCGGCCAGGCGCGGGCCGAGGATGGAGGAATCGGTGAGGGAATGACAGTACGCCTCGCACGGCGGCACCGCGGGCACCTGCCCCGCGCTGGCCTGCTCGTAGGCGGCGTCGAGAGCCGCGTATCCCTCGTTGACGTGGAAGGTGCCGGCGAACGCGTCACGGCGGCGGACGGCGCTGTCGCGCAGCCTCGGCAGCCGGGACAGCACCATGTTGATCTTGAGCTGGGCGCCCTCGGGCACGGCGGGGGTGTCGCCGAGCAACCCGGCGAGAGTGGCCGGAGCCAGGTTGGCCACGATATGCCCGGCCCCGACCGTGTACTCGGCGTCCCGCTCGCGCGCCCGCACCTCGCCCTCCGGGTCGATCCCGGTCACCTCGGCACCGGTGCGGATCTCCGCCCCCGCGGACAGCGCCGCCTGCTCCAGGGCCGCGCTGAGCGCACCCATGCCACCGACCGGCACGTTCCACGCGCCGTTCCCGTTGCCGATCACGTGATACAGGAAGCACCGGTTCTGCACCAGGCTCCGCTCGCCGACCCGGGCGAAGGTGCCGATCAGCGCGTCTGTCGCCACCACGCCCCGCACGGTGTCATCCGCGAAGCGCTGCTCCACCGCGGCGGCGATGGGGAGGGTGACCAGCGCCTCCCAGGTCGCGTCGTCGCCGGCCAGCGCGCGCATGTCGGCGCGCGAGCGAAGCGGCTCGGTCATGGTCGGGAACAGCCGCCCAGCGAGGTGCGCCGTCGCGGCGTAGAACCGCTGCCATGCCTGCCAGTCCGCGCGGCCGCCCGTCACCGCGGCGAACGAGGCGGCCGTGCGGGCGGCGTCCGCGCTGTCCACCAGCAGGCCGCCCCGGCCCGCCGGGGTGTAGGAGCCGATCCGCCGCGGCCGCAACTCCACCCGCAGCCCCAGGTCCTGGGCGATGGCCGCGGGCAGCAGGCTCACCAGGTAGGAGTAGCGGGACACCCGGGCCGGCACCCCGGGAAACACGGCCGCCGAGACGGCCAGCCCGCCGGTATGGCCGAGGCGCTCCAGGACGAGGACCGACTGGCCCGCCCGGGCCAGGTAAGCGGCGGCCGCCAGGCCGTTGTGCCCCGCGCCGGCCACCACCACGTCGTAGCGAGAGCGCCGGGGCCCCGAGCTCAGTCTGCATGAGATCAGTCTGCCGTCCCCGGACCCGCTGGTCGCTCCGGTCCGCCTGGGCTCTACGGTGGGGGCATGGATGACAAGGAGATCCTGGGCCGCATCGACGAGCTCATCGAGACCGAGCACGAGCTGCGGAGCAAGGTCGCGGCCGGCGAGCTGTCCAGCGCTGAGGAACGAGCACGGCTGCGGTCGGTCGAGGAGTCGCTCGACCAGTGCTGGGACCTGCTGCGGCAGCGCCGGGCCCGGCGCGAGTTCGGCGAGGACGCCGAGCAGACGGTCGCGCGTCCCCCGACCGAGGTCGAGGGCTACCTCCAGTAGTCCGGCCGGGCCGGTTCACCCGGCCGGGCCGGTTCACCCGGCCGGCCGGATGGGCAGGGTGGCGCCGTCGCGGAGGAACAGGGGGATCCGCTCCAGTGGCGCCGCCACGGCGACGGCCTGGCCGCCCGCGGCTTCCTGGCCGGTCCAGGCGTCTGTCCAGCGGCTCCCGGCCGGCAGGTAGACCTCCCGGTCGCGGGCACGGTACTCGGTCACCGGCGCGACCAGGAGATCGGGGCCGAGCAGGAACGCGTCGTCAACCTGCCAGGCCCCGGGGTCATCGGGGAAGTCGACGAAGAGCGGCCGCATCGGCGGCAGCCCGCCGGTGTGGCAGGCCCGCATCTGCTCCATGATGTACGGCCGCAGCCGTTCCCGCAGGAACAGCATGTCGCGGAGGCAAGCGTAGGCGTCGTCCCCGAACGACCACACCTCGTTCGGCCCGCCGGTCTGCTCGATGCCGAACGGCATCCGCGGCTCCCGGAACCCGTGCAGCCGCAGCAGCGGGCAGAACGCGCCGTACTGGAACCAGCGCACGATCAGCTCACGGAACTCCGGGTCACCGGGATCACCGCCGTGGAAGCCCCCGATGTCGGTGGTCCACCACGGCAGCCCGCTCACCGCGACATTCAGGCCGGCCCTGAGCTGTGTGCGCAGGCTGGCGAAGTGGGCGGGGATATCGCCGGACCACAGGACCGCACCGTAGCGCTGGCTGCCCGCCCACGCCGACCGGACCAGGCTGAGGACCTCGGTCTGGCCCTCGGCGAGCATGCCCTCATGGACGGCGCGGGCGTGCTGCTGGGGGTAGATGTTGCCGACCTCGAGCCCGGGCCCAGCGTGATAGCGCAGGTTCTCCTGGAACCCGGGCCGTAGCTCCGGCTCGCAGGCGTCGAGCCACCAGGCGGCGATCCCGTACGGCCGCAGGTAGTTGTCCCGGATCTTGCGCCAGAAGAACGCCCGGGCCTCGGGGTTCGTGGCGTCGTAGAAGGCCACGCCCACGTCTGTGGCGAGGCCCTTATCCGGCCAGTTCGCGTGGGCCAGCGGCCCGTACTCGGTCCCGATCATCAGGCCGCGGTCGACCATCTCGGCGTAGTTCTCGCTCAGCGGGCTCACCGACGGCCAGACCGAGACGGCCAGCTTGACGCCGAGGGAGTCCAGTTCCGCGACCATCGCCGCCGGATCGGGCCATTCCGCCGGGTCGAACTTCCAGTCACCCAGGTGGGTCCAGTGGAAGTAGTCGCACACGATGACCGACAGCGGCAGGCCGCGCCGGGCGTACTCGCGGGCTACCTCCAGCAGCTCAGCCTGGGTGCGGTAGCGCAGCTTGCACTGCCAGAAGCCGGACGCCC
The DNA here is from genome assembly GCA_963822825.1 of uncultured Actinomycetes bacterium. Taxonomy (GTDB): domain Bacteria; phylum Actinomycetota; class Actinomycetes; order Streptosporangiales; family Streptosporangiaceae; genus JAWWPY01. The sequence goes on along the minus strand of CAWGIW010000005.1, from coordinate 622,974 downwards.
AGCCGGGCAGCATGGGGGCGTGGCCGGTCACGTCAGCGTAGCGGCGCAGGATGTCGGCGGGCCGGCCCGCCGTGATCCAGTAGTCGATCTGGCGGGCGCTGTCGCTGACCCAGCGGGTCCCGGTCTCGGCCAGTTCGACCCGGCCGATCGCCGGGTTGTTCCACAGCAGGCCGTATCCGCGGCTGGACAGCAGGAACGGGATGCTGACCTCCGCGTTGCGCTGCACCAGGTCGAGCACGGCGCCCTTCTGGTCCAGCAACCCGTGCGTGTGCTGGCCCAGGCCGAACATCTGTTCGCCGGGGTAGGCGTGGAAGCGCTGCTCCAGCCGGTGGTAGCCGTTGCCGCTCGGGGTGAACAGCCGCGGGCCGGGCCACCAGAAATGCAGCGGCTCCTCGGCCAGCAGTTCCTCGCCGCTCTCGGTGCCCAGGAACCGCAGCCGGGCCTGGTACTGAGTGGCCTCCGGATCCTGCACGAACTCGGCGGTGATCGCGCCGTTGAAGAGCATGGCCGAGCCGTTCTCGATCTTGATCCGGGCATCCGGCGAGTCCGGCGCTTCGGTGAGCGCTCCGGGCAGATCTTCTTGTACTGGGCCGATTGTCGCCCTGACCCTGACCGCGTCCGGTCCCCAGGGCTCGATGCGCAGCGTCTCCTGCTGGGCGCTCCATTCGAGGGCGTTGCCACGCTCACGGAAATGGCTCACGGAACAGCTCTCCTCGCAGGCCGGTGTGTCATGAAGGGGCGGGAACGTTACCTGGGCGTGGGGCCGCGGGCCGGGCACTCAACGGCCCAGCGGGGCGCGGGCGCTGCTGCCGCGGGGGGTGAGGACCGGGGGCAGCAAGACCACTTCCCCGACCCGACCGTTGTCCAGTCGCTGCATGACGAGTTCGACCGCCCGGCGGCCCATCTCCTCGGCCGGGATGGTGACCGAGCTGAGGTGCGGTGAAGTCTGCTCCGCGACCTGGTCCGGGCAGAGCGCCACGATCGAGACGTCCTCGGGAACCGTCCGCCCCGTGGTCCGCAGGACGCTCAGCACAGCCGGGATGATGGCCTCGTTCTGGACGATCAGGCCGGTAATGCCCGGGCGTTCCTCGAGGATCCGGGTCACCGCGCCCGCGGCCGCCTCGTGACTGCCGTCGCACGGCCGGTGCACGAGCCGGACGTCCCGCCGGGCCGCGCCGTCCTGGATTCCCCGCAGCGTCCTCTCGGCGAAGCCGCTGTGCCGCTGGTAGACCCCCTCGGCCTCGCCGATGAAGGCCAGCTCACGGTGCCCGAGGCCGGTGAGATGCTCGACGCATAGCTCCCCGGCCGCCTCGAAGTCCAGGTCGACGCACGTCAGCCCTCTGGTATCGGACGGGATCCCGATTAGCACGGCCGGGATGCCGACGTCGATGAGCATGGGAATGCGCTCGTCCTGCATGCTCACGTCCATGAGGATCATGGCGTCGGCCCGGGCGCTGACCGCGACCCGGCGGATGCCTTCGGCGCCCTCGTCGTTCGTGAGCAGCAGCACGTCGTGCCCGAACGTGCGGGAGGTGGTGGTGACCGCGATGGCGATCTCCATCATCACCGGCAGGTACAGATCGCTGCGCAGCGGCACCACCAGCGCGACGATGTTCGACCGGCTGCTGGCCAGGGCCTGGGCGCCGGCGTGCGGGTGATAGTTGAGCAGCTCGATGCTGCGCTGCACCCGGCGCCGGGTGCTGGCGGAGACCGTCCGCTTGCCGCTGAGCACGTAGGAAACGGTGCTGGCCGCGACGCCAGCGTGACGGGCCACGTCAGCGAGCGTCGCCATGCTGGTCCCTCCTGATTGCTGCCGCCCAGCAGCATCACGCGGTACGTGCCGGTCATCGGCAGTGCGCGGTCGAAGCGCTTCGACACGCGCTGTCACATCTGCTGCAGGCCCCAAGAACTCCACGATATCATCGCCCAATCCTGGATCTCCAAGGCTTTGTCGCAGGTAGCGAACGCCTTGGCCACCGCTCTCCGGCGCCGTCGCCAGGCCTCGCCGCCGGGCCGCCGGGCACCGTCCCGGCTGCGTCTGGGTAACCATGCCGTAACGCTCTCGAAGCGCTTCCCCACGGTCCGCGGCGGCCCGTGGGCACGGTGCGGGCGGGCGGCTGAGGAGGTGCTCACCCGCCCGCACCGTGAGATGCTGGCCCGCCGGGTAGCGGCCGCCGGATCGGCCGATGCGGGCGCGGACCGGAGCCGGCCGCGTCACGATGAGCCCCCCACCGGGGCGCCGCTCAGGATGCCGCGGCCGTTGGTGCCGAGGTAGACACGGCCGAAAACGTGCGGATCGCCGGTGATGGTCTGCCCGATCCATGCGTACTGGTGCTGGTCATCGTTGATGCGCAGCCAGCTTGCGCCCTCGTCGGTGGACCGGAATATCCCCTGGACCCCGCCGACCAGGCCGGCCAGGTAGATCGTGGGGTAGCTGGCACCGGGTGCGGCCCGGCCGAATCCCAGTGTCGCCACGGTTGCCACACTGCTTACCAGCCGCAACGAAACCCCGCCGTCGGTCGAGTGGTACAGCGCGCCGTTGCCGGCCGTCAGCCACAAGTCGCCGGCCCGGCCACCCACGGCGTGCAGCTGCGGTGCGCTGCCGGATTCCTCGGCGCCGAGTCCGGCCGGCAGCCCGGTGGCGGCGGCGCTGAAGGTCGCGCCGCCGTCGGCCGACTTCAGCACCGTGCCGGTAGCCGGGTCGAACGCGTAGAAGACACCGGAGCGGACCGGGTCGGCCACCGGCTTCAGGCCCTGGGCCAGCCCGGCCGAGGCGGTCCAGGTCTTGCCGCCGTCGGTGCTGAAGGCGGGCGTCGCGTCGGCCGGCGCCCACAGCACGGTGGAACCGCCCGCGGACACGGCCACCACGCCGGCCCCCGCCGAACTGCCGGGCGGCAGTGTCATCGCGGTCCAGGCCGCTCCGCCGTCGGTGGACCAGTCGCCACCGGAGTAGCCGACCTCGGCCACGTCGAGCGGTGCCGCCCCGGCCTCCCCGATGCTGGTGCCGCTGCCGAGGATGGGCTCGATCATCCCCGTCGCCGGGGAATGGCTGAGGGTGGTATGGCAGAACCCGCCGAGGTCGCCGACCGCGCTGAGCAGTCGGCAGGGGCCAGCGGACGGCACGACCAGGTCGTTGACCGCGGTTTCCTCGATGCCCTCGGCGGCCGCCGACGACCAGTGCGTGCTGCCGCCGTGATCCGCGCTGGTCACGTCGTGGCTGCCGAACATGGTCGCGCCGGTCCCGTACAGCACGTGGTTGCTGTTGAACGGGTCGATCGCGACGCTCCCCATCCACCAGCCGAACTTCGCGGCGCCGCCGAAGGCGAGGAACGGCGAGGCAGAGATGTCCATCGCGGCGTTGGCGCCCACGTCCTCCCAGGTGGACCCAGCGTTGGTGGAGCGGAAGATCGTGTCGACCGGGAACCAGCGGTCGTTGGTGGCCACCATGACCGTGTCCGGGTGCTCGGGGTCAACGGCCAGGCCGGCGTAGCCGAAGGTCGGGTTGCCACCTGCGCCCGGCACCTCGGGGGTGATGTTCGTCCAGGCGCCGGTGGCCGGGTCGTACTTCCACACGCTGCCGTCGGTCATCCCGTTCGGCCCAGGCTGGTTGGCGTAGTCAAGGTAGAAAGTGCCGTTGGCAGCCATCACGCCGTGCTGTGGCTCCATCCCCGTGGGCTCGCCGGTCACCAGGTGCCAGGAGGCACCGGCGTCGGTGGACGCATACAGGTCGTTGTTGGTGGCGTCGCCGACGAAGAGGGTCTTGGTGGGCGTGCCGCGGTGGCCGCCGGGCCGGGCCGAAGGTGACGAAGGACAGCCCGATGTCGTCGGGGGAGCTGGTCAGCGGGAAGCTGGTCACCTGGGCCCAGGTCACCCCACCATCGGTGCTGCGCCACAGCCCGTTGGCGGGAGAGGCCAGGTAGAGGATGTTGTCGTCGTTCGGGTCGACGGCCAGCCGCTCGCCCATGTTCCGGCCGTTCATGTTCGAGCCGAGCTGGATGGGCAGGTCGGTGATCTGGAAGCTGCGGCCCTCGTTGTCCGACCGGAGGATCTCTCCGTCCAGCGGCACCGCGAAAGGCTCGGTGTACTCGCCGGCGGCCAGCCAGAGCTTGCCTGGGTGGGCCGGGTCGGTGGCGATGGACTCCACGCCGAGTTCGTTCCAGTCGTTGAACCCGGTGAAGTCCTGCAGTGGCACCCACCGCTGGGTCGCGGGGTTCCAGCGGTAGGCGCCGCCAATGTCGGTCCGGGCATAGGCGAGGCCCGGCTGCGCCGGGTTGAACACGATCCCGTCGACGAAGCCGCCCCCCACGATCTGAACGTTCTGCCAGCTATAGGCGGCGGAGGAGGATGCGGCGGCGGCGGGGGCCGCGGATGCCGTCGCCGCGGGCACGGTGAGGCCCACGGCTACCGCGGCGCTGGCCATCATGGACAGCACCGCTGTGGCACGAGTGCGCATGGTCAGATGTCCTCTCGGGAACGTGAGCGGTGAGCGGGATTAGCCTTTGATCGCGCCGAGCAGCACTCCCTTGGTGAAGTGCTTCTGCACGAACGGGTAGACGATGACGATCGGAATGAGTGTCAGCGCGACGACCGCCATCTGCAGGGACAGCGCGGCGACCTGCTGGTGCCCGAGGTTCTGCCCGACGATGCTGCTGCCGCTGCCCGCCATGGTCATGCCCTGGGTCACATAGTTGTACATGACCATCTGCAGCGGCCACTTCTGGCTGTCGGCCGGCATGAACAGCAGGACGTTGAACCAGGAGTTCCAGTACCCGACCGCGTAGAAGAGCGCGATCACCGCGGTGACCGCCTTCGACATGGGCAGCACGATCCGCCAGAGGATGCGCCAGTCACTGGCCCCGTCGATCCGTGCGCTCTCGATGATGTCGGCGGCGACGTTGGTGAAGAACGAGCGCATCACGATGATGTTGAAGACCGACACCGCGCTGGGCGCGATCAGCGCCCAGTACTGGTCGTAGCCGCCCAGCACGGAGACCACGAGGAACAGCGGGATGATCCCGCCGTTGAAGAACATCGTGGCCAGCATGATCATCAGCATTGTCCGGTGGCCGAACGAATGGGCGCGGGACAGGCCGTAGGAGGCGAGAATGGTGACGATCATGGAGAATGCCGTGCCCACCACGGTGATGGCCAGGCTGATGACCAGTGCCCGGCCCACCACGCCGCCTCCGATGATCTCCTGGTAGGCACTGAAGGTGAGGCCGTGCGGCCAGATGACCAGGCCACCGGCGATGTTGATCGATCCCTGGGTGGAGAAACTGGTCAGCACGACCGTGTACAGAGGCACCAGGACAAGCACCAGCATGACCAGGATCGTGCCGCTCTTGGCCGCCTGGCCGACCGGGGTCGGCGGCTCCTGCCAGACCGGCCGTCCCGTGGCCGGCGACGCCGCGTGGCGTTATTGCGGGGCGCCTGGGTGGCCGGGGTGCTGGGGATGGTCGCGGTCATCGTCGGTACAACCCGTCCTCCCCGAACAGATGTGCCACCTTATTGGCGGCGAGGATGAGAATCAGTGAGGTCACGCCCAGGAACAGGCCGGCCGCCGCGCCATAGCTGAAGTTCCCGTCGGCGATCCCCTGGTAGTAGGAGAACGTGGTGAGCACCTCGGCCGCGCCCGGCCCGACGGCCTGGCGCTGGATGAGCATCTGCTCGAAGCCGAAGGTCAGGGCGTAACCCAGCTGCAGGATCAGCAGCAGGATCGTGATGCCCTTGAGGCCGGGCAGCGTGATGTGCCGTATCCGGCGCCATCGTCCGGCCCCGTCCACCGCCGCCGCCTCATAGAGGGAGGGGCTGATGGCGGCGAGGGCGGCCAGGAAGACGATCATTGACCAGCCGGCCTCTTTCCAGATCAGCTGGGCGGAGATCAGGAACTTGAACGCGCCGGGGGTGGTCATGATGTCGAACGGGTTCTTCACGCCGTGCTGGCGCAGCAGGCCCGGGATCAGGCCCGCGCCGCCGAGCATCTGCTGGAAGATGGTGATGACCAGGACCCAGGAAAAGAAATGTGGCAGGGTCACCACGCTCTGGACCAGTGACCTGAGCTTCCTGCTGAGCAGGCTGTCGAGCAGGATGGCCAGTGCGATCGGGACGGGAAAGAACAGCACGAGCTGGACAGAGAACAGCACGACGGTATTCACGAAGGCGTGCCAGAAGGCCGGATCGGCGAACAGTTGCTGGAAATTAGCCAGCCCGACCCACGGGCTGTGGAGGAACCCGTCATACAGGTCGTAGTTCTGGAACGCCATCACCAGGCCGAGCATCGGCGCGTAGCCGAAGGCAGCGAGCAGCACGACGGCGGGCAGTGTCATGAGGAGGAGTGCCTTGTCGCGCCGGAGCTTGACCCGCCAGGGCACCTTTGCCTGCTGCGTCCTGGGCGCCTTGGTGCGCAGCAGTCCCTTGCCCCGCCCCGCGTTTGCTACGCCTTGCGAACGCGGGGCCACCCCAGTCGTCACTAGGCGTCGCCGTACTTCGAGCGGATGCCGTCAAAGAATCTGCGCAGGGCGTTGCCGCCATTGTTCTGCCAGGTCTTGACCGCCGCCTTGTAGTCGGCGATGGTGTTCCGGCCGCGGACGACATTGTTGATCATGTCGTAGAGCGCGCCGCCCTGGTTGCCCGTCGCAATGGCGCTGTTGAGGCTGGCCGGGTACGAGACGTTCATGTCATAGAACAGCGGCTTGTACTTGTACATGCACGCCTTCTGTTCCCACGCGCAGTACGCCTTGACCACGTCGGTGTACCCGGACTGGACGTACTGCACCGAGGGGCCGGTGACGAGGAACTGGAATGTGTCCTGGTTCGCGTTCTTCGTGCCCAGCGTGGTGTAAACGGGCCCGGCTGACGACGGGGTCCAGTCGACGCCTTGCACGCCGAAGTTGACCAGCGTGTACTCGTAAGAGCCATACGGGGCGGCCAGGTAGTTGGCGATCCGCAGGCACTCCTCGACCTGGCTCTTCGTAAGGTTCTTGCTCAGGTAGCTGAATAGGGTGCCGGTGTTCTGCAGGGCATAGGTCGGGGTTCCCGTGCCGCTCGCGGTGAACGGCGGGAGCGCCATCCGGACGTAGGGCGGATTGGATGCCTTGCCCAGAAGAGCGTCGTCGCCGTTCCAGGCCCCTGTCCCGTCACCGGTGATGACCACCTGGCCGCTGTAGAACCGCTGTTTCGCCGAACTGGTGTCAAGGGCGACCGCGTCCGGGTTCATCATGCCCGCGGCGTAGATGCTGTGCTCCCAGTTCATCGCCTCGATGATCTCGTCGGTCTCATAGGAGGCGACCAGATCACCCTTGGAGTTCGAGGCCCAGAAGGGCAGGCCGTTCGGGATTCCGAACGGCTGCTGCAGGTAGGTCCAGAGGTCGTCGAAGGCCCAACGCTTGCCCTTGGGGTCGTTGACCTCCTTGCCGAGAGCGTACAGATCCTGGGCGGACTTGATGGTGGGGGTGCCGATACCGAGCTTGTCCAGGATGTCGGCACGGTAGTAGATGGCACCGCTAAACGCCGCGTTAGCTGGGAAGGAGGGAATCCCGTAGATCTTGTTGTTCCAGATGCCGGATTGCCAGCCACCCGACGGGATGCTCGCGAGGTTCGGGTACTTCTTGATGTTGTCCCCGCTCAGGTACGGGGTCAGGTCGGTGAACCGGGCGCTGACCGCCTGGCCGAAGTTGAGCGGCTGGGTCATGTAACTGGGGATGTCGATCCAGTCCGGCAGCTTGTTCCCGGCGAACAGCGTCGGCAGGAACGTGCCGTAGAGGTTCCCGTTTGACGGCTGAATGGTGAGCTTCGCCCCGAGTGCCTTGTTGACGGCCTGGTAGTAGGAGTTGCCGGCCGGCGGGATCGAGCCCCACAGCGGCGTGATCGTCGTGTAGCTGCCACCCGAGCCCGGCGTCTCGCTGACCGTGCGCACCATGGAGGTCGGGTAGCTGAGGTAGCCGGGGTCCGAGCCGTTCACGCTGGCGATGTCCGGTTTGACCAAGCTGCTCGGCGTATAGGCCGGCATGATCTTGGCGAGTTCGCTCGCGCTGGTGCTGCCGGTGCCACTGGCCCCGGAGGTCCCGCAACTGGCCAGCAGCGGCGCGGCTGCTGCGGCGCCGGCCGCCACGGCCGCCACGCCCAGGAAGGATCTGCGATTGAGGGGATTCCCCGCCGCGTCGGCGCTCATCTCTGATTCGACCTTTCGTCCGGCGTTCATTCGATGGACGGGTGGCCGGCCGACAGACCGGCCTGGTGGGGCAGTGCTGTTTCGGTGTGCTGATCGGCACCTGGTAAGGGGTAGGCCGGTGCCTGTTTGTCGAAGCGCTTCGAATTTGCGCCGAGGTTACGTCAGCTCAGCAGGACGGGCAAGAGGTAACCGGAAATTCATGTGATATGCCGCCAACCCGTAACACGGAGTGGCTCCGCAGCGGCGGCTTGGCGGCGTGACATGGGCGAGTTCGAGCGAGTCGCCCCTTGACAGGGGGCCGGGTCAATGGCAACGTCGAAGCGCTTCGATCCCGAAACACCGACCCAGAGTACTGAGAGTCGCGGATGCCACTGGGTGCCCGGGCCGAGTCGCCCGCCTTCCTGGATCCGGGCCGGCCGCTGCGCGAGCGAGCCGACGATCTGCTTCGGCGGCTGACCGCCGACGAGAAGATCGCGATGCTGCACCAGTGGTCGCCGGGCGTGCCCCGGCTCGGGATCGCCCCGTTCCACACCGGCACCGAGGCGCTGCACGGCGTCGCCTGGCTCGGCCCCGCCACGGTCTTCCCGCAGGCGGTCGGCCTGGGTGCGACGTGGGACCCAGACCTGGTTCAGGCCGTGGGCACGGCGGTGGGGGAGGAGGTGCGGGCCCTGCACCGCCGCGATCCGGCGGTGAGCCTGAATGTCTGGGCGCCGGTCGTGAACCTGCTCCGGGACCCCCGGTGGGGGCGCAACGAGGAAGGTTACTCCGAGGACCCGCTGCTGACCGCCCAGACCGCCGTGGCCTACTGCCGTGGCCTGCGGGGCGACCATCCCGTGTACCTGCGCACCGCGCCCCTGCTCAAGCACTTCCTGGGGTACAACAACGAGACGGACCGCTCGACCACCTCATCGGTGCTGCGGCCGCGGGTCCTGCATGAATATGACCTGCCGCCGTTTCATGCCCCGGTGGCCGCGGGAGTGGCCATCGGCGTGATGCCGTCCTACAACCTCGTGAACGGGCGGCCGAACCACGTCAGTCCCTACCTGGAGCGTGAGTTGCGCCAGTGGAGCGACGACGAGATCGTGGTGTGCAGCGACGCGGAGGCTCCGTCCAACCTCGTCGAGACCGAGCACTATTTCGCCGACCATCCGGCCGCGCACGCCGCCGCGCTGCGGGCCGGGGTGGACAGCTTTACCGATCACGGCGAGGATTCCTCGGTCACCATCGGCCGGATCACCGAAGCGCTGGAGCGGGGCCTGCTCACGCTGGCCGACGTGGACCGCGCGGTACGCAGGCTGCTGCTGCTCCGGCTGCGGCTCGGCGAATTCGATCCGGACCTCGACCCGTACGCGGGGATCGGCGCGGAGACGGGCGGCGCGCAGTCGGGCGGCGCGGAGACGGGCGGCGCGCAGTCCGGTGGCGCGCAGTCGGGCGGCGCGGAGACGGGCGGCGCCGAGTCGGGCGGCGCCGAGTCGGGCGGCGCGCAGTCGGGCAGCGCGCAGTCCGGTGGCCTGGAATCGGCCGGCCTGGGGGCACCCCGGGAACTGGCCCGCCGGGCGGCCCGGCAGGCCATCGTCCTGCTGAAGAACGACGATGGCACGCTGCCGATCACGCCCCGGCCGGGCATCCGGATCGTGGTCGTCGGCCCGTTCGCCGACCGGCTGGCTGAAGACTGGTACAGCGGCACGATGCCCTATCAGGTCACGGTGGCTGACGGGCTGCGCGAAGCGCTGCGGCCGCTCGGCGGCGAGGTGGCCTGCGCGGAGGGCGCGGATCGGGTGGCCCTGCGTGCGGTCTCGGAGCAAGACCGGCCGGCCCTGGGGGTCTGCCCCCGGAGGGTCCGGCCCACGAGGGTCCGGCCCACGAGGGTCCGGCCCACGAGGGCCTGGCCCACGAGGGTCAGCTCGGCGAGTTCGACGTCTTCGGCTGGGGCGATAACGTCGTCACGCTGCGCAGCGCGGCGAATGGGCGCTACCTCACGGTCACCGAGGACGGCTCACTCGTGGCCGACGCCGCCCGGCCGAACGGCTGGGAGGTCAGGGAGACCTTCGTCCGGGAAGCCCAGGATGACGGCACTGTGCTGCTGCGCAGCGCCGCGACCGGCCGGTACGTAACCTTCGACCGGTCATCGGGCCGGCCGGCCGCGTCCGCCCCCGGCTCCGGCCTGGCCCAGCGCTTCACCTGGCACGTCCTCCAGGATGGGGTCGAGCAGGCCGTGCGCGTGATGCAGGGCGCGGACCGGGTCGTGGTCGTCGTCGGCAACGATCCGCTGATCAACGGCCGGGAGACCCAGGACCGGACCACGCTGGCGCTCCCGCCGCAGCAGGACCGGCTGGTGCAAGCGGCCCGCGCGGCCTGCCCGCGCGTGGTGTTGCTGGTCATGAGCAGCTACCCGTACGCGCTGACCTGGGCCCAGGACCATGTTCCCGCCATCGTGTGGACCTGTCACGGCGGCCAGGAGACCGGCCACGCGGTCGCGGACGTCCTGCTCGGCAGGCAGGACCCGGGCGGTCGGCTGCCGCAGACCTGGTACGCGTCGGACGACGACCTGCCCGGTTTGCTGGAATACGACATCATCAAGGCCCGGCGAACCTACCTGTACTTCGAGGGCAGTCCACTGTTTTCGTTGGGGCATGGATTGTCTTATGCGACCTTTGGCTACGCGGGGCTGCGCCTGGATTCCGCCGAAGCGCGGGAGGGGGACACGATCACCGCCGCGGTCGACGTCACGAACACCGGGACGCGGGAGGGAACCGAGGTCGTCCAGCTTTATACCCGCGCCCTGGCGCCCCGGTGCCCGCGGCCGCGGCGCCAGCTGGCCGGGTTCGCGCGCGTCACGCTGCGCCCCGGCGAGACAGCCACCGTCGAGATACCGTTGCCGGTGTCGTCGCTGGCGTTCTGGGATGTCGCTGCGCACCGGATGACCGTGGATCCCGGCAACTACGAGGTGATGGCGGGTTCCTCAAGCGCCGAGCTACGCCAGTCCACGGTCCTCACGGTCCGCGGCTGGCGGCCGGCCCCGCGGCAGATCATCGGTGCGACCATTCCCGCGGCGGACTTCGACGACTACGACCGGGTGACCCTGGTGGATGCCACGCCTGCCGACGGCGACGCGGTCGCACTGACCGGCGGGGACGCGGGCGCGGTGGCCGGCGGGGACGCGGGCGCGGTGGCCGGAGGCTCGGGCTGGATCCTGTTCCGCGCGGTCGGCATGGCGGACGGCGGCGGCCGCCTGGCCGTCACCGCCCGGGTGGCCAGGGAAGAACCGGGCGAGGCGAGCCTGGAACTGTGGTGCGATCATCCGGCCGATGGGCAGTTCCTTGGGTCTGTGGCCGTCCCGTGCACGGGAGGCCGTTACGCGTGGACCGAAGTCCGCGCCGACATGGCCACGGCCACGGGCGTCCGCGACCTTTACATCGTCCTGCGCGGCCGCCAGCGCCTGGCATCGGTGTCTGTGCGAGGTGCGGCCGCCGGTTCCCAGCCGTGATGCCGGGGCCAGGGGTGTGTGGTTCGGCGGTGACTACAACCCGGAGCAGTGGGACGAGAAGGTCTGGGCGCAGGACGACGCGCTGATGAGCGAGGCCGGGGTGAACACCGCGACGGTCGGCGTGTTCTCCTGGTCGGTGCTGGAACCCGGACGAAGGACGGTACGAGTTCGGCTGGCTGGACGCCACGCTGGACCGGCTCGGAACAACGGGGTCCGGGTGGTGCTCGCTACCCCCACGGCCTCGCCGCCGCCGTGGTTCACCCTCGCCCATCCGGACGCGCTGCCGGTCACCAGGGAAGGGACCCGGCTCTGGCATGGCAGCCGGGATACCTACTGTGCGGCGGCGCCCGCTTACCGGGCGGCCGCGGCCCGGATCGCCGGCGCTCTCGCGCAGCGCTACGCGGGGCACCCAGCACTGGCGATGTGGCACGTGCACAACGAGTACGGCACCGTGTGCTGGTGTGATCACACGGCCGCCGCATTCCGCGGCTGGCTGGAGCGCCGCTACGGGCCGGGCCCCGGCGGCCTGGCGGCGCTGAACGAGGCATGGGGCACCGCCTTCTGGAGCCAGCGCTACTCGTCCTGGGAACTGGTGCTCCCCCCGCGCGCGACGCAGTGGCTGCCGAATCCGTCGCAGGGGCTGGACTACCAACGATTCTGGTCCGACGAGCTGCTCGCCGCGTTCTGCGAGCAGCGTGACGCGATCCGGTCTCACACCCCGGACGTCCCGGTGACCACGAACTTCATCCTGCCTGGTTACCAGGTGATCGACTTCTGGGCGTGGAGCCGGGAGGTGGATGTGGTCGCGATCGATCACTACCTCGGCTCGACGGGCCGCGACGGCCATCCGGACATCGCATTCAGCGCTGACCGGGCCCGGTCCTTCAACGGCGGGCGGCCGTGGATCCTGATGGAAAACTCGACCAGCCTGACCTACCAGCCCGGCCGCATCCTCATCAAGGAGCCCGGCCGGATGTTGCGCGACAGTATGGGCTACCTGGCCCGCGGGTCGGACAGCGTGCTGTTCTTCCAGTGGCGGGCGTCCCGGGCGGGCGCGGAGCTGTTCCATCCGGCGATGGTCCCGCACGCCGGCCCGGACACCAGGATCTTCCGTGAGGTCTGCGAGCTCGGCCAGGCGCTATCGCGGCTCGGCGAGATCGCCGGGCCCCACAGTGCCCGCTGACGTCGCGATGTTCTGGGATCCCGACTCCTGGTGGGCACTGGAGAACCGGGGGATCCCGCTGGCCGAGCTGGGTACCTGGACCTGGTGCGCGGCGATCATGCCGCGCTGTGGCGGGCCGGGCTGGTCTGCGACTTCGTCCCCCCGGCGGGTGACCTTTCCCGTACCGGCTGGTCCTGGCCACGGCCGCCTACCTGATCTCCGACGAGGGTGCTCAGGCGCTGCGCGAGTACGTCGCCGCCGGAGGGCACGCTCGTGATGTCGGCTCGGCGCCGGCATGGTGGATTCCCGCGCATCACGCGAGGCTCGATGGTCACCCGGGCCGCTGCGCGACGTCTTCGGGATCCGGGTCGAGGAGGTCCGCCCGCTCGCCCCCGACGAGGCTGTCCCGCTGACTGGCGAGGCCGTCGCTGGCCGGGGTGAGCACGGGGCCGCCGGGCGCGGCACGCTCTGGACCGAGTTGCTGCGCGCCGCGAAGGCGCGGAGGTGCTGGCCAGCTACGCCGAGGGGCCGCTCGCCGGGCACCCGGCCATCACCAGGAACTGCTTCGGCGCGGGCATCGCCTGGTACGTGTCGACACAGCTAGACTGACGACGCCCGCGACCGGCTGGTCGCGGCGATGCGGCGGCGCAGGCCGGGCGCCGAGCCCGTCGTCGCTGGTGCGCCGCCCGGCGTCGAGATCGTCCGCCGCCGCGGCGACGGCGGCCGCAGCTGGCTGTTCGCGCTCAACCACACCAGCGCAGCCGGCCGTGGTCAACGGCCAGCGGCGTGGAGTTGCTGTCCGGCCAGTCGGTGAATGGGCGACTCGAGGTCGCAGCCGGGGCGCGGCCGTGCTCCGCGAGCACGGGCCAGCGCGGCAGTCAGGGTCCAGCGCGGCAGTCAGCGGTACAGATCCCGCCCGGCGGGACCCGTCTGCCTGAGTGCGCCGCCCGCCAACGACACCGGTGCGCTATTGGTGTCGCTGGGACGGCACCGGTGCGCCATTGGTGTCGTTGACACCCGGCCGGGCCGGGGTCGGGCGACGGCGGTCGGTTAGTAGGCTTTGGATGAGACCTTGAGGACGCGAAGGGTGAGGTGTAGTGCGCATCGCGAGATTCGCCAAGGACGGCGACGTCGCTTATGGGGTGGTGGGGGAGGCCCAGGGAGATGGTGCCTCAGCGGGGGGCGGGACGGCCACGGCAGGCAGCGGCCTGGCCATCGCCGAACTGCGCGGGCACCCGTTCGGCCCCGGGGAGAGCGTCCAGTTCACGGGGATGACCTACCCGCTCGACGACGTGCGGCTGCTGGCCCCGGTGCTGCCGAGCAAGGTGGTGGCGGTGGGCCGGAACTACGCGGATCACGTGCGTGAGATGGGCGGGGAGCCGCCCGCGGAACCCGTGCTATTTCTCAAGCCGTCCACCGCGGTGGTGGGCCCGAGAGACCCGATCGCCTACCCGGTGAAGCTCACCCAGCGGGTTGACTACGAGGGTGAGCTTGCGGTGATCATCGGCAGGCTGTGCCGCGAGGTGCCGGCCGCCCAGGCGACGAGCGTCATCTTCGGCTACACCTGTGCCAACGACGTGACTGCCCGCGACTTGCAGTCCAGGGACGGGCAGTGGGCGCGGGCCAAGGGATTCGACACGTTCTGCCCGCTCGGACCGTGGATCGAGACCGCCGCCGATCCCGCCGACCTGGCCCTCACGACATCCGTGAACGGCCAGGTCCGGCAGCAGGCCCGCACGTCGCAGATGCTGCACGATGTACCCGCCCTGATCGAGTACGTCAGCACGGTGATGACGCTGCTTCCAGGCGACGTCCTGCTCACCGGGACCCCGGCCGGAGTCGGCCCAGTGGAGGCGGGAGATGAGGTATCGGTGACCATCGAGGGCATCGGCACGCTGGCTAACACGGTAGTGACCCGTGACGAGCACACCGCGGGCCGCCACCCAGCGGCCGGGGACGCGCAGCCAGCGGGAGCAGAGAACGCGCAGCCAGCGGCGGCCGGGGACGCGCAGCCAGCGGGGGTCCGGGTGCGGTTCGCTCCGTCGCCCAGCGGTGACCTGCACGTCGGCAACATCCGGACCGCCCTCTACGACTGGGCGTTCGCCCGGCGCACCGGCGGCACGTTCGTGCTGCGGATCGAGGACACCGACAAGACCCGGGTGACTCAGGAGTACATCGATTCAGCCCTGGACACGCTGCGCTGGCTGGGCCTGGACTGGGACGAAGGACCGGTCGTGGGCGGCCCGTACGGGCCGTACCGGCAGAGCGAGCGGATGGCCAGCTACGCGGAGTGGGCGCAGCGGTTCCTGGACACGGGGCACGCTTATTACTGTTACTGCACGCAGGAGGAACTGGCCGAGCGCCGGGCGGCCGCGCGGGCAGGAGGGGGCCCGAGCGGGTATGACGGCCACTGCCGCCACCTGACCCCGGAGCAGGTTGCCGCCTATCAGGCCGAAGGCCGCCAGCCGGCGATCAGGTTCCGGATGCCAGCCGGGTTGACCACATTTACCGACCTCGTCCTCGGCGAGGTCACCGTGGACAACGCGCATGTCCCCGATTTCGTGCTGGTGCGGGCCGACGGCTCCCCGCTCTACACGCTGGCCGTCGCGGTCGATGACGTGCTGATGAAGATCACCCACGTGGTACGCGGGCAGGACTTGCTCTCTTCCACTCCGCGCCAGATCGCGGTCTACCGCGCCATGGGCGTGGATGAGGCCGGGTTCCCCGCGTTCGCCCATCTGCCCTACGTGCTTGGCAAAGACGGGCAACGGCTTTCTAAACGGAACGGCGTCGTGTCGGTCAACTGGTACCGGTCCGAGGGGTTCCTCCCTGAAGCGATCTGCAATTACCTGGCGCTGCTGGGGTGGTCCCCGGGGGAGAACCGGGAATCGTTCACGCTCGACGAGATGGCCGCCGAGTTCGACCTGAGCCGCGTCAGCAAGAACGCGGCGCAGTTCGACGCGGTCAAGCTCGAGGCGATCAACGGGGACAAGATCCGCGCCCTCCAGCCGGCCGATTTCGCCGCGCGGATCACGCCGTTCCTCCGGGATGCGGGGCTGGTCAGCGATCCGGTGAGCGGGCCGCAGGCCCGGCTGATCGAGGCGGGCGCGGCGCTCATCCAGGAGCGGATCTCCAGGCTCACCGAGGCGGTCGAGATGCTTGGGTTCCTGTTCACCGACGACGCGGACTTCGAGGTCGATCCCGCCGATGCGGCACGCGTGCTCACCCCGGAGGCGGCGCCGGTGCTCAAGGCGGCCGAGGCGGCCCTGGGCGGCGTAATGCCCTGGACAGCGGAGGCGATCAAGGACGCGCTGCACCAGGCCTTGGTCGAAGGGCTCGGCCTCAAGCCCCGGCAGGCTTTCGCGCCCGTCCGGGTCGCGGTGACCGGCCGCCGGGTGTCCCCACCGCTGTACGAGTCGATCGAGTTGCTGGGCCGGGAGCGCACCCTGGCCCGGCTGGCTCGCGCGGGATGATAAGCGGCCGGGATGATGGGGTGGCGGGTCATTCGTGGACGGAAAGTGCTGGGGGCTGGCATTTTCCGTCCGCAAATCCCGGGAGAGCGGGCGACTGGAGCGCACCCGGTCGGACAGAACGGTCATCAGGTAAATAAGCGGACATATCGCCACTAGGCCGAGGCCTTGTTCTGTACGGTCAGAGAACCGGTCCGGCTTGTCGATCAGACTCGAGGCCCGCCGTCGGCCCGAGGAGCGGCTAAACCGGTATATCGATCATATTAATCCATTCAAGGCATTGACGCTAAACCGGTCTAGTGATGTGATCCTCAGTGTGCGCGGCGGATTTACTCAACCCGCGCCCGCCTGCTTCATGTCACGGCCCGGTACCGGCTGGGCCGGGTTCGACCAATGGAGGTTTGAGATGGCCGCAGGCTTTTCCCCAGATCCGGATGATGGTCCGGCAGCGGCGGCGCATGATCCCCGACCGGGAACCACGCGCCGCGGGCTGCTCACCGGGGCAGTCGCGGGCGCCGCCGGGCTCGCGCTGGGGGCGGGAGCCATGCCCGCGGCCGCGGCGACCGCCACCCGTTCCGGCCTCGCCGCGAACGCCCTGACCGCCAGCGGCCTGACCGCGAACGGCCTGACCGCGAACGGCCTCGCGGCGGGCGGCACGTTCCCGAATCGGCCACGTGAATTCGTGACGGTCCGCGGCGGCAGGTTCTCCGTCGGCGGCGAGCCATGGCGGTTCGGCGGCACCAACACCTACTACCTGCATCAGCAGTCGCATTACATGATCGACAGTGCGCTCAACGACGCGGCCGCGATGTCCCTGGCGGTGGTGCGCGCCTGGGCCTTCGCCGATGGTTCGGGCGGCTCCTACACTCCGCTCCAGCCGCAGCCCTATGTGTACGACAACGCGGCATTCGACTCGCTGGACTACTCGATCTTTAAGGCCGGCCAGCTCGGCATCCGGCTCGTGCTCGCGCTCGTGAACAACTGGCCTGACTACGGCGGTATGCAGCAGTACGTGAAGTGGTTCCTCAACCTTCCCGATGACTCGTACACCACCGGCACGAACCACGACATGTTTTACAGCACCGCCTCGATCCAGAAGTGCTATCAGGCCTACGTCAAGTACGTGCTGACCAGGCGCAACCCCTACACAGGAATGCGCTACAACGAAGACCCAACGATCATGACCTTCGAGCTCGCGAACGAGCCGCGCAGCCGTAGCGACAAGACCGGCCAGCGGCTGCTGACCTGGGTCAAAGATTCCAGCGCCTACTTCAAGGAACTGGCCCCCCGGCAGCTGGTGACAACGGGAGACGAGGGCTTCTACGGCGACCCGGCTAACTCTGACTACCCTTACTCCAACTACGAGGGTGACCGCTGGAAAGACTTCATCGCGCTGCGCACGATCGACTACGGCACCGTGCACCTGTACCCGCAGGGCTGGGGGGAGAACCCCTCGTCCAAGCCAGGCACCGACCCCGTCACCTGGGGCACCAAATGGATCACCGACCACATCTCGGACGGGGCGGCCGCCGGCAAGCCGGTCGTCCTTGAGGAGTATGGCCTGGCCATCAACGCCTCGCAGGGCGTCCCCGACGAGGCCACCCGGGATGCCGGCTACCAGACCTGGACGAACGCCGTCTTGAACAACGGTGGCGCAGGGGATCAGTTCTGGCTGCTCACTTCGCGCGTGGACGACGGCTCCTGGTATCCCGACTACGACGGCTACCGGGTCATCTGGGACAACGACCCGAGCAACACCACGAATGCGGCGGCCCACTTGCTCAGCGCCCATGCCAAGGCGATGACCGCGGCGAGCTGACCACCGGCGGCCCAGCCGCCCCGTGCCCCTGCCTGGCCCCCCACCCCCCCGGGGGGCCGGGCAGGTCCAGCCGGGCCGGGTCGGGCTGGGCGGGTCCAGGCGGGCCCGCCGGTTCAGTCGTGCTGGGCGGGTTCAGTCGGCCCGGCCAGTCCAGCCGTGACCGGCCGGGCGGCCCATCGCCCGAGATGCCGGAGCTGATGCTCCACGTGCGCGGGCGGCACCGCGTGCACCCCGAACGGGAACACGGCGATCTCCTTGGTCGCGGTGATCGCGTTGTAGGCGGCGAACACCGTTGAGGGTGGGCAGATGTCGTCCATCAGCCCCACGCTGACCAGGCACTCGGCGGTAATCCGGCGGGCCAGCAGGGCGCAGTCCACGTAGCGCAAGGTGTCCAGGGCCACGCTTTCCAGATCTACCTGCTGGGCCAGGAACTCCGCCACCTCCGCGTACGGCATTGACGCGGTCAGCGTCACCGCGCGCTGGATGTCGCAGAGGAATGGGACGTCGGCGTGACAGGCCGTGACCCTCTCGCCAAGCAGCGCGGCGGAGGCCAGCGCGAGAGCGCCGCCCTGGCTGGCCCCGCTCACCGCGATCCTGGAGCTGTCCACGCCGTCGAGTTCCGCGGCCGTCTCGACGGCGCGCACCGCGTCCACGTACAGCCTGGTGTAGTAGTAATCCTCGGGCCGGGCTATGCCCCGGGTCATCACGGAGGAGTACTCGGGGCCCGGGGCCAGGTCGCCGGTCGCGCCCACGGTCCACCGGCCGCCCTGACCACGGGTATCCATCACGAAGGCGGCATAGCCGACCGAGGGGAACAGTGTGTGGCTGGCCGGGAGCCCGCGTCCGCCGCCGTACCCGATGAATTGCACCACGACCGGGAGCGGCGTGTCCCCGGTCCCGGCGGGGCGCAGGTACCAGCCGCGGATACGGTCGCCTCGAGCCCCGGAGAACTCGACGTCGTATGCGTGCAGGTGCTGGTAGGCATCCGTTTCGTATCGGTTGACCCCGGGTGGGAGGGCGGCCGCGCGGGCCTCGTCCATACGCTCGGCCCACCACCCGTCAAGGCCAGCCGGCTCCTCGGCTGCGGTGCGGTGCTCCCGCAGTGCGGCGAGCGGCAGGTCGAACCAGGGCATGTGAGCTCCCAACGGTGCGTGCCTCGGGCGGCGGGGCCTCACGGCCCGCCAGTGATCTCCTCCCCGTCTACGAGGCGGAAAACACCCACACCGAACGGAACCAGATTGATTTCACCGTTGGCCGTGTCGCCGTCGAGCGCGCTGAGCCGAAGCCCGGCGGCGAGCTGCGGCTTGACCGCGACGGGCTCCGCGGCCTGGCTCACCAGCCAGGCGAGACGGGTGCCGTCCTGATGGACCAGGATGTCGGTGGCGACCCTGGGATCCTCCACAGTGACCAGCCGGTTCACTCCGGCGTGCACGGCGAGCGCGTCGTACAGCACGCTGGTCGCCTCCGGGTTGACGTCCGGGGTGGCGGCGGCCATGTGCTCGATGGGATAGGTGCACAGCACCAGGGAGCCCACACCGGTCCGGCGGAGCAGCAGGGCGGGCCGGCCCCGGGAGTCCACGGCGACGACCTCGGCCCCGTCGGGGCGGACCGGCAGGTACGCCCGTCCGTACGGGGTTCCCGTGACGCTGAAGGTCAGCCGCGCTCCGGCGGTGATGGCCCCGAAGTCCCGGCTGAACGTGAACGTCACCTGGTCGTCTTCGATCGTGTCCACCAGGCCGTTGCGCAGCTCATGCTGGATGCCGAACATGGCGTTGAGACGGGAGGACCAGGGGCCGGGATGGTTGCCGTTATCCCCCGGTGAATAGGACGCGTACACGCATGCGCCGTCGGCGGCGATCCGCTCAAGCTCGTAGCACGTGGGACTGAGCAGGGACTTGGCCGAGGGCAGCAGGTACAGCCGTGCGCCGCCCGCCACGCCAGCGCTCTCCCTGGTGAGCGCGGGCGCCAGGTCGGCGAGCCGGGCGGAGACATACGCCTGGCACAGCGCCTGCGCCAGGTAGGTGCGGTCGCCAGGTTCGGTGAACGGGTAGCTGGTGTCCAGGTGGGCCGGCACGATAAGGGCCGTCTCAGAGTCGGCCCGCTCGCAGTGCGCGATGTCCGCCGCGGCCAGGATGTCAGCGAACGCCTTCATTTCGGCCAGCTGCGGTTTGGGCACCCCGCGTGAGTCGGTGAGGCCGAAGTGCAGCTCGAAGGCGTGGTGACGGTAGGGGTCCTGGTCGATCAAGTCGTCGTAATCGGAGTTGCACCAGCCGAGCCAGCCGGTCGCGCCGGCCAGCAGGCTGTTGTGCAGGACCTGGCGGTAATAGTGGGCGGCGTTCACATCGGAGGCGAAATCGGAGCTGACCCCGAACTCCTCCAGGATCACCGGGCGCCCGAAGGTCGTGGCGAGCTCGCAGGCCCAGGCCGCCGCGTAGTGCTGCCGGACCTGATCGGTGCCCACCGGGTACACGTGCGGGCCGATGAAGTCGCACAGCCGGGCGCTGTCGGCCACCGAGAAGCCGGTGTCCTGGCCGCTGATCTCGATACCCCAGGCACCGTCACCGAGCGAGACCGGCTGGCGGCCGCCCGCCGCGCGGACGGCGTCCACCATGATCTGTGCCCACGCCGCGATGGTCTCCCTGGGCGCCTCACCACCATAGATCGGCATCTCGTTGGTGATCAGCCAGCCGCACACCGCTGGGTGCCCCCCGAACCGGCGCACCATCTCGCCGGCGAACCACGCCTGCCGGGCGACCATCCAGACGTCGCTATACAGATCACGGCCGAGGCGCCAGGACGGATCCCAGTTCTCCCCGGACATGTGGCCGACCACGAAGGTAGGTATGGTCTGCATGCCCATTTCGGCATGGCAGTCGAGAAAGTCGGCGAACCTGACCACCAGTTGCTCATCGATCCGGTCCGGCTCGGGCATGAAGTCAGGCCAGTAGAAGAACGACCGGGTGACGGTGAGACCGTGCTCGTGCAGTACGCGCAGCTCGCAGAGGACGGTGCCCGCGTCGTAGTTCCGCCACATCAGCGGGCCGCCGGTGCGGGACCAGAAGTTCGCTCCCAGCCAGTTGACCGCCCGCCCATCGGCCATGATCTTGGCAGAATTTCTGCGCATGCGGACAGATCTCCTCTGGAACTCAAGCGGGCGTCGGACGTGCGCGGCTTCAGGCCCGTGCGATAGACCCATCCGGTAGAACAGTGCGGCAGGCCAGTATGACAAGCCAGTGCGATCGAATCACTATACCGGTTAAGTGTCAACACATTTGAGCGCTGGTGGCGCGCCGGGTTCCGGTCCCGGCGAGGGGGCCGGGCTGCTTGTTACACTGGCCGCGCAAGAGCCGGGCGGCCGTTAATCCGCCAGTCAGCGGGCCTCCGCGGGAGGCAGGTACCGCCGCCTGGGTGCGTGGCCGCCATGGGCGGTACCGCCACGCGGTACCGTGCGGGCACGCCGGGCCGACCGGCTATCGCGGGGAGGCATCGCGTGAAACGTCCGACCATCGCCGACATCGCGCGCCGGGCGGGCGTGACCAAGGCGGCGGTGTCGTTCGCTCTCAACGGCCAGCCGGGCGTCTCCACGGCCACCCGGGAGCGCATCCTGGCCATCGCGGAGGAGATCGGCTTTCAGCCGAACAGCGCCGCCCGCGCGCTCTCTGATGGCCGGGCCGGGGCCTTCGGGCTGGTCATCGACCGGCAGGCGAACATGCTCGGGATAGAACCCTGGTTCATGAAGTTCATCGCCGGAATCCAGGCCGAGCTGGCCGGGGGGCAGGCCGCGCTCCTGTTCAGCACCGCTGAGGACCAGGCGGCCGAGATCGCCATGTACCGGTCGTGGTGGGCCCAGCGGCGGGTGGACGGGGTGTTCCTCGTCAACCTTCAGATCAGCGACCAGCGGGTGCTGGTCCTGGAGGAACTGCGGATGCCGGCCGTCGTGATCGGCACTCCGCTGGGCGCGGGATCGCTGACCGCGGTGTGGGAGGACGACGCCGCCGCGACCGCCTCCGCCGTTGAGTACCTCGCCGGAATCGGGCACCGGCGGATCGCGCGGGTGACGGGCATCCCGAGGTTCTGGCATACCAAGATCAGGACCGATGCGTTCGCCGAGGCCGCACGGCTCGCGGGGATCGAGTCCGTCTGCGTGGAGGCCGACTACACGCGCGAACGCGGGGCTGAGGCGACCCGGACGCTGCTGCGCGCCCGGCGGCCGCCCACCGCGATCATCTACGACAATGACATTATGGCGATCTCGGGGCTCAGCGCGGCCCAGCGGATGGGCGTCGAGGTGCCGGCTGAGCTGTCCATTGTGGCCTGGGATGATTCACCGCTCTGTGAGCTGGTTCACCCGCCGCTGACCGCGTTGAGCAGGGATATCGCCGCGTACGGGGCGCATGCCGCGCAGACGCTGGCGCAGGTGGCGAGCGGGGAGGTGGTCGGTCATGTCCAGGAGGAGTCGCCGGTGCTGACCCTCCGGGGCAGCACCGCGAGCCCGCCGCTGGTGGCGGCCTGATCCTTCTCCTCGACGAGGTCATGAGCCGCCGCCGCGACGGGGGGCCGTGACCCCGCGCCCGGCCAGGCATCATCAGCGATGGGCCGAGGCCGTGGGCAACGCCGGGGCCGGGGCATCGTCCGCGCCGGGCCGGGGAGCGCGGGCCGGGGCATCATCCGCGCCGGGCCGGGGCATCATCCGCGCCGGGCCGGGGCATCATCCGCGCCGGGCCGGGGCATCATCCGCGCCGGGCGTAGGCCCATGGACCCCGCGCCCCCTTTGCTCAGCGGCCCTGCTTAACCGCGCCGACA
Source organism: uncultured Actinomycetes bacterium (assembly GCA_963822825.1). GTDB lineage: Bacteria > Actinomycetota > Actinomycetes > Streptosporangiales > Streptosporangiaceae > JAWWPY01. The sequence goes on along the minus strand of CAWGIW010000005.1, from coordinate 600,063 downwards.
TGGGATCGAAACCCGAACGAGACCCTATCCCTCCTTCACCTCTGGTCATGAAGGGTTGACACTTAACCGGTATAGTGCTTCGCTCAGTCAACCCGGAGATCCCGGATTGCCGACTGCCGCAGGCAGGGCCCTGAACTGCATAACCGAACATCACGCCGATTGACAGGCGGCCACGACAGCCCGTAGTTCGTACGCGCTACGGACGGGTGGGCCGCGGTGTTTTCGCGACCATAGTGACCCCAGGGCGAAAGAAAGAAGGAATCATCAATGTCGTTGAGACCCTGGCGCCTGCGAACGTTTGCCGCCGGTGCCGCCGTGGTGACGGCAGGCGCGCTCGCTGCCTGCGGCGGCAGCAGCGGTGGTAACAGCAACGCTTCATCGTCCTCGGGCCCCACCGGGGTGCTCACGGTCGCCACCGGGCAGCCCGCCTACACCGATGACTTCAACATGTACTCCCCGAACCAGCAAGACGCGACCAACGGCATGATCTACGAGACGCTGTTCTTCTACAACACGGTGAAGACCGGCGACGTCAAACCGTGGCTCGGCGCCAGCTATGCGTGGACCAACGGCGGCAAGACCCTCACCGTCCAGCTCAGGCACAACGTGACGTGGACCGACGGCAAGCCGTTCACCAGCGCGGACGTTGTCTACACGTTCGATCAGGCGCTGCACAGCACCGCCCTCAACAAGTACGCTCTGCCGCTGGCCAGCGTCGCCGCTGACGGGACCTACGGGGTGACGATCAACTTCACCAAGGCCGCCTACACGGACGCGTACTACGCGCTCGGCCGGGTGGAGATCGTGCCTGAGCACATCTGGAAGTCGGTCAGCAACCCGACGACGTTCCTGAATGAGCACCCGGTCGGCACCGGTGCCTACATCCTGACCAAGTTCTCCCCGCAGGCTTTCGAGCTGACCGCGAACCCGCACTACTACCTGCCGGGCCTGCCCAAATTCAAGACCGTCCGGTTCATCGGCTACAGCGGCAACACGACGATGGACGCGGCGATCGAAGCTGGCCAGCTCGACTGGACCGGCGCCTTCATCCCGAACATCAAGCAGACCTACCTGGCCAAGGACCCGAAGTTCGTGGTGAGCGACATTCCGCTGGCCACCAACTTCCTGATGCCGAACATGGCCACCGGCCCGACCACGAAGCTCGCCGTGCGCCAGGCGATCAGTGCGGCGCTCGACCGCACCTCGATCAGCAACACGGTCTACAACGGGTATGCCCCCCCCAGCAACCCCGAGGCGCTGATCACGCCGAACTACAGCTCGGTGCTGGACCCGACGCTGGCCAGCGCCAAATTCCCCAGCCCCAGCGCGGCTGCGGCGAAGAACATCCTGACCAAGGCGGGCGTCGCCACGCCGCTGACCCTCACGGTCAAGATGGTCGCGGGCTACACCGACTACCTCAGTGCCCTGCAGATCATGCAGCAGGAACTCAAGGCCGGCATCAACCTGGTCATCGACCAGGAGGCCTACACCGCGTTCACCTCGGATCAGGACAACGGCAACTTCCAGCTGGAGATCGCCGGCTTCGGCTTCACCCCGGACCCGTGGTCGTACTACTACTCGCTGCTGGATGGCTCGATCGCGCCGCCTATCGGCACCGCTGACACGGTCGGCAACTACGGCCGCTACCGGAACCCGCAGGTGGACTCCCTGCTCGCGCAGATCGCCGACACGACGGACCCGTCCGTGCAGAACCCGGCGTTCTACAAGATCGAGAACATCTTCGCCCAGCAGATGCCCCTGATTCCGCTGTACGAGGCGCAGAACGAGATCGAATTCAACGGGCACCACGTCGGCAACATCCCCACTGAGGCGAACGCTTACGGGGCGCCAGCCGTCTACATCCAGCCGGACATCGGCTGGATCTCCGCGCGGCTGGTCCCGGTGAACAAGTGACCACGGTGGCCCTCGGCTGACCTCAGCGGAGGCCAGAACAGCGCCCGGCGGAGGGGATGCCGCGGACCGCAGACCGCGGCATCCCCGCCGGGCGGCCGCGGCGACATCAGCCGTCGCGGGCCCACCGGCCCTGGCGCCGGAGATAAGGAGGGCTGAGAGTGCGTTACGTGGCCCGCAAGCTGGGGTTCTACCTGGTAGCCGCCTGGGCGGCGCTGACTCTCAACTTCTTGCTGCCGCAGCTCATCCCGGGTAACCCGGTCGAGGCCCTGCTCGGCAAGATGTCGCAGTCCGGTCCCGTTCCGCCTGGTGAGGCGCAGGTCCTGACCAAGCTGCTCGGCCTGGGCACCGGGAACATATTCCAGAAGTACTGGCAGTACGTGGACGGCCTGGCGCACATGCGGCTCGGCCTGTCCATCACCGATTTCCCCACGCCGGTGGCCACGGAGATTGGCCAGGCCATCTACTGGACGCTGGCCCTGGTCGGCACGGCGACGATCATCAGCTTCGCGCTCGGCGTCGGGCTGGGGGCGCTGGCCGGATGGAAACGGGGGTCTCGGCTGGACGCGATCATCCCGGCCACCACCCTGCTCACCGCGATGCCGTACTTCTGGCTCGCGTTGATCCTGCTGTTCTTGTTCGCCAGCAATGTCTGGCACGTCTTCCCGCTGGGGCAGGGGTACAACACGAACTCCGAGATCACCGAGGGATGGAACCTGCCGTTCATCACCTCGGCCGTCCAGCATGCCCTGCTGCCCGCGCTCACTATCGTGATCAGCTCGGTGGGGGGCTGGCTGCTCGGCATGCGCAACATGATGGTCTCCACGCTGTCCGACGACTACGTCGTCGCCGCCGAGGCCAAGGGGCTGCGGCAGTCCCGGATCATGATCAGCTATGCCGCCCGCAACGCGGTGCTGCCCAGCGTCTCCGGGTTCGCGATATCGCTCGGCTTCGTGGTCAGCGGCGCGATCGCGATGGAGTACGTCTTCTCCTACCCGGGCCTCGGCGAGAAGCTGGTGCAAGCCGTGACCAACAACGACTACCCATTGATGCAGGGGATCTTCCTGGTGATCACATTCGCGGTCCTCGGCGCCAACATGATCGTGGACTTGCTGCACGGCTTCATCGACCCGCGGACGAGGCTGTCCCGGTGAGCGCCACGAACGTCGTTGCCGCCGTCGCGGCGGAGACCGGCGGCCAGCCCGCGGGCCGCCCGACCGGCAGGCTGAGGACGGCCTTCCGCTCGCCCAGCCTGGTCGCGGGAACCTGCATCGTCGGGTTTTTCGTACTGCTCGCGATCTTCGGGCCCCTCTTCCTGGCCAACCCGAACCAGCTGGGTCACTCCAACACCGCGGCTCCGTCGTTCAGCCACTGGCTGGGCACCACCAACATCGGGCAGGACGTCTTCAGCCAGACGGTGGTCAGCGCGCGGGCCACGCTGGAGATCGGGGTAGCCGCCGGGCTGCTGGCCACCGTCATCTCCATCGTCATCGGCATCGGCGGCGGCTACGCCGGCGGTTTCGTCGATGAGGCGCTGTCGCTGCTGTCCAACGTCGTCCTGGTCATCCCCACCCTGCCCCTGGTCATCGTGATCCTGGCCTACGTGAAGGCGGGTGGCCTGCTCCCGATCATCGTGATTATCGCCCTGACCAGCTGGGCCGCCGCGGCCCGGGTGCTGCGGGCGCAGACCCTGTCGGTGCGCAACCGCGAGTACGTGCTCGCGGCCCGGGCGTCGGGGGAGCGGTCCTGGCGCATCGTGCTCATAGAGATTCTCCCCAACGAACTTCCGATCATCGTGTCCAACTTCATCTTCGGGGTGATCTTCGCGATTCTCACCCAGGCCGTCCTGGCCTTCATCGGCCTGGGTGACCCTACGTTGCTTACCTGGGGAAACATGCTCAGCCTGGCCTACAGCGGCGAGGCGCTCTCGGTGGGGGCCTGGTGGTGGTTCGTCCCGCCCGGCTTGTGCATAGCGCTGCTCGGCATGGGCTTCGCGCTGATCAACTTCAGCCTGGACGAGCTGCTCAACCCGCGCTTGCGGGTGTACCACCCGGCCCGGGGCAGGCGAGCCGGGCGCAGGCGAGCCCGCGCGCAGGCGAGCCCGCCGGTGAGTGAGGGATGAGCGGGATGCCAGACGTCCAGGGGAGCGAGCCGGTGGCCGAGCAGGACCCGGTCCTGCGAGCGGAGCACATCAGTGTCGAGTACGCCGGGCCGCGCCCGACCCGAGCAGTCCGCGATGTCACGATCGAGTTGCGCCGAGGCGAGGTGCTCGGCATCGTCGGGGAGAGCGGGTGCGGCAAATCCACGCTCGCCTATGGGCTGACCCGGATGCTCAGGCCGCCTGCGGGGATGACCGGCGGGGCCATCACGTTCTTCCCCGCCGAGGGACCGCCGGTTAACGTGATGGCGCTGGACGGCGAGGACCTGCGCGCGTTCCGGTGGAACAAGATCTCGATGGTTTTCCAGAGCGCGATGAACGCGCTCAATCCGGTGACCAGTGTGGCCAGGCAGTTTGATGACATTTTCGAAGCTCACCGGCAGCACATGGACCGGGCCGCCCGGCACGCTCGGGCGCGGGAGCTGCTGGACATGGTAGGAATCGACCCGAAGAGAATCAACAGCTTCGCGCACGAGCTATCCGGCGGCATGCGGCAGCGTGTCATGATCGCCATGGCGCTGGCCCTGGATCCCGAGATCGTCATCCTGGACGAGCCGACCACCGCCCTCGACGTCGTGGTTCAGCGGGAAATCCTCGACGAGATCGAGCGGCTCCGTGAGGAATTCGGGTTCAGCGTCATCTTCATCACCCATGACCTGTCCATGCTGCTCGAGATCAGCGACCGGCTGGCGATCATGTACGCGGGCGAGGTGGTGGAGCGAGCGCCGTCCGAGGCGGTCGGTACCGCTCCCGCACACCCGTACACGCTCGGCCTGCTCCGCTCGTTCCCTGACATGCGCGGCGTCCGGCGTGACCTGCGTGGCGTGCCGGGAATTCCTCCCGACCTGCGCGACAACTTCCCGGGATGCCCATTCGCGCCGCGCTGTGACTACCAGTTCGAGCCGTGCGCGACCATCCACCCGGTGCTAGAGCCGCCCGCGAGGCGGCTGCTCGCTGACCCGGCCCTGGCCAAAGGCTGGCGGGTGGCCTGCCATCTGCACAACCCTGAGCTCCGCCCGGGCGGCCCGCCGGACGATCTCGCCGCGATGCCCGGGGCACACCAGAGCCGGGCGGACAGCGAAGTCCTCGTCGCCGGCCGCAGTGCAGCCACGGACAGCGGGGCAGCCACGGACAGCGGGGCAGCCGCGGACAGCGGGGCAGCCGCGGACAGCGGGGGCAGCCGCGGACAGCGGGGCAGCCGCGGACAGCGCGGTCACGGCGGACAGCGCGGGAGGCGAACAGTGAGCGTCCTTGAGGTGCGTGACCTGACGGTCGAGTTCGGCCAGCGCGGTGGCGGCAAGCTGCGGGCGGTGGACAACCTGTCGTTCGAGCTGCGCGAGGGGAAGACGCTCGCGCTGGTCGGCGAGAGCGGAAGTGGCAAGTCGACCGTGGTGCGGGCGCTCGCCCAGCTCGTGAAGCGAACCTCCGGCGAGATCCTGCTCGACGGCGCCCCCGCGGGCCGGCGCGGCCAGGCCCTGCGCGGCTACCGGCACCGTGTGCAGCTGGTCTTCCAGGATCCGTTCGCCTCGCTCAACCCTATGCACACGGTGCGCCACCACTTGGTCAGGCCCCTGCTCTTGCGGCCTCAGCACCCGCGGGGCGATGCGCTGGAGCAGGCGATCCACGATCTGCTCCGCTCGGTGAACCTGACGCCGCCCGAGGAGATCGCCCTTAAGCACCCGCATGAACTGTCCGGCGGCCAGCGCCAGCGGGTGGCGATCGCCCGGGCCCTGGCCACCGATCCTGACGTGCTGCTCGCCGATGAGCCGGTCTCGATGCTCGATGTGTCGATCCGGCTGGAGATCCTCAACCTGCTCGACCGGCTCAAGCAGGACCGCAACCTGGCCATGCTGTATGTCACCCACGATCTGGCGACCGCCAGGCACTTCTCCTCCGAGATCATGGTGATGTACCGGGGTGAGATCGTCGAGCGTGGCCCGAGCGACGAGGTGATCCTGCGGCCCGCGCACCCGTACACGCAGATCCTGGCTGGCTCCGCGCCCGACCCGACGGTCTCCCGCGAGGATCTGGCCGCCGCCCGGCGGGCCCGGCAGGCCACGCGGGCCGTCCGGGACGCCGAGAGCCGTGAAGCCGCGGTAGACACGGGCTGCCGGTTCCGCTCTCGCTGCCCCTTGGCCATGGATATCTGCACGACGCATCCGCCCGACTTCGCCGCCGTCCCGGATCACCTGGCCCGGTGCTGGCTGCTCGAGGGCGACGCGGAGCCGGCCGGCGCGGGCGCGGAGGGCACGCGGCCGCGGCGCCGGGCCGGGCCGGGACCCGGATGACTCGGACGCCCCGCTCGCTGACGGTCATCTACCGCGCCGGGGCGTGTGGCAGTCCGGTGGGTGTTCCGTTTAGTCGCTGGGTCTAGGTTTCGGCTACACTGCTCAGGCGCGAGCGAGCCTGCTGGCCCACCGCGATGGGGTATGGGGTAATTGGCAGCCCGACGGGTTCTGGCCCCGTTAGTCTAGGTTCGAGTCCTGGTACCCCAGCAGATTCAGTATCGCCGTCGGCCGCCGCGGTTGCGGCCGGTCAAGCGCAGCACGAGCAGCAGGACTATGGCCCCGATGATCGAGCCGATGAAGCCCGTGGCATGCGGGTGGCTGATATCTAGGCTGTGGTAGAAGACCAGGTTCTGCAGGTAGCCGCCGACGAACGAGCCAAGGATCCCGAGGGCGATGGTGGCGAGCACCCCCATCGGGTCGCGGCCCGGGACCAGCAACCGGGCGATGGCGCCGGCGATCAGGCCGATAATCAGCAGGACGATCAGGAATCCGAGCATGTCACGACAGATACCCTCATAAGGGCGGGCCATGCAGGCGCGCCGTCACGTGTCCTGGAGGGCCGGCCGTGGTGCCGCAGGCGCCTGGATGAGCGGGCGATCCGTTTGGCGCGGCCCGCTGCGGTGCGCTACCGTGCAGTGTCTGGCCCCGTCGTCTAGCGGCCCAGGACGCCGCCCTCTCAAGGCGGTAGCGCCGGTTCAAATCCGGTCGGGGCTACTCATGCAGTAGCAGTTCACAGGCCCGGTTGCCCGCTCAGGGGGACCGGGCCTTGATCATCCGTCAGTGGTTTGTCCGTGAGTTACACCGTCACCGGGAGGCAGCTGGCGGTACACGATGAGGGTCATCGGCATGTCTGCGCGGTCAATCCGGGTCGGCGTGAACATGACCGTGGTCGCTGTCAGCCTTCCTCTCCTGGCCATGATCGCTCGACCGACACTTTGACCATTAGCAACCGGCACCCGCCGACTCCTGGCCGGCGACGGCCGTGCATGGTTTGGCTGCGGTGCCCTCGGCCGGCTGTTAATCCGCGGACCACGCGAGCGGGGTCCTGGCTGGCCTGCAAGCCGCGCCAGACGGGGTGGCGGAGCCGCCCGGCGGGGGTCCATTCGGTGTAGCTGACCTGGCCGGCCAGAACGGGCCTGACCCAGTGGGCGTGCCGGGCGTCCGCCGGCGGGAGGGGGCTGGCGAACGGGCTGTGGGGTTGTTCGAGTGCGTGCAGCCCGCGTGTCAGGTCACGCAGGGCGGCGTCGGTGAAGCCGGTCCCGGCTTTCCCGCAGTACGTCAGGCCGGCCGGTGCCTGGACGCCCAGCAGCAGCGAACCCAGGACAGCGGCGCGGGCGCCGTTGCCGGGGATCCACCCGCCGATCACCACGTCGGCGATCCGTTCGTTCTTGACCTTCAGCCACAGCGGCGAGCGGCACCCAGGCAGGTACAGCGAGTCCAGCCGTTTGAGCACCACGCCTTCCAGCCCATGCTCGCGGCTGGCGGCCAGGACAGCCTGGCCGCCGCCAGGGAAACTAGGCGGCACGCCAGCATCCGGGCCGGGCAGGCCCAGGTCCTCGAGCCGAGCGCGGCGCTGCGCGTAGGGAACGCGCAGCAGGTCCCGCCCATCGATGTGCATGACGTCGAACACCAGATAGGTCACCGGCACCGCCGCAGCCAGCCTCGCGGTCGGCCGGCGGACGTGCATCCGGCGCTGCAGCGCTCCGAAATCCGGCTTCCCACTGGGGCCGGACGCGACGATCTCCCCATCCAGGATCAGCCGACGGCGCCCTGCCCCGCCGGCCACGCCGGCCAGATCGGGATACGTCGTGGTGATGTCGCGGTCCAGGCGGGAACGCAACAGCAACCCGCCGCCGTGGACATAGGCGACCGCCCGCAGGCCATCCCACTTGAACTCCGCCGCCCACAATCCCTCATCGGCAGGCAGCTCACGGGCGGGCGTCGCCAGCATCGGGCGGACCAGCCCCGCCCATCCGCCCCTCTGTGCCCCAGGCATGCGCCCCCGCATCGCACCGCCGCAGGCATACCCACGACAGCATCACAGGGGCTCTGAACACCCGGAACATACCCAGCGACACGAAGATCAACGCAGGACCGTCACCCCGGAAGCGGCCACCGGCACCCGGACCGCTCGACGGACACGGTCAGCAAGAGACAGATAGGGGACTGTAAAACAGCACGGCGAGCGCGGTCCGCTGCCGGGCTCTACCGGTGCCGCGTAGGGATCGCGATGGCCATCGTCCTGCGCGCTCACGAAGTCGCAAAGGCGTAGCGCCCTGCGGTCTGTCGAGGCCCGCGCGTAGAGTCTCGGTGCTTCGGGGTCGGTCCGGGAGGAAGCCGGGTTACCCGGGCACCCGGCTTGGACGAGGGGTGGCATTCTCGTTTGCGGCGAGGCAGCCGAGAATGAAATCGGTGTGGTTTGCACAGCCAGACAACGACGGGGCGGGCGGAACTGAACGCGATCACGTTCAAGCTGCCGCCGACAGCAACTGCCAGCTTCTGCGCAGCGGAGATGGGGCGAAGGTCCCCGTGCGGTCGTCTGGCGTCCAGCTACTTCTTTGGGGGGACATGATGACAGCGAAGATCACCGTGGAAAGGATCAGCGCTCGCGCTGTCCGGATGACTCTAGTCGCTGATATCCAGATCAGCGGGAGCCTAGAGGCGTTCGCTCCCCGCGAGAGCGCCAGCAAAGCGGCGGGTACTGGGGGTTCCGGCACCATCTCGGCGGCGGGTGGCAGCGCTAACGAACATGAGCTTTTGTCAGTCGAGCAGACCGCAGAAATCCTGAATGTTGGCCGCGACAAGGTCTACTACCTGATGCGCACCGGACAGCTTCGCAGTATCAAGATCGGAAAGCTGCGCCGGATCTCCCGAGCGTGGATCGCGGAATTCGTCGAAGGTGTCGCCCGTTCCCCGCGACTTGGGGTAAGTGCGTCCATGCTCCGCAGGCGTCTAACTACTTCGGCCCTCCCGCCTGGAGGTAGCGGAGTTCAATCGATCATTTGTTATAAATAGGCACCAACTTCGCATCGAGGGGGCCAGGTCCAAAGCCCCTCAACTCCACCCAGAACCGCAGGTCACAGCGGCTTTACTCGGTGGCCGACCTGGACCTCATCACGCCATGGCCTGCGCGATGAGCCACGACAACGCGGCGCGACCGTTCGGGCTGTAAGCCGTTTCGCCGGCCCGCGACAGCCCACCGTTCCGCTCATGGCCAGAGAATGCGGCTATGCCTAGTTGGAAACCGGCCAGGGTTGGACGCTGCCGACTGGTCTCATGACCTCGGGTCACGGTTCTTGGAAGTGGCTCCGGCGCGTGACATCGCGGTTCAATCGAGTCGAACTCCTGAATTTCGCGGATGAGACCGCGATCAATCCGAATTCAACTGGGTCGTATTCGCATTCGCAGCTCTGAGGGCTTCCGGCAGGTGGCGGTTCCTTGGTCCTCAAGCTACTGCGCTATGCCAGGCGAGCTCGATTGCCGGGCTCGGGCTGGGATCAAGGTTTGGGTTCGTTAGCCAGCGCTCAGGCTGGTGCGCCGGACCAGCCACCACACGACGGCGACGGCGATCGCGCCGAGGGCGAAATAGCCGCAGGCCAGGAGGAGGTGGAAGTCGGGAATCCGGCTCCCCGGCTGATAGCGCAAGGCTTCCATAAGGTGGTGTTGCGCCATGCAGTCGCTGCCCCCTACCGGGCACAGCGACTGCACGGCGGCGTGGTTCATGGCGTGGCCGGACGCGTCGTAGATCGTGTTCATGCCCCGGTAGATGACCAGGATGTTGGCGCCCAGCCGGGAGGTGAAGTCCTGGTTGCCGCTGAAGGGGACCACGGCTGTCAGCGGCGTCATGAGGGACGGATACTGCCACACGACAAGGAAGAGGACGGCGATGTACCCGGTGAGCGCGGTGAAGATGGCGGGCAGGGTGCGGCGGTACGCGGCGCCCAGCGCCACGCCGACGGCGAGCCACGCCACGGTCTGCACCGCCAGCGGCAGCATGCCGGTGACCAGGAACCCGGCGCCGGAGCCCAGAGAGAACAAGCTCTTCCCGGTCGCGATGCTCACCATGTGGGCCAGGTGCCCGGCAGCGGCGGACACCGCCGCTGCCGCCGCTACGGTCAGGACGCCGAGCAGCGCGAACTTGGTCCACAGCCAGCGCTGCGGGGTGATGTCCTGGCTCCAGGCCAGCAGCAGGGTGCGCTGCTCGTGTTCGCGGGCCAGCAGCGGGGCGCCGATGAACACGCCGGTCAGCAACGGCAGGAACAGCACGATGATGATGAGGTAGAGCGACAGATTGCTGAGTCCGAAGAGGCCTGTGAGGGGCGCGGCCTGGGCCGAGCCGGGCGGGCAGGCCGTGTTCTTGCACTCCTGGTTGATCGTCGCGATGCGCGCGGCGACGTAGAGCATGGAACCGGTGACCACCCCGGCGACTGCCAGGCCCGCGACGATGACCGGGCGGTGCTGACGCCAGGTGAGCCAGATCAGGTCGGCCAGGCGCGCGCCGCCGCGTCCCCGGCCGCGGTACGCCGCAGGGGTGGTAGAACCGGGTGTGCTCAGTGCGCTCATACGGCGGCCTCCAGGGCTCGGGGCGGCTTCGCGGACCTCTTGAGGTAGGTGATGGTCAGTTGCTCGAGGGTCACCGGCCCGCTGCTCCACCCCGGGGCGACAGCGGAGGGCACGGCCTGGCTGGGCAGCCGGACGATGAAGGTGGACTGGCGCTCGGTGTGCTGGGCCCGGACGATCTGGCCGGGGCACGGTGGCAGGTCCGCGCGGGGGCCGGTCAGCCGCACATGGCCGGCGAGCAGTTCCTCGATGTCACCGGCCAGCACTGGCCGGCCCGCGGCCAGCAGCAGCAGATACTCGCCGACCCCGGCGAGCTCGGCCACGATGTGGGTGGAGAGGATCACGGTCATGCCGCTGTCGGCGACCTCGGCTATCAGCTCCCCGGTGACCTCGCTGCGGGCGACGGGGTCCAGGTTCGCCAGCGGTTCGTCCAGCAGCAGCACATCGGGGCAGCCGCCGAGCGCGACCGCGAGGGCGACCTGGGCGCGCTGCCCGCCGGACAGCCGGCCGCAGCGCCGCTGGAGCGGCACCTCGAAGCGATCCAGCCAGTTCACCGCCCGCTGCTGGTCCCAGACGCGGTTGGTGTGCTGCCCGAACTTCAGCATGTCGGCGACGGTGAAGTCGCGGTAGAGCGGCTTGTCCTGGGCGAGGATGGCGACCCGGTGCGCGGTGTCGGCCGGGCGGGGCCGGCGGTGCGGGTCAACGCGTTGCCCGCCGGCCAGGACCTCACCGCTGGTGGCCGGCAGCAGCCCGGCGGCGATGCTCATCAGCGTGGACTTGCCCGCGCCGTTGGCCCCGACCAGCGCGATGATGCGGTGCGAGGGCAGCTGGAAGCTGCACTCGCTCAGCGCCACCACGTCGCGGTAGCGCTTGGTCAGGCCCCTGGCCTCCAGGGCGCTCGGCTCCTCGCTCACGCCGCACCTCCGATCCCGGCGGCACGCGGTGCCACTTCTGTACCGGCGGCCCGCCGTGCCGGACCGGGATCTCCGGCTCGTGGCGCGCCCGCTGCCTGCTGGGCGAGCACGGAGGCCACAAGCGCCTGGACGTCCTCGTCTTCGAGTCCTGCCTCGCGCGCCTGATCCAGCCAGCGTGACAAGCCGCCCCGCAGCCGGGCCATGACGTGGGGATCAGCAGATCCCAGAGTGCCGGTGACGAACGTCCCAGAACCCTGCCGGGACTCGGCGAGCCCGGACATCTCCAGCTCGCGATACGCCTTGAGCACGGTGGCCGCATTCACTGTGCACGAGGTGACGACCTCTCGCACGGTTGGCAGCCGGTCACCGGGATGCAGCAGACCCAGCCGCATCGCCTCCCGCACCTGGCGCACCAGCTGCGCATAGACGGGCACGCTGCCCGCCTTATCGACATGGAAGTCGATCACACTGCACGTCCCTTCCCGGGCTGGACCGGTCGAAAGATTGTTATGGTTATGTATAACACTGAATGATTTGCGGACGCAAGCCGATCACTCGCGATACGGCACAGCAGCCAGGTAAGGACGAATTCACGCGGGCCGCGGCACCACCTGTAGACGGAGCCTGTGCCTGCGGGACAGCCGTTGCTCAGAGAAGTCCGGTGCTGGATGCTGCCCAAGCCGTGGCATACTGCACGGCCGCCGCCCAGCGAACCCGATCACTGCGTGTGATGGTGAGCTGGGCTGCCTCACCGGCGGGCAGGCCGTCCGGCCGCGCGGAGCACAGCGGTCAGACGGCTGGTCAAGGCGCCCCTCCCCGGCTGGGGTGCAGAGGCGCCAGGGTGCTGTCCCTTGGGATCGGCTCGGATGCTTTCTGCTGCCCAGTTGAACAGGGGGCTGCTTTTCCCTGTGTTTGACCGGGAAGCCAATATCGTCCGCCCGTGGCTCAGGGTGGGGCGTACCGGCGAATGGGCGTTCGGCATCGATCAGACCGGGCCGGATGTCATCGGCTTCTACAGGGACGTCGGGCTGCGGCTGTCGGCCGGGAGTGATGCCGTCGTGGTGCTGTGGACAGCAAAGCCCACCAGCGAGGTTGAATATATGGCCGATGGTGAACTGGTGACATCATTTACCCCAGAGATGGCGTCGGTCCGGATCGGCAGCGAGCCGGACAGGTTTCTGCGCGAGATGCAGGAAGCGGGACTCATCATCGAGTCCCCCGCGCCGTCGCCGGGTCGCCAGCTAGACCGGGCCGAACGCCAGGAGCCAGACCTGGACGATCCTCTGTTGGCTGCCATGCAGATGCTGACCTTGGCGCTGGGCATCAGGCTGCCCCGGGTAGCCGCCGACGGGCCGCTTCTCACGGTCCAGCGCGAATCGGGCCGCCTGGCTTGAGTATGCGCTGGGTCCGCCGGAGATCAGGTGGCCGGCGGACCCAGCGCCATCACGAACGGTGCACCGCTCAGGATGCGGCTATGGCGATACGAGCAGCCAGAAAGCATCCCTGTCGATCAGTCGGTTATCTCTGATGACGGTTGAGTAGGCAGTACCCACGGGTCCGTTGATCCTGGTTGTGGCTGGTTCGCCACGATCTGGTGACGGTGTGGCTTGTCGCCGCTGGTGACGAGGAAGCCCCCGGTAGATGAAGTGATCGACCAAGATCTGTTTCGTCACCACCAGGGGCTTCCATGCTGTTCTACCGCTGACCTGCGGATTCTGGTCTTGGGCTGATGAGATTTGCGCACTAATCTGGGGCCGTCGAGTCAGCCCGTGTCCCCCTAGCTGCGGACGGTGAAGACGGCGTCGGGTGCGACGGCGGTACAGATCGTGCACTCCTCGCGGCGCGCGTCGCGGAATATCGAGTGTGTCGGCTCGGCAGATGACGACGTCCAGGCTGAGGTGCTGAAGGCCATGCCCAGGGGCCAGCCGGCTGTCAAGACCTCTTTTTCTGTCTGCTTTCTTGTGTCCCGCCACGTGCACGGCCCGCGGGCCTACACCTCGCTGCCGAGCGTCGCCCGCCGGGCCGTCGTCGGGTCCTGGCTGGATGCGCGGCTGCACGCCGCCGGCCAGGCAGCAGGACACGGGCGGCGCCACCGGCGGGCGGTCGCGGTGGACGGCAAGACCAACGAGATCACCCGGTTCGCGCCGCTGCTCGAGCCGCTGGACCTGGCCGGGTGCGTCATCACCGCCGACGCCCTGCACATCCAGCGCGAGCACGCCGAGTTCCTTGTCACCGGCAAGAGTGCCCATTACATCCTGGTGGTCAAGAAGAACCAGCCGGGCCTGTACGCCCAGGTCAAGAACCTGCCCTGGCGGCACATCCCGGTCGCCTCCCGCCAGCACAACCGGGGCCATGGCCGCCAGGAGCACCGCACCCTCAAGGCCGCGGCCGTCGCCGTCGGGCTCGCCTTCCCGCACGCCGCCCAGGCCATCTGCCTCACCCGCCAGATCCGGCCGCTGGACGGCGGGAGGTGGCGGACCGTCACCATCTACGCCATCACCAGCCTGGACGCCCACCAGGCAACCCCCGCCCAGCTCGCCGCCTGGATCCGCGGCCACTGGCAGATCGAGGCCCTGCACCACCTCCGCGACGTCAGCTACGGCGAAGACGCCTCCCAGATCCGCACCGGCAGCGGACCCCAGGCCATGGCCGCCCTGCGCAACCTGGCCATCGGCATCTTGAAAACGGCCGGGCACGCCAGCATCGCGGCCGCCTGCAGGCACCACGCCCGGGACGCCACCCGGACCCTCGAAACCCTCGGACTGCGCCCAGCATGAGCAAAACGGACACGACGCGGCTACGCCGAGGCCCGGGAGGTTGCTGTACTCCTCTGCCGTACCGTCACCGCCTGGCCCTCGCAGACGGTGAAGGTGCCGGCGTGGCCTGCGCTCGCTCAGGTGACCCGCGCGGCCACCAGGGTCTCGAATGTATAGGGCCGCAGGCCATCGGTACGGCCGGCGAAGTACCGCTGCTGGAGGTCTGCACGTGCGGGGTGGTCCACGACCTTTAGCCCGCACCGGCTGATCAGCCTCTCGATCTCGGATACCGGCCAGCCAGGCTGAAGAGGCTCGCCGGCAGAAGCCGCGATCGGCGTGTAGATACGGGCGAATTCCGTCCCCGCGTCGTCGAGCGCACAGTCCTCGGCCCGGTAGGAGAACACCACCTCAGACCCGGGAGCAGCCGCCGCGATCGTGCGCAACGTCGACTCGATCGCCTGTGCCGTCAGATAGGGGGCGACGCCCGTCCAGCAGAACATCGCCGGCTGCGCCCAGTCGAACCCGGCCGGGCCCAGAACATCCTGAACCGGTCCGGCCTCGAAATCAGCCGGCACGAATACCTGCGAGTCGCTGAGCGGCAGGCCGAGCTCCCTGACCCGCTCGAGCTTCCAGGCCTGGGAGGCAGGGTGATCAACCTCGAACACCGTCAGTGAGCCGAGCAGATCCGGCCGCCGCCACGCGAACGAGTCAAGCCCCGCGCCAAGAATCACGTACTGCGTGAAGGCGCCAGCAGCCAGCCGGTCCTCGGCGTACCGGCTGCGGGTGCAGACAGCCGCACGGGACTCGCGGCGGACCGGGCCGGGGAACAGCGGATCGAACTGGTCTCGTAGCTGCTGCCATACCGGGCCGACAAGCACCAGGGCCAGCACATCGTCCAGTACCCACGGCGTTGCCGTCTCCAGGCGAAACAATCCACGCGACACGGCCGCAAACATCGCCGTCCTGCTCGGCGCGCTTTCCATGCATTCCTCCTCGCCGGCCAGAACCCAGCATGCTGGCCACGCCCGCCCGCTCCGCGCACTTCACAGGATGCGCCTGAAGCGCCCTGACGGCCATGGCCAGATCGCCGGGCAGCCACGATCTGCTCGCCATCGGGATCCTCCAAAACGGCCAGGCACGCCAGCATCACAGCTGCCTGCACGCCACCACGCCCGGGACGCCACCAGGATCCCCGAGACCCTCCCGACTCGACCCGCATGAATAAAACGGACATAACGCGACTATGCCGAGGCCTTGAGCCAGGTTCGCATAGCCCGCCTCGGCATTGGCATGAACGCATCCTGGCGTCGGCGCAGTCCGCATACCGCCGATCGTTTCTGGTGGGGGGGATGCCTGGAGGCTGCGCATCTTCCGCGTAGATCGGCAGGGGAGGGGCGGGAGCATCTGGCCTGCCGCACTGTCGGAGCTTCAGCGAGCCGCCGTCGCATCCGCCGGTGGACGCCCATTTGGGACTCAGCGGCGGAGCTGGGGTGCTGGTGCGCCTGGTTGATCGCGATGCGCTGGGGGATTGGCGGCTTCGCGGCGCTGCGACACCGTCGTTGCTTCGGCGAGCAAATCATGTGTGGCGTCGTTGACGGCGGACGCGCGGGTGATGTGCCGCGTTCTTTCCGGACAGCCATTTAATGGTTAATTCATGCTGAGAGCTGCCGGTCAAGATGCTCGCCATAGACCTGCTGCGGAGTCCTGTACTGAAGTCCAGAGTGCCGACGCCGAGAATTGTACCGGAACTCAATGTACCTGGCAACGTCACGGTATGCGTGCGCACGGGTCGGATACTGAGTACGGTGAACTCGCTCATTCTTCAAGATAGCGAAGAACGATTCGGCCATCGAGTTATCGTAGCAAATTCCGGTCCGGCCGACCGAATGCCGGAGCTTGTGATGCTTCAGTCTCCTGGCGAACTGACTGGATGTGTAATTGCTTCCGCGGTCCGAGTGGAAGATCGCCTGCTCGGCAAGAACATGGTTCCGGGCGGCCATGTCTATGGCCCTCTCGATGAGCGGCGTCTTATAGTTGTCGTCCATTGCCCAGCCCACGACGGCCCTGGTATGGCAGTCAATGACGGTCGCCAGATAGACCCAGCCTTCCCAGGTCTCGATATAAGTGATGTCCCCGACCATTTTCAGGCCGGGAGCGCCCGCGGTGAAGTCGCGCTTGACGAGGTCAGGGATGCGGTGCTCCTGGCCGTCGCCCTCGGTCAGGCTGAACCGCCAGGGCCTCGGCTGGCAGGGCTCCAGGCCCAGCTCACGCATAAGAGACCGGACCAGCTCAGGCCCGCACGGCACACCCCAGCCTGCCAGGTCGGCGTGGATCCGCCGGTGCCCGTAGGTCCCGTCAGAGTCGTCGAAGGACCTGGTAATGAACAACTTGAGTTTCTCACGCCTTTCCGCTGTAGCCGAAGCCGGCCGGTCCCGCCATCCGTAGAATCCCGAACGGGAGATCTCAAGCCATGCGCACATCTTCACGATCGAAGGAGGCCTGCTGTTGTTCGCGGTCGTGCTGGCTGCGTTCTCCGCGTCGATGAACTCGAACTTGTCGCTCACCGAGGCTCGCTGGCGAAGTACGCGGCAACTTTTTCCAGGAAGGCGACTTTCTGCTTGAGGTCCCGAAGTTCACGCTCTGCCTCGCGAAGCCGGACACGCTCGCTCATCGTAAGCGACGGCTCATCGCTGGCATGCTCACTTCTGTAGACGTTCACCCAGTTCCCGAGAGTGCCTTCGACGATACCGAGTTCCCTGGCCACCTGCGCGATCGGACGTGACGTCTCGATCACCAGCTTCACGGCTTCTTCCCGGAACTCAGGTGTGTAATTGTGCTTGCGTCTCGCCAATACCATCCCTTTCAGACGGCCCCAATCTTAGTGGGGCCGCTGTCCGGAAGGTTCGGGGCACCTCAGGGCGAGGAGCGACGGCTCGTTGATGTGATGCTGACGGAGGATGCTTTCGACTCTGCCGATACCGTGGGGCGCACTGAAATCTCTGGCGGGTCGTGGTGATCGTGGCCTGCGGGTGTGATCGTGCTTGTTTTCTGCGGCGGTGCGCCGTGCCGCTGCGAGTATCGCGGTGGGAGCGTCGAGGGCGATGGCGAGATCTTCCAGGGCCGTGGTGGCTGAGGCGCTTGCCTGGATGGCGTCGTCGTAGGCGGTGAGGATCGCGTCAATTCGTTCCTCATGAATGGGCCTGTAGCGGCGGCGGGCCGCGAGCGAGCCGGCAGCAGGAGGGTTGATTTGTACAGCCGATGGTCAGCAGCTGCGGCGCGCACAGCTTCCCGTTCCTCGGCAGCGATGCAAGTGATGGCGTCCGCAGCGGTGTGCATTGCGGCGAGGACGCCGGTGATGGTGGCGCGATCGCAGGCGAGGTCTGCGGGTTCTCGGAGGTCGCTGGCATTGTTGGAGGCTGGTGTCCAGTCGGGGTTGCGGTAGGCCAGCCGCCCGGCCCGTAGCACAAGGTCAGAGTATTCCTCAGCGACCGGGGCGGGCTCCGTGCTCCGGTGGATGCCGGTGCTGACGGTGTCCCAGTGATGCTCGCGGGCGCAGTCGGTGAGGGTGTGCAGGATGATCTCGGCAGTGTGGCTGGTGATGGCGGAGGCGAGGGCGTCGCGCCGCCAGGCGGGGGAGGTGGCAGATGGCGACCAGCCCTCCTGGCCGGCGGACGCCAGGGCTGCGTGGCGAAGCCGGTCGGCGGTCAGGGTGACGCCGTCGCACAGGTCAAGGACCGGCTCACCGTTCGCCGGGGGGCGGCAAGCTGGCGCGATGTTGGCCGGGACCGCCTGGAGCAGGAGGTGTCCCTGGGCAGCTGGCGGCAGTGCGCGGTGGGCCGATTCCACGGTCGCGCCGGCGATCCAGAGACCCGCAGCGGGCTGCGTTCCTCGCGCTGTGGCACGACAGCCAGGAGACCCGGACCACCGACATCCCGCACCTGACGAAGAGCTATGTGTCGGCGGCTCACAACGAGCAGGTCACCCAGGATCAGGTAGCGCCGCTCCCGCCGACGATGGCGAGCATGATCTCGGCCGCGGTCGCGGAGTACGAGGCTGGCGAGACGCTCGAAGCCTGGTGCGCTCGCGACGCCGACAACTGGACTGCCTACCGCAGGCCCGCGAATACCAGGAGCAGGGACACGCCAACGTGCGGCCCTGGATCGACACCTCGGTCGCGGCCCTGGCCACCCCGTCGGCCAAGCAGATCGCCCGCGAGGCCATCATTCAGAACAGCCTCAGCTGGCTGGAACGCGCCAAGCAAGCGGCTGCGGGCGACGGCTAGCCCAGGGCACCGGGCATGCGATCATGATCTGTCAGGCGGCTTTGCCTGACGTGAGCCCGTAGCCGCTTGCGGCGCGTACTACCCGCCCCCGCCGCTTGAGTAGGCCTGAGGCGTTGAGATGCAGATGAGGTGGCTATCCCCATTGGCCGGGCTGGTAGTCACCGCCGGGCTGCTGGGTGATGACGCTCAGGCGGTTGTATGCGTTGATGAGGGCGATGAGCGACACCAGCGCGGCGAGCTGGTCATCGTCGTAGTGCTTGGCCGCGTTCGCCCAGGCCTCATCGGTAACTCCACCGGCGGCGTCGGCGATGCGGGTGCCCTGCTCGGTGAGTTCCAGAGCGGCCCGCTCGGCCTCGGTGAAGACCGTCGCCTCCCGCCACACCGCGACCAGGTTGAGCCGCACCGAGCTTTCCCCGGCCTGTGCGGCGTCCTTGGTGTGCATGTCGGTGCAGGCGGCACAGCCGTTGATCTGGCTGGCCCGGATCTTCACCAGTTCCTGTGTCGCGGATGGCAGGGTCGAATTGGACACGACTGCGCCTGCCGAGTTGATGCACTTCGCGAACTTCGCCGCGACCGTGCTGCCGGAGTAGTTGAAACGAGCGTCCATGGCGATCTCCTTGCCGTTCTTGCGGGTACACCCCCAATGACCCAACGGCCCGGCGAGATGTGACAGCTAGACGAATGTGATGCGCGTCACCTCGGCGGCGCGCCGACGACACCAGCGGCCATCACCGCGAGCCGCCCATCATCGCAGCAAACCGCGTCACCAGGCCGCGGCCCGCCCGAGCGCGCCCGTCCACATCACCAGAGCACCCAGGTTCCGGCCGCTCGGTCCGGGCGGCGTGTGCCCGTGTCGGCGCGCGCCGGATCGATGAGCCTTGGCCGCGTCGGTGGTCTACCGTTCGACCACGCACGACAGAAGGTGGATAGATGACTGACCTGAACGACGTTCTGGAGACGTACGTCAGCAACGGATCGGTGCCGGGAGCGGTGGGCCTGGTGGCTCGCGGAGACCGGGCCGAGGTGGCGGCCGTCGGCTCGGTCAGCGTCGGCGGCGTCCCGATGGCCAGGGATTCGATCTTCCGCATCGCTTCGATCACCAAACCCATCACCGCCGCCTCGGTCATGATGCTGGTCGAGGACGGCCGGATCGCGCTCAACGACCCGATCGACCAGTGGCTGCCGGAGCTGGCGAAGCCAGCCGTCGTCCGCACGCCCGCCAGTGCGGTCGATGACGTGGTTCCGGCGTCCCGGCCGATCACCGTGTTCGACCTGCTCAGCTCCCGTGCCGGGTACGGCTTCGCGTCCGACTTCACGCTGCCGGCCGTCCAGCGGTTGTTCCCAGTACAGAAAGACGGCCGTGAGGTGCAGAGCTTCCCGGCGCCGGACGTGTGGATGGCCGAGCTTTCCAGGGTTCCGCTGCTGTACCAGCCAGGCGAGGCATGGCTGTATGACACCTGCTCCGCCCTGCAGGGCGTGCTGATCGCCCGGGTGTCCGGTCAATCCCTGCCCGAATTCATGGCTGAGCGGGTCTTCGAGCCGCTGGGTATGGCCGGCTCCGGATTCGAGGTACCGGCCTGCCAGCGCGAACGGTTCACCAGCTATTACCGAATGGGCCCCAAAGGTGACCTGGAGCTGGCCGACGGGCCGGACGGGCAGTGGAGCACACTACCGGCATTCCCGCTGGGTTCCGGCGGGCTGGTCGCAACCGTTGACGACTGGCTTGCGTTCGGCCAAATGCTGCTGGCCGAAGGCGTGAGCGCCGACGGTCGCCGGCTGCTGTCGGCCGATTCGGTCCGGCTGATGACCAGCGACCATACCACCCAGGACCAGCGCGAGATTGGCCAGCTGTTCCTGGAGGGCCAAGGTTGGGGTTTCGGTGGCTCGGTCGATATCGCGCCCATCGATCCGTGGAACATTCCGGGACGTTACGGCTGGGTCGGCGGCACCGGAACGTCGGCGCACATCACCCCTGCCACCGGCACGGTAGCCATCCTGCTCACCCAGGTGGCGGCGGACAGCCCCACCCCACCCGAGTGGATGCGAGACTTCTGGCGGTACGCGGCCAGCGCCGTCTGATGCCGGCGGGAATTGACGCAACGCACTGAAACGAACGGTCCGGTCGGGTCAGCTGGCGCGCTCGCGGTCGCCTGGACCGGCCCGGGAGGCGGCAGGCTGGCCGTCGGCGGGCGCGATCGCCTGCCGGCCGTTGCGCCATGGCTGGGCGCGAGCCAGCCAGTAACTTCCGCCGGCCAGCGCCACGGCACAGAGCGTCCAGCCCAGCGCGGTAGTGCCGACTCCGACGTACTTCAGGCCGGATGCGAAGATCACGAACGTGATGACCGGCCTGATATAGCGGTCTGGTGCCCTCGATGACAGGAACGACCCGATCAGCACGGCAGGCACACTGCCCAGGACGAGAGAGGTGGTCACACCGAACTCGACGTGGCCGAAGACCAAGGCGCCCAGGGCGGCCGCGGCGGTAAGCGGGACCGCCTGGGTCAGGTCGGTCCCGACCAGCTGGCCGGCGCTGAGCAGCGGGTAGAGGAAGAGCAGCAGCACGATCATCAGAGAGCCGGAGCCCACCGAGGTCATGCCCACGATCAGTCCACCGATCATGCCGATCAGGACCGTGGCGAGCGGGCGGACAGCTACCTGCCGGATGGCGCCGGTCCGCGGCCGGCCGGATCTGCGGTCCAGGATGTAGCGCAACACCATGGCGGCGGCGCCCGCCAGCAGCGCCGCACCCAGGGCGATCTCGACGTTCTGCTGCTCCGCGGAGCTATCGCCGAGCTGATGCAGCAGATAGGCGCCGAAAAACGCCATCGGCACCGAGCCGAGCACCATCCAGGCGACTAGGCGCAGGTTAACCGTGCCCTTGCGCAGGTGCACCACGGCACCGACCGGCCGCATCACGACGGCCGCGACCAGGTCGCTGGAGATGGCGGAAGACGGCTTCACACCGAACAGCAAGATCAGCATGGGAGTCATCAGCGCGCCCCCGCCAGCTCCAGTGAGCCCCACGAGCAGCCCGACCACCGCGCTCCCCAGAACGATGTAGGGGTTCAGAATCATCGCGGGCTTCCTTACTCCCTGGTGTCGCGCACTGGATTTCCTAGAAAGTTACCTCAAAAGATAGACATCGGTGCCGGGGAGTACGCGACCGCCGGCCGGCTGGCGGGACCGCGCCGGGTCCGGGGTGTTTCAGCCGGGACCGCGCCGGGTCCGGGGTGTTTCAGAAACCGCGCCCGGCCCGGGGTGTTTCAGAAACCGGGCCCGGCCCGGGGTGTTTCAGGCGGGACGGCGCTGGGTCCTGATCGAGGAGATGATGACGCTGATCCCGAGCGCGCCCGCCGGCGCCAGGGTGACCAGGGCGGGCAGCTGGTACCGCCAGGAGAACTCGAACAGGTCGGATGTCAGCAGCACGGACACGGCCGTGGCGAAGAACAGCAAGCAGGCCAGGGCGAGCTGGCGGGTCGCCGGGGCCGCCCGCCGGCGCAGCAGGACGGCTGAACCAGCCAGGCCGGCCAGCGTGAATACGGCCAGCAGCGGGCCAGGGGTATAGCCACCGTCGAGCTGGTATGAGCGCAGGAATGCGGCGACGGGCGGCCAGACGGTAGGCGTGCCGCCGCCGAAACGGTCGATCGCGGCCTTGACGACCGGCTTCGTGGTCTGCGACGTGAAGTACGGGTACGTCGTCTGGAACTGCCAGCGCGAGATGGGCGTGTCACCCTGGTTGCCCGTGCGGGTCAGTGCGAACGGCTTCAGCACGTCACGTTCATAAGCAACGAACACCCGCAGCGGCTGCTGAGTCAGCACCGCGTGGTTGAAGTTGGCCGCCAGTGTGTTGACTTCACCACGTGGCAGGCCCGAGTAATACGGCCGTATCGGGGAGTCGTTGCTGTACTCCAGCCAGTCTGGCCCCTGAGCCTGCTGCGCCTTGCTCGGGCACATTCCCCGTTCGGCGGACGGCAGCTTGATGGTGGCGCAGTCGGCGGCGGCCGCCATCCTTCCGTAGAAGGATGTGACGCCCGTGTGTGACAGGAAGAAGCCTCCGGTGAGAATAAGGGAGCCGGTGCTGTAGGCCAGGATGGGCAGGGCGCAGGCCGCGCACAGCGCGGCCGCCTTGCCGATGGCCTGGCGCCAGCCGCCGCCCGCGACCAGCAGGTAGATGACCGCGGGCAGGATCAGGGCTTCGCCGACCTGAGCGACGGTGGCCGAGGTTCCGAGCACGATGCCGGCCGCGACGGCGCGCCGCCAACCAGTCCTCGGGGGCCAGAGCAGGATAGCCAGGCCGGCCACGATCAACGCCTCGAACAAGGTATCCGGCATGATCGTCTGCTCTATTTGCAGCTGATAAGCATCCAGCGCGACCGGCGCGATGGCCAGTGCGGCCAGCCAGCGGGGCGTGCCGCGCCGCAACAGCAGCAGGTAGATGACCACGGCCATGGCCAGGCCGAGCAGATGCTGGACGGCGGCGACCGCGCCGAAGTTGCCCACCAGCAGGATGGCCCGCAGCAGTCCCTTGTACCCGACCGGGTCGTTACCGTACGAGTTGTTCACGTACCTCGTCGTGTCGATGTAGAACAGCGCGGGGCGGTAGGCGAGCTGGACGAGCACCCGGAGCGCCAGGCCAGCGGCCAGCAGGACGGCGGCCAGCCAGTGCCGCCGCAAGACGGCCGCGGCCGCGGGCCACCGCGCTGTCTCGCCGGGCGCGGCCGATCCGGCCTGGCGGTCCACACCCGCCGGCTTCACCCGGCTGTTCCGGAGCATGGCAATCAGCGGGATCTCACCAGTGTCCCTTGACCAGCTGCCCGCCGGTGGAATTGCACAGGGCGAGGAAGACCGTGACGATCGCCAGCCACCGGGTCATCCGGTTGCGCGGAACCTGGGTCAGTGCGGCCCAGGCGATCGCGGTGTACCACGCGAATACCCACGGGGCGACGAGGACCCAGGCGAATGTCAGAGCGAATGGCGCCACGACTTCGCGCGGCTGATCGGAAGAGATCCGCCGGTAGATGAGCCCCGCGACCACGACCATCGCTATCGGCCACAGCAGGTCGATGAGCGTGACCATGGTGGTCTTATCGACACCAACCGCCTCTCCCAGCATCTGGAAGAGCCGCCACGGCGATGGCAGCGTGACCAGTTGCAGCCCACCGAAGAGCGGCTTCAGCGCGGCCAGCCCGTAGAGGCTGTATTGCAGGGCGACCGTTATCAGTGACACCAGCGCGATCCGGGTGGTGCGCATCCACTCGTGCCGTCGAAGCAGTGGCCACGCGAGGCCGACCCCGACCAGCACCGCGTTGACTTTTATCCCGCAGGCGAGGCCGATCAGTACACCGATCAGTATGTCGCCCGACACACCCGAGACGCGGCGCGCCACTTGAATCGAGCAGATCGCCGCCGCCGCCACGAGCGTGTCGAGGTGACCGCCGCCCACCAGTTGCTGGATGAGGACCGGGTTCGCGGTCCAGAACAGCGTCGCCCGCACAGGATCGTCAGAGGTCTTGAGGAGCAGCCACCCGACGCCGATGAACACAATGCCGTTGAGGATCATCAGGACCCAGACGGTGGTGGCGACGTGCGTTCCGCCGATCGACGCCGCGAATGACTGGATCATGGTGGCGAAGGGGCCATATACAGACGGCTGCCTCTTCCACACCGCGCCGATGATGTGGGCATAGGCGGAGTTACGCCCGAGAAAGGCCAGCGGGCTGGCCGTATAGACATTCCCGCCCAGTGACGCTATGCGGCCATATGCCGCATAGCTCGCGGTATCCGATGAGCCGACCGGGGTGAGGCTGACCATCACCGCGACGATGGCGGCACTGACCAGGAGCAGGCGACGCGGGTCGGGGCGCCACCCTTGGCTGTGCGCCCACAGCATCCCGGCCAGCCCCAGGCAGGCGAGGATGTCGCCCGTATATAGCAGCACCATGGCGATGACGCCGTGGTGGCCCAGCGACGGCAGGAGATCCGACAGCGGCAGCCTGATCTGCAACGTCTCGGGATTCGGCGCCGTCGCCCCGACGAGCATTCCCCCGAGCAGGCCGACTCCGGACACGGTGATGGCGATTTTGGGGTGGGAGAGCCTGCTCCAGGCGAGCGTGCGGATCACCGTGCTCATGAGCCGCTCGATCGGACCTGTCCGACCGCGCCGTTCGATGGGGTCAAATGTCCTGGCCTGGCCGACTTGCCCCACCGATTCGGGCGGGTCAGTCGGCCGACTGGACACTTGTGTCACCTGGGCCATACCTCCACTAGCGGACCTGCGTGGCCACTGTCGGCGCAAGTATCGCCGCGCCGCCCGGTCTGGTGCTCCCGGATGCCCTCGTTGCTTCTCGGTCGGCCCCTGCTTGCCCCGTCCTGGCTAAGCGTAGGGTGACCCCCGAAGACTCCACACTACATTCGCCTGAATCGTTCCTCCGAGTTCCGGACCTCGAGTGCTCCCCGTTCCGGACCTCAGTTGCTCAGGCCGGTCAGATATTCGGGTCCTGGGTACCGGGCTCGGGCCGGGGCCGGAGCGGAAGGCGGATTGTGAACGTGCTTCCGTGGCCTTCCTCGCTGTCAACCGTGATCGTGCCGTGGTGCGCTTCCACGATGGCCTTGGTGATGGTCAGCCCCAGGCCAGTACCGGGGATCTCCTGCTGCGTGGCGATCACGGTGCGGAAGAAGCGCTCGAAGAGCCGCTCCTGGTCGGCCAGGAGGATGCCGAAGCCGGTGTCGGCGACGGCGAGCACCGCCTCGTCTCCTTCCACGTCGAGCCTGACCTCGACCCTCCCTCCGTCCGGGGTGAACTTCACGGCATTCGAGATGAGGTTGTCGAGCATTTGGGCGATGCGCGCCGGGTCGGCCGCGAAACGGGGGACCGGCGCGGCGGAGAGGACCAGGTCGATGCGCTTCCGCTGAGCCTCGGACCGCATGCCGTCCACCGCCTGGACGGCGATATCGGCAAGATCCGCGGTGCGGAGCTCCAGGGTCACGTTTCCCAGCTGGACCCGGGAGAGGAATAGCAGGTCTCCGACGAGGCGCAGGAGGCGCTGCGCGTTACGATCGATCACCTCGGCGATGTAGCCGGTGTCCAGCCCACCCGCAGGCTCTTCCTTCAGCAGCCCGACGTCACCGATGATCGAGGCCAGCGGCGCCCGCAGCTCGTGTGAGACCAAGGCGACGAACTCATCCTTCAGCCGGTCCAGCTCGCGCAGGCGCTCGTTCTGTGCGCTCAGTTCCAGAGCCTGCTGGGCCACCGCCTGCTCAGCCGTGATCTGCGCGGTGACGTCGCGGGAGATGCCGAAGGTGCCGATGATCTCGCCACGCTCGTCTCTCAGCGGCGTCTTCGTGCTCGACACCCAGGCGTCCCGCCTGCCGCCGGTAGGTCTCCCGCTCCACCTTTCCCACCAGCGGCTCGCCCGTGCGGATGATGTGCTGCTCGTCCTCAAAGGCCGCGGAGGCGTGCTGCTCGCTGAAGACATCGAAGTCCGTCTTGCCGATCAGATCCTCCGCGGCCCGCCCCGGGGTGTACGCGGCGATCCAGCCCGCGCTGACGAAGATAAACCGGCTCTGCAGGTCCTTGAAATACACGCGCTCCTGCGTGGAGGACAGCAGGCTGCTCATGCAGGTGAGCTTCAGCTCGCGCAGTGACTTACTGTCCTGCCGCCCCCATGGCTGAGACTTGGTCCTCACCACCGCAACCGTTTCAATATGGATATCAACGAATTCATCCCCGAAACTCCTCGTCCCCCGGTAAGTATCTCCGCAGTTCACCCCCGCTAACCGGCGGTAACCGCGGGCAGCTCAGTGTGAGCAGCCGACCGCCGCGGCGTACTGCCGGGGGGACATCCGGTAGAGGCTTACCGAGCTGGGGTTGCTCAGCACAAGGTCGAAGAGCCACCGGTGGCGAACGTAGAACCAGTAGTCGGTCAGGTGCTGGCCGCCGATCTCGTAATCCACGAGCCACGCCCCATGCGGGCCGGGGGTGGCGCTGTTGACCTGCGCGGTGACATGCGCGCTCGGGCACTCCCGGTGCCGCTGGATGTACCCGGACTTGGTGATGATGGCCTGGCTGCGAGCGTCCCAGCGGTCATAGACCGGCCCGTAGTCGCCTCGGTCGTATTGGTTGTTGAAGGCCGTGGCGATCTGGAGCAAGGCCGCGGAGGTGGGCTGATCGGGTGGCGGCGATGCCGCGGATGCCGCCCCGTGACCTGCGCTCTGACCTGCGCTCTGACCTGTGCTCGCCGTGCAGCCCGCGGTGAGGACGGCCACCACGGCGGCCGCGATCGCGCGGCCGGCATAGATGCGGTAGCGGTTTCGCTGTTCGTTGCGGATATCGCGGCCCGCGCCGGCCCGCGCGCCACGCGCAGGCCGGCCGGTTCAGGCGTGGGCGTCACAGTGCACCTGCCCCGCAGCGGGGACAGCGCGACGGACGGCCGCCTCGACCTGGCGGCAGGCCTGGTCGGCCCGGGCCAGCGACACCGACCCGTCGAGGTGGGCTTCTATTTCGAGCATCAGGGTCCGGCCCATCCAGCGGCCACGCACGGTGGCCGACCGTATCCCGGCCACCGCGGCCGCGGCGGTCTCGGCCGAGTCCAGGTCGCCGGGATCCAGGCCGTCCATCAGCCGGGCGAGCATGTCCTTGGTGACGTCGTAGCCGACGTGGCAGATGAAGGCCGTTATCGCGAATCCCGCGACTGGGTCGCCCCACCGGTACCCGGCCGCCACCAGGGCGAGCCCGGTCAGCGCGCCGAGGGAGGAGATCGCGTCCAGCCACGAGTGCCGGGCGTCGGCGATCAGGGTGAGTGAGCCGATCCGCTTCCCGACCCGCCGTTTGTACCAGGCGACGGCCTGGTTGCCGGCGATGCCCAGGGCGGCACCGGCCATGCCGATCCAGACATGGCTGGTCCGGCCGTGCCCGACCAGCTTGTGATAGCTCTCGTAGCCGGCGAATACGGCGCTCAGCCAGATCACCAGGGCGACGCCGAGGCCGGCCAGGTCCTCCGCACGCTCATATCCGTAGGGGTGGGTGCGGGAGGCTGGCTTCTTCGACACGCGGAAGCCGAGGAAAACAACGGCCGAGGTTGACACGTCCGACAGATTATGGATCGCGTCGCCCAGCAGCGCGACTGACCCGGTGGTCACGGCGAGCAGCAACTCGACCAGGCCGGTCAGCGCGAGCCCAGCGGCGGACACGCCGACGGCCCGGTTGGCGTCGCGGCGGTGCGCGGCGTCGTCCCTGGTTGAGTGGTGGTCGTTGAGCGCGATGTTGGTCATCGCTGGCTGGTCTCCCCGGTCGGCACCTGGCCGCAGGTGCTTGATATGTCGGCCTTCGCACTATACCGGATTGTATGAAGACGTAATCAGGTGTTCATGCAGTGGTAGCGTGCCTGCCATGGGACATGGGGTGCAAGGCCATTCCACGCCTGCCGCACGCATCGATGAGCCGACCGCCCAGCTGGTCGCCACCACCATGCAAGCCCTGGCCACCCCGAGCAGGCTGCGCATCCTGGGCCGGCTCCCGTCAGGGCCCCGCACCAGTCAGCGAGCTGGCCGCCGACGTTGGCATGGAACAGTCGGCGGTCTCCCACCAGCTGAGGATGCTCCGCCACCTCGGCCTGGTCACCGGCCAGCGAAGCGGCCGCACCGTGACGTACGCCCTATTCGACAAGCATGTCGCGATGCTGCTGGACGAAGCCGTCTACCACGCCGAGCACCTGCACCTCGGCGTCCGTGACGACCCTGGCGCCAGCACCGGGGCCAGCTGAGATACGGCCGCGCCTCCCGGGACCGGGCCGGGGTTCTGGCCCGGGATCCCGGGAGGCTGGGGCTCACTGGAGGCGGCCGGCGGTCTAGGGCGTGTCTCGCAGATCTTCAGCCTGCTGCGCGTCCGCCGGCGGCTCGCGACGGCCAAGATCTACGAGACGCGCCCTAGTAGCCTCCCCCGCCGTAGCCGCCCCCACCGCTCGTGCTGGACGAGGGGGCAGACGAAGGGCCAGACGAGGAACTGGATGAGCCGGAGATCTTGACCACGTGCCATTCGCCTCCGACGCCGTTGCCGTTGACCTGGCCGGGGGAATGGTCACCCGCGTAGGTATAGATCGGGTACCCCTTGATGGTGACCTGCTTCGTCCCGTCGGCCCGGGTGATCATGCCGACCGGGCCCGGCAGCGTCACCCCCGACGGTGCCTGGACCGTGCCGGTCAGTGGCGGCCAGGCGGCGGCGCAGCTGCCGGTGCAGGACGAGGTACCGCTGCCCGGCTTGTCTCCGGTGTAGTAGTACAGGGTGTAGCCCCCGGCGCTGGTCAGGATCGTGCCCGCGCTGGTCTGCGCGGTCTTCAGCGTCACCGCGGCCTGGGTGCCAGACGACGAGCCGGAGATCTTGACCACGTGCCATTCGCCTTCCACGCCGTTGCCGTTGGCCTGGCCGGGAGAGTGGTCACCGGTGTAGGTGTAGATCGGGTACCCCTTGATGGTGACCTGCTTCATCCCGCCCGCCCGGGTGATCGTCCCGAGCGGGCCGGGCAGCGTCATGCCCGCGGGGGGCAGCACCGTCGCGGTCAGTGGCGGCCAGGCGGAGGCGCAGCTGCCGGTGCAGGCCGAGGTGCCGCTGCCCGGCTTGTCCGCGGCGTAGTAGTACAGGGTGTAGCCCCCGGCGCTGGTCAGGATCGTGCCCGCGCTGGTCTGCGCGGTCTTCAGCGTCACCGCGGCCGAGCGCGCCGAGGGCGTGCCGGCCTGGCTGCTGGGCGCCGAGCCGTAGCCCGAGCCGGAATTCGATGTCGTGTTGGGTCCGCAGGCGGCGGCCAGGAAGGCGGTGGCAGCAAGCAAGCCAGCCGCCTGCCATCGGTTACGCATCGCATCTCCTTCATTGACGAGCCGTCCTTCGGGAACGGGGTTATCCACCATGACACCGGTCGGCGGGGTCCGGTGGTTCACCAGCCGGCGATGGTGTAAGCACCCGGTAAGGATTTCGGGGGATCCCTCACCGGCTCGTAAGTGTCACCAACCTGGGTGTCACGATGAGCTAGCCATCGGGAGGTGCCTGGCCCTGAGCCCCTGCGGGCCTGCGCCAGCGGCCACCGGCCATTGAGAAACTGCTGCCTGGAGGACGAGCATGGCATCAGCGAGTGACTCAGCTGATCAGGAGCAGGCCCGCGCGGCGGCCGCGGGCCGCTTTTCGCGCCTCGCTCCTCCCGGTGTGTTGATCCGGCCCATGCGGCCGGCCGACGCCCACCAGGTCCTCGCCATCTACCAGGCTGGCCTGGACACTGGCGAGGCCAGCTTCGAGACCACCGCCCCCGCCTGGGAAGCATTTGACCGCGCGAAACTGCGCCTGCACCGGCACGTGGCCGCCGGTGCCGGCGGGCAGGTGCTGGGCTGGGTGGCCGCCACGGCTGTCTCAGCGCGGCGCGTTTACTCCGGCGTGGTCGAGCACTCGATCTACGTGGACCCGGCGGCGCGCCGGACCGGTGTCGGTGCCGCGCTGCTGGCCGCGTTCGTCGGCTCCACCGAAGCCGCCGGGATCTGGACCATCCAGACCGGGATCTTCCCTGAGAACACCGCCAGCCTCCACCTTCACCAGCAGGCCGGATTTCGGGTCGTCGGCACCCGCCAGCGCGTCGGCCGCCATCACGGCCGCTGGCGCGACGTCACCCTCCTGGAACGCCGCAGTGCCGTCGCCGGGATCTGACCGCGGCCCGTCTCCGTCAGCCGCCGAGGTAGGCGAGTACGCGCCGGTTGTCGTCGTCCGAGGGCTGCGGGCCGAGCTGAGGGAGATCGACGCGGTGTGCTTGGCCACAGCGCGCTCGGTGATCACCAGCCGCTGGGCGATGGCGGCGTTGGAGCGGCCCTCGGCCATCAGCGCGAGCACCTCGCCCCTCACGAGGGCTGAGTGCGCTGAGGGCGCCGTCGCCGGAGCTGCGGGCAAGCAGCCTGGAGATCACTTCCGGGTCCATCGCGGTGCCGTCGGCGGCGACCCGCCGCACCGCCTCGACGAACTGGGCGCTGTCGAACACGCGGTCCTTGAGCAGGTAGCCGACGACGCCGGTGCCGCCGCCAGCAGCTCGCGGGCGTACAGCTGCTCGACGTACTGCGACAGCACCAGCACCGGCAGCCCCCAGCATCTCGCGCCGGGCCGCGAGCGCGGCCCGCAGCCCCTCGCCGGTGTAGCTCGGCGGCAGCCGGACGTCGACGAGGGCCACGTCAGGCTGGTCCGAGGTCAGGGCGGCCAGCAGGTCGGTTCCGTTGTCGACGGCGGCGGTGATCTCGAGGCCGTGCGCCTCGAGCATCCTGGTCAGGCCGTCTCTCAGCAGGAAGAGGTCTTCAGCGATGACAACGCGCACGGGATCTCCAGTGTCACGGCGGTGGGCCCGCCGGGCGGGCTGTTCACCGCGAGCACGCCGTCGAGCGCTGCGAGCCGCCGTTCGCGCAGGCCGGTGCCCCGGGCCGGGTCAGCACCGCCGCGGCCATCGTCGGTGGCTGGCCCACCGCCGCGCGGCATGATCGGCTAGCACCCTGGCCCAGGTCGGCCGCGAGGTAGCGGGGATAGTCGGCCAGCGCTGAGGTCGTAGAAACTTATTTCGAGATCTTTGGACGGGAGGCTCTCGGATTAGCTGTTTTGTCGGTACCTCTCGCTACGGTTGGATGAAGACCGATCGTTACCGGACTGCCCGCCGGGAGGAGGTGACCCGATGCCAGGCCTGATGCCCGATCCCAGCCCGGGCGGTGAGGAGCCGGTGCCGGGCGCCCCCGGCCGGCCAGGGTTTGCCTGGCTGCCGGGCAGCGCCGACACCGGGCCGGTCCCCGCCGCCCTGTTCGCAGGTGGCCCGGCCGGTGGTGGCCCGGCCGGTGGTGGCCCGGCCGGTGGTGGGTCGCCCGGCGGCGAGCCGGGCCCTGACGCCGGGCTGCCGCGCGGGTTGGACTGGCAGGCGCTGTTGGGAGCGCTGGCCGCAGCGGGGTATTGGGGCCGGGACGGACGAGGACCAAGAGGCGGTCCTGGCTGAGGAGATGGAGGCCGAGGCCCGGGGGGCAGCGCGGCCGTGGCCGGCTGGGCAGCTGGCCACGCTGGCTGCGGAGTACTTGGTCCCAGGCCCGGCGCAGGCCGGGTGGCTGGGGGTGGCTGCCGGGGCGTGCGAGGTGCTGGATGAGAACGCTTTAGTCGGGATGGCGGTCGCGGCGCGGCGGCTGGCGGCGTGGGCCCAGGCGGCGGAACTGGCTGCGGTGGCGCAGATCGCGGCGCGGGCGGCGGCGGCGGATCCGAAGATCGGCCTGGCCGCTGGTGGTCGCCCAGAAAGGCTGGGCCAGGACGCCATCAGCCAGGTGTCGCTGGCCTTGATGCTGTCGGATTACAGCGCGGGGGCGTGGGCTGATCTGGCGGTGACGTTGCGGTGGCGGCTGCCCGCGACCGGGCAGGCGCTGGCCGCGGGCCGGATTGACGTGTACCGGGCGCGGCTGATCGCTGAGGCCACCGCGGTGCTGGATGAGGAGACAGCGCGGGCGGTGGAGGCGACCATCCTGCCCACCGCGGGTGGCCTGGTTTACGGGGAGCTGCGGGCCCGGCTGCGCCGCGCGGTGATCACCGCCGACCCCGAGGGCGCTGAGCGGCGACGGCGGCAGGCGGAGCGGCAGGCCACGGTCCGCCTGTATGGCGGTGAGGATGGCACGGCCACCCTGGCGGGCTCCCAGCTGCCCGCGATTGAGGCGGCGGCGGCGATGGCGCGGATCACCGCGCTGGCCCGGGCAATGAAGTCCGCCGGCCAAGCCGGCGGCCTGGACCTGCACCGGGCCAAGGTGATGCTCGGCTTGCTGCTGGGCACCTTGCCGTATATCCCCCCAGCCGACGGCGCCCCACCCGACCAGCCCCCACCCGACCAGCCCCCACCCGACCAGCCCCCACCCGACCAGCCCCCACCCGACCAGCCCCCACCCGACCAGCCCCCGCCCAGCAGCGATAGCGACCCCGGCGGCAGCGACCCCGGCGGGGGGGACCCCGGCAGCGGGCCCGGCGGTGGGCCCGGCAGCAGCGGGCCCAGCGGGTCGGCCTGCCCGGCCTGCCCGGACGGCCCCGGTGTGGCTCGCCCGTGGGATGGCCTGCGCGGCCCGGGTGACGGCGGTCCCTGGGCCGGCGGCCTGGCCCCCGGGAAGAGGACGCCCCGGACGATGACTGCCCAGACGACGATGGCTGGGCCGGCGGCAGAGGCGGCGAGCACGACGGCTACCGGCCGGGCGAGGACGACGGGGAAGACCTGACCGGGGCCGGGCCCGTCCCGCAATGGCCGGCGCTCGGTGCGATCCCGGCCGCCCTGGCCCCTCGGAGCTGCAATCAGTCGGCAGACCCGAAGCTGGCGCCGGGGCTGCTGGATGTGACCTTGCCCTGGGCGGTCTTGGCCGGGCTGTCATCAGAGCCCGGGACGCTGGGCAGGATCGGCCCCATCACCTCGATCCAGGCCCGCCAGCTGGCCCAGGCCGCCGAAACCGACCCGGCCGCCCAGTGGCGGGTCATCGTCACCAACGGCGCCGGGCAGGCCATCGCAGTCGCCCGGATCCGGCGCCGCGCCCGCGATGGCCCCGGCCTGCCCAGGGATGGCCCGCTGCCGGGGGCGGGACTGGTCGGCCGGATCACCGTCACCATCAGCCAGAACGTCATCGCCGACAGCCAGCATCCGGCCGCCGGACCAGCCGCACCCGGCGGGCCCGGGAGGCCCGGCGGGCCCGGGAGGCCCGGCGGGCCCGGCCCGCCGGGCGGGATCGCCGCCGCCGCGTTCCGCGCCGCGGCCCAGGCACTGGCCCAGGCATTGGCCCAGGCGGCAGCGGACGAGGCCGCCGGTGGCTGTTCCCACCACGGTGGGTCGCCGGCCTACCGGCCCCCGTCCCGGCTCCGCGACTACGTCACCGCCCGGGATGTGACCTGCCGGTTCCCGCCCTGTCGGCAGCCGGCCTGGCGAGCCGACCTGGACCACACCGTGCCGTGGGATGATGGCGGTCGGACCTGTAGCTGCAACCTCGGCGGACTTTGCCGACGTGCAGATGTGCAGATTATGGCGTGTGTTATCCGAACCAGGTGATCGCTTGCCCGTGCGGCCAGGTCCAGGCGAGCGGTGTCCCGTCGAGCGCCAGCACATTCCGCAGGGCCCCGTCCGGCGGCGTGGGCAGCGTCGGGTAGGTCAGCACATCTGGGTCCTCGTTCCCGATCCAGTGCCCCGGCAGCGCGCGTACCGTCCTGATGAACTCCTCCCGCCGCGCCGGAGGCACCTGGTACAGGACCGACGTGTGGAAGACCACCAAGGTCGCCTCGGCCGGTGCCTGCGCGGCCAGCGCGGGCAGGTCATCCACCAGATCGCCCCGCACGAGCAAGGGCGGCTCGGCTGCGGCGATGGCGGCAGCGGCCCGCAGCCGGGCGCGGCGGTGTGTGTGCTCCGGCCAGATGAGGGCCTCGAGCCACGCCAGATCCGCGGGGTCGGCTATAGCGAGCGGGTTCAGGTCCAGGCCTGCCCGCCACACCACCTCGGGCAGGCCGGCGGGCAGTGCCAGGCCGGTGGCTGCGCAGTCCAGGACCGGATCGCCTGCGCCGATCCGGTGGCCGTTGTAACGGTAGCTGTAGCGGTCCGGGTAGAGGCACAGACCTGCCGACGCGCCGACATCCAGCAACGCGAGGGGTTGCGGCAGGGCGGCGAGCACTGGCAGGAGGATCGCGCACCGCCCGGCCTCGTTCGTCTGCGTGGCCCGGATGCGCATCTGCGCCTCGATCGCTGGCCAGTGTGCCACCACATAGTCGCGGAATACGGTCGGGTCGTCCACCGGGCCGCCAAGAAACCTGACCACGCCGAACAGCAGGTTCGGCTGCCGCTTGGCGGGCGGGAGCCTGTCGAGCAGCGAGAGCACCTCGTCGTCGCGGGACACCGCGATCGACAGCCGCTCGTAGAGGGACGATATGCCGCGCGTTTCGCGTGCGGCGAACTCGGCGTAGACCGAACCTGTCGTCATGCGCGTATGGTCGCACCGCACCGCCGTTCACGCCATTGACAGCAACCGGCACCAGCCTCGGGCCACCTGCCCACTTGAGACGCCTGGCGCTGGCTCTAATCCAGGCCAGCGGCCACGACCTGTGTGGTTATGACCTGTGTGGTTATGACTTGCAGGCGGGCGGATGCCGCTGCCACCACAAGTTGAAACAGCATCCCCGGTGGCAGCTGAAACAGACCCGGCCCGGCGAGTTCACCTGGACTACGCCAGCCGGCCGGACCTACACGACCGGCCCTGGCACCCAGCCCGCCTGACCGGCAGCCGACCCGCTCTGCTCGGCATGCTCAGTCGGCGCACGCCGATCGGCAGCGACGTTCACCACGTCCTCGGGCATGCCGAAGCCGGCGATGAGCCCGCCAGCCGCAGCGCCGTCGGCGTGTGGCTCGGCTGGCGTGAGCACACGCTGGCCGGCGGCTGGCGTCCGTGATCGCCCCGGCCTCGCCGGGCATGGACACTGAGGTCATCATCACCGACCGCTCCTTTCCCCTCGCCCGGCTGCTCGGGCTCAGCACGACTGCCACAATCGAGCTGCTGACCGCTGAAGGTGTCATCGGGCGGCCGGTGAGCTGACCTGCCACGGGCGGACGGAAGGTGGAGTTAACACCACCGAGATGTGGGCCGCCGATCTGCATTATGGAAGCGCTGGGACAGATCCGGGGCGGAGGTACGGGATGAGTGATGGCACAAGCGCCTTCGGCCGGCTCACCCAGCGGACGTTGCAGGCCTGCGTTCGCGGGCTGGTCCAGGCGACGGTGGCGGTGGCTGGCCTCCCGCTGTTCATCGCCTCCGTGCTCTCCCTCCTCTCCCTTTCCGCGGGGATCGGGGTGCTGCTCGCGCCGATGAGCCTGCTGGCCGTGCGGGGGCTGGCCAGCGGGCAGCGCCGCTGGGCGCGGGAGTGGTCGCGGGTGACGATCGCGACGCCCTACCGTCCCCGGCCGGTTGAGATCACCAACGGGCTGATCGGTCGGCTGCAGCGCTGCAAGTGGCTGCTGACCGATCCCGCGACCTGGCGTGACCTGCTATGGGTGCTGGTCAACGGGCCGGCGGGTGTGGTGCTGGGGCTGATGCCCGCGTTCCTGGTCGTCGCCGGTGTGTGGACGTTGGTCGTCGATGGCGGAACCTTGCTGTTCGGATGGTGGAACACGGCCCCGCCCGGTTTCTGGGGACAGGTGCTCTTCCTGAGCATGCTGCCGCTCGGCGTCATCCTGGGACCTCGGTTGCTGAAGGCACACGCCCAGGTCGCCTCGTCGCTGCTGGCCCCGACCCGGGAGGCGATGGCCGCGCAGGTGGGCCGGATGGCCGAGTCGCGTTCCCAGGCGGTGGACGCCTCGGCGGCCGAATTGCGCCGGATCGAGCGTGACCTGCACGACGGGGCGCAGGCCCGGCTGGTCTCCCTGGGCATGAACATCGGGTTCGCGGAGCAGATCCTCCGGGACGACCCCGACCTGGCGCTGTCCCTGCTCGCCGAGGCCCGCGCATCGAGCGGGCAGGCCTTGGCCGAGCTGCGCACCCTCGTCCGCGGCATCCATCCGCCGGTGCTCGCGGAACGTGGGCTCGACGGCGCCGTGCGGGCGCTCGCGCTAAGCCTGCCCCTGCCGGTCGACCTGCATATCGACCTGGCCGGCCGGGCGTCTGCGCCGGTGGAGTCGGCGGTCTACTTCGCCATCGCCGAGGCATTCGCCAACGTGGTCAAGCACAGCGGCGCGAACCGGGCGTGGGTACAGCTCGAGTACGATTCCGGCAGGCTGGTCGCGATCGTCGGCGACAACGGCACCGGCGCCGCCGCGCCGCGGCCCGGCGGCGGCCTCCGCGGCGTCGAGCGGCGGCTGGCCGCCTTCGACGGCGTGGTCGCCGTGACCAGCCCGGCCGGGGGACCGACCCTCGTCACCATGGAGCTGCCGTGCGAGTTGTCCTTGGCGAGGACCTGACCCTCCTGCGGGACGGCCTGATCCGGCTGCTCACCGCCTACGACATGGACGTCGTGGCGGCCGTGGACAACGCGCCCGAGCTCGTGCGCGCGCTGGTCACACACCGTCCCGATGTGGCCGTGGTGGACGTGCGGCTCCCGCCGAGCTTCA
Source organism: uncultured Actinomycetes bacterium (assembly GCA_963822825.1). GTDB lineage: Bacteria > Actinomycetota > Actinomycetes > Streptosporangiales > Streptosporangiaceae > JAWWPY01. The sequence continues at coordinate 563,102 of CAWGIW010000005.1, read as the reverse complement.
CCGACGAGGGCCTGAAAGCGGCGATCGAGGCGCGCGCTCAGGTACCGGGCCTGCCGGTGCTCGTCCTGTCCCAGCACGTCGAGCCGCTCTATGCGAAGGAGCTGCTGTCCGCGGCGACCGGAGGCCTCGGCTACCTGCTCAAGGACCGGATCTCGGACGTGCGGCGATTCATCGAGGCCGTGCGTACCGTCGCCGAGGGCGGAACCGCCATGGATCCCGAGGTCGTGTCGCAGTTGCTGGCCCGGCACGCCCGGGACGAGCCGCTGGGCTGTCTCACCCCGAGGGAACGCGAAGTGCTCGCGCTGATGGCCGAGGGGTGCACCAACGCTGGCATCGCCGCCCGGCTGGTGGTCACGGAGAAAGCGGTCAGCAAGCACATCAGTAACATTTTTACCAAACTTAACCTGTATCCCACCGAAGACGGCAACCGCCGCGTGCTAGCCGTTCTGGCCTATCTCAACGCATGAAGCATGAGCCGGGCGCCGGGCGTGGATCACGGCTGGCCAGTGAGCGTGATGATGTACGAGTCGAAGCGGTCCAGGCTGGTCATGAAGCCTTCCTGCGCCTCGGGGCGGCGGAACATGGCGGGCACGTTGGTCTGGTGCGTGATGACTTCTGTCCGGCCGTCGCCGAGCTCCACGAAGGTGATCGTCGTGATCATGCCGCCCTCAACGTCCGGTTCGGTCCACACCAGCTTGCCCGGTCGCTGAACCTCGACGTAGACCGCCTGCATCGAGTACCGGCCGCCGTCGGCATCGTTGATCATCACGGTCTCGAACCGGCCGCCTGGCCGCAGATCGACGGTGATGCCGTTGACCGGGGTCGTGGTGCCGGCCGGGCCCCAGAAGTGCGTCAGGTGCTCCGGTCTCGTCATGCAGTCGAAAAGCAGTTCCCGAGGTGCGTCGTGGACGCGCCGGTAGGTGAGTTCGCCGCGATCTGCGGCGTCGGGGATCGTCATCGGCCGGCGCCTTCCCCCGCGGGGTCGGCGCCTTCCTCTCGGAGCCCAGCGCCGTTCCCGCTGAAGGCGCCCTCCGGGACGCGCCGGCCGGTGAGCAGCAGGGCCAGGTCCTGCGCTCGCCCAAACCGGGACGGGCCGGTCCCGGACGACCAGTCGAGGTCGGTGGCCCGCAACTCGCCGCCGCCGGTGTCCGCCCCGAAGTGCCGCCTGCTCTTCGGGGCGGCCACCGTGTCAAGCACCACCCTCATCGGCTCGGCCGGGAGATGGCGCTCGATCCCCAGCGGGCGGATGATGTCCAGGCTGTGGATCACGTCATGGGTCAGGGCCCCGGCGTACCCTGCTCCGGGTGGCTTCCACGGATGTTCCGCGTTGTCGCGCAGCGCCCCGATCAGCTGCGCCGTGGGCATCAGCCCGTCCCGGCGGGCAGCGGCGTCGGACATGCGCTGGAATCTGCCGCCCGCCTTCACGAGCTCGAGCAGGAATCGCGGTTGCGAGTACCGCAGCGGCATCGTGAGGTGAGCCACCACATGCCGGACGCTCCACCCGGCACACAGCGAGGGCGCGTCCCACTGCTCCGCGCTGAGCCCCTCCAGCAGTGCCGCCAGGTCCCGGCGCTCCGCGGCAATCCAGTCTCTGATCATGATGCCCTCCTTTGACAACCTACTGGTTGGACAACCATATGGTTGTTATAGCTGAACGGGCGAGCGCCCGTCAAGCAGGCTGTCTCCGCGGGCGGTGAAACCGGATGGCTCAGCCCAGGTTGACGCCGGGGTAGAGGGGATAGCCGGCCAGCAGCTCGGTGGCCTGCTCCGAGACGCGGCTGGCTACCGTTGGGTCCAGGGTGTAGCGGGCTTTCGACGGCGTGCCGCCGGGACTGGTACCCGGCCGGGCCTGGCTGAGCACGGCGGTGATCAGGCCGCCGATGACGTCCATCTGCTCGGGGCCCAGCCCCCGGGTCGTCAGGGCCGGGGTTCCGACCCGGATGCCGGACGTATACCAGGCGCCGTTGGGATCCCGGGGGATCGCGTTGCGGTTGGTGACGATGCCCGCCTCCAGCAACGCCTGCTCGGCCTGGCGGCCGGTGAGGCCATGGCGGTGGACGTCGATGAGCGCCAGGTGGTTGTCGGTGCCGCCGGTGACCAGGGTGGCCCCGCGCCGCAACAGGCCATCGGCGAGCGCGCGGGCATTGGCCACGACGCGCTGGGCGTAGTCCCGAAAGCCGGGTCGGCGGGCCTCGGCGAGCGCGACGGCCTTGGCCGCCATCACATGGGGCAGCGGGCCGCCGAGCACCATCGGGCAGCCCCGGTCCACCTGGTCGGCGAGCTCGGGCTGGCATAGCACCATGCCCCCGCGCGGGCCGCGCAGCGACTTGTGGGTGGTCGTGGTGACGATGTGCGCATGGGGGACCGGGTCGAAATCACCGGTGAACACCTTCCCCGCGACCAGCCCCGCGAAGTGGGCCATGTCCACCATGAAGACCGCCCCGATCTCATCGGCGATCTCCCTCATCACCGCGAAGTTGACCTTGCGGGGGTAAGCGGAGTAACCGGCCAGCAGCACCAGCGGCCTGAACTCGCGGGCGATGCCGCGAAGCGCCTGGTAGTCGATCAGGCCGGTCGCCGGGTGGGTGCCGTAGGAGCGCTGATCGAACATCTTGCCCGAGATGTTCGGCCGGAAGCCATGCGTGAGATGGCCCCCCGCATCCAGGGACATCCCCAGCATCCGCTGATTACCAAGCTCATGGCGCAGCTCGGCCCAGTCGCTGTCGGTCAGGTCGTTCACCTGCGCCGCGCCGGCCTTGGCCAGCGCGGGAGCCTCGACCCGGTCGGCCAGGATGGCCCAGAACGCCACCAGGTTGGCGTCGATGCCTGAGTGCGGCTGCACGTAGGCGTGCGGCGCCCCAAACAGCTCCCGGGCATGCCCGGCAGCGATCGCTTCGACCGCGTCCACCTGGGCGCAGCCGGCATAAAACCGCCGCCCGACAGTCCCCTCGGCGTACTTGTCGCTGAACCAGTTACCCATGGCCAGCAGCACGGCGGGGGAGGCGTAGTTCTCGCTGGCGATGAGCTTCAGGGACGCGCGCTGGCTGGCCAGCTCGGCGGCGATCGCATCGGCCACCCCCGGCTCCACCTGGCGGATCACGTCCAGCGCGCCCCGGAAGGCGGCGGATTGGGGGCTCAGTGACGGCATCGGACCTCCTGAATCGGCGGAAGAGGCCCAGGCGCCCGGCGTACGTCGCGATGACGGGACCGCTCCCCGATGGTGATCCATCCCAGCGCGCCAGTCACGGCCCTCGGCGATCCTACCCAGGTCCCGGCGTCCGTGGCGGGAGTAGCATCTGAACGGTCCAAGAGGCGGCGTGGACTCTGCGGTCCGCACCGTGGAGACGTGCCGCCGACCCACTGACGACCCCGCCGCCTGCCGACCCCACGGAGGGAGGGACGCGGCGCTTCCTACCCGGCCACGCCGGAGTTTCCGCGCCGCAACCTTCATGACCGAGCAGATCCCAGACCCGCCGGAGGATGCGTTCCACCGCGACCGCCGGGAACATGCCGGTGCCCCGGCGCGCCTCGACGATGACCAGCTCGCCGGTCTTGCCGAAGAGGAACGCGTCGAGGCGGGCATCGACGACTATGACCCTGATGAGGTACCCCCCGCGACCGATGCGCCTCCCCGCCAGGATGTGACCCAGACCGAGGAGTACCTGGAAGAGAAGGCGGAGATCCACCGGGAGCTGGACAAAGACGAGCTGCGCGTCGAGGGCGAGAGAGATCCATTCCCTCCCACTCATTACGACCGGTCATAAATCCGGGAGGCACCCCGGCCACGTCGGCGCCACCGCGGTCGCGGTGGCGCCGACGAGGCAGGCATGAGCGCGCCGCTCACACTTGACCCGATCTCCCCGGCTTCGCCTGCCCACCCGCGTTAGCTGGGCTGGATATTCCGGGACGCGGCCAGTCGCTCCAGGCCGTAGCGATCGACATGCTCGCGGTCAGCCAGGCTGATGGTCCGGATTCCCTGGTCGGCCAGCCGCTCGTTGATCTCGTCGAAGTGCGCGGCGACAAGCTGCTTCTCCGCGTCCGTGATCTTGCCCTTGTGCGGGTGACCCGCGTACTCCACGGTGGCGTAGTTGCTGCGATCACCGCGGGCCGAGCCGGCCGCGGTGGCCCGGGAACTCCGCTTGGCCGGCCGGGCGCTGATGAGCAGTTCGCTCATCGCCTTGTCGGTGGCCAGCTTGTCGAACGAGTCCACATCCATGGACACCCGCCGTGGCTCGTCTTCGCCCGGGAAATACAGGTCGACCACGGCCACCCGGAGAGCCGATTTCTCAATGCTTCTCGCTTCGTCGGTGAGAACATCGATCTCCACCGGGCTGTCGCCGAGCTCGGGATGCTCGTGAATCACGATCCTTGTCATCACGTCGTCCTGGGTGATGATCTCGCCACTGAGGTCGCTGAACCTGACGGTCTTCTGACCCACTTGGTGTGCCTCCTGCATGTCGGTATCGCTGTCGTCCTGCGGTGCCAGTCGCACGAAGTGCCCGCCCGGGCGTGGAGCACGTGGTTCACCCTGCACCAGGAATGTCCTGCTGTCAAACATATGTTCGATAGACACGCCGGGGGTCCGGCCGGGTAAAACCCAGCCCCTCGGGGCGGCGGGCAAGTCCTCCAGCGGCCTGCGCCGCGTGTCGGCCTGCGGGCGGATGGGAGCCGGGGAGTTCCGCTGCTAGCTTTGCCTGCCATGGATAAGGCGCGCCGCGTTCTGGTCACCGGGGGAGCAGGTTTCGTGGGGGCGACGCTGGTCCGGCGGCTGGCTGAGAGCGGGCACTCGGTCCGGGTGTTCGACAACTACTCAACGGGTGATCCGTCGTACCTGGCCGGTGTCGAGGCCGAGCTGGTCAAGGGGGACATTCGTGACGTCCCGGCGCTCGACGCCGCGCTCGCCGGGATACAGGCCGTCATCCACCTCGCAGCCGCCGGGTCGGTCGTCATGTCCGTCGAGGACCCGGTGACCAATTTCGATGTCAACGTGCTCGGCACGTTCCGGGTCCTCGACGCCGCCCGGCGGGCAGGCGTGGAGCGGATGGTGCAGGCCTCCACCGGAGGCGCGCTGATCGGTGACGCCACGCCCCCCGTTGACGAGCGGTCTCTGCCGAAGCCAATCTCGCCCTATGGCGCGAGCAAGCTCGCTGGTGAGGGCTATGCGTACGCCTTTGCGCACGCGTACGGCCTGCGCACGGTGGCGCTCCGTTTCGCGAACGTGTACGGCCCGTGGAGTGCCAGGAAGCGGGGCGCGATGACACTGTTCTTCCGGGCGATCCATGCGGGTGAGCCCATCGTGATCTACGGCGACGGCGCGGCGTCGCGTGACTATACGCATGTCGAGGACATCGCGCACGCGCTCGAGCTCGCCCTCGATGGCGATGTGCCCGGCGGCACCGTGCTGCACATCGCGTCCGGCGTGGAGACCACCACGGCGGAACTGGCCGACCTGTGCCGGGCCGCGGCCGGCGTGCCAGATCATCCGGTCGAGTACCGGCCCAAGCGGGCGGGGGAGGTGGGGCGCAACTTTGCCTCGTACGAGCGCGCCCAGCAGGTGCTCGGCTACGCGCCCAGCATCAGCCGCGAGGACGGCATCCGCAGGACCTGGCGGTGGTTCCAGGAGGACGTCTTCCGCGCCTAAGTGGTCCGCAGCCGGATGGTGACGTCCAGCGTGCGGAGGCTGCTGAGCATGTCGTCGGTGTACTCGGTGCCGATGTCGGTGAGGACGTAGCCAAGGTCGTCACGCGTTCCGAGCAGCTGGCCCTCGATGTTGGCGCTGTGCTCGGCGAGCAGCCGGTTGATGGTCGCGAGCACGCCGGGAACGTTGCGGTGCAGGTGGATCAAGCGGTGCAGGCCAGGCGTCCGTGGCAGCGAGACCCCGGGCAGGTTGACGCTGAGCGAGGTAGCGCCGGACGTGACGTAGTCGTGCAGTTTCCCGGCGACGAACTCGCCAATGTCCTCCTGCGCCTCCTCGGTCGAGCCGCCGACGTGCGGGGTGAGGATGACGTTCGGCAGGCCGCGCAGCTCGGAGTGGAATTCCTCGCCACGGCCCCGCGGCTCCTGCGGGAACACATCCACGGCCGCCCCGGCGAGATGCCCAGACTCGATATTCCGGCGGAGCGCCGCGTGATCAACGACGAAGCCACGGGAGAGATTGAGGAACAGGCTCCCGGGCCGCATCGCGGCGAACTCCGACTCACCGAACAGGCCGCTGTTGCCCGGCCGGCCATCCACGTGCAGGGTGACCACGTCAGATATCTCCAGCAGGTCCTGGAGCGTGCCGCAGCGCCGGGCGTTGCCCAGCGCCAGCTTGTCGGCGGTGTCGTAGAAGAACACGGTCATGCCGAGGCTCTCCGCCAGGACCGACAGCTGCCCGCCGATGTTGCCGTAACCCACGATCCCCAGCCGCCGGCCGCGCACCTCATGGCTGCCCGCCGCCGACTTGTCCCACACGCCCGCGTGCATCTGCGCGGTCTTGTCGGTGAGCCGCCGCGTCAGCGCGATGATCTCGGCCAGGGCCAGCTCGACCACGCTGCGCGTGTTCGAGAAGGGCGCGTTGAACACCGCGATGCCCTGGCGGGACGCGGCGCTCAGGTCGATCTGGTTGACGCCGATACAGAAAGCGCCGACGGCGAGCAGGCCGGGCGCGGCGTCGAGGACACGCTCCGTGACGTGCGTGCCGGACCGGATGCCGAGCAGTTGAACACCGCCGATCGCGCCGATCAGCTCGTCCTCGTCCAGGGCCCGCGCCGCCGTCTCCACCTGGTAGCCGTCCTTGATCAGGCGGGCGGCCGCACCGGGATGAATGTTCTCCAGCAGCAGGGCACGAATCTGCCCATCGTCGCGGTCCAGCGTCAACGCTCTTCCCCTCGCTACTACAGCATGTCGGCCTCTGTACGTCCCGCACGCCACAGATCCGGAGGGCGGTCCTCCGGCCCGGACGAACAGCCTATGGGGCCACCGGGTTCAACCGGCGCCAGGCGCGCACTGTTCCGGGGCGGCCCGGCATCAGCGCCGAGGGCCCGCCACCTCGGCCGCCGGCGGACCGACATGCGTATCGAGCCAGCCGCTGAGCGGCCGGCTGGCGACCAGGAAGCCGGCGATGTTCGTCCGCGCCGCCGCGGTCCCCAGCCACGGCTCGACGGGCCATTCCTTCCAGGCGAACAGGCCCTTGTGCCGAAGCAGCCCGATCCTCCGGTGATCCGCGGGGTATCCGCGGGGCGCGGTCTTCAGCGGGTCACGGGACCGGACACCGATCCCGCGGCGCTCCAGCCCGCGTATGACATGCTCCAGCTGATCGCCAGTGCGGTCGCTGGCCACCGCCTGGCGGTAGCGTTCCAGCTGCCCGGGGGTCATGCTGTACATCCCGTCGCCCACGGCCAGGCCCCGGGCGGTGAGCTGGATGTAGCCGCTGCCCACCGTCGCGCCGATGTTGGTCTTGAACGGCGCCTTGTCCTGGCTGAACCGGACGTCCCGGTAGGGGCGGAAGATCTTGGTATCGCCGAACTCGGGCGCGAGCTCGGCCAGAAGCTCGGCCATCGGCCCGAGGACCTTCTCGTTGTAGATCTTCTTGTGCCTGGTCCAGTAGGTCCGTGAGTTGTCCGCTTCCAGGCCCTCATAGAAGTCCAGCGCCTCTTCCGGCCACCCTTGGAAAGCCATCCCGGGCTCCTCCCAGCCATGGTCGCCCCGGCTCGCCGGTTCCGGTCACGATCGTCCGAACGAAACATACTGCGCTTCGGCGGCGGCGCGAGGGGGGTACCGGCGTGCCGCCGCTTAAACTGGTCCCCTCGCCTTGACCGGCCCGGACATCTCGGTTCGCGGCGGGACCTTCGATGTGTCGTGGCGGGATCGTTCGTGGCCGGATTCGTTCGGCCAGCCGAGTCGCCCGCGACAACACCAGCTAGGCGGGAAAACGTATGGAGCCAGTGGGTCCTGACGGCCAGGGGCAGGTGACCCCCGGCACGGCGCAGATGCTTGATCCCGACGGTTCGGCGGTCGCGGCCCGTGGCCAGGCGCCGGCCAGAGGGTCGGGCGGACCGGCGCTGACCAGCCCATCCCCGGCCCGCGCGGTGGCCCGCCATCCGGTCACCGTCCACGTTGCGGTCCTGATCGGCTTCATCGCCGCCGGCATCGCGGCGACCTGGCCACGGGCCGGCGACCTGCCCGGCCGCCTGCCAGCCACTCGCGACGCGGGCAGCTACGTCTGGGGCTTCTGGTGGGTGGCCCGCCAGGTCGAACACCTCAGCAATCCGTGGTTCACGCGCTACATCGCTGCTCCGACGGGGTCGCAACTCGGCCTGCATGCTCTGATGCCCCTGCCGGACGTGCTGCTGATGCCGGTCACCCTCATTTTCGGCCCGAGCGCCTCCTACAACCTGCTGTCCATCGCGCTACCCGGCCTGATGAGCTACGCGACGTACCGGGTGGCCCGGCTGTGGCTGCCGTCGCAGGTGGGCGCCATCGCGGCCGGTGGGTTCTTCGGTCTCTCGTCGATGCTGACCTGGCGTGACTGGTATCACCTGAACCTGGCGGCGGGAGTGCTGTTCTTTCCGCTTGTCCTGGAGGCCGCGGTACGGCTGAGGCGCCGCCCCGGCTGGCGCCAGGCACTGATCCTCGGGCTGGTCGTGGGCGGGGCTGTGCTGACCGATCAGGAGATGGCCGTCCTCGCGCTCATCCTGGCCGCCCTGGCCATCCTGCCGTGGCTGCTGCGCCCCCCGGTAGCCGCGAAGCTGTGGACCGCGGCGCTGGCCGCACTGGTCGCGGGGCTGGTCGCCAGCCCCCAGATCCTCGCGGTCATCCAGCAGACGAAGTCCGGTGGTGCCACGTCCCCGCTGCACGCCCTGGGCATGTCCTACGTGGTGAGCGGCGTCAACCTGAGTGACATGTTCGCGCTGTCCCCGCGGGTGAACGGTCTCGGGTTGAGTGGCCCGGTCGTCTACGGCGGCCCGAACGGCGACGGGATCGGCACGTTCGGCCTGGTGCTCAGCGTGCTCGCGGTGCTTGGCCTGGTCCTGGCGTGGCGGCGGCGGGGTGCCTGGCTGCTGGCCCTGCTGTGGCTGGGGTGTGCCGCACTGGCTCTCGGCTCGGTACTGAAGGTCGGCCCGCACATCTTTGTTCCTGATGCTGAATCGCTCGATGGCCAGCAGGTCTCGGGCGTCATGCCGTACACCTGGTTTGTCCGGCTCCCGGTGCTGTCCGGCTTCAGGGAGGCGAACCGGATCATGATGCTCGGCATCCTGCCCGCTGCCCTGCTCGCCGGGGCGGCGGTGGACTGGCTGCGCTACCACGCGGCGCGGGCCACTGTGGTGGTCGCCGTGGTCGTGGTCGCCGTGCTCGGGGCCCTCGAGGCCGGCTGGTCGGGCAACAGCGGGATCGGGACCATGCCTACGGCATTGCCCGCCGTGGATCGCCCGATCGCCGCCGACCATTCCAGCTCGATCGTCGTTGATGTCCCCTACGGCATCCGGGGCGGGACCAATTTCAACGGGAGCGGATTCGATCCCGACGCGCAGGTGCTGGAAACGGCGGACGGCCACCCGCGCGCGGTCGGCTTCATCTCCCGGGTGCCAGCGCCCACGGTGGCCGGACTCAACGGGGATGCGTTCTATGTCCGGCTGGTGGCCACCGAGGACGGGGGCCGGAACACCCCGGCAGAACTGGTGGCCGCCCGGCTGAATGCCCGTCGCATAAACGTCGGCTGGGTGCTGCTGTGGAACTGGAACGGTGGCCAGAGCCCGGCCATCGTGCGTTACCTGCGCGAGACAGGGTTCCGGTTCGACTACGCGGCGGACGGCGTCAAGGTCTACCGGCCGGCGCGGTAAGCAGCGGCCGCGCTTGCAGTGCCTAGGGAGCACCGCTAGCGTCGCGGTTATAGCGCCGGCTGGGTGAGGCCGGCGCTGGCGAAACGGGCACGGTCCCCGTCCGGCTTGGTCTGGCTTCCCGGAAATTCCCGAACGGGTCATTCCGCGAGCACGAGGAGATCCTCCATGACAGGCAGTGACACGACGATCACCGATCACGAGACAAGCCAGGTCGCGCGCGCGAACGCCAGGACCGCAGCCCGGTCGTGTTCGTCCACGGCCTCTGGCTGCTGCCCAGCAGCTGGGATCGCTGGGCGGCGTGTTCGAGGAGGCCGGCTACGTGGCGCTGACCCCCGGCTGGCCCGACGACCCCGAGACGGTCGAGGAGGCCAAAGCGCATCCCGAGGTGTTCGCGAACAAGACCATCGGCCAGGTCGCCGACCATTTCGACGAGATCATCGGCGAGCTGACCAAGCAAGCCGGCCATCATCGGCCATTCCTTCGGCGGCCTGCTCGCGCAGATCCTCGCCGGCCGCGGCCTGGCCGCGGCGACCGTGGCGATCGACCCCGCGCCGTTCCGCGGCGTGCTGCCCCTGCCCTTCTCGGCGCTGAAATCGGCGTCGCCGGTGCTCGGCAACCCGGCCAACCGCCATCGCGCGGTCCCGCTCACCTACGACCAGTTCCGCTTCGCCTTCGCCAACGCCGTGAGCGAAGACGAGGCGAAGGAGCTCTACGACACATACGCGGTGCCCGGCTTCCGGGCGTGCCGCTGTTCCAGGCCGCGGCCGCCAACCTCAACCCGTGGACCGAGGCGAAGGTCGACACCGAGAACCCCGACCGCGGCCCGCTGCTCATCATCTCCGGCGAGAAGGACCACACCGTCCCCTGGGCGATCGCCAACGCCTCGTACAAGCAGCAGAAGCGCAACCCGGGCGTCACCGAAATCGTCGAGATCCCCGCCGCGGCCATGCGCTGACGATCGACAGCGGCTGGCGCGAGGTCGCCGACACCGCGCTCGCCTTCGTCCAGCGCTTCGCCCAGCCCTGACGGCCAGGGCGATCCCCGTGCCGAGCCGGGCGGCGGGTCGCACCCGGGAAGGGCGGGGCTGTGGCTGGAGCTGACCTGGCCGCCATCGCGAGGGCGATCATTGACACCAACCGGTACATGACGCTGGCCACGGCCGGCCCCGACGGTCGGCCGTGGGCGTCCCCGGTGTTTTACGCGGCCGCCGAGTACACCGAGTTCTACTGGATCTCAGCGCCGGGGGCGACGCACTCGCGGAACCTCGCCCAGCGCCCGGACGTCGCTATCGTGATCTTCGATTCCGGAGTTGCCGAGGGCGAGGGCCAGGCTGTCTATATGTCGGCCACCGCTGAGCAGGTCGCGGCCGGCGACATCAGCCGGTGTCTCGCCGTTTATCCCGGCCCGGCTGGGCCCGGCCCGCTCCCGGTGACTCCCGAGCAACTCCAGGCGCCCGCCCCGTACCGCCTCTACCGGGCCACTGTCAGCGAGCATTCGATCCTCTGCCCGCGGGGCACCGGACCGTGCGACCTTCATGGCCGGGCGTTCGACCACCGCATCCCGGTGCGCGCGGTCGGCCGCCCCCGGTAGGTCACCCCATGGCCGGGCTCTGCGGAACGGTGTTCAGCGCTGCCTGAGTAGCCACGCCGCTCGCGTTCATGGTGAGTGTGACCGGGTTGGCCAGGCCGTAGCGCTGGCAGTTGAGGCTGCCGAACGAGCCTGCCAGCCGGGCCGCCAGGAACGTGAACAGATTGTCCCCGAGGGTGGGAACCGGAGACTGTGCGCGCTGGGTGAACGACTTGTCCAGCTCGAGCCGGGGCGTCTGGACGTTGACCACATCCGTGCAGTACCCCTTCGCGTTTGCGGTGGTGTTCGCGTTCGCGGGCAGCAGTGGCTGATCAACGCCTTCGCGGTACAGGTTGGTCTTCCGGATGCTGAACGCGCCGCTGACCGTGGTCACCGGGTCATTGACCGGGGTGAGAGCGATCGGCGCGGCCTGGCTGGCCGCCGCCGCCAGTTCATCCAGCGCCTGAGAGCGGCCCATCTGTCCAGGATTCGAGAGATCAGGCGCGGTCATCGGCTTGCACCCGAGGGCCTGGTCGAGGACCACGCTGAGCAGAGCGTTGTCGCCACGGTGGCCAATGGTGCGGGCTCCCGCGAGGCGGCGGGAGTTGGCCGCGTTCTTCTGGGCGGTCTGCCCGTTCGCGGTCAGCAGGTAGGCCGTGCTCACGCTGCCGCTCTGGTCCTGGTCGACCACGGTGAAGCTGCGCGTGGTGGGGCACGCGAGCCCGTCATTGCCGGTGCCGACGGCGGAGATCTTCAGCTTGCCGGCCGCGATGGCGGCGTCCGCGGCCTGGAAAAAGGCCGGTCCGTTGCAGTACGAGACCGGGCCGAAGGGGGAGCCGGGCAAGCCGTTCACACAGTTCCCTTGCCGCAACGAACTACCCGTGCCGGTCTGCGTCAGGACGTTGCCGTTGAAGCCGAACTGTAGATCCACGACAGCGTCCGCGGGCAGCGTGGGGACGACCGGGGCGACCGCGGGCCGCGTCCCGGCCGTGATGACCAGCGGGTCGTATACCGCGACCCGGCCGGTGGCCGGATCGAGGATCGTGGCCTGCACGAACGCCTGAAGGTTCGGGCTCGTTTCCGAGCACCCGCCACCCAGCTGATACGGCGTGGCCAGGCCCTGCGCGCTGAGCGGATTCGCGGGCACGGTGATGGTGCAGTCCATCGCGGCGGCATTGCCCGCCGTGGCCGGGGACGCTGTGGGGCCGGCTGGGCGGGACGCTGGGCTGGCCACGGAGGGCTGCAGGTGGTGGCGGTGGCCGCCGAGGGCCGTCTGCAAGACGGTGGTGTGGGACGACAGGTGCGCCGCGACGATCAACCCTATGAGCAAGCCAAATGCTATGGGTGCGACGATGGGAAACCTGAACTTCGGGACAGGCCGCTCGTTGCCGGGCACCCAGTCCAGATACCGGTCCCATTCCGAGCCCTGGTCCGAGTCCATGCCCCAGTCCGGGTCCTGCTCGAGGTCCCAATCTGCGCCCGCACGTCGTCGCGCGGAGCGCCACCTGGCCCGCATTTAGCCACCTCCGCTGTCAGCCACCTCCGCTGTATAAAGGCCTCGGGGCCACCTCCGCTGTATAAGGCCTCCTGAGCCCGACGATAGACCGGACCCGTGATCGCGGGGTTATAGAACTGAGATAATTTACATTTCCGTAAGATCTTTGCGGATGTGTTCCGCCCCAGGTTAATTGGCGCGACATCGGCTGGCACCGGAATCCCGGCTCGCGGCCACGGGGTTCCGGTGACGGGAGCGGTGGGCCCGGCCCGGGGCGCCGCGTCCGGTCCGGCCCCGGCCGCGGTCAAGCCGATCCCCGTACTGTGGTGGTGTCAGGGACGACGTAGTACCTGAGAAAAGGAGGAGCAATGCCGACCCGCAGCGCCCAGACCACATGGACAGGCGGTCTTCAGGATGGAACTGGCACTCTCGAACTGCTCAGCTCAGGTGCCGGGACTTATGAGGTCTCGTTCCCCAAGCGGGCCGCGGACGACGCCGACGGTACGACCAGCCCGGAGGAACTCATTGCCGCCGCGCACACCGCCTGCTACGCGATGCAGTTCTCCGCGTTGCTCGGAGCGGCCGGCGGCAGTGCGCCATCGCTGCTCATCAAGGGTGATGTCACGCTCGGCCCGGATCCGGCGGGCGGATTCCGGATCAGCGGCATCAAGCTGACCGTCCGCGGTTCCGCCGACGGCATCGACCCGGATACGTTCCGGAAGATCGCCCAGGACGCCAAGGATTCGTGCCCGGTGAGCAAGGCTCTGACCGGCACGAACATCACCCTCGACGTCGCCGGAGGTTAGACCGCGCGCACCCGGGACCGCGCGCACCCCGAGACCGGGTCCGCGGTCGCCGCCGGCCGGAGGCCAGACCGGGAGCCGCGGAAGATTTCGTTGCGTTATCAACTATGTGAGTACACTGGACGCGTGGCGGACGTACGGTGGCTGGACGCGGCTGAGCAGCAGGCCTGGCGGGCCTACCTGGACGCCACCCGGCTGCTCGTCCGGGTCCTTGACCGGCAGCTGGAGGACGACGCCGGGATCTCATTCACCGATTACGAGCTCCTGGTGCAGCTCTCCGAGGCGCCAGACCGGCGGCTCCGCATGCGGGAACTGGCCGACGCTGCGCTGGCCACCCGCAGCGGGGTGACCAGGGCCGTGACCCGTCTGGAGCGGGCTGGCTGGGTCCGCCGGGTGGAGTGCCTGGAAGACAGGCGCGGGATGTACGCGGAGCTGACCCCATCCGGCCTGGCCAAGCTCGCGGCCAGCGCGCCCGGGCACGTCGCCGCCGTCCGCGCGCACGTCATCGACGAGCTGACCACCGCGCAGTTGCAGCAGTTGGGCGCCACCTGCGGCCACCTGGCCGAGCGCATGCGCGCCGACCGGTGAGGGCCGGGCCGCGGCCCACGTACGTGAGCCGGATGACCCGCCGTTGACAAGGACGGTGGCGCTGGTGGTGTTGCCCGCCAGATCGCGGGCGGCGACCCGGTAGGTAAAGCCCGCCCCCAGGCTGGCGCTGACGTCGGTGTAACTGGTCGCCCCGGGCCCCACGGTCGCGAGGTATGTCCCGTTGCGGTCGATGTCGTAGGCGCTGACCCCGATGTTGTCGGTGGCGGCCATCCAGGTGAGCACGGTATGCGCCCGCGTGGGCGCGCTGGCCGTGAGACGGCCGGGGGCCGAGGGCGGGGTGGTGTCGGGGGCGAAGTCATAGGTATGGACGTCGAAGGTGTGCCCCTGGGCGTTGGTCGGGGTGACCGTGACGTTCATGCCGTGCACGGTCACCTTGAGGAAGTGGTAGACCTGCGCGTCGGTGGTCGGCTTGGCCGCCGCCCCGCACGCCGTCCCCTGGCCGCTCGAGCCGTAGGACCAGCCGACCGCGTAGGCGTCGGTCGTCGAGCAGCCTCGGTGGCCGACGGCGCTGGCCGAGGCGCCCCCGCCGCCGGTCACGTAGCTGGTGACGCCGCCGGGAACCGCGATGTTGCGCTGGTAGTCGTGGGCGTGGCCGTTGAAGGCCAGGTTGACGCCGTTGCCGTGGAGCAACTGCTCGAGGCGGCCAGTGCCGGCCGCGGCGGTGTCCAGGTAGCTGTCGCCGGGCTCGGTCGCGTCGTCGGAGTAGAGCGGGAAATGGAAGAACGCGAGCTTCACGCCGCCCGGGTGGGCGGCGAGATCCCGGGCCAGCCAGCGGTACTCAGCCGACGACGCTTTCCAGTGCTGATCATGATCCACCTGGTACATGGCGCAGTCCGGGGCGCACGATGCGCCGCCCGCGGTGCCCACGTTGGTGTAGCCCCAGGCCGCGTCCAGCAGGTAGAAGCGCACCCCGCCCGTGGAGAACGCAAAATAGGACGCCGGGTAGCTGCCTGCCGTGGTGCCATCCACCGACGGATCGGAGACCATCGAGTCCTTCCCGCCGGACGCGAGCGCGGTCGCCGGCTCAGGCCAGACGTCGAGGACCGTCTTGTTCTCCCCGTGGTCACCGTTGCCCTGGAAGACCGGAATGTGCTGGCCTGGCGCGGCCCAGTAGGACGGGCCGAACACGCCGCTGATGTAGGGACCGGTCTGTCGGAGGTCGCCGTAGTTCGTCTGCGACCCGTCCTGGTAGCCGGTATCCCCGATGGAGATGAGGAACTGGGCGCCGCTGGTGTTGACCGCGGCGTTGACGGCGGCCTGGTTGGCGTTGACCGAGCCCGTGTTGACTCCGCTGCTGGTCGTGTCGCCCCAGTCGTCCAGCACGTCGAACGTGAGCGGCTTGCGGCCGCTCGCCGGTTGCAGCGTCGTGAAGTGCGGGGACGCCTCGGTGCCCAGCAGGTCCGCCCGGCTGGCCCCGGTGACGATCCGGTAGCAGTAAACGGTGGCCGCCGAGAGCCCGGTGACAGCGACCGAGTACTGGTACTCCGTGGTTCCGTTGACGGTGATTGGACCGCCCGGCCGGGCGGGGGTCACCGAGTGCGCGGTGCACGCACCGGACGTCCCGTACTCCACGGTCCCGGTGGTGTGCGTGGCAGTGGCCCAGCTCACCTGAACGGACGTCTCGGTCAGGTCGGTCAGGTACGGAGCCCGGGTCAGCAGCGTCCTGGCTGCGGGCAAGCTCGCTTGGGCGCCGGCCGGCAGGGCCAGCAGTCCTGCCGCGGCGGCGGCCCCGGCGGCCAGCACACGGCCGCCGCGGCGGATCGGAAAGATACTCCCATTTTCCTCTATAGGAGATTTCCTAGTTACAGTGGGGGTCGTTGTGTATTTATGGTGCTGCAGGGGCCTGTGCGACAAAAGTTCAGATACCGGGGCTCGGCCGGCCCGGAACGGGCCCGCCGCGGCCGCGATCAGCGGCGCGCCTGCGGCGGTGTGCGGCGTGGCCGTGCTTTAGCGGCGTGTGTTGCGGCGGTGTGCGGCGTGGCCGTGCTTAGCGGCGTGTGTTGCGGCGGTGTGCGGCGTGGCGGGTGTGTTGGGGGTGTGCGGCGTGGCCGTGCTTAGCGTCCGTTGCGGCGGCGCACAATGCCGATGCCGCCGGCCACGGCGATGAGCGCGAGCGCGAAGCCCGCCGCTCGCAGCACGCTCGGCCAGCCGCCGCCCGGTGCCTGCGCCGCGCCTGGCGTCGCGCCGCTCTCACTCGGCGCGGCCGGGCCGGACGGTGCCGGGACTGACGTGCCGCGCAGCTGGCGCAGCACCTCCAGGGACTGGTAGCGATACCGCACCGACGGTTCGACGTAGGAGTTCTCACTGAATTCGTTCCAGCTGATCAGACCGAGAACGTCGGGTGATGACCGGATGGCGGCCGCGTACTCCTCACGCAGGGTCTGGCCGCCGTCGCGGGAAACGGCCTTGCTGCCCCCGACGAGCCGGGCATCGAATCCCGGGGCGAACGGCGCGATCCAGTACTCGCCGTCACGGTGGACAGCCTCGCTCATGGCCCGGAGCTTGGCGGCATAGCGGGGATCCGTGGCCGGGTTCACCGAGGACCAGTAGTACGCGTCACCGTCGGTGACGCCGGCCAGCCGCTCGAAGCCGGCCACGGACTTCTCCGTGGACAGGACCAGGATCCGGCCCCGGACAGGGCTGGTGACCCGCGTCACGGCGGCCCGTGAGAACGCCCACGTGCCGCTCCAGATAGTTAACGGCTTGCTGCCGAGCCGGAAGAACACCGGATTGCTGGCGTATCTCGCGCAGAACGTCCTGAAACCGGCGGCCACCTCGGCGACCGGCAGCGGCCGCCGGTAGAAGTTCAGGCCCTGGTAGATCATGGCGAGCTTGAAGTGCTGCTGGCTCGCGACGCTCATCAGCAGCCGCAGCCGCTCGTCGTTGGTCGCGGTGTCTTTCCAGCTGACGATGAATCCGTCGATCCCGGCCGACTTGGCCTCCGTGATCTGGCGGCGCATGATCGCCGCCTCGCCGCTGGAGTACTTGCCGATCAGCGGATAGTCGATCTTGGCTCGGTTCCAGGAATCGTGGCTGAACCACAGGTAGTAGTAGGCGAGCAGCGGCGTGGGCGAGGTCACCCGTATCGCGGCGGCCGGATGCCCGGCGCCGCCCTGATGCCCGGCGCCGCCCGGGCGCGCGGCGGCTGTCGCGGGGGCGGCACCGGTCATCGCGACGCTGGCGCCGAGGGCGCAGGCGAGGACAGCAGCGCCGGCCTTCGGGCGAGACACCTTCACACCAGCGAGCCCGGTGGCTGGTCACGTCGGAGTGACCTCAGGTGATCGAGCAGCCACCTCCGGCGGGTCGCGGCGAGTAGCGGCAGGCCCCCGCCGACCAGCAGCAGGCCGCCTCCCACGGTGGCGAGATCGGGCGCGCTCACCGCGGTGAGATTCACCGTCTTGGTCCGGGACAGCCGGAAGCTGCCCGTGGAGATGATCGCGCCGTCGGCCCTGATATTGACGTGGTAGTCACCCAGCGGCAGGTGGTCGAGGGTCCCGGTGTGGGCGGGACCGAGCGGGACCCGGCGCACCGCGTGGCTCGGCAGCGTCACCAGCGCGGAGCTGCCAATGCGGCCGCCGAACAGTGCGTCGTGGGCGGTGATGGTCAGGTTGTGGAAGTACCCGACGATGGTCGGGCTGGCCTGCTCCCGCGGGCTGAACCGCTGCACGCCCGCGTACACGACGTTGGTGTTGGCGAACATGACGGCCTGCGTCGCGTACCTCGTGTCATTGCTGATCAGTGTGCTGTTCCGGTAGGCGGGCCGGGAGCAGTCGAGCCAGCTGGCGTGCGTCGCGGAGATGTTCACTGGCGGGCCCGCGTTGCTTTTCAGGGTGACCCGGGAGATGTCCCGGGAGTCGAGGGCCCGGCCGTGCTGGTCGGTGAACCGGGGCAGCACCTGGCATTGGACCGTGAACCCCGCGGTCACGGTGTAGCTGGCGCGCATCGGCAAGCCGCGCACCATGGGGGTGAACGCGTCGGCCGGGTCACGCTCACCGGCCCACCGGGTGAAGCGGTAATGCCGTAGCTGGGTGACGATGCTGGTGTCGATCACCGCGAGCGTGTGCTGGCCGAAGTTGTGCTGTTCGGTGTAGGACACCTCGCCGTTGGCGTTCGTTGCCCGTGACGTGCCGTCGAAGCTGAACCGGACACCCGGCAGGGCGGGCAGTGTCCGGATGGTGAGCGTGACGGGCCAGGACTGGCGCTGGGCATGGTTGGCACCGGACGCGGCCGCGTGCGGGCCTGCGGCCGCCACCCGCAGGCTCGGGACGTGCGATGGGCTCAGCCGCGGGCCCGGGGCCGCCGACGGGCTGGGGACCTGCGATGGGTGCGGGGCCCGGGCGGCCGGCGGGGCCGGGACACGCGATGGCGTCAGTGACGCGGCCGTGCTCGGGCTGGACGTCGGCGGGCTCGGGACCGGGGGCCCCGACGGGTCCGGGCCCGGGTGCCAGTGCCAGTGCCGGTGCCAGTACGGGTCCGGGTATGGCTGCCCCTGCGGGCCCGGGTACGGGTCGGGGCCCGAGTGCCAGGGCGGCGGGTACGGGCCGGGGCCCGACTGCCACGGCGGCGGGTACGGGCCGGGGCCCGACTGCCACGGCGGCGGGTACGGGCCGGGGCCCGAGTGCCACGGCGGCGGGTACGGATACCAGTGCGGATCCTGGGACGGGTTCGGGTTGGGGTTTGGATACTGGTCCGCGTGGCTGACCTGTGCGGCCAGAGCCGCGTGGCTGACCTGCGGGACGGGTGCCAGCTGGCCGAGCTGAGCGGCGACCGCGCAGCCCAGCGGCGCGGTCAGCATGGCCAGGCCGGCCTGGCGCAGTCGTCGGTGCTTCAAGGGATCCTCACATCCGGTGTCGTCCCCGGATCGAATATGGGTCTCGATTCCAGCAGGGGCTCACCTAGCTGCGGCACGGGGCCGAGGCCGGGGTCGGTGTCCTCCGCCGCCGGGTCGGGGCTGCGGTCAGGGCTGCGGTCGGGGCGATGGCTGAGCGCGAGGTCGTGGTCCGGCTGCCGGGCCGCCGGGATCATCCCGGCTCGGCGCCTGGCGGTCTGCGCGGCCGCCGCGGCGGCGAAGACGAACAGCAGCAGCGCCACGGCCGCGGCCGCTCCGTACAGGCCGTAGATCGTGCCCCTCGGCACCCACCGCGGCGGCTGGGCCACGCCGGCGTCGGCGGACGCCGCCGCCGGTATGAACACGGGCGGCCTGGGCGCCGCGGCGAAGTCGAAGGCGCTGGCCAGGCTGGCCGCCCGGGCATCCCGCGACGTCAGCGGGGTGAGCCGCCAGTTCTGCTCGATGAACTTCAGCGCGCTGGTGTAGTCGAGGACCGTGTGATTGACCTGCCCCCTCCGGGCGTACGCGCTGACCAGCAGCGCTGGGACCCGCAACCCGAGGTGGGCCGATCCGGCGCGCGGCAGTCCGACGCGGGGCGGGGTGACGTTGTCGTACCAGCCGCCGGATCCGTCGTAGGACCACATCAGCGCCGAACTGTCCCAGTAGCGGCTCTGCATGAGCTGCATGACCAGGTTGTGGATCATGTTCTGCGCGGCCGGGATCGACCGCGCGGTCCGCTCGTTGTCGGCCGTGCTGGCGATAAATGCCACCGCGGGCAGCGTCCCGTCCGCGAGGTCCTTGTAATACTGGCCCATCCCGGCGATGTCCTTCCGCAGCGCGGGGTCATCCACGAACCGGGCGTAGTTCAGCAGTGGGACACGCACCGTCTGCGTGTCGGGGCTGCCCACCGACCCCGTCTGGTAGGTCGCGCTCGGGCGGTAGTCCTGAACGTAGAACTTCCAGCTGAGGCCGGCCGCCTGAAGCCGGTCAAAGATCGTTGGCTGATTGCCGTAACCACCGGCCGGAACCTGCTGGCCGCCGCCCGGCGGCGGTGCCGCCGAGACCCAGTAGGACCGGTTGACCCGGGTGCCTTCCAGCGCGGACGAGAAGAAATGGTCGAATAGCACGTAATTGCTGGCGACGTCCCAGTAGAAAGGCAGTTCCCGGCGGTTGTAATAGCCCATCGCCAGGGTTCCGGTGCTCGCCTCCTGGTATGCGGAAACGAATCCGTTCATCGCGCCGTTGCCGTACTGCCGGCTGATGATGGCTCCGCTCGCGTTCAGTGGTGGGGTCTGGATTCCAGCCAGCAAGTGTGGCTTGACGCATCCATCCTGTGGACTGCCCGCCACCCTGGCTTGGCAGGCGCGGGTCGGGGGGCCTTCGGCACCTGGGTAGCTGCCGAAGTAGTTGTCGAAGGTGCGTCCCCCTTGCATGAGGAAGATGAAGTGCTTGATGGGGGTGAGGGTGCGGGGGCGGGCGCGGTCGGCCCTGCGCTGCGCCTGCGGCGCTTTACGCGCCGGGCCGACCACGCCCGCCCCCGCTGAAGGGGGGACGGCGAGGGTGGTGGTGGTTATTGCCATCGTGAGCGCGGCGGCCGTGGCCGGGAGGAGGAACCTCATGGATATACCTCGTAGATGACGATGACCGGTTCGACGACGTCGGGCCCGGAGGATGCCCGGACGGTGACAGCGGAGGTGAAGACGGCCACACCGTGGAATTTGCTGGCCAGCCGGTGCGCCTCGTTCGCGAAGAACGAACTGCGGGCCGCCGTGTAGGAGTCCCACACGATGTACTGGAAGACGCCGTCCCGCAGCGCCTTGTCCGGGTTGGGCACGGGAGCGTAGGCGGGGTTGCGGTTATGCCGGTTGGGGCTCACGGACAGCGCGGATACCGGGTGCCTGCCGTAGAACTCCAAAACGTTTGCCACCGAGGGCCCGATGGCGAGCAGCCGGGCACCGCGGGGCGCGTTGCGAGCGATCCAGTCGCCCGCCTGGCGGCCGCCGTTCAGCCCGCCGCTGCCCGCCAGGAAACTGGTCCGGGGCGAGGGCTCGACGTGGCTCCAGGTGGACAGCACCAGGCTGCACACGGTGATCGCGGTCAGGACTCCCATGGCCACGCCGGGCCACCACCGTCGCCCTAGCCGCTCGGCCCCGGGCAGCGTGATCGGGAGGGACAGGGGAATCGGGCGGGCCAGGGTCCGGCCGGCCAGGATCGCCAGCGGTGGCGTCACCGGCAGCAGGTACTCGAAGCCCTTGACCGGCCAGAGGGTGAAGAAGATCACCGGTATGGCGAGCCAGGCCAGCAGCAGCCGTTCCCGCCAGGTCCCCTCGCGGCGCAGCCAGATGAGCCCGCCGAACGCGGCCACGAGGACGGCGATGCCAATCCAGCCCGGCAGCACGGAGAAGTAAAACCACGTCCCGTGGTTGGGCGGGCGGAACATCTGCCACAGCAGGTAGTTCTGTCCCGTCTGGTCCTGGCCGGAAAGGCGTAGTGAGATCGGCCACACGGCGACCTCCGCGACCATGATCCCCACGGCGGGAAGGAGATGCTTGACCCGCATTCGCGCCCGGGGGGTCAGGGCGAAAAACGCGTACAGGCCGCCCAGCAGGATGACGCTCGTCTCCTTGGACAAGATCGCCGCGCCCATCATGGCACCACCGGTCAGCAACCAGCCTGGGGCACCCTCCTGCAGGTACCGGACCACGCAGTAGAGCGCGGCGGTCGCGCACAGCGTCATCAGCCCGTCGAGCAGGACCTGCCTGCTCACGATCACGTGGTAGGGCATGACCGCGATCAGGAGCGCGGCGAGCAGGCCAGCGCCGCGCCCGTAGAGCCGCCTGCCGAGCAGGAACGTCATGCCCACCGCGGCGACCCCGATCACGGCCGCGAACGCTCGGGCGGTCCAGTCGGTCTCGTGGACGCGCAGCACCGCCGACAGCAGGGTCTGGAACAGCAACGGGTGCGCGCGGAACACCGGGAACAGGGTGCTCAACGCGTGATTACCGGCCAGCGACGCGGCCGTCCCCGTGTACACCGCTTCGTCACCGTTGAAGCCGACCGCGGCCAGCTGCCAGAACCGGAGGACAACGGCGGTGGCCAGGATGGCCGCCAGCGGCAAGGCCGTCAGCAGCAGCCAGCGCCGGTCCCGGCCGGTGGCCGCCGGCTCGGCTGAGGAGAATTCACGGTGCCTGCTGCCGGGCAGGGACGGCCGGGTGGTGCCCAGTTCCATCGCGTCGGCAGCGGCGGGCTGAAAGAGCGCAGGCCGTGAGCTCACGCATACCTCCCGGGAATGGCCGGCTCACCCCAGCGAGGCCAGGTCCCCGCCGCGGCGGGGCCGCCCGGCGCGTTGGCTGGGCCGGATGACCACTGGGCGTCGGTGTCGATGAGGCGGGAAATCTCATCGGCCCAGCCGAAGGTGTTCGATGCCAGCGTCCGGACTCGTACGTTGCTGAGGAAACTGGCCAGGATCTTCCGTTCAGCCATCCGAAGCTGTTGATAGCTCAGGCCCCCGACCGTGATCGCCGGGGCGA
Organism: uncultured Actinomycetes bacterium; assembly: GCA_963822825.1. GTDB lineage: Bacteria > Actinomycetota > Actinomycetes > Streptosporangiales > Streptosporangiaceae > JAWWPY01. The sequence goes on along the minus strand of CAWGIW010000005.1, from coordinate 540,450 downwards.
GATAGCGGAATGGCGGGAATCCGTAGGCATCGTCGGTGTTGACGATCAGTCGGTGGAGTGCACTCTTCCGGTCGAGGTCGGCGACCCGGGCGGCGCCCCGCTCGATGATGAACAGCTCCCTGACGTGGGTCGCGCTCGTCATCCGGCATGGGACGAGCCGGTTGACGCTGTACTTCGGCGGCGGGATCACCATCTGCGCGAGCGCGTTGATCCCCATGATGGGCAGGTTGAACCTGGACAGGGCGATGCCGATGGAACGGCCTCCCTTGGAATGCAAGCGGCTCTGGATCTGCAGCCTGCGCCACTCGCCGCGGGTCAGGTCGTCGGCCCGCACCGCGCGCAGGGTGTGCGCGCTGATCGTCAGCGGCTTGGGGAAGCACCACGCGTTGCCGCCGGCATCGATGACCGTCATGTCGTCGGATAGGAAGCGGCCGCCGTGCTCGCGCAGCAGCCGCAGCACGGTGCCGGTCTTGCCGGTATCGGTCAGCGCCGACAGCATCACGCCGGCCCCGTCGATCTCGACGCACGCCGAGTGCAGCAGCATCCGGCCCTTGGCCACCATGACGAACCGCAGCAGCGGCTCCAGGATGTTGGTGTAGACGACATGCTCCGAGTGCGCCAGCAGCGGCCCCACCTCGACCGAGATGCGGTCGCCCAGGCTGGCCCGGAAGTTGGCGCCGAGGCGGCCCAGGTGCTCTTCATAGCGGATGACCGTGGGGTCGGCGTACTCGGTCATGGCGGCCCGCCGCCGCGGCGTCCGGCCGCCCACGTCCCCGACCCGCACCGCGATGTCCACGTCGCTGTCGGGCACCCACTGGGCGCGGAAGAATTCCAGTTCGGGGAGCATGATCTGGGACCCGATGGTCACCACGCCGGCCACGTCGTAGCGGTAGGCCAGGTACCGCGGCCGCTTGCGGCCAGCCGAGACCGCCGCGGCGTGCCGGGCGGAGCCGGGGTCGGCCGCGGGCTCGGCCTGCCCGGTATCGACCAGCACACGCACCGGATCACGCAGCTGGCTGAGGGGGACCGCCGGCCCGAAGATCGCCCGGTCGCTCACCACGAAGCGGACGGTGAACAGCGCGGCCAGCGTGATGATGTTGCCGATCGGGACCGTGGCCCCGGCCCTGACCAGCGCCTCCAGAGCTGGCAGGCGCGCCAGCATCAGCAGGTTGTTCATCACGAAGAAGCTGATCGCCCGCCGGCCCCGCGAAGCGCCCGTCCGCTTGCGGTAGACGAAGGTGTCGAGTCCCGCGAAATTCCAGGCGGTGGACACCTGAGTGGCGAGAGCGGCGGACACCAGGTCGTTCCAGCCGAGGATGCCGTAGAAAAACCACAGCGCGGCGGTGTTGACGGCCAGGCCGGTGGCCCCGATCAGGCCGAAGCCGATCATCCGCAGCAACTGCAGCAGTCGGCTCCGCGGCGTCGTCGGCCGGTCGCGCAGCTGCCTGGCCAGCCTGGTCAGGCGCAGCTGAAGCAGGTGGCCGAGCAACCCGGCGCTCTTGCGCAGCGCTCCGGTGGACTGGGCCACCGGCCGCGTGGCCGGGCAGTAGGCGACCTCGGCCACCCGGGTTGACGGATGCCGGACCAGGATCTCCAGCAGGATCCGGAACGCTCCCGGGCTCAGCTGGTCGGCGTCTACCGAGGCCGTCCTGAACATGAACAGCCCGCTCAGCGGGTCGCTGACCACCGCGAGGCGGCGCGGGAACGCGCTCTTGACCAGCCGGGCGGCCAGCGCGGCCAGGGTGCGCCCGTCCGAGTGGTCCCGCGCCGACGCGCGGCCCGCGAAACGTGTGCCCACCACGATGTCGGAGTCGTGCCGCAGCGCCGTGCTCGCCAGCACCACGGCGGCACCGGGCGGATGCTGCGGGCCAGCGTTCATGACCAGCACCCAGGCCCCGCGGGCATGCCGGGTACCGGCCAGGACCGCCCGGCTGCGGTCCGCTCGACGCCCGGCCGGAAGGAAAAGCAGGCGTACCGGGACGGGGCACATCTGGGCGCTGAAGGCCAGCGCGTTCAGGCTCAGGTCGTCGCCGTGGACCACGACGATGATCTCCGCGTGCAGCGGTGCGACCTCGGGCCCGAGGCACTCGACCAGCTCCGCGACACCGTGTTCCCCCGGGCGGGTGGGAATGACCACGGTTAGCTGTGGCTGATCCCCGTTTGCCGCGCTATTGAGATCGACAGGCAGGGCGTCCCTGGTGTCGCGGTCCCCGCGGCCATCCGCTGTTCCGGTCCGGGAGCCTGGCTCGAAGCTGACGTCGCCAGTCGGCGAGGCCGGGTCGATGCGCATTGAGATTCTGCCCCCAGGCGGTAGGACGCTACCCACTCGCCGGCCTGCCGGCAGCGGTGCGCGGAACGTGGTTCTTGGGCAATACCGGGTGCTGACGGGTGCCCGTGCGCGCCAGACACCGCCAGAAGGAAGCGCGCATGGTCGGGTGGGCGGCTAGCCGCGCCTCAGCCGGTCGCAGGCATTCCGTCATGAATGCACTTCTGGCCGAAAGCGGCGCGATTACGCCAGCGTCGCCCTTGCCCCCGCCCCCGCCCACCAAGCTCCCCGTGCCGAGCAGATGAATCAAACGTGCCAAAGTCCAGGCCAGAACGGAGAATCTCCTTGGTTCCCCAGAGTGCCAAGAGTTGTCTTCGATGTACCATTCAAACGATTTACACGATTGCCGTTACCCTTGGTAGGTAGGGACGTTAGCAGATTTTTCCGGGTCACGCCAAGCCTCATATCACTTAATGTTCGACCACTATTCATCTGGCCGCCGAGGCCGCTTGATAAACATTTGCTTTACGGGCGGGACTTCCGGTGCACGAATTAAAGCTGCCTTATAGTGTTTATTCCGGGTTGGCCTCTTAAACCGGTCATCATGGCGGCGGCTACCCGGCTCGGGCCGTTACCGCAGGCGGGCCGGATCGAGCGGGGGTGCCGGGATCGGCTGGCCGGCTGAGCCCGCGACCTTCCCGAAACGGATTCCCCGGTCCCAGTCCGCGGCCGCCGCGGCGATGTCGGCCGCGGTGCGCCCGACGAAGTTCCCGCGCCCCGGGGCAGAACCCCGCCCGATGATCGCGGTGGATCAGCGGTCGCGGCCGGCCGGTGCGGACGGCCACCACTACACCGCGATCATGGAAATGCGATTGCTGCCCGGCTGGCGGCCGGCGCGGTCGAGCCGCGCACCACGAGTTCCGGCTCGAACAGCAGCTCTTCTGGCGCGACGGTCAACCCTTCCACCTGGTGCACGAGCGTGCTGACCACGGCGCGGCCCATCGCGTCGATGGGCTGCCTGACCGTGGTCAGCGGCGGGTCGGTGCAGCTCATGAACGCCGAATCGTCGTAGCCGATGACCGAGACATCACCGGGCACGGTGAGGCCGAGCCGGCGGACCGCCCTGATCGCCCCGAGCGCGAGGATGTCACTGCCGCAGATGATGCCGGTGACCCCGGAGCGCACCAGCCGGGTCGCCGCGGCATGGCCGGCCTCCAGGGAGAACATGGTGCGCTCCACCACGCCGGAGGTGTCGGTGCCCGCCTGCCGCGCGACGGCCAGAAACGCGGCCAGCTTGCGGCGCGACGGCATGTGGTCCCCGGGGCCGATCACCAGGCCCAGGCGCTGGTGGCCCAGGGAGGCCAGGTGACCGAAGGCCTGTTCCACCGCGGCGGCGTCATCGACGGACACCCGGGGGAAGCCGATCTGATCCACGGCCGCGTTGACCAGCACCGCGGGCACGCCGCGCTCCAGCAGCAGCCGGTAGTGGTCATGCGGGGAGTCGGCCTCGGCGAAGTTGCCCCCGGCGAAGACCACCCCGGACACCTGCTGGCCGAGCAGCATCCCGACGTAGTCAGCCTCGGACAGCCCCCCGGCCGTGCGTACGCACAGGACCGGGGTGAACCCCTGCTGAGTCAGCCCTACGCCGACGACCTCGGCCAGGGCCGGGAAGATGGGGTTCCCCAGCTCCGGCACGACCAGGCCGACCAGCCGCCCGCGCTCGCCGCGCAGCTTGGTCGGGCGTTCGTAACCCAGCACGTCCAGCGCGGTCAGCACGGCGTCCCTGGTCGACTGGGAGACCCCCTGCTTGCCGTTCAGCACCCGGCTGACCGTCGCCTCGCTGACCCCGACCTTCTTCGCCACATCTGCCAGCCGCCGTGTCATGCCGCAATTGTACGACGATCGACGCAAGTACTTGCAAGGGCTTGCGGCATTCCGCAAGCCACTTTCTGCGCAAGAGCCGGGGGGCATCTGCGCCTGGCCTGACGCCCGCCCGGGCTGGCCGGAGTCATTCAGCCCTGGGTCTCTCGAGGTCAGTGAGGCTGCCGTCGGCCAGCGAGCATGATCGAGTAACTGTTCAGGTTGTGCGTTGCTAAGTCGTTATCATTCAATAAATCATCTAAGTCTTGCTAGGAGATGAAAGCGGATATACGGTCTGCGGTACCTGGTGACGGAGCTCACATCACCGCCTACCCAAGCTCCCCCGACATCGAGGTCGTCATGAAGAGATTTGGCACGATGAACAGACAGCTCTACCGGCGGACCGGCTGCCGCACGATAGCCGGGATCGCTGCCGTCGCGGCTCTGGGGCTCGCCGCCTCGGCGTGCTCGAGCGGCAGTCCCTCGAACTCGGCGGGCAGCAACGGCCCGGTGACCATCAGCGTCAACTGCGAACCGCCGGCCACCGCGACGGCTCAGCACAAGGAGTGGATCGAGGACGTCGCTGCCTTTGAGAAGGCCAACCCCAACATCACCATCAAGAGCGTCACCTACACCGGCCAGTGTGAGGTCCCGGCCCAGTTCACCGCCACGCTCAAGGCCGGCACCGAGACCAACCTCTTCTACGCCTACTTCACCGACCTCCACCAGGTCCTCGACGCAGGCCAGGCCGCCGACATCACCTCCTACGTGAACTCCAAGACGGTCCCGGCGCTGCACGACATCGTCCCGTCGGCGCTGGCCGCGGAAACCGCGGGCAAGACGCTTTACGGCCTGCCGACGTCCAACTACACGCAGGGCCTGATCATCAACCGGAAGCTGTTCACACAGGCCGGGCTCGACCCCAACAAGCCCCCGACCACCTGGGCCGACGTGGAGAAGGACGCCAAGGCGATCGCCGCTCTCGGCCACGGCATCTACGGCTACGGCGACTACAGTGCGAGCCCCGTCGGCGGCTGGCACTTCACCTCCGAGATGGACGCGATGGGCGGCCAGATCGTGGGCTCCAACGGCCAGGCGGCCTTCAACAACTCGACCAACGCACCGCAGGCCCAGGCGATCCTGCAGGCACTGCACCAGATGCGGTTCGTCGATCACAGCATGAGCCCGACCCAGCAGCTCGCCTGGGGCACCCTGCAACAGCAGATAGCCGCCAACAAGCTCGGGATGTACATCGCGGCGCCTGACGACATCTACAACACCATCGTCCCGGTAGACCACGGCAGCATAAACGACTACGGCATGGGCCCGCTGCCCAGCACCAGCGGCACCCCCGCAGGCTCGCTGTCTGGTGGCAACGGCTACATGTTCGCGAAGAGCGACACGCCCGCCCAGATCCGGGCCGGCATCAAGTGGCTCGACTTCGAGTCGCTGACACCGGGCCAGGGCCAGTTCAACTTCACGAGGAGCAAGGCCGACGGCTTCCCGGTCGGCTTCCCTGAGCCAGCAGCTGTTCACCGGCGCCACCGCGCAGAAGTACCAGCAGCTGCTCGGCGCGAGCGCGACGATCCACACGTCCTACTACTCGACCTTCGTCGCCGCGCACGAGAACGGCATGGGCGAGCCACCCGACGCCCAGGCGCTGTACACGGCATTGAACACGCCGATGCTCGACGCGCTCACCGAACCGAACCCTAATTACAGCAAGCTGCTCTCGGCTGCAGCCAGCAACGTCAACACACTCCTGGCCAACAGCGGCGGATAGGAGGCCGCCGCGGGGGCCGGGCTCCCGGCCCCCGCGGCGAGTCTTGGCGCCAGCGGGCTGATTGCACCTCAGCGCGGCCCATCACATCCCAGCGGAGTCATCGCGCCTTAGCTGGGTGGCCTCGTCCCAGGAGGATCCGGAGAATCGATGACGGACACCGCGGTCACGCTCAGCAAGACCAAGGGCAGCCCTGGCCCGATCGAGCGGCGGGCCGTCCGCGGCAGGCGGAGCCAGCAGGTCAGGCGCAACCTCTCCGCGCACGGGTTCCTCATCGGTGCCGTGTTGTGCTTCGCGTTTTTCTCCTGGTACCCGATGGCGCGCGAGATCATCATGAGCTTCCAGAAGACCCATCTGGGCGTGACCACGTGGGCCGGGTGGGCAGAACTACAGCCGGATCTTCCACGATCCGACGTTCTGGACGGCCTGGCGCAACACGCTGGAGTTCACCGGGCTCGCGCTGGTCTTCGGCTACGCGGTGCCGTTCTTCGCCGCGATCCTGCTCAACGAGCTGAGGCACGCCAAGGGCTATCTCCGGGTGCTGGTCTACCTGCCGGTAATGCTGCCGCCGGCCTCGGCGCTGCTGCTGTTCGCCTACTTCTACGACCCGACCTACGGGTTGTTCAACCGCATCCTGCAGCTACTGCACCTGCCGACCTCGCAGTGGGTGCAGTCGCCAGGAACCACCATGCCGACCACCGCGATGATCGCAGTGGTGATCGCGGCCACCTGGATGAACATGGGCGCTGCGACACTGATCTACCTCGCCGCGCTGCAGAACATCCCCGGCGAACTGTACGAGGCCGCGGAACTCGACGGCGCCGGGCTGTTCCGCCGGATCTGGCACGTCACGGTGCCGCAGACCAGGCTGATCCTCTCGCTGCTGCTGATGCTGCAGATCGTCGCCACCATGCAGATGTTCATCGAGGCATTCATCCTGACCGGGGGGCCAGGAGTGAACAACAACACGCTGTCTGTGGTCGACCTCATCTACATTTACGCGTTCTCCATGAGTGGCTCAAGCAACTACAACAGCGCCTCGGCGCTCGGCGTGGTGCTCATGCTGGTGCTCGGCGCCTTCTCCGGTGCCTACCTCTGGCTGAGCCGCGAGCGCGGCTAGGAGAGGAGGAGTTCACGTGTCAGTGCTCGCCGCCAGGGCCGAGACGTCGAGGCGCCGCACGGCGCAGCGCGATGCGACGTCACGGACACTGATATCCAACGCCCAGCTGAACCGACGGAGCGCTAAGCTCACCTACCGGATCGTCCTGATCCTGGTCGTCGTCGTCTTCACGCTGGTGTTCATCGGCCCGCTTTACTTCCTGTTCACCGACGGGCTCAAGTCCACCCAAGAAGCGGGCCAGGTGCCGCCGACGTTTTTCCCGGCCCATATCCATCCGAGCACCTACGTCACCGCTTGGAAGACCCTCAGCGTCGGCCGGCTGATGTTCAACACCCTGTATTACGCGTTCGGTGCGCTCGCGTTCCAGCTCATCTTCGACGTTGCCGCTGCCTACGCGTTCTCAAAGCTCCGGCCGGTGCTGGGTAACGCCATCTTCGGCATGATGCTGGCCACCCTGATGATCCCCTCCACCGTCCTGATCGTGCCGCAGTACCTCACCGTCGCCAACCTGCCGATCCTGCATGTGAACCTGATCGGCACACCTGAGGCCATCTGGCTGCCTTCCGTCGCTAACGCCTTCAACATCTTCCTGCTCAAGCGGTTCTTCGATTCGATTCCAGACGAGCTGATGGACGCCGCGGCGATCGATGGTGCGTCCCCGCTGCGGGCTCTTCGCTCGATAGTCCTGCCGATTTCCCGGCCGATCCTGGGCGTCGTCACGATCTTCGGGTTCGTCGCTGTCTGGAAGGATTTCCTCTGGCCGCTCCTGGTCGAGAGCGGCTACACCCCAACCAGGGAAACGATCAATGTCGGGATCACGGGGGCCACGACTACACCCGTGAACCTCATCATCGCCGCCTCCGCCATGGCCGCGATTCCCACGATCATTTTCTTCCTGGTCTTCCAGCGCAACATCATGTCCGGCCTGACCGCCGGCGGCCTCAAGGGATGAACGATCGCGAGCCGCATCACCCGTTATCGCGGGCCGCGCTGCGCCCACAACCAGAAACCCGCCGACTCCACAGGATTTTCCAGGAGGTTAACGTGCCCCACTCTGGCCAGAGCGCCGCGTCGCGTGACTGGTGGCGGACGGCTGCCATCTACGAGGTGTACGTTCGCAGCTTCGCCGATGGCAACGGCGACGGCATTGGCGATCTGGCTGGTGTCCGCGCGCGCCTGCCGTATTTGGCCGAGCTGGGCGTCGACGCGATCTGGTTCGCCCCGTGGTATCCGTCGCCGATGGCGGACGCCGGGTACGACGTGGCCGACTACCGCGCCATCGAGCCGCTGTTCGGCAGCCTGGATGAGGCGGAGCAGCTGATCGCCGAGGCGCACCGGCTCGGCATCAGGATCATCATCGACATCGTGCCGAATCACGGCTCTGACCAGCAGCAGTGGTTCGCCGACGCGCTGGCCGGCCAGGCGGCCTCGGCGGAGCGCGAGCGGTACCACTTCCGGCCCGGCCGGGGCGCCGGGGGGAGCATGCCGCCGAACAACTGGACATCGGAGTTCGGCGGGACCGCCTGGTCGCCCACAATGAACGCGGACGGGACCGCGGGCGAGTGGTATCTGCACCTCTTCAGCCCCGGCCAGCCCGACTTCAACTGGGAACATCCCGACGTTCGCGCCGAGTTCGCCGACGTGCTGAGGTTCTGGTTCGACCGGGGCGTCAACGGATTCCGCGTCGACTCCGCGGCCCTGCTGGCCAAGGACCCGGCCCTGGCCGATCTTGATCCCGGGCCGACGGACGGCGAGCACCCCTACGTGGACCGCGACGGTGTGCACGGCATCTACCGGGAATGGCGGCGAATCGCCGACTCCTACCCGGGAGACCGGGTGCTCACCGGCGAGGTGTGGCTGCCCGACGCGCGAGCGGCTCACCCGCTACCTGCGCCCTGACGAGCTGCACTCGGCGTTCAACTTCGACTTCCTCTGCTGTGCCTGGGATGCGGCCCGGCTCCGCGAGGTGATCGACGTCACCCTGGACTCGCACGCGCGGGTCGGCGCCGCCCCCACGTGGGTCCTGAGCAACCATGACGTGGTCCGGCATGTGACCCGCTACGGGCGGGCCGAGACGGCGTTCAGCATGAGCGACCGGAGGATCGGTGAGCCCTCCGATCGCGAGCTCGGCACCCGCCGGGCCAGGGCGGCGGCCCTGCTCACGCTTTCCCTGCCTGGCGCGGTCTACATCTACCAGGGCGATGAGCTGGGCCTGTGGGAGGTCGAGGACATTCCCGACGAGCTGCTCCAGGATCCCTTCTGGGAGCGCTCCGGGCACACCGACCGGGGCCGGGACGGCTGCCGGGTGCCGCTGCCCTGGTCCGGCCGCCAGCCGCCGTTCGGCTTCGGGCCTGAGGGGTCTGCGCCTTGGCTGCCCCAGCCGGCCCAGTGGAAGGACCTCACCGCCGAGGCGGAGTCAGGAAGCGAGGGCTCCATGCTCGAGCTGTACCGGGCCGCCCTCCGCTTGCGCCACGAAGAGCAGGCATTCGCCTCCGGTGAGATGCGCTGGCTGGAGGCCCCCCCGGATGTGCTGAGCTACCGCCGGGGCGACGACGTCACCGTGGTCATCAACCTGTCAGAGCACGCGGTCGACCTGCCCCCGCACGACGAGGTGCTGATCACTAGCGGCTTGGTGCACGACGGCGTCCTGCCGCCGGACTGCGGCGCCTGGCTGCGCGCCCGGTAGCAGCGTCCGCACACGTTTCCGCGGAAACGTCCCCGCGCCGCGTTTCCGCGGAAACGCCCCCTGACGTTCCGCACGGGTGGGTGCTCAGGCGACCAGGGTCTTGACCGCGGCGGTCAAGTCGGCCAGGGCTGACTTGGCGTCGGCGAAGTACATGCTGGTCTTCGGGTTCACGTATAGCTCGTTGTCGATGCCCGCGTAGCCATGAGCCATCGACCGCTTGATCACGATGACGCTCTTGGCGTTGTCAACGTCCAGGATCGGCATGCCGGAGATGGCGGTGCCCGGGCGGCGCGCGGCCGGGTTGGTCACGTCGTTCGCCCCGATGACCAGCGCCACGTCAGCCCGCGGGAACTCGGGGTTGATCTCATCCATTTCCTTGAGCTGCGGATAGGGCACGTTGGCTTCGGCCAGCAGCACGTTCATGTGGCCGGGCATCCGGCCCGCGACCGGGTGGATGGCGTAGCTGACCTCCACCCCCCGCTCCTCCAGGACCTTGGCCAGCTCGGCCACCTGGTGCTGGGCCTGGGCGGCGGCCAGGCCGTAGCCGGGGACGATGATGACCTTGGACGCGTAGGCCAGCTGGATGGCCGCGTCGTCGGCGGCGATGGACCGCACGTCCCCGCCGGGGCCTTCGATCGCCGCGGCCTGGCTGTCGCCGGTGCCGAACCCACCCACGATGATGTTGCGGATCGAGCGGTTCATCGCGTCGGCCATGAGCTTGGTGAGGATGCCGCCGGACGCGCCGACCAGGGCGCCGGCGATGATGAGCGCCCAGTTGCCGATGACGAAGCCGGCCATGGCCACCGCGGTCCCGGTGAACGCGTTCAGCAGCGAGATCACCACCGGCATGTCCGCCCCGCCGATCGGCAGCACCATGGTCACGCCGAACGCCAGCGCGGCCAGCAGGATGATGACGAGGGCGGCCACGCTCGGGGTGGCGATCATGTAGACGCCACCGCCTATCCCGACCACCGCCGCCGCGATGTTGGCGGCCCGTGAGCCGCGGAAGGTGACCGGTGCCCCGTTGATCACGCCCTGCAGTTTCCCGGCCGCGATGATCGACCCCGAGAACGTCACGGCTCCGATGAGCACGTCGAGGACGGTCGCGATCGTGGTCGACTCGGCCACGCCCACCGAGGCGCCCGTGACCTTGACGTAGTCGTTGATCGCGACCAAGGCCGCGGCGCCGCCGCCGACCGCGTTGAAGATGCTGACCAGCTGCGGCATCGCGGTCATCTCGACCATGCGCGCCGCGTACAGTCCCGCCCCGCCGCCGAGAAGAGCGCCCGCGATCATGACGATCCACCCGGTGGCACTTACCGTGCCCGCGTGTATGACCAGGGCCAGCGTGGTCAGTACTGCGACGGCCATGCCTCCGGTGGACACCTGGTTGCCGCGCCGCGCGCTGACCGGGGAGTTCATCAGGTGCAGGCCGAGCACGAAGCAGGTCGCGGCGGCGACGTAGAGCAGCTGGGAGACCCAGTCAAAGGTGCTCATGCCTGGCCGCCCGGGCCGTGTACTCCCGGCGCTCCAGGGCCGCCCGTTACCCCGGCCGGCGGTCTGCCGCCGGGCACCGGCGTGCGGGTACGGCGGAACATCTTGAGCATCCGGCCGGTGACCACATACCCGCCGACCACGTTCATCGCCGCGAAGGCGGCGGCCACGAAGGCCAGGATGTAGCCGAGCGCGTTGTTCGCGGTGACGGCGATGAGCATGGCGCCCACCAGGACGATCCCGTGGATCGAGTTGGCCGCCGACATCAGGGGTGTGTGCAGGGTGGCGGGAACCTTGCTGATCACCTCGAATCCGACGAGAAGACTGAGCACAAAGATCGTTATGTCGGTGAGCAGTTCCGTGGTCACTGGGTGGTACCTCCAGCGGCGTGCGCCTGGCCATCAGGGAGCAGGGCGGCGGTGGCGGGATGGATCACTTCTCCGCCGTGGGTGATGACCACTCCGGCCTGGATGTCGTCGGACGGGTCGATGGCGAGCGTGCCGTCCGCCACCATGTGCAGCAGCAGCGAACTGACGTTCCGGGCGAACGCGGCCGATGCCGCGCCGGGCACGGTGGCGGCCAGGTTCCCCGCGCCGACCAGGGTCACCCCGTTCTCGGTCACCACCGTCTGGCCGTCTACGGATCCCGCCGCGTTGCCGCCGAGCGGGCCCGCCGCCATGTCCACCACGACCGACCCCGCGGTCATGGCCTTGATGGTGCCGTCCGTGATCAGCAGGGGCGGCTTGCGCCCGGGCACTTGTGCGGTGGTGATTATCACATCGTGCCTGGCGATGTGACCGGTCAGCTCGGCCTGCTGGGCCTGCCGTTCCTCGTCGGTCAGCGCCCTCGCGTAGCCGCCCTCGCCGGCCGCCGGGCCCACCGAGGTCAGCTCGATGAACGTGGCCCCCAGCGACTCCACTTCGGTCTTTGTCTGCGGCCGGACGTCGTAGGCCGAGACGACCGCGCCGAGCCTGCGCGCGGTGCCGATGGCCTGCAGGCCGGCCACGCCGGTCCCCAGGATGAGCACCTTCGCGGGCCGTGCCGTGCCCGCCGCGGTGATCAGCATGGGGAAGAAACGGCCGAACGTGACCGCGCCGACCAGCGCAGCCTTGTACCCGGCCACGTTGGCCTGGGAGGTCAGCGCGTCCATGGCCTGGGCCTTGGGCAGGGTGCGCGGCAGGCCGTCCAGGCTGATCGCGGTCACGCCGCTGGCCGCCAAGGTGGCGGCCAGCCCTGGGTCGGCCAGCGGGTTGAGCATCCCCAGGATCGCCTGGCCCGGCCTCAGCCTGCCGACGATCTGCTCGTCCGGCCGGCCAACCGTCAGCACCAGGTCGGCGGTGGACAGGAGTTCGTCGCGGCTCACGATGGTCGCGCCAGCGTCGGCGTAGGCCCCGTCGGCCAGCCATGCGCCGTCGCCAGCTCCCGATTCGACGAGCACCTCGAGCCCGGCACCGCGCAGTCGCGCGATCATCTCGGGAACGAGCGCCACCCGCCGCTCACCGGGCGCGGTCTCCTTAACGACGGCTACTTTCATCGAGGTTGCGGCGGGGAAATCCCGGTATTCAGGCCCGGGTGGAAGCGCCGCTTCCCTCCTTCCGTTTGGTCGGCAGGCGGCGGGACGGAGGATGTCAAGGGCGCGACCTCACGGTTTCTGGGCGGCCTGAGATCGAGCGTCGTGTGGACACGACGGGACGGTCCGAGGCCACCGTCCCGCCCACACGGCGGACCTTGGGGCATGATGACACAAGATCAGTATTGCCTCCATAGGTAAACAGCAGGTCGTTGGCCGCGGCGGTGCCCGGTCGGCCCGTGCGGAGCCGGCCCGCCCGCAGGTCAGCTTGCCCTCCGGAGCGTCGCGCTGATCTGGTCCCCGGCGGCGAGCACCGCGGCCGCATGCAGTCGGCCCGGGGAGCGGGTCAGCCGTTCGATGGGCCCGGAGACCGAGACCGCCGCGATGATTTTGCCGCCCTGGCCGCGCACCGGGGCAGACACCGATGCGACGCCCGCTTCGCGTTCCGCGACACTCGCGGCCCATCCCCGGCGGCGCACCTGAGCCAGGGACGCGGCGGAGAATTTCGCGGCCCGCAGTCCGTGGTGCATGCGCTCCGGATCCTCCCAGGCGAGCAGGACCTGGGCGGCCGATCCGGCCGTCATCGGCAGCGCCGCACCGACCGGCACCGTGTCGCGCAGCCCGGCCGCCCGTTCCGCGGCGGCGACGCAGATCCTGGCGTCGGCCTGCCTGCGGTACAACTGCGCGCTCTCACCGGTCTGGTCCCGCAGCGCGGCCAGGACCGGCTGGGCGATGGCCAGCAGGCGATCCTCGCCCGCGGCCGCGGCCAGCTCAGCGATCCGTGGTCCCAGGATGAACCGCCCCTGCGCGTCCCGCGCGAGTAGCCGGTGCCGCTCGAGCGCCACGGCGAGTCGGTGTGCGGTCGGCCTGGCCAGACCGGTGGCCTGAACCAGCTGGGCGAGCGAGGCAGGCCCCGATTCGAGCGCGTTCAGTACGGAAGCCGTCTTGTCCAGTACGCCAACTCCGCTAGAGTTGTCCATGGTTCGATATTGCCGTCTCGCAGTATGAGATGCAAACGGAACGGCAAGCGATGACGGGGCCCGCCGCGATGAGCGCGATGTTGCCAAGGCACAGGGTCCGCCGAAAGGAGTACACCGATGGGACGTACCCTCGCCCAGAAAATCTGGGACTCGCGCGTCGTGCGCAGCGCTGACGGCGAGCCCGATCTGCTCTTTATCGACCTGCACCTGGTGCACGAGGTGACCAGCCCGCAGGCGTTCGACGGGCTGCGGCTGGCCGGACGGGGTGTGCGCAGGCCCGACCTGACGATCGCGACCGAGGATCACAACGTGCCGACCCTGGGCGTCTCCGGCCCTGGCCTGCCGCTGATAGGTCCCGGCAGCCCGGTGACCGACCCGGTGTCCCGGGTCCAGGTCGAGGCGCTGCGCAAGAACTGCGCCGAGTTCGGCATCCGGCTCTTCCCGATGGGCGACGCCGGGCAAGGCATCGTGCACGTCATCAGCCCGCAGCTGGGGCTCACCCAGCCCGGGATGACGATCGTCTGCGGCGACTCGCACACCAGCACGCACGGCGCCCTCGGCGCCCTCGCCTTCGGGATCGGCACCAGCGAGGTCGAGCACGTTCTCGCCACCCAGACCCTGCCGCAGGCCAGGCCCGGGCAGATGGCGGTGAACGTGACTGGTGACCTGCCCTACGGGGTGACCGCCAAGGACCTGATCCTGGCGGTCATCGCGCAGATCGGCACCGGTGGCGGAGTCGGGCACGTCATCGAGTACCGCGGCCCGGCCATCCGGCAGCTATCCATGGACGGGGCGGATGACGGTGTGCAACATGTCGATCGAGGCGGGCGCGCGAGCGGGCCTCATCGCGCCCGACGACACCACCTTCAGCTACCTGGAAGGGCGCCCGCACGCCCCGCGAGGGGCGCGGCTGGGAGGCGGCGCTCGACTACTGGCGGTCGCTGCCGACCGATCCCGATGCCGTGTTCGACCGGGAGGTCACCCTGGATGCGGCGGCCCTCACCCCGTTCGTGACCTGGGGGACCAACCCGGCCCAGGCCGGCCCGCTGGCCTCGGCTGTGCCGGACCCGCAGTCCCTGGCCGACCCGGGCGCCCGCGCGTCGGCCGAGCGCGCCCTCGCCTACATGGACCTCCGGGCCGGGAACGCCGCTCGCTGACATCCGGGTCGACACCGTGTTCGTCGGGTCGTGCACGAACGGGCGGCTGGAGGATCTGCGGGCGGCCGCCGACGTGCTGCGCGGCCGGAAGGTCTCCGACGGGGTCCGGATGCTGGTCGTGCCGGGCTCGATGGAAGTCAAGGCCGCCGCCGAGCGGGAGGGCTTGGACGCGGTGTTCACCGCGGCCGGCGCGCAATGGCGGTCGGCGGGCTGCTCCATGTGCCTGGGCATGAATCCGGACATCATGGCGCCGGGTGAGCGCAGCGCGTCCACGTCCAACCGCAACTTCGAAGGCCGTCAGGGCAAGGGTTCCCGCACGCACCTCGTCTCACCCCAGGTCGCGGCGGCCACGGCGGTCACCGGGCGCCTCACCGCCCCCGCCGACTTGTGAAGGGCCCGCACGGCACTGCTCACGAGAACTGCCCACCCGGCCCGCGCACTGGAGAGGAAAGCAGTCACATGGATCCCTTTATCACCCATAGCGGCCGCGCCGTGTCGCTGCGGCGCAGCAATGTCGATACTGACCAGATCATTCCCGCGGAATACCTGAAACGGGTCAACCGGGTCGGTTTTGCCGACGGATTGTTCGCCGCCTGGCGCGCGGACCCTGAATTCGTGCTGAACCAGCCGGGGGCCGCCGGCGCGACGGTACTCATCGCCGGCCCAGATTTCGGTATCGGGTCATCGCGCGAGCATGCGGTGTGGGCGCTTACCGATTACGGATTTCGTGCCGTCATATCGGAGCGTTTCGGCGATATCTTCCGTAATAACGCCACCAAGGGCGGCTTGCTGCCGGTGCGCCTGCCGGCCGCAGAGGTCAGCGCGTTGCAGGACGCTGTCGAGGGCGACCCGGAGTGTGTGATCACCGTCGATCTGGCCGCCCGCGAGGTGTCGGCCGCCCCACCTGGCGGGGGAGCGCCACTGCTCGTTGCGGCGTTCGACATCGACGATTACACCAGGTGGCGGCTGATGGAGGGACTCGACGATATCTCGCTGACGCTCCGGCACGCTGACGACATCACCAGCTTCGAACATAGCCGGGCAGATTGGCTGCCAACCACGGCTCAAGCGGGCTGAAAACCTTCCGCGCGACGGATTTCGGGGCTTTGATGGCCCGACACGCCGGGATTTTAAGCGTTGGTGGTTGTTTCCGAGCGCTGCATCGCTTAATTTCGGGCAGGTCAGAGGTCGCGTTTTCGGGTGCCCAGTCCGCGCGACCTCCCGTGGGGGAACCGCAGGAGTGATGTGATGAACAAGCGTGACCTGATTGACGCGATCTCCGGACGGTTGGGGGACAAGAAGACCGCGACTGAGGCCGTGAACGCAGTGCTGGACACGATCCAGTTGACGGTGGCCAAGGGAGATAAAGTCGCGATCACCGGGTTCGGGGTCTTTGAGAAGACCGTCCGCCCGGCTCGCACCGCCCGCAACCCGGCTACCGGAGCAACCATCAAGGTGCCCAGGTCATCCGTGCCCAAGTTCCGGGCCGGCGCGGACTTCAAGGCGGTAGTCAACGGCGACAAGAAGCTCACCGCAAAGAAGAAGTAACCCTGGGCTGGCCGTAATCCTGGGCTGACCGTGATCCGGGTGCACGGCACGTCCCGAGTTTTCGCTGAGGGGGCCTGCCTGGCGGGTCCCCTCAGTCATCCGCCAACGGAAACGCCCTCATCAGGAAACGGAAACGTGGCCAGCGTGATGGCGTTGATCGCACCATAGACGTCGCACCGGATCCGCACCCGCTGGCCGGCCCGCAGCAGGCGCAGGCCAGAGCCGCGCAGGGCCTGGATGCCGAACTCCAGCACGGTCCCGTCATCGAGGTACACACTCCCCGACCGGCTTACCTCGTCGAACCCCCGCACCGTCCCCTGCACCGCCCGCAGTCCTCCCTCGCCGCCCATGCCTCCGCGCCGCCTCTGGGGTGCTCAGCGGAGGCCGGGGCGCTTGTGCAGCGCGGTGGTGAGCAGCCGGTCGATGAGCCCGGCCACGGGCAGCCCGCTGGCCTCCCACATCTTCGGGAAGTAGGAAGCGGCGGTCATGCCCGGGATCGTGTTGATCTCGTTGACCAGGATCTCGCCGTCCGGTGTAAGAAGAAGTCGACCCGGGCCAGGCCCTCGCAGGACACCGCCTCGAACGCCGCGGCCGCCAGCCGGCGGATCTCCGCACGGTGGCCTCAGCCGGAATGGGCGCCGGGATCGCCATCCCGCTGGCCTCGTCGAGGTACTTGGCCTCGAAGTCCCAGAACTCCTCACCCCCGTCGACCAGCAACTGCCCCGGCACGCTGGCGTCGGGTGGCCCCCCGTCCAGCCCTTCAAGCACGCGCGCACTCGATCTCCCGGCCATCGATGGCCTTCTCGACGAGCACCTTCGGGTCGTAGCGCCTGGCGGTCTCGATCGCCTCGTGCAGGCCAGCCAGGTCGGCCGCCTTGGACGTGCCGATGCTGGAGCCGCCCCGCGCGGGCTTGACGAACACCGGCCAGCCCAGCTCGGCGATCGCATCGAGGACCGGCTTGCGCCTCGGCCGCTGACGGCGACGCCCACCGCCACCGCCGGCAGGCTGCCAGTCCCGGTCGCGGACCACGACGAACGGGCCCACCGGCAGGCCCCGCGCGCCGCGAAGATCAGCTTCATGTACTCCTTGTCCATGCTGACCGCGCTGGCCAGGACGCCCGCCCCGACGTAGCGGATGCCGGCCAGCTCCAGCAGGCCCTGGATGGTGCCGTCCTCGCCGAACGGGCCGTGCAGGATCGGCAGCACCACGTCCACCTCGCTGAGCACGCGGGGGATCGCGCCGGGCGCGGTGGCGGTGAGAGCGCCGCTCCGCCGTCACGTCCCTGCTTCGGGAGACGGCGGACCGGGACGGCCGGGGCGGCCCACGGCACCGTCCGGGCTCCGGCCCGGCTACCGACTCCACCGAGGGCATCTGGCCGCCCGCGATGGCCAGGCGCTCGGGTTCGTCCGCGGTCAGCACCCAGCGGCCGTCCGGCAGGATGCCGACCGGGATGACGTCGTAGCGGTCACGGTCGATCGCGGCGAGCATCGTCCCCGCCGCCCGCGCAGGAGATCGGCGTGCTCCGGGCCCTGCCCGCCGAACACCACCGCCACCCGGATCTTGCGTCGCTCGGTTCATGCCTTCCCTTCCTCTCAGGGCACCGTGCGCTGGCCAGGCCGCACGTCGGCCGGTCCCTCGGCCAGCCATCAGACGCCATAGCGCTCCGGCTTGGCCGAACGGGAGGCGAGCAGCACGGCCGCCTGCGCCGACCGCGATCGTGCCGCTGCATCACCCCCGCCACCACTTCGGTGATCGGCATCTCCACGCCGTGGCGCGCGGGCGAGCTCCAGCACCGGCTCCGCCGACTTCGACGCCCTCCGCGACCTGCGTGGTGCTCGGCGCGACGTCGGCCAGGGTCCATGCCGCGGCCCAGGTTCTCGCCGAAGGTGCGGTTACGCGACAGCGGCGAGTTGCAGGTCGCGACCAGGTCGCCCATCCCCGCCAGCCCGGCGAAGGTGTGCTGGTCGGCGCCGAGCGCCGCGCCGAGCCGGGCGATCTCGGCCAGGCCCCGGGTGATCAGGTGGCCCGGGTGTTGTCGCCGAGCCCCATGCCGACCGCGATGCCGACGCGCGAGCGCGATCACGTTCTTGACCGCGCCGCCGAGTTCGCAGCCGACCACGTCGGGGTTGGTGTACGGGCGGAAGTAGGGCGTGTGGCAGGCCTGCTGCAGCCGCTTCGGCCACGGTGTCGTCGGCGCAGGCCACCACCGTGGCCGCGTGCTGGCGCTGCGCGATCTCCCGGGCCAGGTTCGGCCCGGAGATCACCGCGATCCGCTCCGCGCCCGCGCCGGTGACCTCCGCGATCACCTGGCTCATCCGCTGGCAGGTGCCGAGCTCGATGCCCTTCATGAGGCTGACCAGCGGCGGCGTCCGGCGGGCAGCAGCGCGCGTCCAGGCGGTGAGGTTCTGCCGCAGCGTCTGGGCCGGGACCGCGAGCACGACCAGGCCCGCGCCGTCCAGCGCCTGCGGCCGGATCGGCGGTCGCCGCAGCGCGGGGGTGAGCGCGATGCCGGGCAGGTAGCCGGGGTTCTCGTGCCGTGTCGTTGATCGCCTCGGCCAGCTCCGGCGCGCCGGGCCCAGAGCGCGGTGGAGTTCCCGGCGTCGCACAGCACCTGGGCGAACGTGGTGCCCCACATGCCCGCGCCCATGACCGCCGCTCTCACGCTGGCGTCGCCTTCCGCGGTTGTCGCTCGTCGGGCCGCCGGCCGGTCTCCGTCGCTGCTGCCGGGGTCTGCTCGGCGCCTGCGGCGGGCCTCCTGCCGCGCGGCGCGGCGGGCAGCGGCCGGGATCGTAGGGGGCGGCGGGGGGCTGCTCGCCGCGGATCTCGCGCGAGCAGCCCGGTGATGTCGGCCATGATCGTGTCGGTGGCGGCGCGCAGGGTCGTCCCGGTTCAGCGGCTCGCCCGGCGTACGCCGGACAGGTCCACCGGCGGCCCGGCCAGCATCTGCACGACCTTGCCGGGGCACCGCGGTGCAGCTTGTTGGCTGCCGTAGGGGAGGATGTCCTGCGCTGCCCCAGTTGGCCACCGGGATCACCGGGACGCCCGGTGGCCAGCGCGAGCCTGGCCACGCCGGTCTTGGCCACCATCGGCCACTGGGCCGGGTCCCGGGTGGCGGTGCCCTCCGGGTAGATGATCACGCATTCGCCCTCGGCGAGGCCGCGCTCGGCGTCCTTGAGCACCAGCGCCGCGTCGGTCGTGCCCCGGTTGACCGGCAGCTGGCCGAGCGACGCGCAGGAATGGTCCCGATGCCCTTGACGTCGAACAGCGAGGACTTGATCAGGAACGCCGGGTAGCGGCCCGCCTGGTGGATGAACAGGGCCATCGCGGCCCAGTCAGCGTAGGACAGGTGGTTGGCGGCCACGATCATGCCGCCGGGCGGGGGATGTGCTCCTGGCCGTGCCAGTCGCGCTTCATCAGTCGACCTGATCAGCGGTGGCAGGTAGATAGTGGTCCCGGTCCGCCAGGCCGGCGAATAGCTCCGTCCCCCTCGCTTGCTCATCTGCGTCCGGCCTCCCGCGCTTGTCATCTGGTCAGTCTCCCGTCCGGCCGGTGCTGTGTCGAGGCAGGATCACAGTATGGTCGCGGATGTGCCGCAAACCCCACTCGCCTGGTCACTGGTGATCCCCGTCAAGGTACTTGCCCGCGCCAAATCCCGCCTCGGCGGCGCTGGCCGGGCCGCAGCAGATCGGCACTGGCCCTGGCGATGGCCGCGGACACGGTCAGCGCCGCGGCGGCCTGCCCGGCGGTGGCCGCGGTAGTCGTGGTGACCGATGACGCGGAGGCGGAGCGTGCGCTCAGCGCGCTCGGCGCCGTGGTGGTCTCCGACGAGCCCGGGCGCGGGCTCAATCCCGCCCTGCGTGCACGGCGCCGCGGTGGCCGCCGCCCGCTGGCCGGGCTCCGGCACCGGCGCGCTCGCCGCCGACCTGCCCGCTCTGCGGCCCGGCGAACTCGACCGCGGCGCTGCGGGCCGCGGCGGCCTGGCCCGAGGCGTTCGTCCCCGATGCGGCCGGGACCGGGACCACGCTGTACACGGCGCGCCCCGGGGTGGAGTTCCGGCCCCGGTTCGGCCCAGGATCGGCGGGCCGGCACCGGACGGCGGGCGCGGCCGAGCTGGTGCTGCCCGACGCACCCGGCTTGCGCCGCGACGTGGACACCCCGGACGACCTGCGCGGTGCCGCCACACTTGGTCTCGGCCCGCGGACGGCGGCCCTGGAAGCGCAGCTACGTTAGGGCGTCACCTGCGACCGAGGGGACACAAGGCGCCGCGCTCACAGTGCGGGTGAAAACGGGCTCCCTAGATGTGCACGATGGGGCAGGTGAGGGTGCGGGTGATGCCGGATACCGCCTGGATTTGGGCGACCACGAGCCGCCCGAGATCATCAACATTGTCCGCTTCCGCCCGGACGATCACGTCGTAAGGGCCCGTGACGTCCTCGGCCTGTGTCACGCCGGTGATGGCCGCTATCCGGACGGCGACCTCGGCGGCCTTCCCTACTTCCGTCTGAACGAGGATGTATGCCTGCACCATGCGTCCTCCTGGGGCCTCATTGCCTGCAGCCGGAATGGCCACGCTACCCTAAGGCACAGTTGCCGCCATCAGGCGTTGCCTTCACCGGGCATGGAGCTGCTCGCCGGCTACCTGAGCGGCGTTGCTCGTCGGCACCCGCAACGCCAGTACGGGAGGGTCGCATCACCGTCGCGGACCTGGGCGAGTTCGGGCTCATCGCGGCGCTGGCGGCCCGGATGCCGCAGGGGCCGGGCACCATCGTCGGCATAGGTGACGATGCTGCGGTGCTCACCACGCCGGATTCCCGCGTGGTCGCGACCATGGACGTGCTGGTCGAAGGGCGGCATTTTCGTCGCGACTGGTCCGGGCCGGTCGAAATCGGCGGCAAGGCGGCCGCGCAGAGCCTGGCCGACGTCGCCGCGATGGGTGCCACGCCCATCGCTCTCCTGGTCGGCCTGGCCGGGCCAGGTGATCTCCCGATCGTCTGGGCGGAAGACCTCGCCACGGGCTTGGCCCAGGAGTGCACGCGGGCCGGTGCCAGCGTGGCGGGCGGAGATATCGCCGAGGCGGCCAGTATCACGCTGGCGATCACCGCGCTAGGCGGCCTCTCCGGAGGGGCGCCGGTCACCCGGGCCGGGGCCCGGCCCGGGGACCTGGTGGCGGTCGCGGGCCGCCTCGGGCGGTCGGCCGCTGGGCTGGCGCTCCTGCGGGCCGGGCTGGCGGAACCGGCTTCGCTGCTGGCGGCCCACCGCTGGCCCAGGCCCCCCTATGACGCCGGGCCGGAGGCGGCCCGGCTGGGCGCGACCTCGATGATCGACATCAGCGACGGGCTCGGGCAGGATCTCGGGCACGTGGCCGCGGCGAGCGGCGTGCTCATCGATATCGATTCGGACCGGCTGGAACCGGATGAGACGCTGCGCGCCGCGGCCACGACGCTGGCCGGCCCGGATCCGGTTGACTGGATGCTGGCCGGTGGCGAGGATCACGCGCTCGCCGCCACCTTCCCAGCGGGCATCGACCTCCCAGAGCGCTGGGTGGTGATCGGGCGGGTCGGCGAGGGCAGCGGTGTCCGACTGGATTCCCAGTCTTCAGTGCGCCTGTCAGGGTGGAATCACTTCCGCTGAGCAGGTATGCCCTGGCGCGGGTGGGAAAATGATTAGACTCCTCTCACCAGCCCCTACGGCCATGCTTGGACTACCCCGCCATGCGACCGTCCCGCAGGAGACCCGCACCACGGCATCGTGCGCCGTCCGGTGCTGGCCGCCCCCGTGCTGGCCGCCCCGACCCAGCGGGACCTGAGCCAGCGGGACCTGAGCCAGCGCGACCCGAGAGAGCGCGTTTCGAGCCAGCACGTTTCGAGCCAGCGCGCTTCGACGCGGCGCCCACCGAGCCACTGCACCTCGAGTCACTGCACTTCGAGCCGGTGCCCCCCGCGCCGGTGCGCTTCGAGCCAGCGCGGCCTGCGCTGGTGCGCCCCGCGCCAGGGCGTCCGCGCGCCGCGCCACCCGCGACCATCCGGTCCTGGGACGGGCAGATTGGTCCGGCGCTGCGCAGGCTGATGGTTACGCCGACGTTCGCGGCCGGGCTGGGGGTGGTGGTCGCCGCGGGGCTGGCGGTCACCATGACGACCCGGACGGTCCTCCATTTCAGCGGCCCGGACCAGCAGAAAGTCTGCACCGCCCGGAACTGCGCCAACGGGCCCGACCTGCCCGGCGCCGGCGCGCTGGCTTCGGCCAAGCCGGGCATCAGGTTGGTGCCGTCCACTCTCGGGCCGTCCGCGACAGGACAGGACAGCGGGCGCTACGCGGCTGGCCAGGTGGTGATCAGCTATCGCACGACTCAGAGCTGGTCGTCGGGATTCGCCGGCCAGATCATGATTTCCGGGATGCCCGCTTCCTCGCTCGGCACCTGGCGCCTGGCGTTCGATTACCCGGGAACGCGGATAGTCGCGGTACAGGGCGCGCGGTGGGAGCCGACCGGCCAGGATTCCGGCGTGGCCGAAGCCTCCGGCGATGGCCAGTCAGGTCAGGGCGGCGGCCCCCAGAACGGATCAGATGGCGGGGACGGGGATCACCCGGGCGGCTCCGCTGGTCACGACGGCCGGTCGAACGCCGTCGTGATCACCATCGATGCATCTGGGCCGCCGAGCGGGCCCTCCAACTGCCGCTTCGACAACGCTCCCTGCACGTTCCACTGAGCGGCACGTTCCACTGAGCGGCATTTCTGCTGGGCGCGGCACCGACGTTTGCAGCACCTACGTCAGCGGGACCAGCGGCACCCGCGTTTGCGGCACCTACTCCAGCGGGACCGGCGTCAGCGGGTGACTTTGCCTGCCTTGATGCAGGAGGTGCACACGTGAAGTCGCTTGGTGGTGCCGCCCACCCGGGCCCGCACGATCTGGATGTTGGGATTCCAGCGGCGCGGGGTGCGGCGGTGTGAGTGGGAGACCCTGTTGCCGAAACCCGGTCCCTTGCCGCAGACGTCGCAGACCGAAGCCACGGATCGCTCCATTGTGTGATCGAGGATGATGACCGAAGACGCACCAAAACCGCCCGCGCTTGGCCCGGGCAGTTGTCGAAGGATATCCGACCGGCGGCCACTCGCGCGAACCCGGCCGCAAAGCCGCCTATTCTGAGGGGCCATGGCCACGCTTGACGAGCGGCTCGACCGGGTGTTCGGCTCGAAGACAGCGAAGATCCTCGCCGATGCCCTCGATCTGCACACTACCGGTGACCTGCTGCGCCACTACCCGCGCCGGTACGACCGGCGCGGAGAGCTGACCGACATGGCCTCGCTCCGCGAGGGCGACCAGGTGACCGTGCTGGCCCAGATCGCGTCCGTCACCACCCGCCGGATGAGAAGCAAGCGCGGCTCGATGACCGAGGTGCGGGTGACCGACGGCCACGGCGTGCTCAGCCTGCTGTTCTTCCAGCAGCCGTGGCTCGAGAAGACACTGCGCCCGGGGCTGCATGGCTTGTTCGCGGGGGAGGTGTCCACCTACGGCGGGCGCCGGCAGCTGGTTCACCCGGCCTACGAGCTGATCGGGGCGGCCGATGCGGGGGAAGCGGGCACCGAGCTCGCCGCCGAGTACGTGGCCGATCTCATCCCGGTCTACCCGGCGACCGCGAAGCTCCCGTCATGGAAGATCGCCAAGGCGATCCGGACCATTCTCGACCCGCTTGACAACGCGGAGGACCCGCTGCCTCACGATGTCCAGCAGCGGCATGGCCTGCGCGGCCTGGCCGAGGCACTGCGCGGGATCCACCGGCCGCTCGACGAGGGCGATGTGAAGTGGGCGCGCCGCCGTCTGAAATGGGACGAGGCGTTCGTGCTCCAGGCCGCGCTGGCCCAGCGCCGGTTCTACGCGGCCGCGCTGCCGGCGAAGGAACGCGCGCCGCGTAACGACGGCCTGCTCACGGCGTTCGACGCCAGGCTGCCGTTCACGCTGACCACCGGTCAGCATGACGCGGGCGCGACCATCGCGGCGGAACTCGGCCGCGGGCACCCGATGCACCGGCTGCTGCAAGGTGAGGTCGGATCCGGCAAGACGGTCATCGCGATCCGGGCGATGCTGCAGGTCATCGACGCCCGGGGGCAGGCGGCGCTGCTCGCCCCGACGGAGGTGCTGGCCCAGCAGCACTACCGGTCGATCAGCCAACTGCTCGGTCCGCTCGGCCAGGCCGGGGAGCTTGGCGGCGCCGAGACCGCAACCCGGGTGACTCTGCTCACCGGCTCACAGGGGGCCAAGGAGCGGCGGGCGGCCTTGCTGGACGCTGCGTCAGGCGCTGCGGGTATCGTGATCGGCACGCACGCCCTGCTCCAGGAGCACGTGCAGTTCGCCGATCTGGGGCTGGTGGTCATCGACGAGCAGCACAGGTTCGGCGTCGAGCAGCGCGACGCTCTGCGGGAGAAGGCGCGCGACGCCCGCCCGCACGTGCTGGTGATGACCGCCACCCCCATCCCGCGCACGGTCGCCATGACCGTCTACGGCGACCTCGACACCAGCACGCTCACCGAGCTTCCGGCGGGCCGCGAGGCCATCGCCACGCACGTGGTGCCGGCCGCCGAGAAGCCCCGCTACCTCGAGCGCACCTGGGAACGAATCAGGGAGGAGGTCGGCCGGGGCGGCCAGGCTTATGTCGTGTGCCCGCGAATCGGCGGGGATGACACCGCGGCGGGCAGCGTAGATCTCGGCATTAACGCTCCAACGGATGGTCCGCCCGAACTCACGGCAGCACGGCGCGCAGCCGTTGCGGATCATCGGGTCAATGCCGGCCGGAACAGCGCGCGGGCCAGTGGCTCCCGGGGGGCCGGCGCCAGGAACGGCGAGCCCGGCGGTGACGGCGCTGGAAATGGTGACGGCGCCGACGGTGGCGGGTCCGAGCGCGGGCTGGACGAGCGCGGGCTGGACGGGGGCGGGCTGGACGGGGGCGGGCTGGACGGGGGCGGGCTGGACGAGGGCGCCGAGGACGGCAGCCCGCGGCGTTCCCCGCTCGCCGTGGAGGAGGTCGCGCCGCTCCTGGAGCAGGGGCCGCTGGCGGGCCTGCGGCTGCGGATCCTGCACGGCCGGATGCCCCCGGACCAGAAGGAGGCGGCGATGCGTGCCTTCGCCGACGGCTCCGTCGATGTCCTGGTGGCGACGACCGTCGTCGAGGTGGGCGTGGACGTGCCCAACGCGACGGCCATGGTCATCCTGGATGCCGAGCGGTTCGGCGTCTCCCAGCTGCATCAGTTGCGCGGCCGGGTCGGCCGTGGCACCGAGCCGGGGTTGTGCCTGCTGGTTACTGAGGCCCCGGAGGGCAGCGCGGCACGGGACCGGCTCGACGCGGTCGCGGCGACCCTGGACGGCTTCGAGCTGTCCCGGCTCGACCTCGCACAACGCCGGGAGGGGGACGTTCTGGGCGCCGCCCAGGCGGGCCGGAAGAAGAGCCTGAAACTGCTCACCCTGCTGGCCGATGAGGAGTTGATCCGCGAGGCCCGGGAAGAGGCCACGGCCGTGGTGGACGGCGACCCGATACTGGCCAGCCATCCGGCTTTGGCCGCCGCGATCGCGGCGATGCTCGACGAGGAGCAGGCCGAATTCCTGGAGAAGGCGTGACGCGGTGACCCGGGTCATCGCCGGTGCGGCGCGAGGCCGGCGGCTGGCTGTCCCGCCGGGGCGGCTGACCCGGCCCACCAGCGACCGGGCCAGGGAAGGGTTGTTCGGCACGCTGACCGCGATCCGTGGCCCGCTGGATGGCGCGCGGGTCCTCGATCTCTACGCCGGGTCGGGGGCGGTCGGCCTCGAAGCGCTCTCCCGCGGCGCGGACCGGGTGCTGTTCGTTGAGGCGGATGCCGGGGCGGCGCGGGTCATCCGCGGCAACCTGGCTACGGTCGGCCTGCCCGGTGGCCAGCTCGTCATGGGCCGGGTGGAACGGGTGCTAGCCCGCGGCCCCAGTGCCGAGCGCAGCGGGGAGCGCAGTGCCGAGCGCAGCGGGGAGCGCAGTGCCGAGCGCAGCGGGGAGCGCAGTGCCGAGCGCAGCGGGGAGCGCAGTGCCGAGCGCAGCGGGGAGCGCAGTGCCGAGCGCAGCGGGGAGCACGGCGGTGAGCCCGGCTACGACCTGGTCGTGGCCGACCCCCCGTACGCGGCCGGCGACGACGACGTGGCGGCGATGCTGGCGGCACTGCGGGACCGGGCCTGGCTCGCTCCCGGCGCGGTGGTCGCGGTGGAGCGGGCCACCCGGTCGGGACCGGTCCTCTGGCCGCCGGGATATGCGGCTGACCGGTCCCGCCGTTACGGCGAGGCGACCTTCTGGTACGGTCTCGCCGCGGGTAACCAGGCGGCCAAGGGGTAGTGAGGGGCGGGAATGCCGTGACGGAAGGGCGAGTCCCTATGCGTCGTGTCGTCTACCCAGGCTCGTTCGATCCGGTGACCAACGGGCATCTCGACATCATCGTCCGGGCCTCCCGGCTGCACGATGAGGTCTTCGTCGTGGTCGGGGCCAACCTGGCCAAAGAGGGACTGTTCACAGTGGATGAGCGCCTCGCGATGCTGCGCGAGGTCACCCGCGGCCAGCCCAACGTCCGGGTGGAAAAGTTCCGCGGCCTGCTGGTGGAGTTCTGCAAAGCGCACCACATCTCGGCCATCGTGAAGGGCCTGCGCGCGGTCAGCGACTTCGAGTACGAGATGGAGATGGCGCAGATGAACTACCGGCTCGCGGAGATCGAGACGCTGTTCATGACGGCCAACCCGCTCTACTCGTTCCTGCGATCCAGCCTGGTCAAAGAGATCGCCAGGTACGGCGGAGACGTCTCGTCGCTGGTGCCCGCGCCCGTTTTCGCCCAGCTCCAGGAGCGCCTGGCCGCCTACTGACGGCGGCTGGCGACGCACTGACCGTCGTCTGAGTTGGGGAATCCCTCGGCCACGGGTAAGCTGGGCCGTCCCCGAGTTCCCTGTACACCGTATCCACCATGCCACAGCTACGCAGAAACTCTTCGGCGCGCCTCGATCCTCGCAGGCCGCTGGTCTTCAGCACGCACGCGCTGGGCCGTGGCCCGGGGTCAGAGCACACAGAGGACCGCATCGTCCCGGCCCCGGCCGACCTGCGGGTGGGCTTGGTGGGCGTGCCCGAGGGCGCTGAGCTCGAGCTGGCTGTCCGGCTTGAGGCGGTCACCGAAGGGGTGCTCGTCACCGCCACCGCGCGTGCACCGGTGACCGGCGAGTGCGCGCGATGCCTGGATCCGCTGGCCCAGCACGCGGAGGTCCGGCTCCAGGAACTCTTCGGATACGCGCCGGACGTCGGCCCGGACGCCGCTGACGGGTACGCTCTGGACGGGGACCTGCTTGATCTCGAGCCGGCCCTCCGTGACGCACTGGT
This sequence comes from uncultured Actinomycetes bacterium, assembly GCA_963822825.1. GTDB lineage: Bacteria > Actinomycetota > Actinomycetes > Streptosporangiales > Streptosporangiaceae > JAWWPY01. The sequence continues at coordinate 512,624 of CAWGIW010000005.1, read as the reverse complement.
TCTCGCGCTCCCGTTGGCGCCGCTGTGCCGGGACGATTGCCCTGGGCTCTGCGTCAACTGCGGGGTGCAGCTGGCCAGGGCAGGCCCGGAGCACTCGCACGGCCCGGCGATCGATCCGCGGTGGGCCGGGTTGCAGAATTTGCCGCAGTATGAGCTACCGCAGTATGAGACAGAAACTGACCTGCCGGACCATTCCGGCCAAGGGAATGAATCGATAAAGGAGAGGTGACGTGGCTGTCCCCAAGCGGAGGATGTCGCGGAGCAACACGAGATCCCGCCGGGCCCAGTGGAAAACCACCGCGCCGGCACTCGTGACGTGCCCGCAGTGCCGCGACCCCAAGCTGCCCCACACCGCCTGCCCGACGTGCGGAACGTATAACCGTCGCCAGGTGATCACCCCTTCTTCCTGATGCACTGAGGGAGCGGCGTGAAAGGCGGAATGGGTGACACCGACGGGACCGAGCCGGCGCGTCTGGACTTGTTGCCAGCCCTCGACGCGGGGCTCAGCCCGGCGCTGCTCGAACGCGCCCTGACGCACCGGTCCTTCGCTTACGAGAACGGCGGCCTGCCCACCAACGAGCGGCTGGAGTTCCTCGGCGACTCCGTGCTCGGCCTGGTCGTCACGGACACGTTGTTCCGCCAGTATCCCGACTTGCCGGAGGGCCAGCTGGCCAAGCTGCGCGCGGCGGTAGTCAACATGCGGGCCCTGGCCGACGTCGCCCGCGGGCTGAAGCTGGGATCGTATGTGCGCCTCGGCCGGGGCGAGGAGGGCACCGGCGGCCGGGACAAGTCCTCGATCCTGGCCGACACGCTGGAGGCCGTGATCGGCGCGGTCTACTTTGAGCGGGGCCTGGACGAGGCGGGCGGGCTGGTGCACCGGCTCTTCGACCCGGTGATCGCCCGCTCGGCGCGGCTCGGTGCGGGCCTCGACTGGAAGACGTCGCTTCAGGAACTGACCGCCGCCGGCTTCCTTGGCGTGCCCGAATACCACGTCGAGGAGAGCGGGCCAGACCACCAGAAGTTTTTCCGTGCCTCGGTCTGGGTGGGCGGGCGCAGCTACGGGTCGGGGGAAGGGCACTCTAAGAAAGAGGCTGAGCAGCAAGCCGCCGAGGCGGCCTGGACAGCGATCAGCAACGGCCACGCGGCCGCGACGCAGGACGGCAGCGCGGGCGCCGCGTCCGCCGCAAGCGGCCACGGCGCGCCGTCCGCGAGTGGTGGCCGCGATGTGCCTCCGGCGGGCACCGTCGGCGATGTGCCGTCCGCGAGTGGTGGCCGCGATGTGCCTCCGGCGGGCACCGTCGGCGATGTGCCGTCCGCGAGTGGTGGCCGCGACGCGGCCCCGGAGGGCCGCAGCCGTGACGTGCCCCCCGCCGGGAATGGCCGCGACGCGGCCCCCGCCACCGGGGATTGACCGGACGTTACCGTGCCGGAACTGCCCGAGGTCGAGACCGTCCGCAGGGGCCTGGAGCGCCATGTGGTCGGCCGTACCATCAGCGCCGTGCAGGTGCTGCACGCCCGTGCGGTGCGCCGGCACGTGGCGGGCCCGGATGACTTCGCCGCGGCCATCCGCGGGCGGACCATCACGGCGGCGCGCAGGCGCGGCAAGTACCTGTGGCTGCCCGTGGCTGAGGAGTCGGTCGCGGAGGACGCACTGCTGGCGCACCTCGGGATGAGCGGGCAGTTCCTCATCTCCGATCCAGCGGCCCCGCTGTCGCCGCATGTCCGGGCCCGGTTCACGTTCGCTGATTCAGGCCCGGACCTGCGATTCAGTGATCAGCGGACGTTCGGCCATCTGGTCCTGGCGACCGGCGGGGCGGTGCTGCCCGCGATGATCGCGCACATTGCTCCCGACCCGATGGAGCTGGCCTTCGATGCGGACGCCTTCATCGGCCGGCTGACGCGGCCGGCACACTGGCGTCAAGCGCGCCCTGCTTGATCAGTCGCTGGTGAGCGGCGTCGGGAACATCTACGCCGACGAGGCGCTATGGCGGGCCCGGCTGCACTGGGCGCGCAGCACGTTGACGCTGCGGCGGCCGGAGGCGCACCGCGTCGTTGAGGCCGTGCGCGACGTCCTCGGGGAGGCGATGGGCGCGGGTGGTACCTCGTTTGATCGCATGTATGTGAACGTCAATGGGGAGAGCGGCTATTTCGGCCGGTCACTAGCTGTATACGGCCGTGCCGGGCAGCCGTGCGACCGGTGCGGTACCCCCATCCGACGCGATCCGTTCATGAATCGGTCCGCTTACAGTTGCCCGCGCTGCCAACCTCGGCCACGGCTCCGCGTTGGGAGCCCGTGACCTGCGGGATCGTTCAACTTGACCGGATACCCCATGGGTGGGACCCTTAGATACGTCACCTGTGCGCACTCATGCGAGTCTTCGCGTGTGCGCCTATTCTGGTCACTCATTGTGGAGGACCCACTACAATGGCGAAGGCTCTACTCGGCCACGTCGGCGGGCTTGATCCCCGCATGGTCTCTGAGATGCGCCGGCTGCAGCAGCGAGTGCGTGACCTGGAAGCCGCGCTGGTGCGGCTCCAGGACGAGAATGACGCGCTGGCCGCTGAGGTAGGCCACGAACTGCTCGTCGCTGATCGGGAGCGCGAACCAGCACTGACTTAACACGCCACAACTTGCACCATGAACGTGGGCACCCCCGCTGAGGCGCCCACGACGGACAGGGACGTCCTTTATGACGTCCCTCTTTCGTTTTTTACCCGTGGCGTCGGCGGCGTCCCCGCCGCGGCTGTCCGTAGACCCGCGAATCCCCGGGTTGGTCGGCCGGTGGCGGTAAGGTGCGGACAGGTTGGCTGGGCGGCCGGACGGGGAGGAGAGCCCGCGGGTGTACCTGAAGACCCTCACTTTGCGCGGGTTCAAGTCGTTCGCCTCGGCCACGGCGTTGCGGTTCGAGCCCGGCATCACCTGTGTGGTGGGCCCCAACGGTTCCGGCAAGTCCAACATCGTTGACGCGTTCTCCTGGGTGATGGGCGAGCAGGGCGTGAAGACCCTGCGCGGCGGCAAGATGGAGGACGTCGTCTTCGCGGGGACCGCGTCGCGGGCGCCGCTGGGCCGGGCCGAGGTCACGCTCACCATCGACAACAGCGACGGCGCGCTGCCTATCGAATACGCCGAGGTGACGATCAGCAGGCTGCTGTTCCGGTCGGGGCAGAGTGAGTACTCGATCAACGGTGACCACTGCCGCCTGCTGGACGTCCAGGAACTCCTCTCTGATTCGGGCCTCGGCCGGGAGATGCACGTCATCGTGGGCCAAGGCCAGCTGGACGAGGTGTTGCAGGCCGGCCCGGAGGCCAGGCGCGCGCTGATCGAGGAGGCCGCCGGGGTTCTCAAGCACCGGAGGCGCAAGGAGAAGGCGCTGCGCAAGCTCGAGGCGATGCAGGTCAACTTGACCAGGCTGGTTGACCTCACCGCCGAACTGCGCCGCCGTCTCAAGCCGCTCGGGCGCCAGGCGGCGATCGCCCGCCGGGCCGCGTTCATCCAGGCCGACCTGCGGGATGCGCGGCTGCGGCTGCTGGCCGACGACTACGTCGCCGCCGCGGCGGACCTGGAACGGAACGAGAGCGACGAGGCGGCCACGATGGCCCGGCGGGCCGCGCTGGAAGCCAGCCTGGCCCAGGGCCGCCAGCGCGAGTCCGCGCTCGACTCGGACGAGCAGCAGCACGCGCCGCGTCTCGCCCGGGCCCAGGAAACCTGGTTCGAGCTGTCGGCGGTGGGCGAACGGCTGCGCGGTGTGGCCAACCTCGCTACCGAGCGGCACACGCACCTGGCGGCCCAGCCGGAGCCGCTGCGGCCCGGTCGCGACCCGGACGAACTCGACCGCGAAGCTGCGGAGCTGCGCGATCAGGAAGTGGAGCTGGGTGAGCGGCAGGAGACCGCCCGCGAGGAGCTGACCGCCGCCACTGGGCGCCGGACGGCCGCGGAGACGGCCCTCCAGGAGACGGAGCGGCGGCTGGCCGCCCGCGCGCGGGCCGCCGCGGCCCGGGCCGAGCGGCTCGCCCGGCTGCGCGGGCAGGTGGGGCAGGCCCGCAGCAAAGCCACCGCCGCGGACGAGGAGGCGGCCCGCCTAGCGGATGCGCTGGAGCAGGCGCGGTCCCGGGCTCTCCGGGCCGAGCGGGACTATCAGGACCTTCAGGACGAATGTACCGACGCCGGCGACGACCGGAGTGGGCTGACCGCCGAGCACGAGCTGGCCACCGCCGTGCTCGCCGACGCCTCCGCGCGGGTGGCCACGCTGCGTGCGGCGGAGAGCGACGCCAGCGGCCAGCGGGCGGCCCTGCGGGCCCGTGGTGAGGCGCTGGAAGAGGGCCTGACGGCGCTGAGCAGCGGCCAGGACGCCGCGGCGGCCCTGCTGGCGGATACGGGCCGGTTCAGCGGCGTGCTCGGCGCGGTCGCCGCGATGGTGACCGTGCAGGACGGGGCGCAGGACGCCGTGGCGGCCGCCCTCGGCGGCGCGGCCGACGCGGTCGCAGTGGACAGCGTGGAAGCGGCCGTGGCCATCCTGGAGACGCTGAAGAGCGAGGACCGGGGAAGTGCCGGGCTGGTGATCGCGGGGGATGACGGCGATCGCTCCGATCCGGCCGTCGGCCTGACCGGAGCTGATCTGCCGGAGGGGGTCACGTTCGCGATTGACTGCGTGAACGCGCAGGGCGAGCTGGCGACGGCCCTGGCCGGATTGCTGACCGGGGTGGTCGTCGCCGAGGATCTCGGGCAGGCACGGGACGTGCTGCGCACGCATCCGGCTCTCCGGGTGGTTACCCGGGGCGGGGATCTGCTCGGTGCACACTGGGCGATCGGCGGCTCGGGCCGGCCGCCGAGCATGCTCGCGTTGCGGGCCGCGGCGGAGGAGGCAGCGGCCAGGCTCATCCAGGCGGAGAAGCACTGCGAGCAGGTCGCCGCGAAGTTGTCCGAGGCGGCCGCGGTCGAGGACGGCGCGCGGCAGGCGGTCGCCCAGGCGCTGGCGAAGGCCCAGGAGGCGGACGCGGCGGCTGCGGAGGTCTCCGGGCGGCTCGGCAGGCTGGCCGGGTCGGCCCGGGCGGCCCGTGACGAGGCGGACCGCCGGGAGGCCGCCATCGCGGCCGCCGAGCAGGCACGTGATTCCGGCCTCGCGGCCCTGACGGAACTGGAGGACCAGCTCGCCGAGGCCGAGGCCGACGACCAGGACGAGCCGGACGCGGCCCCCGGTGGTGCGGGGTCCGGTGGTGCGGGGTCCGGTGGTGCGGGGTCTGCGGCGGTGTCGCCGGCTGACCGGGATGCCCTGGCCCTAGCCGCGAACAGCGCACGTAATGCCGAGACGGAAGCCCGCCTCGAGGTCCGTACGGCTGAGGAGCGGCTGGCCGCCATCGTGGGCCGGGCCGACGCCCTGGCCGCCGCCGCGGCCGCCGAGCGTCAGGCCGCCGCGCAGGCCATCGTGAGGCGCCAGCTTCGAGCACGGCAGGCGGTGGTGGCGCGGGCCGTGGCTGACGGCGCCGCTCTGACCCTGGCCAGGCTGACCGAGTCGCTGGCCGCGGCGGCCGAGAATCGCCAGGCGGCCGAGCAGGCGAGCAAGGGGCGGACCGAGGCCCTTAAGGAAGTCCGCGGTCAGGTCCGGCAGCTTGCCGCCGACCTCGACAAGGTGGTGGACACCGCGCACGGCACCGAGATCGCGCGGGCCGAGCACCGGATGCGGCTGGAGCAGTTGGCGGCGCGCGCTGCGGAGGAGTTTGGCGTGGACGCCGTCGCGCTCGTCGCCGAATACGGCCCCGACGTCCTCATCCCGGCGCCGGTGGAAGAGGCGGAAAGTACCGCGACCGCTGCGGCCGGGAACGGCGCGCACGCCGCGAGCGCGGCCGCCGGGAGCGCCGAGAACAGCGCGGCCGCAGACGGCGCGCCCCCGACCGGGAGTGCCGGGGACGGCGAGCACGCTGTGGCCGAGAACGGTGGGCACGCGGTGGCCGGGAGTGCCGGGGACGGCGAGCACGCTGTGGCCGAGAACGGTGGGCACGCGGTGGCCGGGAGTGCCGGGGACGGCGAGCACGCTGTGACCGGGAGCGCCAGGAACGGCGATGGTCCTGATCGGCGGACCGACCCAGCCCACCCGCCGACCCGGTATGTCCGGGCCGAGCAGGAGCGCCGCGCTGCGGTCGCGCAGCGCCAGCTCGACCAGCTGGGCAAAGTGAACCCACTGGCCCTGGAGGAGTTCTCCGCCCTGGAGGAGCGGCACTCGTTCCTGGCCACTCAGCTCGAGGACCTCAAGAAGACCCGCCGCGACCTGCTGACCGTCGTTAAAGAGGTGGACGATCGTGTGCAGCAGGTGTTCGCGGCGGCCTTCGAGGACACTGCCCGGGAGTTCGAGGACATCTTCGGGCGGCTGTTCCCCGGCGGTGAGGGTCGGCTGGTGCTGACCGAGCCCGATGACATGCTGGCGACCGGGATCGACTTCGAGGCCAGGCCGCCGGGCAAGAAAGTCAAGCGGCTGTCGCTGCTGTCCGGCGGCGAGCGGTCGCTCACCGCGATAGCGTTTCTGGTGGCCATCTTCAAGGCCCGGCCGTCCCCGTTCTACGTGCTCGACGAGGTCGAGGCCGCGCTTGATGACACCAACCTCCAGCGCCTGCTGCATATCTTCGAAGAGCTGCGGGCCAGCTCTCAGCTGATCATCGTCACGCACCAGAAGCGGACGATGGAGGTAGCGGACGCGCTGTACGGCATCAGCATGCGCGGTGACGGCGTGTCATCCGTGGTGAGCCAGCGCCTGAGGGAGCGCGAAAGCGCCTGAGCGCGCCGCGCTGAGCACCGTGCGGCTAGGTACGGGGCATCTGCCAGACTGGGGCCGTTATGGAACTTCTGATCATCATCATCGCGATCGTTGCCGTGCTGGTCATCGCCGGGGGCGGCGCGCTGCTGCTCCGCCCGAGGCGCCGCAGGCCTGGCGCACTGCCCCGGGAGACGCAGGCGCCCACACCAGGTCCGGCCGGCCGCCCGCGGCAGGCGGACGAGCCCGGCACGGGAGTTGGCGTGCTGCCGCCGGTGGCCGAGCCGCCCGCCCCAGCCATTGATCATCCACCGCCACTGGCCGGTCGGCTGGTGCGGCTGCGGGGCCGCTGGCCCGGTCGCAGACGGGTTTCGGTTCAGTCCTGCTCGGTCTGCTCTCGCGTGGAACCCTGGATGACCAGACCTGGGAGGACATCGAGGACACGCTGATCACCGCGGATATGGGCGTGAGTCCGTCACGGCAAATCGTTGAGGAACTTAAAACCCAGGTCAGGGTGGCTGGCACCCGGAACCCGGACGAGGTGCGCGCCATGCTGCGCGGTGAGCTGATCCGCGCGATCGGCCCGGATATGGATCGGACGCTGCATGCCCAGCGGCATGGCGACCGGCCAGCCGTCCTGCTCGTGGTGGGAGTCAACGGCACCGGCAAGACCACCGCATGTGGCAAGCTTGCCCGTGCCCTCATCGGCGACGGGCGCACCGTGCTGCTCGGCGCCGCCGACACGTTCCGCGCCGCCGCCGCGGACCAGCTCCAGACCTGGGGCGCGCGGGTCGGCGCCCGGGTGGTCCGCTCGGACCGGGAGGGGGCGGACCCGGCGAGCGTCGCGTTCGAGGCGGTCAGCGAGGGCATCGCTGAGCGGGTTGACACCGTCATCGTGGACACCGCCGGGCGGCTGCACACCAAGACCGGGCTGATGGACGAGCTCGGCAAGATCAAGCGCGTCATCGAGAAGCGCGCCACCGTGGACGAGGTCCTGCTCGTGCTGGACGCCACCACGGGGCAGAACGGGCTGCGCCAGGCGCGGGTGTTCGCCGAGGTGGTCGACATCACCGGGATCATCCTGACCAAGCTCGATGGGACCGCCAAGGGCGGGATCGTCGTCGCGGTCCAGCGGGAGCTGGGCGTGCCGGTCAAGCTGGTCGGCCTCGGCGAGGGCCCCGACGATCTGGCCCCCTTCGAGCCTGGCCACGTTCGTCAACGCGATCCTGACCTGACTCCCAACGACACCGGTGCGCCATTGGTGTCGTCCCAGCGACACCGGTGCGCCATTGGTGTCGTTGCGCCGGAGGCGGAGGGGGGCACGGCTGGCTGTGGGGTGAGGCATTCTCCCGCTGGCCAGGCATTCCATGGGCAGCCATTCCAGGCCTCTGCTATATAACTAAGTACCTTCATAGCTTATAACTAAGGATCTTCATATTTAGTGGCGAAATTCAATATCAATCCGTATCTGCCCGAGATCTGGTTGTGAGCGACTGGCCGGTGTGGCACACTTCGAGAGATGGCCACCATGGTAGGCGATAGCGATGCCGGTGCCCTGAATGGCGGAGCGAGCGCCATGGGCGGGGCGCCTCTCGAATTGTCCGCTCCGTCCGTTCCATCTGGTTTACCCACCATAGAAGAGACGTTCGCGATCGTCTCGCGTGCGGGTGACAAGGCCGTCGCGTATTTCTACGGGCGCCTCTTCGCCGAGCACCCCCAGCTTCGCGTGATGTTCCCGGCCTCCATGGACTATCAACGCGATCGTCTCTTCCGGGCGCTAACCAGGATTGTCTACACCATGGGCAGACCAGAGGAAATGGAGTCCTTTGTCTGCCAACTCGGGCAGGATCACCGCAAGTACGGGGTGCTGGCCGAGCACTACCCGGCGATCGGCCGGGCGCTCCTGGTCACACTCCGCAAGTTCGCTGGCGACGCGTGGACAGAAAGTGCTGAAACGGCCTGGACTGACGCCTATCAACGGGCCGCGGGACTCATGACCGCCGCGGCGGCCGCCGCAGCGGAGCATTCTCCGCCCTGGTGGACGGGCGAGGTCGTCGGGCACGAGTTGCGCACGCCGACCTTGGCCGTGCTGACCGTGCGGACGGACAAGCCGCTCCCCTATCACGCGGGCCAGCATGTCAGTATTCAGTCTGCTCGCTGGCACCGGGTCTGGCGCCCGTTCTCCGTGGCCAACGCGCCCCGCGAGGACGGCAGCCTTTCGTTCCACATCCGGGCGGTCCCGGGTGGCTGGGTAAGCAACGCCCTTGTGCGGCACACCCAGGTCGGTGACCTGGTTAACCTCGGGGCGGCCCAGGGGACCATGACGCTCGCGGCGGGATCAGGCAACGGCCTCTTCTGCGTCGCCGGGGGCACTGGCCTGGCCCCGATCAAGGCCCTTATCGAGCAGGCCATCATGGACAGCACGCCCGCCAGGCGCCGGAAGATACGCCTGTTCCTCGGCGCGCGCACGCAGTCGGAGTTCTACGATCTGCCCGATCTGTGGAAGCTTGAGACGGGCTACCCATGGCTGCGGATCACCCCCGCAGTCTCCGACGAGCGCGGGTACAGCGGCATCCGTGGCCTGCTCCCCGATGTCATCGCCCGCCACCGTCCACGGCCGGGGGAAGACGTTTACATCAGCGGACCGCCCGAAATGGTGCAGAAGAGTATCCGGGTACTTAGCACGCCTGGAATGCGGAAGTGGCGCATCCATGCCGATCTGGCGGAAGTGCCCGGCGAACCAGGAGTGGGCAACGCGAGTGCCGGTTATGAGCAGGCGCGCTGATCACCGCCCAGCGCTTGAGCGTCCGCTTATCCCTGGCCTTCGTGGCCTTGGTAAGAGGCACAGAGTTGCGCCGGGTGTCGCGTCGTTGCCGTTTCTGGCGCGCCCTGCCTGACAATATGGGACATTCTTCAGCAAAGGGCATTGTGGGCATCTTAATCTCGCACGGGTATTGCCTCATTTCGCATGCCGATTTACGCTGCCATGGGTGCGATAACTGCAGCAAGCCGTACCGAGGTCGGAGAGCTACGAAGACATGGCGGAGCTATGAAGACACTGTTTAGCCGGGGACGCTTAGCACGACCGGCTCCGTCGCCCGCCCCATCAAAACGGGCGCTGGGCGCTGGGCAGGACGAGGCGCGGCCGGCCCAATTGGGTGTGGCCGCGTCCGCACCGGCGAATATGGCCACGGCTGTCATTGGAGCGATGGCCCGCCCGATGGACCTGGAAACGGCGGTAACGGGCATCGGTGTTATGTGCCCAGCGGTCGGCCTGGGTGCAGTCCGCGGCACGGGCGCAGGTGCGGCTGCGGGTACGGCTGCGGACCCGGGCGCGGGCCGGGCCGGGGGCCGCCGTCCTCAACCGACGAGGCCGGTTGACATGGACGCCGCCACCGAGTTCATCCACCTGCACCGGCGCGAGTTCCCCGAGGCCGGTGAGGCCGCCCCGCGGCTGCGCGAGATCCGGCGCCAGATCGATCTGACCGGCACCTACCAGCACACACGCGCCGAGCTGGCCTTCGGGGCCAGGGTGGCGTGGCGGAACAGTTGCCGGTGCATAGGGCGGCTCTACTGGCAGAGTCTGCAAGTGCGGGATCGCCGGGACGTCGCCGCGCCAGACGACGTCGCCACGGAGTGCATCATCCACCTGCGCAAGGCCACGAACGGTGGCCGGATCCGGCCCACGATCACGGTATTCGCGCCGGACACGCCGGCCCGGCCGGGCCCTCGCATCTGGAACGAGCAGATCGTCCGCTATGCGGGTTACCAGCGCGCGGATGGCACCGTGCAGGGCGATCCGCGCAACGCCGACCTGACCGGCCTCGCCGCGAGCCTGGGCTGGCCAGGAGACGCAGGCAGGTTCGACATCCTGCCGCTGGTCATTTCCGCCGGCGGCGGCCCGCCTCGCGTGTTCGACCTGCCCCGGGACGCGGTGCTGGAAGTCCCCTTCAGCCATCCGCGCTTCGACTGGTTCGCGGAACTCGGCCTGCGCTGGCACGCGGTGCCGGTCATCACTGACATGTGCCTGGAGATCGGCGGCATCTGCTATCCGGCGGCGCCTTTCAACGGCTGGTACATGGGCACCGAGATCGGCGCGCGGAACCTGGCCGACTGTGACCGCTACAACCAGCTGCCTGAGATCGCCACCCGGATGGGCCTGGACATGGCCCAGGATCGTTCCCTCTGGCGAGACCAGGCGCTGGTCGAGCTGAACGTGGCCGTCCTGCACTCGTTCGACGTGGCTGGGATAACGATCACCGATCACCACACCGAGTCACGCCGCTTCCTCACCCACCTCGCCCGCGAGGAGCGCGCCAGGCGGGTGTGCCCGGCCGACTGGTCCTGGATCGTCCCACCTATCTCGGGATCGGCCACCGAGGTATTCCATCGCTACTACGACGAGGCCGAACTCCGGCCCAACTACTTCCGGCATGATCGCGACCTTCCGGGGCTGCATCCGGGCCCAGGATGACGCGGCGTACCATAATGAAACACGCACGTAACATGGTAGGCGCGTCTTTCACGGCCCCGAAACACTCCGTGACGGCGGGCGAAACGCCGCCGGCGGAAGGTCAGCACAGGACAGGGTGCCCGAGAGGTGGGTCGCATGAAGCTCATCACCGCCGTGATCAAACCCTTCAAGCTGGATGAAGTGAAGGCCGCGCTGCAGGCCTTCGGCGTACACGGGATGACCGTGAGCGAGGCAAGCGGCTATGGCCGGCAGCGCGGCCACACAGAGGTGTACCGGGGCGCGGAGTACCAGGTCGACCTGGTGCCCAAGGTCCGGCTGGAGGTGCTGACCGACGACGAGGACGCCGACGACCTGATCGGAGTGATCGTGAAGGCGGCACAGACGGGGCGGATCGGGGATGGCAAGGTCTGGGCCGTCCCGGTCGAGACCGTGGTCCGGGTCCGCACTGGAGAGCGCGGGCCGGGGGCTCTCTGAGGCTCCGCTGTCGACGCTGTGGAGGGGCCAGGGGAGCTGATGAGCGTGACATCTGCCCCCTCGCCCCGTCCGCGGTCCGACGGGCCGCCCCTGACTTCTTTCGCGGCGGATCGTGTCCGCAGGAGCGCGGACACTGACCGCTGGCTGGCGTTGCTGCTTGGCGCGGAGGCGGGCGTGGCTCTCGTCGCGCTGGGCGGGTACGGGCGCCGTGAGCTTCTTCCTGGCAGCGACCTCGATGTTCTGCTGCTGCACGACGGCCGGCCCGGGATCGCGGCGATGGCCGACCGCATCTGGTACCCGATATGGGATTCGGGTACCCGCCTGGACCATGCGGTCCGCACCACGACCGAGGCGCGCCGCGTGGCCCGCGCCGACCTCAAGGTCGCCCTGGGCCTCCTGCACGCCCGGCACGTGGCGGGGGATCCAGAACTGACCAGCACGCTGCGGCTCGGTGCGCTGGAGGACTGGCGGGCCGCCGCCGGCACCCGGCTGGCCGATCTGCAGGCACTGCACGTGGAGCGCGCACAGCGCAACGGTGAACTCGCCTTCCTGCTCGAACCCGACCTCAAGGACGCCCGGGGCGGGCTCCGTGATGTGCACGCCATCCAGGCCGTGGCCGCCGCCTGGGTCGCCCCCGGCCCGGGGCCGCGGGTCCGCGCCGCCTACGAGTCCATCATGGACGCGCGGCACGCGCTGCACGAAGTGACCGGCCGGCCCACCGACCGCCTCGTGCTACAGGAGCAGGACGAGGTCGCCAGGGTCCTTGGCCTGCTGGACGCGGACGCGCTCATGCGTCACCTGGCCGGGGCGGGCCGCACGATCGCCTATTCCGTGGACCAGGTGTTCCGCCAGGCCGAACGGAGCCGGGGCGGTCGGCGCCGCGGCAAGGCCCAGCGCCGCCCGGTCGCCGACGGCCTCGTCGAGCAGGACGGTGAGGTGGTGCTGGCCCGGGCCGCCGACCCGGACAACGACCCGGTGCTGCTGCTCCGGGCCGCCGCGGCCGCCGCCCAGGCCGGACTGGGCCTGCCGCCACGGACGCTCACCAGGCTGGCCGGCTGCCCCCCGCTGCCGGTGCCGTGGCCCCCGGAGGCGCGGGACGCCCTGGTGGCGCTGCTCGGCGCGGGTCCGCCCGCCATCCCGGTCTGGGAAGCCCTCGACCAGGAGGGCCTGATCGCCACGCTCCTGCCCGACTGGGACCGGGTACGTAACCGTCCCCAGCGCAATCCCCTGCACACCTACACGGTGGACCGTCATCTCGTCGAGGCGGCGGCCCGGGCCGCCGCGCTCACCCGTAACGTCGCCCGTCCTGACCTGCTCCTCCTGTCCGCGCTGCTGCATGACATCGGCAAGGGCTGGCCCGGGGATCACCGGGTGACCGGCGAGGTGGTGGCCCGTGATGTGGCCCGCCGGGTCGGGCTCGGACCGTCGGACGCTGAGCTGGTGGCCGGGGCGGTTAGGCATCATTTGCTGCTCCCGCAGACGGCGACCCGGCGCGACCTGGACGATCCGGTCACGGTGGCGCAGGTCGCGGAGGCCGTCGGTGGCCGGCCGCTGCTGGAACTGCTGCACTCGCTCGCGATCGCCGATGGCCTCGCGACTGGCCCGGCCGCCTGGAACGACTGGAAGGAGAACCTGGTCGGAGATCTGGTGCAGCGGGTCGAGTCGGTACTGGCGGGCGAGCTGCCGCCGGAGCCGTTGCCGCTGCGCCCGGACCAGCAGGCGCTCGCGGACCAGCGTGCCCCGGCCGCGCGGGTGAAAGGCTCGGAGGTCACCATCGTCGCCCCGGACCGCCCCGGGCTGCTGTGGGAGGCCGCCGGGGTGCTCGCCTCGCACCGGCTCGCGGTGCGCTCCGCCAACGCCACGTCGCACGGGCCGATGGCCGTGGCGGCCTTCACGGTGGCGCCGGAGTACGGCGACCCGCCCGACGCGGACCTGGTCACCAGCGACCTGCGTCGGGCGCTGGAGGGCCGGCTGGATGTGGCCGAGCGCCTGGAGCGCCGGATGCGGGCGCATCGTGACTCCCCGGTCCCGGTCGCCCCGCCCAAGGTCACCCTGGTGGACGACGCGTCGCGGACGGCAACGGTGATCGAAGTGCGGGCCCACGACCGGCCCGGCCTGCTCTGGCGGATCGGCCGGGCCCTCGGCGACTGCGGCCTGGATGTCCGGGCCGCCCGGGTCGAGACCCTCGGCGCCGAGGCCGTCGACGTGTTCTACGTGGTGGATGCCTCGGGCGGCCCGGTGGGCGGCACGCGCATCCGGGGGAAGATCGCGGCGCAGGTACTGGCCGCGCTCAGCGACTAGCACGTGTCCTAGCCAGCGAGGGCGGCCAGGCCCTCACCGGCATGCACTGACCGGGTAGCGCCGAGCGGATAGCCTGGGACGCGTGTTCGAGACACTTTCCGACCGGCTGACCCAGGTCTTCTCTACGCTCCGCGGGCGTGGCCGACTCTCCGCCGCTGACATCGACGCGACCGCCCGCGAGATCCGCATCGCGCTGCTGGAGGCGGACGTAGCGCTCCCGGTGGTCAGGGAGTTCATCGCCCGGGTGAAGGAGCGTGCCTCCGGCGAGGAGGTCTCCGCCGCGCTGAACCCGGCGCAGCAGGTCATCAAGATCGTCCACGAGGAGCTCGTGGGGATCCTCGGTGGCGAGACGCGCAGGCTGCGGTTCGCCAAGGTGCCGCCGACCGTGATCATGCTGGCTGGCCTGCAGGGCGCGGGCAAGACCACGCTGGCCGCGAAGCTGGGGCTCTGGCTCCGCGAGCAGGGCAACACCCCGCTGCTCGTGGCGGCCGACCTGCAGCGGCCCAACGCGGTCCAGCAGCTCCAGGTCGTCGGCGAGCGCGCGGGCGTACCGGTCTTCGCTCCCCAGCCGGGCAACGGCGTGGGCGACCCCGTGGAGGTGGCCCGCCAGTCCCTGGACGAGGCCCGCCACCGGCTGCACAACCTCGTGATCGTGGACACGGCCGGGCGGCTGGGCATCGACGAGGAGATGATGCGCCAGGCCGCCGACATCAGGGACGCCGTTGACCCCGACGAGATCCTGTTCGTGGTGGACGCCATGATCGGCCAGGACGCCGTGGTCACCGCCCAGGCCTTCCTCGACGGCGTCGGCTACGACGGTGTCGTCCTCACCAAGCTGGATGGTGACGCCAGGGGCGGCGCGGCCCTGTCGATCGCGGAGCTCACCGGCCGGCCGGTGATGTTCGCGTCCTCGGGGGAGAAGCTCGAGGACTTCGACGTCTTCCATCCCGACCGGATGGCCTCGCGGATCCTCGACATGGGGGACATGCTCACCCTGATCGAGCAGGCCGAGCGGGCCTTCGACGAGGACCAGACCGCCGCGATGGCCGGCAAGCTCGCGTCCGGCGAAGGGTTCACCCTCGAGGACTTCGTCGAGCAGCTGGCCATGGTCCGCAAGCTCGGGCCGATCGGGAACCTGCTCGGCATGCTGCCCGGCGCGGCGCAGAACCGGGAACTGCTCAGCCAGGTCAACGACAGCGACCTGGACCGCGCCGCGGCCATCGTCAACTCGATGACCCCGCAGGAAAGAAAAAATCCAAAGATCCTCAACGGATCGCGTCGGGCCCGAATCGCAGGAGGGTCCGGGGTCACCGTCGGCGAGGTCAACAACCTCGTCGTCCGGTTTCTCGAAGGCCAGAAGATGATGCGCCAGATGATGGGCGGGGGTGGCGTGCCAGGCATGCCGGCGATCCCGGGGATGCGGCGGGCGGTCCAGAAGAGCGTCAAGGGCAAGAAGTCGAAGAAGAAGCCCAAGGGCGGCCGCCCGGGCGGCAATCCGGCCGGCAAGGTGCCGGGGGCCAGCGCGACCGGTGGCGGCGTTCCCGGCGGCAAGTCGAGTGGTGGCGTCCCCGGTGGCCGGCTTGGTGGCGGTGCGGTCGGCGCCGGCTCGGCCGGGGGTGTCCCCGGTGGCCGGCTAGCGGTGCACCCGGCGGCGAGGTCGGCGCGGGCCTCCCCGGAAGCCTGGGCGCGGGCGGCCTGGGCGCGCTCTCCGGCAATCCGGAGGACTACGCCGCCAGCCTGGAGGCGCTGGCCGCCTCGAACCCGGCCTTCCGCGTGCCGACGCCGGACAAGCCGTCCGGCACTCCCGCATCGCCGGCCAATCTCCCAGCCGGCTTCGGTGGTTTCCGCCGCCGCAACCGCCAGGCCAAGAAAGACGACGACTAAGCCGCCGCCGGGCCCACAAACCGCCCGCCGGGACTGGAAGAAACCGCCGCCGCGGGCCACCGCCGGGTACTGGAAGACCAAACCGCCCGCCGGGCACTGGAACCGAGCCAGAACGAACCGCCCCCCGGGCACTGACTTCTATGATCATTTCGACTTCCCACGCGTTCGGTGGCGCAGACCGGGGCGAACCGGACTCGATTTTGGTCGTTGCGCGTGGAAAGTCGCCCGTAACGTTCGGTGGTGAGGACTGCCTGGCCGCGTTTCGCGGGTGAGACGACTGGCGATTACACGTCAGGTCGAGGTGTCTGGCAGAATGTGTCCGTCACACCCTGGTCCGGCGACGCCCTCTCATGCTCGCTGGCCGGGGCCATCCGGGCCCCACAGCACCGGTCCCCACCCGGTACGTGCGTTGCCCGAATCCGAGCTTTCTGGGAGAAGACCACACCCGTGGCTGTCAAGATCAAGCTGAAGCGCATGGGCAAGATCCATGCGCCGTACTACCGGATCATCGTCGCCGATGCGCGCACCAAGCGGGATGGCCGGGCGATCGAGGAGATCGGCAAGTACCACCCGAAGAACGAGCCCTCGTTCATCGAGGTCGATTCGGAGCGGGCGCAGCACTGGCTCTCCGTTGGGGCGCAGCCGACCGACCCGGTTCGTAAGATCCTCGAGATCACCGGAGACTGGCAGAAGTTCAAGGGCCTGCCGGGTGCTGAGGGCACCCTGAAGACCGCCGAGCCCAAGGCCAATAAGAAGGAACTGTTCGCGGCCGTGGTCGCCGAGACGCTGGGCTCGGACACCGCGACCCAGAAGAGCAGGGCCAAGAAGCCGGGCGCTAAGGGCGCAGACGGCGACCAGCCCGAGGCGGGCACGGCCCCGGCCAAGGCCGGGGCGGCCAGGCAAGGCAAGGCGGCCAGCGGGGCCAAGGCGGACGCGAAGGCTGACACGGCCAAGACCGACGCGAAGGCCGACACGGCCAAGGCCGACGCCAAGGCTGACACGGCCAAGACCGACGCCAAGGCCGACACGGCCAAGACCGACGCCAAGGCCGACACGGCCAAGGCCGACGCCAAGGCTGAGACGCCCAAGGCCGACGCGAAGGCTGACACGGCCAAGGCCGACGCGAAGGCCGACACGGCCAAGACCGACGCGAAGGCCGACACGGCCAAGACCGACGCGAAGGCCGACACGGCCAAGACCGACGCGAAGGCCGACACAGCCAAGACCGACGCGAAGGCCGACACAGCCAAGACCGACGCGAAGGCCGACACGGCCAAGGCGGCCGCGAAGGCTGATGCGCCCAAGGCGGCCGCGAAGGCTGACACGGCCAAGGCCGGTGGCAAGGCTGAGACGGCTAAGGCGGACGCGAAGGCTGACACGGCCAAGGCCGGTGGCGGCAAGGCTGAGACGGCTAAGGCGGACGCGAAGGCCGACGGCGCGAAGGCCGACGCCAAGACCGGTGGCAGGGCGGACGCCAAGCCCGGCGCGGCCAAGGCTGGTGCCAAGGCCGACGCAGCCAAGGCTGATGCCGACGAGGCCGACGCAGCTCAGGCGGCCGGGTCGGCGGACGCTGACACCTCTGAGGCTGGCGCCGCGGATGCGGCCGCCGAATCGGACAGCGGAGCCTGAAGTGCTGGAAGAAGCCCTTGAGCACCTGGTGAAAGGCATCGTGGAACACCCGGATGATGTCCGGGTGGACAGTCATGGGCTGCGCCGGGGCCAGGTCCTGGAGGTCCGGGTGCACCCAGACGACCTGGGCAAGGTCATCGGCCGGGGCGGCCGGACCGCCAAGGCCCTGCGGACGGTCATCGGCTCGCTCGCGGGTGGCCGGTACGTCCGGGTGGACCTGCTCGACGTGGACGAGGTTCGTTAGCCCGGCATGCAACTGGTCGTTGGCCGGGTTGGGCGACCCCACGGAGTCCGGGGCGCGATCACGGTTGACGTGCACACCGATGAGCCGGATACCAGGTTCGCGGTTGGCGCGGTGCTGACGACCGACCCTCTGGCAGCCGGGCCTCTGACCGTCGGGTCCGTCCGGTGGCACTCCGGACGGCTGCTCGTCGAGTTCGCGGGGATCACGGACCGGACGCAGGCCGAGGGCCTGCGCGGCACCTGGCTCACCATGGATTCGGCTCAGGCGACCTCGCCGGAAGATCCCGACGAGTTCTACGACCATGAACTGGTCGGACTCGCGGTCGTCACCACGTCCGGCGAGTCCGTGGGGGTCGTCACGGATGTCCGGCATCATGGGCAGGACCTGCTTGTGATCCAGCCCACCGAACCACGTCGAGACGGACTGCTCGTCCCGTTCGTGGCCGCCATCGTGCCGGAGGTTGACGTGGCGGCCGGCCGCCTGGTCATTGACCCGCCCCCGGGCCTGCTCGACCTGGGCCCGGCCTGACCTCGGGCCCGGCCGGACCTGAGCGCGGCTTGGACTGAGCATGGGCGGAGGTGACGGGCTTGCGCATCGACATCATCACGATCTTTCCTGAATACTTCAGCCCGCTCGGTGTATCGCTGCTTGGCAAGGCCGCGGCCCGCGGCACCATCGACCTGCGCGTGCACGATCTGAGGCAGTGGGCGGCGGATCCCCATCACACCGTGGACGACGCCCCGTTCGGCGGGGGGCCTGGCATGGTGATGGCGCCCGGCCCCTGGGGCGCCGCCCTGGACGCGGTGGCCTGGGACGCGCCGGGGGCGAGGCTGGTCGTGCCCACCCCCTCGGGCATCCCGTTTACGCAGGCGAGTGCGCTGAAATATTCGCGTTCTGCGCATCTGATCTTTGCTTGTGGGCGATACGAGGGAATCGACGCGCGGGTGGTGGCGGACGCCAGGGAGCGGATGGACGTCGATGAGGTGACCATCGGCGACTATGTGCTATCTGGTGGGGAACCCGCGGCCTTGGTCATGATCGATGCGATCGGCCGGCTGCTCCCGGGCGTGCTGGGCAATGCCGAGTCTGTGACGGACGATTCGTTCGGGGCTGGCTCCGGGCCTATGGCCGGTCTCCTCGAAGGCCCCGTCTTCACCAGGCCGCGCGTCTGGCGGGGCCGCGAGGTGCCGGCCGTCCTGCTGTCCGGTGATCACGCCGCCATCGCGCGGTGGCGCCGCGACGAGGCGCTGCGCCGGACGGCCGCGTACCGTCCGGACCTGGCGGCCCGGCTGGCTGCTGGGAGCGCGGAGGCGACGAGCGGGACCGCTCCCGGGAGCGGAAAATCCGCTGCCGGGACCCGGAAAGCGGCGGCCGGCCCGGCCGTCAGCGGCCCGCTCGACGAGCGTGATCGGCAGGTGCTGTCTGAGGCTGGCTTTCCGATCAGTGGTCAAGGTGTGGCAGACTGAGTCCGCTGTCCCGCCGAAGGCCGACTGAGCGGGCGCGCCCTGGCGCCTCCAGTGCCCCGGGAACCAACGAGACCGATACCACGCGTTCGCTGGCCTGTGCGCGCGTGAGGACTACCGAGGAACCGTAGCCATGCACACCGCGATCGCCGAGCTGGAGCAGGCCCAGATCCGCTCCGACATCCCGGACTTCCGCCCGGGCGACACCCTGAAAGTACATGTGCGGGTCGTGGAGGGCACCCGGTCCAGGATCCAGGTCTTCCAGGGCGTGGTCATCCGGCGCCAGGGCGGCGGAGCCCGTGAGACCTTCACCGTTCGCAAGATCAGTTATGGGGTCGGCGTCGAACGGACCTTCCCCGTCCACAGCCCGTCCCTCGACCAGATCGAGGTCGTGACCAGGGGCCGGGTGCGCCGGGCGAAGCTCTATTACCTCCGCTCGCTGCGCGGCAAGGCGGCACGGATCCGGGAACGCCGCGAGCCGGTGCGCTAGACCCGCGTCCCTTCATGGCCGGTCAGGATCCTCGGCCCGGGCAGGGGCCGCCGGGCGCGGATGCCGCGCCGGGCGGCTCCGCCACCCCGACGCAGTTCCGTGCTTCGGCTGGGCTCCGTGCCCCGGCTGAGCTCGGTGCTCCGGCTGGGCTCGGTGCCCCGGCCGAGGGCGCCGGCCCGGCTGAGGGCGGCGGACGGGCTGGATTTCGGCCGGCGGCGGAGCCCGCAGCGAGAGGCCGCCGCCGGGTGGCCCGGCTCTGGCGCGAGGCACTCTTGGTCATCGTGGTCACCGCGGCGCTCAGCGCGGGTGTCAAGTCGTTTGTCGTCGAGACGTTCCGGATCCCGTCCGGGTCGATGGAAGACACCCTGCTGGTCGGCGACCGGGTGCTGGTCAACAAGTTCGTCTACCGGACGCGGAGCATTGACCGCGGCGACGTCGTCGTGTTCAGCGGGGCCGGTTCCTGGGAGCCAGTCCCGCCATCGCGGAACGCCGACCACTTCGTGGCCGCCTACCGTGACGCGATGCAGGCCCTGGGCCTGGAAAGCGACGGGACCGACTATGTCAAGCGGGTTATCGGCCTGCCTGGTGACCACGTGGCGTGCTGCGACGTCCAAGGGAGGATCACCGTCAACGGGGTGCCGTTGCGGGAAGGGTCGTATCTTTACCCGGGAGAGCCGCCGTCGGCCGATTCCTTCAACGTTGTCGTCCCGCGGGGCAGGCTGTGGGTGATGGGAGACCATCGCGGGGACTCGGCGGACTCCCGCTACCACTCCACTGACCCGGGCGACGGCACGATCCCCGAAAGCGCCGTGGTGGGCCGGGTCTTCCTGGTCATCTGGCCGCCGTCCCAGGTCAGGCCCCTGCCGATCCCCGCGACGTTCACCAGCCGCGCGATGTCAGCCACCCCGGCGCCGATGATCCCGGTCGGCATGGGGGTCGTGAGTACCTTGCCACTGGCTTGGGCTTGGCGCCGTGTCCGCGGACGACTGCCCTCCCGTCGGCGCTAGGCTCAGACTCAATGAACGATGACTGGGCCACGGGCGATCAGGCCCTGACCAACGCGCAGGGGGACATTTCGCCCGTCGGTGACAGTAGTCGCGGCGGCGCGGATGCACGGACAGCGGAGGGTGGGCCCGGTGGCTCACCGGATGGCGGTTCCGGGCACGGCCCGGAACCGGGGGCGCCTGCCGCCTCGGTCGCACCTGTGCCTCGTCCCCGCCCGGCGAAGGCACGCAGGAAGAGCATTCCCTGGTGGATTGAGCTGCCGGTCCTGGTGGTGTTCGCACTCGTGCTGATGCTGGTCATCAAGACCTACGCGATCCAGGCGTTCTTCATCCCCTCGTCGTCCATGGAGAACACGCTCGACATCGGCGACAAGGTTCTGGTCAACAAGCTCGTCTATCATGTCCGCTCGATCGGCCGCGGCGACATCATCGTCTTCAACGGGGACGGCTCGTGGGATCCGGCCACCCCCGCGGGCCCGACGAACCCGGTGTCCAATGCTGTGGACCGGCTGGGTCACGCCATCGTCGGCCTGTTCGGCATCTCGCCCGGCGTACACGACTACATCAAGCGCGTGATCGGGGTGCCTGGCGATCATGTGGCCTGCTGCGACGCCAGCGGCCATGTGACGGTGAACGGAGTTCCGCTCAGCGAGAAGTCCTACCTCTATCCCGGCAACCCCCCGTCGCTCGTCCGGTTCAGAATTACCGTGCCGGCTGGGCGGCTGTGGGTGATGGGCGATCACCGGAGCGTGTCCTACGACTCGCGCGGGCACCAAGGTGACCCGGGCGGCGGGACGATCCCGGAGAGCCAGGTGGTCGGGCGGGCGTTCGTGATCATGTGGCCGCCCAGCCGGGCTGGGCTGCTGAACATCCCCGCCACGTTCGGGCAGCCGAAACTGACCGCGTCCGCGATGGCGGGCGGTGCGGCGGTCGCGGTTCCGCTGGGGGCCGCCTTGGTCCTGCCGCTCGGGTGGTTGCGCAGGCGGGCCAGCCGGAGCGCCCGCGCCCGGATGTTCCTGCGCCGGCGCCTGCCCAGGCGAGTGTCGAGCAGGTGGATGTTGCTCGGGCGTCGCCCGGGGCGCTGGTGACGCGATGCCGGCGCTTGAGTGGCGACACCCCGGCTATACCCCCCGGCGTGTGGCCGGACTGACCGGGTACGAGCGTGCCCTGGCCAAGGCTGGGCTGTCCCCGGTAGCGGGTATCGACGAGGCGGGCCGTGGCGCCTGTGCCGGGCCGCTCGTGGTGGCTGCGGTGACCCTGGGGCCCGGCGGACTGCGACTGCGCGGTATCGCCGACTCCAAGGCGCTGTCGCCGGCCGCCCGCGATGAGGCCTACGCCGAGGTAACAGGATCCGCGCTGGCCTGGCATTACGTGGTCATCCCGGCGCCGGAGATCGATGCCACCGGGCTGCACGTCTGCAATATCGCAGGCATGCGGCGCGCGCTGGCCGGCCTGGCGGCCACGCCGGAGTACGTGCTCACCGACGGCTTCCCGGTGCGCGGCCTCGGGGTACCCGCGCTCGCCATGTGGAAAGGCGATGAGGTCGCCGCGTGCGTGGCCGCCGCCTCTATCGTGGCCAAGGTCACCAGGGACCGGATCATGACGCGGCTGCACGGGCACTACCCGGCGTACGGGTTCGACCAGCACAAGGGGTATTCCACCCCGAGCCATATGCGGGCGCTGGCAGATCACGGGCCCTGTCCCGAGCACCGGGTCTCCTTCGCGAACGTCCACGGGCTGGCCGCGGTCGGCCCGGCCGCCCGGCCGGGCCCGGTTCGGGTACGGATGACCCGATGGCCGACGGCGCGGCGGACAGTGTTGCTGCCCATGCCATGTCCGGGCAGTTGATGAGGGGAGAATTGACCTATGGTTGATCTCATCCAGGCCGATGCTCCCGACGCTGGTTGATCGGAGGGGCGAGCATGAGCGCAGAGGATCTCGAGAAGTACGAGACCGAGATGGAGCTGCAGCTCTACCGCGAGTACCGGGATGTCGTCGGGCTGTTCACGCATGTCGTCGAGACCGAGCGCCGCTTCTACCTCACGAATCAGGTCGAGCTGAACGTGCGCACGGCCGAGAACGGTGAAGTGTATTTCGAGGTCGCCATGCAAGACGCGTGGGTCTGGGATATGTACCGGCCTGCCCGCTTCGTGAAGAACGTCAGGGTCGTCACCTTCAAGGACGTCAACGTCGAGGAACTCGCGCGAAGCGACCTCGAGGTGCCCGACACCAAGTGACCCGGGGCGTCCGGCGCCAGCGGAAAATGTGATGCGCGGAGCCGGGCTGACCGAAAGCATGTGGCATGGCCTGGACTCTCACAGAGGATCTCCACGAGTACGTCGTGGCTGCCGGTGACTTCCTGCGGTCGCGTCCAGTGCACAACACCGTTCAGCTCGCGGCGGTGGAAACGCTCCGCGCACGTGGCGGCTCGGCGTTCGGCGAGATTCCGCCGCTGTTTGGCTGGTGGCGGTCTTTGGATGGCGAGCTCGCCGCCGCCTTGCTGCACACCCCGCCCTACCCGGTCCTGCTCACGGGCCTGCCAGAGCACTCCGCAGGACCGCTGGCTGAGGTGCTCTCGGCGAGTCGCAGGCAGCTGGCTGGGGTCCATGCAGAGCAGGACGACGCGGCGGCGTTCGCCGCCGCCTGGGCAGAGCGGACCGGGGCGAGCGCGACGGTGTTCCGGCGGTCCCGGCTGTTCACTCTACGAGACCTCGAGCTTCCGGCGCCGCACCCGCGCGGTACCGCGCGGGTGGCGGTCGCCGCCGATCGTGACCTGCTCGAATCATGGTTCGCTGGCTTCGCCGACGAGGTTGGCGACATGGCCGCGCGTATCCCCAGCACCGTCGATGACCGGCTCAGCTACGGTGGCCTGACCCTGTGGGAGGCCGACGGCCTGGCCGTCTCGCTGGCCGGCGTCACCCGGGCCGCCGCCGGAGCCGTCCGCGTCGGGCCTGTCTACACCCCGCCGGAGCAGCGGGGGCGAGGCTATGCGGGAGCGGTCACCGCAGCGGTGAGCCAGGCGGCGCTGGACGCTGGCGCGAAGCATGTTGTCCTGTTCACGGACCTGGCCAACCCAACGAGCAACGCCTTGTACCCGCGCCTCGGGTACCGGCCGGTCGAGGATCGTATCGTGCTGAGCTTCGGAGCCTAAGCTTCGATCCACCGGTGGATCAAGGCTGAACAGCCCGCCCGATACCCAGTAACCGGGGGCGCGAGCAGAGGCCCCCTCAGGACCTAACCACGGGCCAGCGACAGTATGGGACCTGCCGTCCACAGGACTCGCCGTTCAACTTTCTAGTCCACCGCCCCAAGGCGCTGCTAGCTGCGCCGCCCCGCCTCCGGCACGGTCGAAGGCGGAGGTGGTGACCGTTGAACACCAAGGATGCCTTGGGCAGGCGCGGGGAGCAGCTCGCCGCGGAGTATCTGGAACGAGCCGGGTTCCGGATCCTCGACCGTAACTGGCGGTCCGCGGAAGGCGAGATCGACATCGTGGCGGCGGAGCGCAGGGTGCTCGTCGTGTGCGAGGTGAAGACGCGCTCAGGCGGCCGGTACGGCACTCCCCTCGAGGCCGTCACCGTAGCCAAGCGGCGGCGGCTGCGGCGGCTGGCCATCGGCTGGCTGGTAGCCCACGGGGTGCTGTTCGACGAGGTGCGCATCGACGTGATCGGGCTGGTCCGGGACCGATCCGGGCACTTCACGGTGGAGCACGTCAGGGGAGTGGGCTAGGTGCCGGTCGCCCGTACCTACTCGATCGCGCTGGTCGGGGTGGAGGGCCATCCCGTTGAAATCGAGGCGGACATTGAGAACGGGCTGCCCGGGCTGCTCCTGGTCGGGCTGCCGGATACGGCGCTGCGCGAGGCCAGGGACCGGATCCGCGCGGCGATCATCAACAGCGGCGAGCAGTGGCCGCAGCGCAGGATCACGGTCGGCTTGTCGCCGGCCAGCCTGCCCAAGCGGGGCAGCGGCTTCGACATCGGCATCGCGGTGGCCATCCTCGCCGCCGCGGGTATGGTGCCGACCGCTTCCATCGATGGCCTCGCCTTCCTCGGCGAGCTGGGGCTCGACGGCCAGATGCGTCCAGTCCGCGGGGTGCTCCCCGCGGTGGCGGGTGCGGCCGCCACCGGGTTCCGCCAGGTGGCCGTGGCCCAGGCCAACGCGGCCGAGGCGGCCCTTGTCCCCGGGCTGCGGGTGCTTGGCGCGGCGACCCTGCCCGGGCTGCTCGCCTGGCTGCGGTGCGGCCACCGGGGCGGAGGGCAGGAACCGGTCGAGGTCGAGGTCCTTGAGGGCGGCGCTCTCCCCGCTCCCGCAGCGGTATCGACCGCCCACCCCGGAGCCGCGCCGCCTGATCTGGCTGACGTGCTGGGCCAGCCGGCGGCCCGCCGGGCCGCCGAGATCTGCGCGGCCGGCGGTCATCACCTCTGCCTGCTCGGGCCGCCCGGCGCGGGAAAGACCATGCTGGCCGAACGGATTCCCACCGTGCTGCCGACGCTCGACCGCGCGGCCGCGCTGGAAGTCACCTCGATTCACTCGGTGGCGGGTGCCCTTCCGGCGGGGGAGCCACTGATCGTTAAGCCGCCGTTCTGCGCGCCGCATCACACGGCGACCAAGGCGGCGATCGTCGGCGGGGGCAGTGGGGTCATCCATCCGGGCGCGGCCTCTCTGGCCCATCGTGGCTGCCTGTTCCTGGACGAGGCGCCCGAGTTCGGGCGGGACGTGCTTGACGCGCTGCGCCAGCCGCTGGAGTCGGGGGAGGTGGTGGTGGCACGGTCGGGCGTGACTGCGCGCTTCCCGGCCAGGTTCACCCTGGTGCTGGCGGCCAATCCGTGCCCGTGTGCGAAGGGGCCTGGGCCCCGGGCCACCTGCTCTTGCACCCCGGCGGTGCGGCGCAGGTACCTGGCCCGGCTGTCCGGGCCGTTGCTGGACCGGGTGGATGTGAAGGTCGAGTTCCTCCCGGTGGGGCGGGCCGAGCTGCTGAGCGACCGGAAGTTCGCGGAATCCAGTGCGGTGGTGGCGGCGCGGGTGGAGGCGGCGCGGCGGCGGGCGGCTGAGCGGCTGAAGGACACACCATGGCGGCTCAACGCGGAGATCCCCGGCAGCGCACTGCGGCGCAGCTTCGCGCCAGGCCCAGGTGCGCTCGTCCCCCTGGAGCGGGCCATGGATCTGGGGGAGATCAGCGCCCGGGGCGTGCACCGGGTGATCCGGGTGTCGTGGACCCTGGCTGACCTGGCGGGCGTGTCCCGGCCGACGGTCGCGGAGACGAGTTATGCGCTGGGCCTGTGGCTGGGGGTGAGCAGATGACGGCCGCGACCGACGAGGATCGGCTGGCCCGGGCCGCGCTGACGTGGGTGGCAGAGCCCGGTGAGGCGGCCATGGGGGTCCTGCTCCGGAGCTGCGCGCCCGCCCAGATCATCGCCGCGCTGACCGAGGGCCGGCTCCGCACGGCGTCAGCCCCGTGGCGGGCCTGGACCGGGCGCTGCGCCGGTGGGGCGCGCGGCTCGGTGACGCGCCGACCGAGATCACCGTGGACACCTGGCACCGGGACGGCATCCGGCTGCTCTGCCCGGGTGACCCGGGGTGGCCCGGGCAGCTCGACGTGCTCGGCGACGCCCGCCCCTGGGGGCTGTGGGTACGAGGCAGCGCTGACCTGCGTTACGCCTGCCTGCGCTCGGTGTCGATCGTCGGGACCCGCGCGGCGACCAGCTATGGCAGGCACGTCTGCCTGGAGATGTCGGCCGCGCTCGCTGAGCGCGGCTGGGCGGTGGTGTCCGGCGGCGCGTTCGGCATCGACGGCTGCGCGCACCAGGGTGCCCTGACCGCCGAGGGGGTCACCGTCGCCGTCCTGGCCTGCGGGGTCGATGAGCCTTACCCGCTCGGCCATCACATGCTGTTCGAGGCCATCGCCGCGCAGGGCGTCCTGGTCAGCGAGTGGCCGCCGGGACGACGGCCGACCCGTCCTGGGTTCCTGGTCCGCAACCGCGTCATCACGGCGCTCAGCCGGGGGACCGTGGTGGTCGAAGCCGCGATCCGCAGCGGGGCGCTGAACACCGCCAGGCACGCCCGCGACCAGAACCGGCCGCTCATGGCGGTGCCCGGCCCGGTGACGTCGCAGGCGTCGGCCGGGCTGCCACGAGATCATCAGGGACTGGGGCGCCGTCTGCGTCACCGGTGCCAGGGATGTGCTGGAACACCTGGCATTCCCCGAGGATGAGCTGCCCGTGCGGGACCGTGCTCCGGTGCTGCCCCGTGACGCCCTCGACCCAGTGTCCCGGAGCGTCCTCGAGGCGGTTCCGGCACGCACCGGGCGCGGTCCGGCCCGCATCGCCGTGACGGCTGGAGTGGACTTCGACACGGTCATGCGCTGTCTGGGCGGCCTCGCGGCCGGCGGCTTCGTCGAGCGCTGCGACCGTGGCTGGCGCCTGCGGAAAAAGGCCTGACGCATGCGGGAGAGGTGCGGGCCGGCCGACAGGCGCTCACCTACATGGCTTCGAGCTCGAACCCGAGGTCCGTAACTGGCTGAAGAGCCTGAGCGACCACGACTTCAAGCGGGTCGACGAGGTGTGCGGATGCCCGCGGAGAAGTGTCCCGGACTCGGCGGACCGTTGTCCGATCACCTTGAGGGTGCGGTCTGGGGACTGTGGATCCGGCTTCGCGATGTGTGCGGGTCGCGGACGGCCTCCGTGCCGGACTCGACCTCTAGTGCTTAGAACCCAGCAGCGACGTGTGCCCCTTCCCGCCCCGGGTGCGGGTGCGGGAAGGGCACACGTATCGCGGGCTCAGGCGGCCGGGACGAGGGCGGCTGCGGCCCGCTGCGGTGCGGCGGCCGGCGCAGCGTCGGTCAGCGCGGCCTGGGGGCGCCGAGGGAGCGCGAACACGGCGGCGACGGCGGAGACCAGCGCCACGGCCGCGGCCACCCGTACTCCCATGGCCATCGCGTTGACGAAGGCGCTGTGCGCGGCGGCCACCAGGTCGCTGCCCGGCGCGCCGCCGACCTGCCTGCCGACGAGGTCGGCCGCGGCGACCGAGCCCGTCGCGACGTGCACGACCGAGCCGGGCGCGTGCCCCGCGACGAGCACATGAGTGAGGCGCGACCGGTAAACGGCGGCTGCGAGGCTGCCGACGACGGCAATGCCGAGGGCGCCGCCTACCTCGCGGATCGTGTCATTGATGGCGCTGCCGGCACCGGCCTGGTGCGCGGGCACGGTCGTCATGATGGTCGTGCTGGCCGGAGCCATCACCATTCCCATGCCGGCGCCCATAATCGCGACCGCCACAGCGATCGGCGGATAGCTCGTGTGCACGCCTACCGTGGACAGATCGAGCAGGCCGGCGCCCATGAGCGCCATCCCAGCCGGGATCACCAGGCGTGTGCCGAAGCGCTTGGCCAGGATGGGAGACAGCGGCGACATGGCGCCGATGGCGAGGGCGAACGGCAGCGCGCGCAGCCCGGCGGACAACGGGCTGTAGCCGTGTACCAGCTGCAGGTACTGGGTGAGCACGAACAGGCTGCCGAACAGGGCGAAGAAGATGACGGTGACCGCGGCCGCAGCCGTCGAGAAGGCCCGAGACGTGAAGATCCTCAGATCGACGAGCGGGTGCGCGGCGCGCAGCTCCCACCAGGCGAAGATACCCAGTGCGACGAGTCCGGCGGCCATCTCCGCGAGCGTCACGGCTCCGGTCCAGCCCCGGTCCGGCGCCTCGATGATGGCGTCAACGATGGCGACGAGCGCGCCGCCGATGAGCACCGTGCCGAGGAGGTCGAGGCGATGGCCGCTGGACTCGGCGGTCTCCGGGACCGTCAGCATGACCCCAGCGAGCGCCACCGCGACCAGCGGGACGTTGATGAGGAAGATACTGCCCCACCAGAAGTGGGAGAGCAGGAGGCCGCCGAGCGTCGGCCCGATCACGATGCCGATGCCCGTCACGGCGGACCAAGCGGCGATCGCCTGCGGGCGCTCCTTCGGTGGGAAAACGGAGTTCAGGATCGACAGCGTGGCCGGCATCACGAACGCCGCGCCAAATCCCATCACGACCCGCGCGCCGATCAGCATGCCGGTGCCGGACGCGAACGCCGCGACAACACTGCCGAGCGCGAAGACCGCGAGGCCGCCGAGCAGCGAACGGCGGCGCCCGTACCGGTCACCGAGCGCACCGGCCGGGATCAGGAGCGCCGCGAAGCACAGCGTGTAGGCATCCGTGATCCATTGCAGTGAGCTGGTCCCCGCGTGCAGCACTCTCGCGAGAGTGGGCAGCGCCGTATTGAGGATGGTGTTGTCGATCACGACAACAAGCAGGCTCAGGCAGAGCACGAGCAGGATCTGCCGGCGCCGGGGGTGGCCGGACGGCCACTGGGAGCTCGCTGAGCTGCCTGGCTGGGGAGCCATCGAGCGGGAGGCGGTCGTGGCGCTCATCTGTATTCCTTACCGTTGCTTGCTTATGCTTGTTAGCTTACAAGTGTGAGTATAGACAGATGAGCTAACAGAAGTAAACTCATATCCGTGAAAGCTTCATCAGAGACTGCGGAAACCCAGGCCGGCGCCGTGGCGCCGGTTTCCTCCGCGGAGGAAACCGGAGCCCTGGCGCCGCCTTCCTCCGCGGTTCGCAAGCGGCAGCGGAACCCTCGCGGCCAGGGGTCCCGGCTGACCGAGGACATCGTTTCCGGGGCGATCGCTCTGATCGAGCGGACGGGCTCGGACGAGGCTGTCACGCTGCGTGCGGTCGCACGGGAAGTCGGCATCGCCGCCCCCTCGATCTACGCCCACTTCCCAGACCGGGACGCGGTCCTCATGGCCGTCGTCGTCCGGATCTTCGATGAGCTGACCGAGGCGATCGAGCAGGGCCTCGACTCGGCTGGCGAGGACCCGGTCGATCGCCTGGTCGCGGGCTGCGAGGGCTATGTGGCCTTCGGGATGGAGCACCCCGCCCGCTACGGCGTGCTCTTCTCCGAGCGACAGGGAGTGGCGGCGGACTACTGCAAGCCGGTGCCGCTGGGTCCCGACGGCCAGCCGGTGCTCGAATTCGGCGCCGAGTCGTTCGCGCTCCTCGTCGGGGCCATCGGCGACTGCGTCAAGGCCGGCGTCTCCATGAGTACCGACGTCGTGGCCGACAGCACCGCCGTGTGGGTGGCGTTGCACGGAACCGTCAGCCTCCGCACGGCGCTGCCGCGCTTCCCGTGGCCAGACCCGGACGATTTCGTCCGTCGGTATGTCCTGTCCCTGGCCCAGGTACGCACCTGAGCCTCGTGCGGTATCCCGCGGTCGGCGAGCCCGGCCGGCCCATTCGCGCCCGGACGGCCGCGACACGCGCTCCGCGGCCGCGCCCACGCGGGTGCAGATACGCAGCCGACACCCGCGCCAGAACGGGCGGGACGCGGCACGGTATCGCACACTAGGGCTATGACCCTGCGTGACGGAATCGAGGCCGGCGGCCAGGCGGCCGAGCCTCTTCCGCCGGGGCTGGCCAAGGCACTTGATGGCTTCCGGCGGCATCTCGCGGCCGAGCGTGGGGTGTCCCCGCACACGGTCCGGGCCTACCTGAGCGATGTCGGGTCCCTGCTGGAGCACGCTGGCCGGATCGGCGTCACCCGCCCGGACGAACTGGACATCGGCGTGCTCCGAGGCTGGCTGGCCGGCCAGTATGCCACCGGCCACGCGCGGGCCACGCTGGCGCGCCGGGCTGCGGCGGCGAGAACATTCACCGCGTTCGCTTGCGCGCGGGGCTGGCTCAGCCAGGATCCCGGGGTCCTCCTCGGCACGCCGAAGACGCACCGCCGGCTCCCCGAGGTCCCGCGCCAGGACCAAATGGCCGCCGTGCTCGCGGCCGCGGGGGCCACGGTGGGCACCGTCGCCGGGAGCGTGCTCGAGGCGCCCCTCAGCCGCCGGGACCGGGCCATTGTCCTCCGTGACACCGCCATCATGGAATTGCTTTACGCAACGGGCATCCGGGTCAGCGAGCTGTGTGGGCTGGACGTCGGCGACCTGGACCAGGAGCGGCGCACGATCCGGGTGCTGGGCAAGGGCGGCCGGGAGCGCACGGTGCCGGTTGGCGTGCCCGCCGTCCGGGCGGTGACGGGGTGGTCCCGCGACGGCCGCCCGGTCCTGGTGGTTCCCCGCAGCGCCGGTGCCCTCTTCCTGGGTGCACAGGGAGGCAGGCTGGACCCGCGGACCGCGCGGCGCGTGGTGCATGCGCGGATTGCCGCCGTGCCGTCGGCGCCCGACGTCGGCCCGCACGGCCTGAGGCACGCGGCCGCGACTCACTTGCTGGAGGGTGGCGCCGACCTGCGCAGCGTGCAGGAAATCCTGGGCCACACGTCCCTCGCGAGCACGCAGATCTACACTCATGTGTCGGTCGAACGGCTCGAATCGGCGTACCGGCAGGCACATCCACGGGCCTGACCGATCAGGTACATCCCCAGGCCGCGCCGAGCGGGTAGACTGCACAAAGGCCGCGGGAGTCACGTGCGCAGTTGCGTACGCTCTTTCCGGCCAATTCGCGCGTCCGCTTGCCGCCTGGAAGTCGGTTCGGCCTCCGGCGGGACGCACTCCACCGGTCCGCGGCTCTTGTTACCGCAGCGGGGTGCGCCCGGGCGCCAGGTACTAACCGAGAGCGCCGGCGTGCTCGCACGCGGCGCGCAACAGGAAGGGGACACCGGCATGGCCCCGGTTGTCACCATGAGGCAGCTGCTCGAGAGCGGCGTGCACTTCGGGCACCAGACCCGGCGCTGGAATCCCAAGATGAAGCGCTTCATCTTGGCCGAGCGCAATGGTATTTACATCATCGATCTACAGCAGTCACTGGATTTCATCGACCACGCGTACGAGTTCATCAAGGAGACGGTCGCCCACGGCGGCACGGTCCTGTACGTGGGCACCAAGAAGCAGGCCCAGGAGGCGGTCGCCGAGCAGGCCCGCCGGGTCGGGATGCCGTTCGTGAACCAGCGGTGGCTGGGTGGCATGCTGACCAACTTCACCACGGTCTTCAAGCGGCTGCAGCGGCTCAAGGAACTTGAGGAAATCGACTTCGACGACGTCGCGGGCTCGGGCATGACCAAGAAGGAACTGCTCCAGCTGCGGCGTGAGCGGGACAAGCTGGAGCGGTCGCTGGGCGGGATCAGGGATATGTCCCGGGTGCCGAGCGCGCTGTGGGTGGTGGACACCAAGAAGGAGCACATCGCCGTCAGTGAGGCGCGCAAGCTGGGTATCCCGGTGATCGCCATCCTGGACACCAACTGCGACCCGGACGAGGTCACGTACCCGATCCCCGGCAATGACGACGCGATCCGCAGTGTCGCGCTGCTCACCCGCGTGGTGGCCGATGCGGTCGCTGACGGCCTCATTGCCCGGGCCGGCGCGGCCGACGGCGAGGAGAAGCCGTCCACGCCGCCGCCGGGCGACATCGGCGCTGCGGAACCGCTCGCCGAGTGGGAGCGCGATCTGCTGCAGAGCAAGGCGGCCGACGACCAGGCGGCGGCCACCGCCGCCGAGGCCACGGCGACCGCTGAGCCAGCTGACGGCGCCCCCGAGGCCGCGCCGCCGGACGGCGCGGCCGAGACACCGGCGGGCGACGCGGAGTCCCCGGAAGCGCCGAGTGCCGACGCCGCTGACGGGACTGCCGGTGCCGCTGACGGAACTGCCGGTGCCGCTGACGGGACTGCCGGTGACGCGAGTGCCGCGGATGCTACGGCCGTGCCTGCCGGGGCCGGCAGCGGGACAGCCGAGTCCGGGTCCGACGGGGCCTGACCCCCGGGCCCGGCGCGCAAGCACGTGGGCGCGGCTACCAGGCGAGCGGCCCACCGGATGACGAGACAGTGAGAGATGAGGACATGGCGAACTTCACCGCCGCAGACCTGAAGCGGCTCCGCGAGCAGACGGCCGCGGGCATGCTTGATTGCAAGAAGGCACTTGAGGAAGCCGATGGCGACTTCGACGCCGCAGTGGAGCTCCTCCGGCTCAAGGGGGCCAAGGACGTGAGCAAGCGGGCCGGCCGGACCGCGGCCAACGGCCTGGTGACGGCCGAGCTGGACGGCACCTCGGCCGGGGTGCTCGTGGAAGTCAATTGCGAGACCGACTTCGTGGCGAAGACGGACGTGTTCCAGCAGGCAGCGGCCGAGATCGCGCGCGCTGCGCTGGAGCACAAGCCGGCTGACCTCCTGGCCCTGCTCCGTATCGAGGTCCGCCCGGGCGTCACGGCCCAGCAGATCGTCGAGGAGGCCAGCGCCTCGCTCAAGGAGAAGCTGGAGATCGGCCGGTACGCCCTGTTCCAGGGCGGCTACGTGGCGAGTTACCTGCACAGGTCCGACCGTGCCCTGCCGCCGACAGTCGGTGTGCTCGTGCAGCTCGACAAGCCGTCGGCGGACGCGGGGAAAGAGATCGCCCAGCAGATCGCGGCCATGCGCCCGCAGTACGTCACCCAGGACGACGTGCCCAGCGAGGTGGTCGAGAAAGAACGCGCCATCGCCGAGCGGATAACCCGTGACGAGGGCAAGCCGGAGAAGGCCATCCCGAAGATCGTCGAAGGCCGGCTGAACGCGTTCTTCAAGGACGTGGTGCTGACCGAGCAGCCGTTCGTCAAGGATCCGAAGAAGGCCGTCAAGCAACTGCTCAGCGAGTACGGGGTCACCGTCCGCGGGTTCGCGCGGTTCCAGGTGGGCCAGGCCGGATGAGTCGTCGCGGGGCTGCGCAGTGACGGCAGGTGAGGGGGGCCGAGTAGTGGGTGCTTCCCGTTCGGAGCGAGCGGGCGGGAAGGCCCATCGCCGCTGGCGCCGGGTGGTGCTGAAGCTCTCCGGTCAAGCATTCTCCGGCGACGAGGCGCTGGGCATCTCGCCCGACGTGGTGTTCCAGATCGCCAAGGAGATCGCGGCCGCCGTCGCGGAGGGTGTCCAGGTCGCGGCCGTGGTGGGCGGGGGCAACATGTTCCGCGGCCGGGTGCTGGCCGAGCGCGGCATCGACCGGGCCAGGGCCGACTACATGGGCATGCTCGGCACGGTGATCAACTGCCTGGCGCTCCAGGACGTGCTGGAGAAACTTGGCGTGGACACCCGCGTGCAGACGGCGATCACCATGGGCCAGGTCGCCGAACCCTACATTCCACGGCGGGCCATCCGGCATCTGGAGAAGGGCAGGATCGTGATCTTCGGAGCGGGCCTCGGCGCGCCCTTCTTCTCCACCGACACGTGTGCCGCGCAGCGTGCCCTGGAGATCGGGGCGGAGGCCGTGCTGAAGGGCACCCAGGTTGACGGGGTCTATGATGCGGATCCCCGGACCAGCCCGGACGCGGTTCGATTCCATCAGCTTGATTACGGCGAGGTGCTGCGCCGTGAGCTGAAGTTCATGGATGCGACAGCGGTGAGCCTGTGCATGGACAACGGCCTGCCCATCGTGGTTTTCGACCTCATGGAAGCGGGCAACATCGTCCGGGCGTTGCGTGGTGAGAAGATTGGCACGCTGATATGCCGCGCAGGAGATTTCTGATGCCCGCTGGCGCGAACCGCGAATGAGACAGGCCCAGGACGCACAGGAGCCGCAGTGATAGACGAAACCCTCCTCGAGGCCGAGGAGAAAATGGAAAAGGCCGTCGCGGTCGCGAAGGAAGAGTTCGCCATGATCCGCACCGGGCGTGCGCATCCGACCATGTTCAGCAAGATCACGGCCGAGTACTACGGAACGCAGACGCCGGTCAACCAGTTGGCCTCGTTTCATATCCCCGAGCCGCGGATGGTCGTCATCCAGCCGTTCGACAAGTCCTCGCTGGGCGCGATCGAGAAAGCCATCAG
Source organism: uncultured Actinomycetes bacterium (assembly GCA_963822825.1). Taxonomy (GTDB): domain Bacteria; phylum Actinomycetota; class Actinomycetes; order Streptosporangiales; family Streptosporangiaceae; genus JAWWPY01. The sequence continues at coordinate 478,150 of CAWGIW010000005.1, read as the reverse complement.
GAACAGCGACCTCGGTGTGAACCCATCGAACGACGGCGCGATCATCCGGGTGGTCTTCCCCGATCTCTCCGAGGATCGCAGGAAGGAATACATCAAGGTCGCGCGGCACAAGGCCGAGGACAGCAGGGTCTCGATCCGCAATATCCGCAGGCACGCCAAGGACACGCTGGACAAGCTCGTCAAGGGCGGCGACGCCGGCGAGGACGACGTGCACCGGGCGGAACGGGAACTCGACGACCTCACCCACACGTACGTGGGGCAGGTGGACGACCTGCTGAGGCACAAGGAAGCCGAGCTCCTCGAGGTGTAGGTTGGCTCCCGGCCGCCGTGGCGGCCCCGGTACCGAAGGCCAGCCCGGGAGCGACAGCGGGCCCGGTAACGGTGGCGAGCCCGCCGGCAGCGCGCCCGCCGGTGGCGAGCCCAAGATGGGCCGGGCGGGCCGCAATCTCCCGGCCGCGCTGGCCGTGGGCCTGGCCCTGGGCGCCCTGGCCCTGCTCACGCTGTTCACCATCAAGGTTCTGTTCCTGGTGGTCGTGGGGGTGGCCGTAGCGCTCGCGTTGTGGGAGCTGACCCGGGCGCTGCGCAGCAGGAATATTCATCTGCCGCTGCCGCCGGTCGCGGCCGGCGGCTTGGTGATGATCGCGCTGGCGTACTGGCGCGGTGAACGCCCCTTCGTGGCCGCGCTTGGCATCGCGGTCATCGCGGTCATGTCCTGGCGGCTGCACGGGCCGCCCGCGGGCTACCTGCGGGACGTCACGGCCGGCCTGTTCGCGCTGGCTTACCTGCCCCTGCTGGCCTCCTTTGTGGCGCTCATGCTCGCCCCGCCCGACGGCCCACGGCGCACCATCGTCTTCCTGGTCCTGGTGGTATGCAGCGATGTCGGAGGCTACGCCGCGGGCGTCCTGGTCGGCAGGCACCTGCTGGTGCCCATGATCAGCCCGAAGAAGACCTGGGAAGGTTCGGCTGGCTCGTTGCTCGCGTGTGTCGTAGCGGGCGCGATCATGCTGCCCACTGTCCTGCACGCCGCGGTCTGGCAGGGCGTGGTACTGGGCGTGGCGGCGGTTACCGCGGCGACCCTCGGCGACCTGACCGAGTCGATGATCAAGCGGGACCTGGAGATCAAGGACATGGGATCGGTGCTGCCCGGCCACGGCGGGGCCCTCGACCGGATCGACGCCATGCTGATCAGTGCCCCGGTGGTGTGGCTTCTGCTGATGATCTTCGTTCGGTGACGTGGGCTAGCATCTGCGGCATCATCGACGGTGGCGGGATACGGGTGTTCGGGCGCCGCCCGGCAGTCCACCGCGATGACGACGCTGCCGGTTCCCGCGGCGAGCCGGCGGCACATCTCGTCGTGGCTGGTGAGGCCGCGCAGGATGAAGCCGCCGCCGTGGACGAACACGATGGCCGGGTGAACGCCGTCCGGCTCCGGCCGGTAGAAGCGCACCGGCACGCCGCCTTCCCCCGGGATCACCGCGTCCTCGACCGCGGCAAGGGCGACAGGGGAAGGGCCACCGGGACTGCCCTCGGCCATCGCCCGGAAGAAGGCGACATCGAAGCCGCCCGGTGCCGGGACCGAGGCATCCACCTGTTCCAGGACGGCCCGCACGTCAGGGTCGATGGCGGTCATCGGGCGTCGTCTCCTTCGCGTGCGTCCGGTGCGGGGCGAGAACCTGACTTGGCTCAATTAGTGCGCACCGGGAACCACGGTGGATGCGCCCGAGGGCTTCATGGAGGTCGCCGGGGGTCTGCGGCCGGTGATGGTGTGGGGCCAGCCTGGATCTCAATGGCGTGTGTCCTGCGCGTGACCTGCTGCGCCGATCTGTTCGGCGATGGGCTGTCTCCGTGCCCAGTTCCGCCGTGGCACTTCCGCCGGTCTGCACGCGACGGCAGCATGGCCAACCCTCCTTCGAGAGGAAGGCTTAGGATTAAGGCATGCCGAAGTGGCGCGGTGGCAAGAAGGACCTCGGCACTCCGGGCGGTGACGATCGAGAGCCCGGAGTGAGTGCGCAGCGCTCCGTGTGGCAAGCGGGACACCTGCCACGTATGCCACGCGACGCATCAGACGACGAGCCGGACTTCGTCACTGGCTGGTTTCATGAGCGGCTACTCGATGGTGTGTTTGAGGATCGAGCCGAAGATCAGCAGCGCCCCGGACCTGGCGCGCGGCAGCCGCGACGATGGCCGAAGCGCTGGGCAACAGGGTCTCCTTGGCATCGCCGACACTCGGCAGCGTCAGATGAACTGCCGGATTACGAAGCCGAGTGCGAAGACCCGCTTGACCGAGAGCGGCTCTAGACGTCCAGTGGGCATCGGTACGGGGATACAGGCCAACTCTATGACGCCGATTTAGTGCGCAGATTCGATCACCACAAACCAAGAACCCGCAGGTCAGCGCCCATAAGCCAGTCGAGAGTCCATGATCGTGAGCCAAGTCGGGTCGCCCGGAAGAAGGCGACATCGAAGCCGCCCGGTGCGGGGACCGAGGCATCCACCTGTTCCAGGACGGCCCGCACGTCAGGGTCGATGGCGGTCATCGGGCGTCGTCTCCTTCGCGTGCGTCCGGTGCGGGGCGAGAATGCGCTCCAGGTGCGCTGCGATCCAGTCGGGCAGGGTGCCGGTGCCGTCGATGGCCCACGTCACCATGGCCCCGCAGTAGACGGCCCAGAGGTCTGCGGCGAGCGTCTCAGGAAGGGTGCCGGCGGCGAGCAGACCGGCCCGGACGGCGTCGGTCGCGAGCGCGGCGATCCCGTCGCGCAGCGCCCTGCTGTGCGCGACGGCATGAGGCCGCAGTTCGGGGTCGGTCAGGTCCATCTGCAAGAACGCGAGGTTGTTGGCCAGGCCATCGCGCGTGGTGACGGCACCCGGCAGGGCGGAAAGGACGGTCACGAGAGCCCGCACCGGATCGGCCCCGCTGACCTGGGCTGCCGCGAGCGCGTCAGCGACGGCAGTGACCTCCCGGGCCTCGAACGCAGCCAGCAGGCCCTGCTTCGAGCCGAACCGCTGGGCCAGTGCCGGCGCCGACAGCCCAACCCGCCCGGCGACCGCGGCCAGCGTCAGCCCGGACGGCCCGGACGCGGTGACCACGGCAGCCACCGCCTGGAAGATGGCTTCATCGCTGGCAGAGCGGGGGCGTCCGGTCACGGACCGACCCTACCTCAATTGCTTTATGAATGTTCGTAAAGTAACTTCCTGGCATGACCTCGACCACGTCTCCCGGCGGCACTGCCCTCACCGGGCAGGTAGCCCTCGTCGCCGGCGCTACCCGCGGTGCCGGCCGCGGCATCGCCGTCGAACTCGGCGCCGCCGGCGCCACTGTCTACGTCACCGGCCGCACGACAGCCGGCTCCCCGTCCCCCATGCAGCGCCCCGAGACCATCGACGAGACCGCCGAGCTGGTGAACCGCGCCGCCGGCACCGGCATCCCCGTCCAGGCCGACCACGCCGACGCCAGCCAGGTCCGCTCCCTCATCGAGCGGATCGACCGTGAGCACGGCCGGCTCGACCTGCTCGTTAACGACATCTGGGGCGGTGACCCGCTCACCCAGTGGGACACCACCTTCTGGGAACACGACCTGGACAACGGCCTGCGGCTGCTGCGCGGCGCGGTAGAGACCCACATCATCACCAGCTGGCACGCCGTCCCCCTGATGACCCGCACCCTTGGCGGGCTCATCGTGGAAGTCACTGACGGCACCGAGACCCGGTACCGCGGCTCGCTGTTCTACGACCTCGCCAAGGCGTCGGTGATCCGCCTCGCCCTCGCCCAGGCCGCCGAGCTCAAGCCACGCGGCATCACGGTAGTCGCCCTGACACCGGGATTCCTGCGCTCCGAAGCCATGCTCGACCACTTCGGCGTAACCGCTGACACCTGGCGCGACGCCATCGCCAAGGACCCCCACTTCGCCGCCTCCGAAACCCCCCGCTACATCGGGCGAGCCGTCGCCCGCCTTGCCGCCGACCCCGGCAAGATGGCCGACACCGGCACGGCAACCGCCAGCTGGGAACTGGCCCGGCGCTACGGCTTCACCGACACTGACGGCACCACCCCCGACTGGGGCCGCTACGCACGCGAGAACCTATGACGCCCGCCCGCACGCCTCCCGCAACCCGGCGCGCCGCCCGCCGCAACTAATAATTCTCAGCCGAATAGCACCGGCAGTGCACCGTCCCCTTCGCGTTCCTGGTCCAGTCCCTCATGATCTGCTGGTACGCGATCTCCTGTGACCCGGCCGTCGGCATCGAGGAGCGGCGGCAGCACAGCCCCTGGTACACGGCCAAGGCCACGCCCGCCGCCGCCGACATGCACGCTGCGCTCCGCGACGCGCTCGCCCAAGCCCGACTAAACGCCATCAGCGCAGTTACCAGCGCGTCCCGGAAAACCACCAGCAGGATGATGACCAGCGAGGCTCGCGCCGCCTTACCCGGAAACACGAGCGCTCGGGCTGATGTGAAAATTCGTTAGCTGCACGCGGCGCCGTTGACGCTGAAGCCCGTGGGCACGGTGTCGTTGGCCGTCCAGGTGCCCTGGACGCCGAACGAGGTGTTGCCGCCCGGGTTGATGGTGGCGTTGTAGCTGAGGTTGGTGGCGGTGACGCTGGTCCCGCTCTGGGTGACGGTGGCGTTCCACGCGTTGGTTATCTTCTGATCGCCGGGGAAGGCGAACGTCAGCTTCCAGCCGCTGATGGCTGAGGTGCCGGTGTTGTTGATGGTGACGCTGGCGGTGAAGCCGCCCGTCCACTCGCTCTTGGTGTAGACGACGTGGCAGGTGCCGCCGCCTCCTCCGCCACCGCTACCGCTGATGGTCCAGGTGAAGGCGGCCGAGCCCGATGCCCCGGTGCCGTCACTGACCGTGACGGTGACGTTGGACGTCCCGGCGGTGGTGGGCGTGCCGGAGATCAGCCCGCTTGCCGGGCTGATCGACAACCCCGCGGGCAGGCCGGACGCCGAGTAGGTCAGGGTCTGGCCTGAGGCCGAGTCGCTGGCGCTGACCTGCACGCTGACCGCGGTGCCCACCGCTGCGGTACGCGCACCAGGGTTAGTCACCGTGACCGTGTTGCCGGTGCCGCCGCCGTTGCCTCCGAGAGCGGTCTGCACTGCGGTGTAGGCGGGCTTGGGCTGGTAGTTCTGGTCGTACATGGTGGCCGCGCCGTAGCCGGAGAAGGTGCCGGGGATCCAGGAGTCGGCGTCGCCGACACCCCACTGGCTCACGCCCACGCAGCGGGACACGGCCAGGCAGTCCTTGACCACGGTGGAGTAGTCGCTGGCCTGCTGGGTGAGGTCGGCGCTGGTGGCGGGGAGCAGGATCCGGTCGTCGAGCTCGGTGACGGCGACATCCACGCCCAGGGCGGCGAAGCGCTGCATGTTGGCCAGCATGGTGGAGGGGACCTGGCCGAGGATGAAGTGGCTTTCCAGGCCGACCCCGTCGATCGGGACACCCTGGGCGAGCAGCGACTGCACCAGGGTGTACATGGCGTTGCTCTTGGCGTTCTCGCCCTCGATGTTGTAGTCGTTGAGGTACAGCTTGGCGTTCGGGTCGGCGGCGTGCGCGGTGCGCAGCGCGTCGGCGATGTAGCCGCTGCCCATCGCGGTGTAGAAGGCGTCCGCCCGGAAGGTGCCGTCGTCGTTGAACGGCTCGTTGACCACGTCCCAGGAGTACACCTGGCCCTTGTAGTGGCTGACCTCGGTGGTGATGTGCGTCTCCATCGCGGCCTGCACCTGGCTGGAGGGCAGGCTGGACACCCAGGAGGGAAGCTGGCTGTTCCACACGAGGTTGTGGCCGCGGACCCGCATGCTGTGCGCCTTGGCGAACGCGACGATCTGATCCCCAGGGCCGAAGTTGAACGAGCCGTTGGACGGCTCGGTGGTGTCCCACTTCATCTCGTTGCCCGGGGTCACCATGTCGAACTGGGTCCCTGCCACACCGGTCAACGTCGCGTTGCTCAGGTTGCTGACCACCAGCGCAGTGCCGAAATACTTACCCTGCGCCTCAGCCAGTGTCCGCAATGGCGTGCCCGCCGCGGCCGCGGGGACGGTCGCGGCGATGGCCCCGAACGCCGTCGCGGCTATCGCCACGCTGGCCGCCAGCATGGCCAGTCTCGATACCGCATTGTGGCGGAGAGGCAAATGCCTGTGACCGCTGATGCCTACGTCCTTTTCCACGCTTCATCTTCCTCTGAAAGTTTGCGGAAAGTTTTCGACCTGCAATCCAAATTAAGGGCGAAGCTGTCCGAAACCGCAAGGATCACCGACCGTGACCTGCCTGTTCGCAGGCGATAGTCATGAAAATTCCGCGCCGTGCGCGGGGTAGGCCCGCGGGCCGTGTCCTAGTGGGCCTGACGGGACACGCCCTAAGAGCCGACGACCCAGCTGCGGCGGTGCGCGGCGAGCTGAGTGACCAGGCTCGCGGATCCGCGCTCCTTCGCGAACAGCCGCTCCCGCTCGCTGATCGGGACGATCCAAAGCCACCGCACCGGGTCGCCGCCGAAGGCGAACCCGGACAGGTCCGGAACTTCCGGACCTAGCAGCCGCTCGGGCTCGTCGAGCAGCAGCACGGCCGTGTTCCCGCCGCCGAGCGGGAAGGTCGCGGGCTCGTGATACCACCGGATGCTGTGGCCGGGCCCGAACCAGGTGACCGCGCGCCACGGGTACTGGGCCAGCCAGAGAAAGATCCGGGCCGCCTCGGGGCTCGGCATGGTGGTGGCGAGGGCGAGCTCGATCCGCGCGCAGGAACCGGCGTCCTCCGCGTACCGCTCGACCACCGGCATCCGCTGGCAGCTCATCCCGATCGTGGTGAGTACGGTGAACGGGCGGTTCCTGGTGGGCGGCCGTTCGGAGACCCCGGCGAGCGGCATCTTGCCCGCGCTGACGTCCCAGTAGCGGGCCCCCGGGCCCAGCCGGCCGAGCAGATGGCCGAGGACGGCCTTCTGGAAGCCACTCCAGGCGTCCTCGCCCGCACGCCACCGCCAGAACGCGGTCGCCCGGTCCGCGCGAGGGCCCAGGCCTTCCATGGCGTCATCGAGCGACCAGCCGAACGGGGTCTGCCCAATGACATCCCGGCTGTAGCCGGGCATTCCCCTGGCCATGTCGCACCAGCCAGGGATCGCCGCGAGGAGCTGACCGCCTTCGACGATGGCCATGCCGTCGCCCTCCTCGAACCACAGGGCGCGCAGCGTGCGGGGGTCGAACGCGGGCCTGCCCGCCGGGTGCCTGGTGTGCTCCGCGGGCATCATCGGGGCCTGCCCCTCGATGAGCTGGTCAGGATCCGCAGTCCCCGGGGCCTGCAGATGATTGGCCATCCACGTGGCGGCGACTACCGTGGCGTCGTCGTACAGGTAGGCGGCCGTGGTCACGCCGTCGTACTCGACGACCACCCGGCGGCTGCCGTACGGGCTCTCGCTTTCCAGCAGGATCTCCGGCCGCCCCGGGCGCGCGGCGAGCCTGGTCCCTCTGGGCCCTTTGCGCAGCGTCGGCATGTACGGGAATCTACCGATTCGCCGCAGGTCATCATGTGGTCGTTGCGGATATTGTTAAGAGTTTGCAGCGGAACGTATCCGGCCCAGGCGGGCCGGTTTGTGAAGAATGGAGCACTGTGCCAGGACGAGGATCTTCGCTTCGGCCGCCGCGGCACCTGGCTGACCTCGACCCGGCCGCGCGCCGCGCCGCCGCGGCGGAGCTGGTCGGGCTGCCGTTCCGCGGCGACCAGTTGTCCCGGCACTACTTCGCGCGGCTCACCGATGACCCGGCTGAGATGACCGACCTCCCGGCGGCCACCCGCGCCGAGCTGGCCAGGGTGCTGCTGCCGCGGCTGCTCACCGTGCAGCGCGAGCAGACCTGCGATGAGGGCATGACCCGCAAGACGCTGTGGCAGGCATTCGACGGCGCATACGTCGAGTCGGTGCTGATGCGCTACCCGGGCCGGGTCACCATGTGCGTGTCGTCACAGTCCGGATGCGGCATGGCCTGCCCATTCTGCGCGACTGGTCAGGCCGGCCTGACCAGGAACCTGTCCGCCGCCGAAATCGTCGCGCAGGTGGTCGAAGGCGCGCGGGTGCTGGCCCGGGGCCAGCTGCCCGGCGGCCCGGGCCGGGTCTCCAACGTGGTGTTCATGGGCATGGGGGAGCCGCTGGCCAACTACGCCAGCGTGCTGACGGCCGTCCGGCGGCTGACCGATCCCGTTCCGGACGGGCTCGGCATCTCCCAGCGGTCGGTGACCGTGTCCACGGTCGGCCTGGTCCCCGCGATCCGCAAGCTCACCGCCGAGGCGCTCGCGGTGACCCTGGCGGTCTCGCTGCACGCGCCCGACGACGAGCTGCGGGACGAGCTGGTGCCGGTGAACAAGCGCTGGAAGGTGGCCGAGGTGCTCGGCGCCGCATGGGCTTACGCCGATGCCACGGGACGCCGGGTGTCCATCGAGTACGCGCTGATCCGTGAGGTCAACGATCAGCCGTGGCGGGCCGACGCCCTTGGCGGCCTGCTGGCCGGCCATCTGGCCCACGTCAACCTGATCCCGCTCAACCCGACGCCCGGCTCGCGGTGGACCGCATCGGAGCCCGGGGTGATGCGCGAGTTCGAGGCGCGGCTCGCGGCCAAGGGCATACCGGTCACCGTGCGCGACACCCGTGGCAGCCAGATCGACGGGGCCTGCGGCCAACTGGCCGCGCCCGCCATGGCGGCGCGCCGCCCTGGAGTACCGTAATCGGTCATGTCAGCCAAGGATGCCTTGGCCAGGCGCTACCGCCAGGCGGCGTGGCGGCTGGTGCATCATGCCTGGCGGTCCGCGCAGCAGGCGGGGATGATCACCGCGGACACCCCGGCCGGACGCCGGTTCGCGACGTTCGGCGCCGGCTCGCTCATCGGGTTCCCGGCCGGCTCCGTGTACGGCGAGAAATGGATCGAGATCGGCGAGGGCACCATGATCGGCGCGGAGGTGACCCTCTCGGCGGGCATCCTCCCGGGACAGGATCTGAGTGCTTTCTCCCCGGTGCTGCGCGTGGGCGACCGCTGCGTGATCGGCCGGGGCAGTCACATCGTGGCGCACCAGTCGATCGTGATCGGCGATGACGTGTACACCGGCCCCTATGTCTACATCACCGACCAGAACCATAGCTATGCCGACCCGGATGTCCCGATCGGGCGGCAGTGGCCGAGCAACACGGCGGTCTCGATCGGCCGGGGAAGCTGGCTCGGTGCGGGGGCGATCGTGCTGCCTGGGGCGTGCATCGGCCGGAACGTGGTGGTGGCCGCGGGCGCGGTGGTCCGGGGCCAGGTGCCTGACCGGTGCGTGGTCGCGGGGGTCCCGGCCCGGGTTGTCCGGGAGTACTCGGCAACCTCCGGATGGGCCAGGCCCTCCCCGGTCCTGGGTGAACGTGCCTGATCAGGCAGGAAACCGGTCACGTATCTGTCACGATGGGGGCAGCCCCCGTCATTGGCGGTGGCGAATCCGATAGTGAGGTCGCCGCGCGACCGGGAGTGAGCATTCCCCGGCGCCTGGCCGGGACCCCGAGAGGGCATGTGGAGGGATCAAGCGACCTCGTCGCGAGCGCGGCATATCAGCCCGAGCCGGCGGCCGTGGCCGCCGCGCGCCGCTTCGTGCGTGAGACCTTGCAATCCTGGCTGGCCGTGGAGCAGGCCCCCGAGGGCCACGGGCTGGTGGATGACGCGGTGCTGCTGACCAGCGAGCTGGTCACCAACGCCGTGGTGCACGCGGGCACCCCGGTACAGGTCACCTGCAAGCTGGCCGACGGCGGCCTCGAGGTGCTGGTCCGCGACAGCCTTCCGGCCAGCATGGTTCCGGGCCTGGTCAAAGATCAGGACGTCCCCGCCGATAGCACCAGCGGCCGCGGGCTCCTGTTGCCTTCTGCGCTCGCGTCGGCGTGGGGGGTCACTTACGGGCAGGCCGCCAAGGCGGTCTGGTTCCGGATGGGCTTGGCCGGCGCCCGCGGGAACGAGCCTGGTGATCCCCGGACCAGCCGGCCGGATGCCAGCCGATCAGATGCCAGCCGGTCAGGCTATGACGAATTGCTGACCCGCACCGTTGAGTCGGCGCGCGCCGCGCTGGCCGCGGACGCCGCCTATGCCCTGATGCCGGACGAGGACGGCGATCTGCACGTGGGTGCGGTGGCCGGGGCAGATCCCGCCCGGCTGCTCGCCGCGCCGGCGGTGCTGACCGCCGGATTCATGGTGGCCGACCGGGTGACCGGTGTGCTGGTGGTCGCCGGGGCCCGTCCCGGCCAGTTTGCTGAGGGCGGCGCGGAGCAGTTGCAGCAGCTGGCCGACCACATGGCCGCGCCGCTGGAGCGGGCCAGGCTGGCGGGCATCGAGCTGCTCAGGAGGTCCAGGGCCGCCGTGGCCGCTGAGGCGAACACCCTGCTGGCTGGGCCCGGGGACCAGAACGCGATCCTGGCCTTGGCTGGCCGGGCCCTAGTCCCACGGCTGGCCGAGTGGTGCGCCGTGCTCCTCGCCCGGCCGGACGGGACGTTGGAGCCTGTGTACGTGCAGCACGGCGAGGAATTTCGTTGCGCCGCTCTTTCCTGGGTGGTCGGGCACGCGTGCCCGACGGCGCCGTGGGACGCTCAGCGTCCGCCGGCCCGCCCCGGCCCGGCCCGGGCCTGGTGGCTGACCATCGCGGACCTGTCCAGGGCGCCCCAGGGAGCGGCGGATCTGGCCGCCGGTGGTGCATGGTGCATCCCGCTGACGGCGAGGGGCCGCCCTCTCGGCCTGCTCGCCCTGGGCCGGCCGGCTACGGGCCGGCTGCCCAGGGGGGTGGCCCAGCTCGCTGAGGACCTGTCCCGGCGGATCGCGCTGGCCCTGGACAGTGCGCGGCTGGCGGCCCGGCAGGAACGGGCCAGGGAGGCGGTGCGGCACATGCTGGTGCCCCCGCGGCTGCCCCAGATCCCCGGTATCGATCTGGCCGTGGCGCACGACCTCGCGGCCGGGGGCAGCGAGGCGGGCGGGGACTTCTGCGACGTGTTCCCGGCGGGAGAGGGCCGGTGGAGGTTCGCGGTCGGCGAGGCATGCGGCACGCAGCCGGAGGCCGCGGCCATGACGTCGCTCGCCCGGCACGCGCTGCGGATCCTGGCCGCCGAAGGGCATACGATCCCGGCCGTGCTGGGCAGGCTCAACCGGCTGCTCGTTGACGAGGGCTCGCCGGGTAGGTTCCTGACCTTGGTTCACGGTGAAATCGTGGTGCCCGGGGAGATCGCGGCTGGCTTCCCGGCGCTGATCTCACTGGTGTGCGCGGGGCAGCCGCTGCCGCTGCTCTTGCGGGCCCCGGGGGACTCACTGGCCACTGGTGTGCCGCCGGGCGGCGACGGTCGCTCGGCCGGGCCTACCGGGCCCGAGCGAGCGGCGCTGCCGCAGCCTATCCTCGGGGTGATCGAGGGGCTTGCCTTCGAGGCCCAGACGATCCGCCTGGCCGCTGGTGACCTGCTGCTCTGCGTCACCGACGGGGTGACGCGGCGCCGGGACGGCAATCGCCTGCTCGACGACGACGATGGCCTGGCCCGGCTGCTCGCCGGCTGCGCCGGCCTGCCCGCGGACGTGGTGGCGGCCAAGGTCCACGAGGAAGTGCGCGCGTTCGGCGGCCGCCCGCCAGCCGACGGCATGGCGCTGCTGGCCATCCGCGCGGCCTAGCGTCAGGCACGAAGCTGCGGCCGGAACACTTCGCCGCGCAGGGCGCGCGCCACCAGGTCCACGGCCTGTGCGGTGGCTACGAGCCTGCGCCCCTCGGCCTGGTAGGCCGCGAGCACTGCGTCGACCCCATGGTGCGGCAGTGCGTCACCCAGCTCGCTCCGGGCGGTCCGGTATCCCTGCCGCGCCCCCTCTACGCAGGCCGCCACGTGATGCCTGGCCATCACGCCCAGCGCGATGGGATGGCGCCGCAACACGCCGTACAACCGGTAGTCGGGTGGCACCACATCGAGCAGCCAGGCGACCGCAGTGGCCTCGAAATCCTCGCTGCCCGGTGGGTGCACCCCCGCCGGCCATCCCGGCGGCAGATACGCTGCCATAGCCGAACATTAGCAGAAGTTCGAACTAGTGTTCCATGATAGATTCGGGACATTGCGGGCGGAGCGCGGGTTGCGCCGCCGGCCGGCCGCCGTCGGCCCGCACGCGGCGCCGGGCACGGTTCGCCGCGCGGGCACGCCGTGCTTCGCTGACGCGCCCCGCCTTCGCGGCGCGCGCCATCATGTCCCTGACATGCTCGGCTGCGAGCACCTGCGTCATCGCGGGATGCATGGCTTCCTCCTCAATCGGGGGCCGGTGGTCCCAGCCCCACACCATTGAGGTTCGCCGTAAGACGGGCCGTGCCGCATCGGGCGGATGCCTTATCTCCGGGCCGGAAAGGGTGCTTAGGGGCCGGCGGAAACGGGCCAGCCTGAGACCCCTCCGATAACACTCTCGTCACATCAGCCTGCGATAATCCCCGGGGTGACAGGGGCATACGCGGGCTGGCATGGACATGTGATCGTCTGCGGGCTGCACGGGGTCGGCCTGCGCATCGTTGAGCAGCTGAACCTCTCCGGGGTACCGGTGGTGGTCGTGGACGATCACCCGGACCTGCGGCTGGCTCGCAGCCTCATCGGCTGGGGCGTGCCGCACATCGCCGGCAGCTCCCGATCTGCCGAGACACTCGCCGAAGCCGGCCTGGCCGGTGCCGCAGCCGTTGTATGCGCCCTGGAAGATGACCTGCACACGCTGGAGACGGCCCTGCTGACCCGGGAACTTCGCGCCGACGTGCGGGTCGTCGTGCAGCTGGGGAACCCGGCCGTGGGCCGGGCGCTGTCCGGGATAGAGATCTCGGTCCTGGATGTCGCCGGACTGTCCGCCCCGTCGATCGTGGAGGCCTGCCTGCGGTCAGCCCAGGAGATCAGGCTGGCTGACGAGCACTTCTTTGCCGCGCGGACGGCCGCCCCGAGGACGGCCAGCCTCCGGGAACTGTACGGGGCGCTGGCCCCGATCGCCGTGCTGCCCGCCGGAGGCGGTGATGTCGTGGTGTGCCCCGGCCGCGACCACCAGGCGCAGGAGGGGGATGGCGTGATGCTGATCGGCACGCCGGACGAACTTCACGCCGCGGGGGTGACCGCCCGTCTTGACCGCCCGGCCGGCGCCGGGATCCTGCCGTCACGCAAAGTCCGCTATCTCCGGCACCTGGCCGTGTCGCTGCCGCGCGCAGCGGACCGTCGGCTGGTGGCCGCGCTGACCGCGCTGTTCGCGATGCTGCTGATCTCCACCTTCGTGCTGCACCTCGCTTACCGCCTGCCCGGAGCACGCCAGATCCCCCTGCTGAACGCCCTTTACTTCACCGTCGAGACGATCACCACGGTCGGCTACGGCGATTACTCCTTCCGTGGGCAGTCGGCCTGGCTGGTCGGGGGGGCGATCTGCCTGATGCTGCTGGGGGCGCTGTTCGTCGCGGTTTTCTTCGCCATGCTCACCAACACGCTGGTCGGCCGGCGCATCGAGGAGTCGCTGGGTCGGCAGCAGATCACCGGGCTGAGCGGCCATGTTCTGGTCATCGGGCTGGGCGCGGTCGGCATCGAGGTGGCCCGGAGGCTGGTCGCCGCGGGCGCGGAGGTCGTGGTCGTGGAAAAGAGTGAGAGCAACCGGCATCTCGGGCTGGCCCGCGCCCTGGGGGTGCCCATCGTGATCGCCGACGCCACCCAGCCGCAGACGCTGAAGTCGGTCAGTCTGGCCAGCGCGTCCGCTGTCGCGGTGCTGACCAGTGACGACCTCGCCAACCTGGAGACGGGCCTGGCCGTGCGGGACCAGCTGGGGCCGCGCTGGCGTGATACCCCGGTGGTCCTGCGCATGTTCGACTCGCAGCTGGCCCGCAGCGTCCGGGCCAACTTCGGGTTCACGTTCGTCCGTTCCACCGCCTCGCTGGCCGCGCCGTGGTTCGTCGGCGCCGCGCTCGGCCTCGACGTGCTGAATACCTTCTACGTGGGGGATGAGCCGCTGCTGGTCGCCCGGCTCACCGTCACGCCCGGAGGCGGCCTGAACGGGCTGGCGATGCGCGATCTCGCGGCCCGGACCCGGGTGCTCGCCATCAGCCGGGCCAGCGACGATGGGTATCTGGAGCACCCGCCCCGGCGGGGCACCCGGTTCCGCGCCGGGGATCAGGCTTACCTGATTGGCCCTTACGAGGAATTGCTCGCGGTGCTCCGCCGTGACCGGCCTTCGCCGCAGGCCCAGGGCGGGGGCCAGGAACGAGTGCCGGACGGCGCCGTTTCGCGCGGCGAATAGACTGGAACAGCCGCCAGGTAAGCGGCACTTCCCATCGGCAACGCAAATGAGACTCCTGCATGCTCGAACTTCAGGCCGAGATCGCCACCCGTGATGAATTGCGCAATGTCGCGATCGTCGCGCATGTCGATCACGGCAAGACCACCCTGGTGGATGCCATGCTCTGGCAGTCCGGCGCCTTCCGGGCCAACGAGCAGGTGGCTGACCGGGTGCTCGACTCCGGCGATCTGGAGCGGGAGAAGGGCATCACGATCCTGGCCAAGAACACCGCCGTTCAGCACGGCGGGCTGACCATCAACATCATTGACACGCCCGGGCACGCCGATTTCGGCGGCGAGGTCGAGCGCGGCCTGTCCATGGTGGATGGTGTGCTGCTGCTCGTCGATGCGAGCGAGGGCCCGCTGCCGCAGACCCGGTTCGTGCTGCGCAAGACGCTCGAGGCGCACCTGCCGGTCGTTCTGGTGATCAACAAGGTGGACCGGCCCGACGCGCGGATCGCCGAGGTCGTGGATGCGTGTTATGAGCTCTTCCTGGACCTGGACGCGACGGAACAGCAGATCGAGTTCCCGATCGTTTATGCCTCGGCACGGGCCGGGCGGGCGTCTCTGAACCGGCCGGCTGACAGCACTCTGCCGGATTCACCCGACCTTGAGCCGCTGTTCACCGTGCTGAAAGAAACGGTGCCCGCGCCGTCCTACCAGGTGGGCGCGCCGCTGCAGGCGCACGTCACCAACCTGGACGCGTCGCTCTACCTGGGCCGGATCGCGCTGTGCCGGATGATCTCCGGCACGATCAGCCGCGGCCAGCAGGTGGCCTGGTGCCGCACGGATGGCTCGATCGAGCGGGTGAAGATCACCGAGCTTTACCTGACGGAAGCCCTGGACCGGGTGCCGGCGGAGTCAGCGGGGCCGGGGGACATCATCGCGGTCGCCGGCATCCCGGAGATCATGATCGGCGAGACGCTCGCCGACGCGGATGACCCGCGGCCGCTCCCGCTGATCACCGTGGACGAGCCCGCCATCTCGATGACGATCGGCGTCAACACCTCACCGCTGGTCGGCCGAGAGAAGGGATCCAAGGTCACCGCGCGGATGGTGAAGGACCGGCTGGACCGTGAACTGGTCGGCAACGTGTCGCTGCGGGTGCTGCCCACCGACCGGCCGGATACCTGGGAGGTCCAGGGGCGGGGCGAACTGGCCCTGGCCGTCCTGGTGGAAACCATGCGCCGGGAAGGCTACGAGCTGACCGTGGGCAGGCCGACCGTGGTCACCCGGGAGGTGGACGGCGCGGTGTATGAGCCCGTGGAACGGCTCACCGTGGATGTGCCCGAGGAGTACCTGGGCGCGGTCAGCTCGCTGCTGGCCATCCGCAAGGGCCGGATGGAGCAGATGACCAACCACGGCACCGGCTGGGTCCGGCTGGACTTCATCGTGCCGGCCAGGGGCCTGATCGGGTTCCGCACCCAGTTCCTCACCGACACCCGGGGGACGGGCATCGCGCACCACGTGTTCGAGGCGTATGAGCCGTGGTTCGGGCCGCTGCGGATGCGGCCCACCGGATCGCTGGTCGCTGACCGGACCGGAAGCGCGACCCCGTACGCCATGTTCTCGCTGCAGGAACGCGGCACACTCTTCGTCCCGCCCGGCACCGACGTCTACGAGGGGATGATCGTCGGGGAGAACTCACGCGCCGATGACATGGACGTCAACATCACCCGGGAACGCAAGCTCACCAACGTGCGCCAGTCCACCGGGGAGGAACTGGAGCGGCTGGTCCCGCCGCGCGCACTCAGCCTGGAACAGGCGCTCGAGTTTTGCGCCAACGATGAGTGTGCGGAGGTCACTCCCTCGACCGTCCGGCTGCGCAAGACGGTGCTCGACGCCAAAGAGCGCGCCCGGCAGCGGGCCCGCCGCTCCCGCGCCGAATAGCCCCCACCCCCCAACCCCCGCGGCTCCCGCCGGCAACGACACCAGTGGCGCACCGGTGCCTTCCCAGCGACACCAATGCCGCACCGGTGCCGTTGCCGGCGGGCGCCCGCGGCACCGGCGGGCGCTATTTGATCGCGCTTAGGTAGATGACGCAGGCGCTGCCGAACACGACGCAGTAGATCGCGAACGGGGTCAGCGTGCGGGTCTGGAAGTACCGGACCAGGTACCGGACCGACAGGTACGCGCCGAGGCCGGACAGCACGCTGCCGAGCAGGATCGGGCCGTGGATGCCTTTGCCCAGCGGGCCCAGCAGGTCGGGGACCTTCAGCACGCCCGCGGCCAGGATGACCGGCGTGGCCAGCAGGAAGGCGAACCTGGCCGAGTCCTCCCTGGACAGTCCCCTCGCCATGCCCGTCACCATGGTGACGCCGTCCCGGCTGATCCCGGCCAGCAGCGCGAGGATCTGCGAGGCGCCGATGAGGACGGCCCGCCCAAAGCCCATCGTGGACAGCCGCCGGTCCGCCGCCGTGGCGAGCGCCACTTCCTCGTGGCGGACCGCCTGCTGGCCCGAGGCATGCCGGCCTGATCCCTGACGGCCCGAGGTGAGCGCGAGTTCCCGCTCCTCGGCGATGGTCTCGTCGGCCTGCACGGAGGACCGGGGCCGGAAACGCTCGCCCGAATACAGGATCACCCCGTTGACGATGAGGAAGACCGCAGCGAGGACGGGCTTGCCAAAGATGACCCGGAAGGTGTGCTCGAACAGCAGGCCGACGAGGCCGACGGGGATGGTGGCCAGGATGAGCATCCACGCGAGCCGCTCGTTGACGGTCTCGGCCCGTGCGTGCCGGATGGAGCTGAAGAATCCGCCGATGATCCGGATCCAGTCCCGCCAGAAGTAGATCAGCAGAGCTAGCGCGGTGGCGACGTGCATCCCCACGATGAAGGCCAGGTACGGCGACTCGGGCTTGGAGACGTTCAGGTCACTGGCCCAGCTGCCGCCGATCAGCGCTGGGAGCAGTACGTTGTGCCCGAGGCTGGAGACGGGGAAGAGTTCGGTCACGCCTTGAATCAGGCCGACGACGGCGGCCTCAAGGTAGGTCAGGTGGGTCATGTCGGCCTTTCACGCTGGAGATCCTGGCCCTGCGCGCTGTCTCTGGCGGGGTCCGGATCTGCGCGCTGGACTTATGGTACGGACTCAGCGAGCGGCCGGAGCACCGCGCGGCAATGTCGGTCGGCCGGCTTCGTGACGCTCGCGAACCAGCCCGCCTGCGGTGCCCGCACACACCCAGTACGTGATGGCCGACGGCTCCACATCCACCTGGAACAGGGGCGCCACGCTGACCGTGCAGGCCCCTGTGTCAGCCGTCCCAGTACCGCCGGTTCTCTCAGCTCTTCCTGACCGGCACCGCCGGGGTGTCGTGGCGGGGGCGGCGGGTGATCTTGGAGCCGAGCCAGACCAGGGGATCGTACTTGCGGCCCGCCACGCGCTCCTTCATGGGGATCAGGGCGTTATCGGTGATCTTGATGTTCTCCGGGCAGACCTCGGTGCAGCACTTGGTGATGTTGCAGTAGCCGAGGCCGAAGTCGTCCTGCGCTATGTCCCGCCGGTCCGCCGTGTCGGCCGGGTGCATCTCCAGTTCCGCGATCCGCATCAGGAACCGCGGCCCGGCGAACGGGCGCTCGTTCTCGGGGTGATCACGGATCACGTGGCAGGTATCCTGGCACAGGAAGCACTCGATGCACTTGCGGAACTCCTGGGAGCGCTGCACATCGACCTGCTGCATCCGGAACTCACCCAGCTTGACCGAGGGATCCGGGGCGAAGGACGGGATCTCCCGCGCCTTGGCGTAGTTGAACGACACATCGGTGACCAGGTCGCGGATCACCGGGAAGGTGCGCAGCGGGGTGAGTGTGATCGTCTCGTCCGGCTCGAACAGCGACATCCGGGTCATGCAGGCCAGCCGCGGCCGCCCGTTGATCTCCATGGAGCAGGACCCGCACTTGCCGGCCTTGCAGTTCCAGCGCACCGCCAGATCGCCTGCCTGGGTGGCCTGGAGCCGGTGCAGCACGTCGAGGACCACCTCGCCCTCGTTGGCCTCGACCTGGTAGTCGGTCAGCTTCCCCTGACCGGCATCGCCGCGCCAGATCCGGAATGCTACTTTCGCGCCCATCAGCTTGTCTCCTCATTGGCCTGGGCCAGCACCCGGGGCAGTTCCTCGTCGGTCAGGTACTTCTGCAGCTCGCCCCGGTCGAACAGGGCCAGCAGGTCCTCGCGCATCGGGGTCATCGGCTGCGGCCTGAGCGTCACCCGGTCACCGTCCAGCGAGCAGATCAGGTTGATCTTGCGCCACTCCGGCGACATGCCGGGGAAGTCGTCGCGGGTGTGACCGCCACGGCTCTCCTGGCGCTCCAGCGCCGCCTGGGCCACACAGTCCGCGATCAGCATGATGTTGCGCAGGTCCAGGGCCAGATGCCAGCCGGGATTGTAGGCCGCGCCGCCTTCGGCGCTGACCCGGTCGGCCCGCTCGCGCAGCTTCTCCAGGTCGGCGAGTGCCGTCTTGATCTCGTCCTCGCGCCGGATGATGCCGACGAGGTCGCTCATGGTCTGCTGGACCTCGGAGTGCACCGAGTACGGGTTCTCGCCGCCGGAGCGGTCCAGCGGCGCGAGCGCCTCAGCCTCGGCCGCCGCGAGCTCGGCGTCGCTGGCCACCGGCCGGGCGGCGCCCAGCGAGTCCAGGTACGCCGTCGCGCCCATTCCGGCCCGGCGCCCGAAGACCAGCAGGTCGGACAAGGAGTTGCCACCCAGCCGGTTGGAGCCGTGCATGCCGCCCGACACCTCCCCGGCCGCGAACAGGCCGGGCACGCAGGACGCGGCCGTGTCTGGATCCACTTCCACGCCGCCCATCACGTAGTGCTGGGCGGGCCCGACCTCCATCGGCTCCTTGGTGATGTCCACGTCGGCCAGCTCCTTGAACTGGTGATACATGGACGGCAGGCGGCGCAGGATCTCCTCGGCCGGCCGCCGGGAGGCGATATCGAGGAAAACGCCGCCGCGCGGCGACCCGCGGCCGGCCTTGACCTCAGCGTTGATCGAGCGGGCCACCTCGTCGCGGGGCAGCAGTTCCGGTGGGCGCCGGTTGTGGTCGGGGTCGGTGTACCAGCGGTCGGCCTCTTCCTCGGTCTCCGCGTACTGGGCCCGGAACACGTCGGGCACGTAGCCGAACATGAACCGCTTGCCCTCGGAGTTGCGCAGCACCCCGCCGTCGCCGCGGACCGACTCGGTGACCAGGAGCCCCCGCACCGACAGCGGCCAGACCATGTGTGTCGGGTGGAACTGGACGAACTCCATGTTCAGCAGCTTCGCGCCGGCCAGCAGGGCCAGCGCGTGGCCATCCCCGGTGTACTCCCATGAGTTGGATGAGACGGCGAAGGTCTTGCCGATCCCGCCGGTGGCCAGGATCACGGCCGGCGCCTCGAACAGGACGAACTTCCCATTTTCCCTGATATAACCGAACGCGCCGGCGATCCGCTCGCCGTCCTTGGCCAGCCGGGTGATCGTGGTTTCCGCGAAAACCTTGATCATGGCCTCCGGGTCGCCATGCTCGCGGGCGTCCTCCTGCTGCAGGGCCACCACCCGCTGCTGCAGGGTGCGGATCATCTCCAGCCCGGTGCGGTCGCCGACGTGGGCCAGCCGGGGGTATTCGTGGCCGCCGAAGTTCCGCTGGCTGATCTTGCCGTCGGGGGTGCGGTCGAACAACGCCCCCCAGGCCTCGAGCTCCCAGACCCGGTCCGGGGACTCCTTGGCGTGAAGCTCGGCCATCCGCCAGTTGTTGAGGAACTTGCCACCGCGCATGGTGTCGCGGAAATGGACCTGCCAGTTGTCGTTTGGGTTGGCGTTGCCCATCGCGGCGGCGCAGCCGCCTTCGGCCATCACGGTGTGCGCCTTGCCGAACAGGGACTTGGAGATGACGGCGGTCTTCTTGCCGGACTGCCGCGCCTCGATCGCGGCCCGCAACCCTGAGCCGCCCGCGCCGATCACTACGACGTCGTAGGGGAGCCGCTCGATGTCAGTCATGTGTGCTGTCCACCTCAGTTAAAGAACCGCAGGTCGGAGATCGTCCCGCTGGCGACGAGCAAGATGTAGAGGTCGGTCAGCATCAGCGTGGCCAGTGTGGTCCACGCGAGCTGCATATGTCGTGCGTTCAGCTTGGAGATCTGCGTCCAGGCCCAGTACCGGACCGGGTGCTTGGAGAAGTTCTTGAGCCGGCCGCCGGTGATGTGCCGGCACGAATGGCAGGACACCGTGTACCCCCAGAGCAGCACCACGTTCACCAGCATGATCAGGGTGCCGAGACCGAACCCGAAACTGCCGTTCGGGCCGCGGAACGCCTGTACCAGGTCGTAGGTGTTCAGCACCGAAATCAGGAGCACGACGTAGAAGAAGTAACGGTGCAGGTTCTGCAGGATCAGCGGGAACCTGGTCTCGCCGGTGTAGCTGGCGTGCGGCTCACGTACCGCACAGGCGGCGGGCGCCCGCCAGAACGCCCGGTAGTAGGCCCGCCGGTAGTAGTAGCAGGTCAGCCGGAAGCCGAGGACGAACGGCAGCGACACGATCGCGTACGGGATGATCGAGGGCACCTTCGGGAACCAGGTGCCCAGGCTGCTCGACCCCGGCGCGCACGCCCCGCTGACACAGGGCGAGTAGAAGGGGGTGAGGTAGTGGTACCTGGGCACCCAGTACCACCGGCCCAGGAAGACGTGCACGGTCGCGTACAGGACCCAGATGGTCAGCAGGGTGGCCGTGACCGCGGGCGCCCTCCACCATGGGTCGGTGCGCAGCGTGCGGTCCTGGATCTGCGCCCGGGTTTTCACCGGCGCAGCGGTTGTCTGCGTCATTCTCGACGTCTCCGCCCTCGAACTTCAATGGGTCATCAGGGCTTGTCGCGCGCTGTTCGGCTGGCTTCCGCCCGCGGTCGCGCGCTGCTGTGGAACCCTATTCCAAGGCATATCACCACGCAGCCCCCCAGCGAGTTTCCTAGCGTGTGACTCTTGCTACACTGCGCGTTTTGTCACCGAGCGTCCTCGCTGATCTCCAGGGCGCGGCGCAGGAAATCGACCTGGAGCAGCAGCAGGTTCTCGGCCACCTCCTCCTGCGGGGTCATGTGCGTGACACCCGACAGCGGGAGCACGGCATGCGGCCGTCCCCCGGCCAGCAGCGCCGACGACAGGCGCAGCGTGTGCGCCGCGACCACGTTGTCGTCGGCGAGCCCGTGGATGAGCAGCAGCGGCCGGCTGAGCTTGGATGCCTCGCCGAGAAGCGAGCAAGCGTCGTACACCTGGCCGTTCTCGGCCGGGTCGCCCAGGTAGCGTTCGGTGTAATGGGTGTCATAGAGGCGCCAGTCGGTGACCGGCGCGCCCGCGACGGCCGCGTGGAAGACGTCCGGCCGCCGGAGGACGGCCAGGGCGGCCAGATATCCGCCGAACGACCAGCCCCTGATCGCGACGCGCCCCATGTCGAGGTCGCCGCAGCGCTCGCTGGCCGCCTCCAGCGCGTCGACCTGGTCCTCGAGGACCGGGCCGGCCAGGTCATGCCAGACCTCCCGCTCCCACCGCGGCCCGCGGCCCGGGGTGCCCCGGCCGTCGGCGACGAGCACCGCGAAACCCTGTTCGGCCAGCCATTGCGAGGTCAGGAACGCGCCGCGGGCGGCCAGCACCCGCTGCGCGTGCGGTCCGCCGTAGGGGTCGAGGAGCACCGGCAGCTTCCGTGAGCCGGGCTCGTGCCAGGACGGCAGGAGGAGGGCGGTGCGGATGGCGCGCGGCCCGGCCGGCCGAGGAGCGGCCGCGGGTCGGGCAGGTTCGGCCCCTCGGCCAGCGAGCGAATCCGGGCGACCTCGGTGGCCATGGCGGAGGCCGGGTCATCGCGCAGCACCACGGCCGTGACGCCCCCTGTGACCAGCGTCTGGCTGGTGAGCACGGTAGTGCCGCCCGCCCGCCGGCCGCCGAAGACGCCCTCGGGCGGCGTGATCCGCGCCAGCCCGGACGGCCCATGGAGCCACAGGCCGATGTCGATGGGCTCCTCCGAGGCGCGCAGCAGCACGAAGTCCCCGTCCACCGCGACGATCTCGCGGACCTGCAAGGTGGTGGGCGTGACGGGGACGGCGCTCCCGGCGCTGAGTTCCCCGGGCGTGGCCACCAGGAGCCGCCGCGCGCCGCCATCGTCGGTGGTCCACACGATCCGGCCGGCGTCGGTCCGCGCCGGAACTCCCGGCACAATGTCCAGCCACCGCTCGTCGCTGTCCTCGCGCAGCACGGTGGTACTCCCGCTGACCGGATCGACAGCGAGCAGGCGCATCCGGCGCTGGTCCCGGCTCTGCACCACGATCAGTGGCCCCGGGTCCTGCCAGTGCGCCGTGACCAGGTACGGGAACGCGGCCCGGTCCCAGTCCACGGGCGCCTGGCCCACGGGCGCCTGCCCGCCGTCCAGATGGACGAGCAGCAGCGAGACGTCCGCGTTCGGGGTGCCGGCGGCCGGATAGGCGACGGTGGTCGCCGGGCGCTGAGGGTTCGCAGGATCAGCGATATACCAGCGGTTGACGGGGGTCTCGTCCACCCGGGCCACCAGCAGGGCCGAGCCGTCCGGCGCCCACCAGAACCCGCGCGACCGGCCCATCTCCTCGGCCGCGATGAACTCGGCCAGCCCGAACGTGATCCCCGGGCTGCCCTCGGCACCAGCGACGACGGTGTCCCGGCCCGTACCTGGTTCCACGACCCGCAGGGCGCCCAGGCAGACGTACGCGATCCGGTGGCCGGTCGGATCCGGCCGTGGGTCGAGCGCCGGGGCGAGGGCGCCCGCGGCGCGGCCGCCGGTCCGCGGACCGGCGTGATCGGTCAGGTCGGCCACGTACACGCGCCCGGCCAGGGCGAACGCCGCAACGGTCATACCGGTGTCGGTGGCGAAGGCCACGATGCCCCCGGCCTGTTCGCGGGACCGTTCCCGGCGGGCCCTCTCCTCGGCGGGAAGATCGCCGCCGACGGCGTCCAGCGCGGCGGGATCGGCCACCAGCCGCTCCTGCCCGGTGCCGACATCCAGCACCCACAGGCAGGTCACCGGGTCGGCACCGCCCTGGCTGCGCAGGAAGGCCACCCGGCGGCCATCGGGGGAGATCTGGAACGAGCGGGGCGCTCCGAGGGTGAACCGCTGCGTCCGGGCTTGCTGCCGGGGGAAGCTCTCCGTCATGCTCCGATCTTCGCAGCAGGTACGGACACGAGCGTGCGATCCGCTCAGCCCGGCCGTGGTGGCCCGGGGCGGCCTAATCGTCCGAGTTGCTGGTATTTGGCCTCGGTAGCGTCCTTCTGGGGCTTCCACCACCACTCGTTGTGGCGGTACCAGTCGATGGTGCTGGCGAGTCCCGCGCGGAAGTCGCTATAAGAGGGCTGCCATCCCAGCTCAGTACGGATCTTGGTGGAGTCGTTGGAATAACGCAGATCATGGCCCGGCCGATCACGCACGTGGTCGAAGGCGTCATCTCGATGGTCCATGAGTTCGAGGACGAGGCGGAGGATATCCCGGTTACTTCGTTCGTCGCCCGATCCAATCAGGTAGGTCTCGCCGATCCTGCCGGAGTGCAGTATGAGGTGGATCGCGGCGTTGTGATCGTTAACGTGGGTCCACTCCCGTATGTTCTCTCCGGCCCCGTACAGCTTGGGGCGCTCACCAACTAGGACGTTGGTCACCTGGCGTGGAATGAACTTCTCCACATGCTGGTACGGGCCGTAGTTGTTCGCGCAATTGGAGACTGTCGCCTGAACTCCGTAGGAGCGAACCCAGGCGCGCACGAGCATGTCTGAGCTGGCCTTGGTGGCCGCGTACGGGCTGGACGGATCGTAGGCGGTGGTCTCGGTGAACTTATCTTGCGCGTCGAGCGCGAGGTCGCCGAACACTTCATCGGTAGAGATGTGATGCAGCCGACGGCCGTATTTGCGGACCGCTTCGAGGATCACGTAGGTGCCGAAGATGTTTGTGCGGACGAACGGCTCGGGATTGTGCAGGGAGTTGTTGACGTGGGACTCGGCGGCGAAGTGGACCACGACGTCGGTCTCGGCGACCAACCGGTCCACGAGCGGGGCGTCGGTGATATCACCGCGGACGAAAAGGACACGGTCTGCCACCGGGGCGAGGCTGGCCTGGTTCCCGGCGTAGGTCAACGAGTCCAGCACGACCACCTCTTGGTCAGGGTGGTTCTGGACGGTGTAGTGCACGAAGTTCGCGCCGATGAACCCGGCGCCACCGGTCACGAGGATCCTCGTCATGGCCGCGAGCCTACGACAACTGGGCTGGCCGAGAGGCCGGTCCGGCGGACGGCTGTCGCCAGGTCTGGTCGCGGGTCGCTGTGGGTTAGCCTCGCCAGCATGGGCGCGCGGGGCGACGGTGCGGAGGACGGCCGGAGGCTGCTGCTCGTGCACGCTCATCCTGACGATGAGGCGATCGGCACCGGTGCCACCATGGCCAGGTACGCCGCCGAGGGCGCTCACGTCACGTTGGTCACCTGCACCCTGGGCGAACTGGGCGAGGTGATACCCGCGGAACTGGCGCACCTCGCGGCGGACCAGGAGAACCGCCTCGGCCAGTACCGGATCGGCGAGCTCAACGCCGCCTGCGAAGCGCTCGGGGTGACCGATCACCGCTTCCTCGGCGGCCCCGGCCGCTGGCGGGATTCGGGAATGATGGGACTGGCAGCCAACGACGAGCCGGGCTCCTTCTGGCAGGCCGACGTGGACGAGGCCGCGCGCGATCTCGTGGCCATCATCCGTGAGGTGCGCCCGCAGGTCATCGTCACCTATGACGAGAACGGGTTCTACGGGCACCCCGACCACATCCAGGCGCACCGGGTGGCCTGGCGGGCGTTCCAGTTGGCCGCCGACCCCGTGGTGAGGCTGGATGGTACCGGCGCCGGCCCGTGGCGGGTCGCCAAGTTCTACGCGACCGCGATGCCCGGCTCCGCGTCGGTGACGACCGAGATCGACGGCTCCAGGTACCTGGCCGCCAAGACGGCCGCCATGCGCGCGCACGCCACCCAGATCACTGTGGACGGCTCGTACTACGCGCTCTCCAACCAGATCGTCCAGCAGATCATGCCGCACGAGCACTTTACGCTGCTGGCCGGCGAGCGCGGCCGCGAGGACGATCTCTTCGCGGGACGGCCGCCGCCAGGGCCCGTATAGCCTGCTCTCCGTGGAGATCAGGCTGGAGGAGCACCCTGAACGGGACCACGACCGGCACGCACAGGCGTTCGTCACGGGAGGTGCCTATGCCCTGCTGTTCCTGTTCGGGGCGGGCCAGGGCCTGATCGGCTGCTTCCAGTTCAGCTGGGCCGCTGGCTCGATCCCGCTGGCCGCCCTGGGCTTTTGCGCGGCCATCCTGGTGACCTGCCTGCTGGGCGCGGCCGCGATGGGCTCGGCGGCCGGTGCGCTGGTGCCCGCGGCCGGCTGGTTCCTGGCGTCCCTGGTCCTGACCATGCCCACCCCGCAGGGCAGTGTGATCGTCACGAACACCGCCGCGGGAGAGTTGTACCTCTACGGTGGGTCCGCCTGCGCCGCGGTAGCCGTGATCATCGCGCTGGTACGCCGGCTCGTCCCTCCCGGCGCGGGCCGGAGGTTCCGCGGAGGTCGCTCTCCCGCACCGGGGGGTGCCCGGGCACCCGGCCAGCCGACGCCGGGAGCCGGGCCATGACGGAGGTGGACGGCGGCGATTTCCGGCGCGTCGCGGGGCGCTTCGCCACCGGTATTGCCGTGGTCACCGCGAGCATCAACGGCGTCGGCCACGCCATGACGGTAACGGCCTTCACCTCGGTGTCACTGGACCCGTTGCTCGTGCTGTTCTGTGCGGAGAAGATCGCGCGTTTTCACGACGCGGTGCTCGACGCGGGTAGCTGGGCGGTCTCGGTACTCGACGAGGACTCGGAGAAGACGGCGCGCTGGCTGGCCACCCGTGGCCGGCCACTGGATGGCCAGCTCAACGCGATCCGGCACCATCCGGGCCCGCGGACGGGCGCGCCCATCCTCGACGACGCGCTGGCCGCCATGGAGTGCCGGACGACCGCGGTGCACGACGGCGGCGACCACAGCATCGTGGTGGGCGAGGTGATCGGCGTGAGCGAGCCCAGGCCGGGCGGCCGTCCCCTGCTCTACTACGGCAGCGGCTACCGCCGCCTGGCCGGCGACTGACCGCCGACCATGATCACCAGGACTTTCCACGCGCTACGACCAACATCACGCCCGGTTCGTCCCGGTCTGCGTCACCGAACGCGTGCAAAGTCGGGACGATCATGATTAGCGGACGATGGCTTCGATCTGGTCGAGTCCCCAGTCGAGGTCCCGCTCGCTGATCATCAGGGGCGGCGCCAAGCGGATCGTGGTGCCGTGCGTGTCCTTGGCCAAGACTCCGCGCGCGGCGAGGCGCTGGCACGCCTCGCGCCCGAGGAGATCGGCGAACACGACGCCGGCCCACAGGCCGCGCCCGCGGACCTCGCGGACCAGCCCACGGGGCAGCGCGGACAGCCGGTCGTGCAGGTGCGCGCCCAGCTTGGCGGAACGTTCCTGGTACTCCCCGGTGTTCAGCATGGCGATCACCTCACGGGCCACCGCGCAGCCGAGCGGGTTACCGCCGAACGTCGAGCCGTGCTGTCCCGGCTGGAAGACGCCGAGAATCTGGCGTGACGACACGACCGCGGACACCGGCACGATGCCGCCGCCGAGGGCCTTGCCGAGGACGTACATGTCGGGCCGGACGCCCTCATGCTCGCAAGCGAACGTGCGGCCCGTTCGGCCCAGGCCCGACTGGATCTCATCGGCGATCAGCAGCGCTTCGTTCGTTGTGCAAAGATCTCGCGCAGCGGCCAGGAAGCCGGGCGGAGGCACGACCACACCGGCCTCACCCTGGATGGGCTCGACGAGCACGCCAACCACCCGGTCGTCCATGACCTCGGCCAGCGCGTCGGCGTCGCCGAACGGGACGACGCGGAACCCGGGGGTGTACGGGCCGTAGGACTCGCGGGCGTCCGGGTCCGTGGAGAAGCTGATGATGGTCGTGGTCCGGCCGTGGAAGTTGCCCTCGAACGCGACGATGACGGCCTTGTCCGGGGGCACGCCCTTGACTTCGTAGCCCCACTTCCGCGCGGTCTTGATCGCCGTCTCGACCGCTTCGGCGCCGGTGTTCATCGGCAGCACCATCTCCATACCGGCCAGGGCCGCGAGTTCCTGGCAGAACGGGCCGAACTGGTCGTGCTCGAACGCCCTGCTGACCAGGGTCACGAGGTCGAGCTGCCGTTTCGCGGCCGCCACCAGCCGGGGATGGCGGTGACCGAAGTTGATCGCCGAGTAGGCGGCGAGCATGTCCAGGTACCGACGGCCGCCGGTATCGGTGACCCAGGCCCCTTCGGCCTCGGTGATCACGACGGGAAGAGGATGGTAGTTGTGCGCCCCGTGACGCTGCGCCAGCGCCCGCAGTTCGGCCGCGCTGGGGGGCGCGGTACCTTCCTGGCTCCCTATCGGCTGGCTCCCTATCGGCTGGCTCCCTATCGCCTGACCCCCCGTCACCAGGGCCCCCGTCACGGCCTGAGCTCCAGTGTGCAGCACTTGGGTCCTCCTCCCGCCTTGAGAAACTCGGACATGTCGACCGGGACCGGCTCGAAGCCCCGGGCGGCGATCTGCGCCGCGAGCCCGCGAGCCTGGGCCGGGAGGACGACGCGGCAGCCGTCGCTGATCGCGTTCAGGCCGAGAACCTCGGCGTCCTCGTCTTTGGCCTCGATGAGCTCGGCGAACCGCGATCCGAGCACGGCCTTCGCGGCGTCGTCGAACGCCGCCGGGTAGTACATGGCCGTGTCGGCGTCAAGCACGCACAATGCCGTGTCCAGGTGGTAGAAGCGCGGATCCACCAGGCGCAGGCTCTGCACCGGCAGCCCGAACAGCGCGCCGAGTTCCGTCGCCGCTGACTGGTCGGTGCGGAAGCCGTATCCGGCCAGGATCTCCCGGCCGGTGAAGACGATGTCACCCTCGCCCTCGTTGACGCTCCGTGGCTCGTGGACGACCTGGTAGCCGTGGCGGCGGAACCAGTGCAGGTAGGCCGGGCCCTCGGCGGCCCGCTGCGGGTGCCGGAACCGGGCGCCGAGCACCCGGCCGCCGATCACCGTGGCGCCATTGGCCGCGAACACCATGTCCGGAAGCCCGGGCGCCGGCTCGATGGCGTGGACCGTGTGGCCGAGCGAGCGGAAGGCATTCCGCAACCCCCGCCATTGCCGCATGGCCAAGGCCACGTTGACCGGCTCGCCCATGGTCATCCACGGGTTGATGGCGTACTGCACCGAGAAATAGTCCGGCGGGCACATCAGATAGTTCCTGGCGCGTGGCGTCCGGCTGATCGTGGCGGTCAAGGCCGCTGTGGCGGGTATCCCCGTCATGGAGCCCCTTCCTGATGATCGTTTGTCCGCTAATCCAGGGTAAGAGGCCAGCTACAGAGAAAGACATGCGCGCTTACTGCGTCTGACCAGCGATCTGTTGCTGAGTCTGGACGCAATACGGCGATTCGTTGCGCCACTCGATGGCACGAGGACCCGCCGGAGCGCGGTCAGGCGGGGTGGACGGCCCAGACCTGGCCGTCCGCGGTGTCTTTGACCGTGACGCCCAGGCCGGCCAGCTCGTCCCTGAGCCGGTCGGAGGCCGGCCAGTCCGCGGCCTGCCGCGCCGCCGCCCGCGCGGCCAGCAGGTCCGCCGCCCGGCTGGGCAGCGGCGGCGCGGCGGGCGGGCGGCCGATGTCGCGGGCGAGGTCCAGGCCGAGCAACCGGTCGGCGTGCGCGAACGTCTCGAACTTCGAGCCCGGCGGGATTTCGCCGTCCTTCTCCAGGGCGCGCAGCACCCGGATCGCGGCCGG
This sequence comes from uncultured Actinomycetes bacterium, assembly GCA_963822825.1. Classification (GTDB taxonomy): domain Bacteria; phylum Actinomycetota; class Actinomycetes; order Streptosporangiales; family Streptosporangiaceae; genus JAWWPY01. The sequence continues at coordinate 449,050 of CAWGIW010000005.1, read as the reverse complement.
CGTGTCCAGGTCGTCGTCGAATGCCGTGGTGAACTGGTGCACGTACTGCGCGCACATGGCCTTGCTGGGTGAGTTGGCCCACTCCGCCACGCGTTCCCGCCACCGGCGCACCGCGGCGTCCGCGCTGTCCAGGGACGCCCAGGTGAGGTTCATCGGCTGGCGGTAGCGCTGCTCGAGGAAGGCCAGCCGGAGCGCCAGCGGGTCGAGCCCGCGCTCCGCGAGGTCATTAAGGAGCACCGCGTTCCCGGTGGACTTGGCCATCTTGCGGCCCTCAAACAGCAGGTGCTCACCGTGCACCCAGTGCCGGACCACCTCATGCCCGGCCACGGTGTTGGACTGCGCCCGCTCATCCTCATGGTGCGGGAAGCGCAGGTCGATGCCGCCGGTGTGGATGTCGATGACGTCGCCCAGATAATGCAGCGACATCGCCGAGCATTCCGTGTGCCAGCCGGGGAACCCCGTCCCCCAGGGCGCCGCCCAGGTCAGTTCCCGCCCGGCGGGGGCGGCCTTCCACAGCGCCCAGTCCGCGTGGAAACGCTTGCCCGGTTCGACCGCGCCCCCGGAGCGCTGACCGGGCCGCAGGCGGTCGAGGCGGTTCCCGGACAGCTCCCCGTAGGTCGGGAAGGACCGGGCGTCGAAGTACACAGACCCGTCCGGTGCCCGGTACGCGTGGCCGGTCTCCAGCAGCCGGGAAATCAGGTCGATCATGAGATCGATCGATTCAGACGCCCGCGGTGCGAAGTCGGGCGGGTGGATGTTCAGCGCGGCACAGTCCGCGCGGAACGCCTCTTCGTAGTGGCGCGCGATCTCCAGGGCCGGCTTGCCCTCGGCGCGCGCCTGGGCCAGCACCTTGTCCTCGCCGGCCGGGTCGGTCTCGCTGTCGTCGGCCAGATGGCCGACGTCGGTGATGTTCTGGCCCGCGATGACCGTCAGCCGGTGCGTCTCCGCCGTCCGGCGGATCAGGTCGGCCAGCAGGTAGGTGCGCAGGTTGCCGACGTGCGCGTACCGGTAGACCGTGGGGCCGCAGGAGTACATGCGCAGTTCGCCACGGCGGGCAGGCGCGATCGGCTGCACCTGCCTGGTCCGCGTGTCATGAAGCCGGAGCACGTCCCCACCCTATGAGTCACGGGGGGCGGGAGCGATCACGCCGGCGCGAGAGTTCCCGCCCCGCTGTAGGGTCCGGAGGATCATGAGCAAATCGCACGTCGTTGGCCTGCAGTTCGGCTCCTGTGAGCGGGGTCGTCTAGCCTGCTGGCGTAGGCCGGCGCCGATGGCCGCAGCGCCGCCGGTCACGCGGCCGAGGCGACCCTTGCAGGTGATGCAGGCTATCGCGACGTCGGCGCGGCACCAGGCCCCTTCCAGCCGACGCAGTAGACCTCGACCGGTTGCTTACGCCCCTTGACGAGCATGCTCGTGGGCGGCACGGCGGTGGCCCAGGCCGCCTTTCCGGCCGTGGCGGCCGAGGCGAGAATCTCCTCAGCTTTCGCGGCACTCTCCAGGCGCTGCGCCAGATTCACGTTGTCGCCGAACACCGTGTAGTTCAGCCTCCCGGCCCCGCCCACCAGCCCGGCGATCACGGTCCCGCTGTTTATGCCGATGCCGATATGTATGCAGGGCAGCCCCAGCGCCGGCGCGTCATGATTGAGCTGCGCCTGGCGCTGCTGCATGGCGACCGCGCACTCGATCGCCCGGGTGGCGTGGTCGGCGACAGCGCTCGGCGCGCCGAACACGGCCATCACGGCGTCCCCCGCGAACTTGTCGAGCATCCCGCCGTGCAATCGGACGACCTCGGCCATCGCCGCCAGATGCCTTCCCACGACCTGAGCCACCCGTGTGGGCGACGCCTGCTCGGCGAACGTGGAAAACCCCCGGATGTCGGAGAACAGCACGGTGGCGTCGACCTCGCCCTGCAGCGACAACGCCGACGGCGAGGCCCGGATGAGCTCCGCGACCTCGGGCGGCAAAAAGGCGGCGAGCGCGCGGACGAACAGCGCGCGCTCGTACAGTCTGGCCAGGTAGGCGCGGCGCACACCCATCCACAGGCCGAGCGCAACGCCCAGGCCGGCGCCAGTGATCCCGGTCACGATCTGGCTGGGCACCACAGAGTCCCGGGCGAGGATGGAACCCGCGATCATGCACGCGGCGGCGGCGAGGGTCCAGCCCCCGAGCACCCGCCAGTCGCGAAGTCTCTGGGTCGCCGAGTACAGGGCGATCAGCAGCGGGATCGTCGCGACGGGGGAGGCGAACAGCGCGGCGACGAGCGAGACGACCAGCACCGGCAACGGATGCCGCCGCCGCCACCACAAGGCGGCCAGGGCTGGCGCGAACACCGCCATCACGACGAGGTGATGCTGCTGGGCGCGAACCTGGGAGGCGCCCGCGAACCCGCTGGCGAGGAACGCGCCGTACAACAGCGCGATAACCGACACGCCAGCGCCATCCACGAGCCTGGGCGGCAGCGATAGCGGCAGCCCCGCGCCCCGCAGCTCGCGATCCTCGGCCGGCAACTCGGCGGGAACAGGTTCGTTCATCGCTTACAGCCCCGCATCCTGGCGGTCGGAGGCCTCGATCCTGGGCGCGCAGATGTTCCATAATGACCGACGCGAGCCGGAGCCTGCGAACGGAGGCCGCGAACGCCGCGGAGGCCGCGGAGGCCGCGAACGCCGCGGAGGCCGCGAACGCCGCGGAGGCCGCGGAGGCCGCGAACGCCACCGTATATAATTCTGGCTGCCTCTCGGGTCCCCGACCGGTACAGCGCAACGCGCGAGGTGGCCATGCGGGTCGAATCCTCGGTCACGTCCGTGTCATGGATTCCCCTCGAAGCGGTCGAGGGGACCACCCGGCTCGCGTTCAGCGCGGGACTTGCGCACTACGATCAGCCGCCGCCCGAACTGATGACCGACCTAGAGGAACTGCGGCGGGCCGACCGCTTCCGGTTCGCCAACGAGCTGCGCGGGCACATCGAGGTGGACGGCGGTCGCATTGTCGGGTGGGGCCAAGAGGGCGGCGGCCATATTGGTGCGACGATTCTGCGGGGAATCGGCCGGAGCGTCACAGTGCCAGCGGTCGCCTACCCGGACCTGCGGCCTGACCCAGTGACCTCCGAGGCGTCCGTGCGCTTCGTGCAGACAGCCGGCGGGCGGACGGGCGTGCCGATGCCCCGGCTGAGCGCTCGGCAGGTCCATTTCGCCGCGCCCCCCGCCTGGACCACCCTCGCGCTCACGCTGCATGCCGACGGGCGGGCAGAGCACGAACTGCTGGGCGCTAGCCCGTTCCCGCGGCATTGGGTCTATGACGGCGACGGTCACCTGGCGCGCAAGTCAGGAGTGATCGATTTCGCGGGCTGGGCGCGCGTCGCGCTGCCGCACGACAGCCCCTGGGGTGGCAGGGACGTCGCGGCCGTGGTCGCCGAGGCGGAGACCGCCATCGAGCGCCAGCTATCCGCAGTGATCATCGACTCGAAGCCGGGCTGGCGCCGTCTGCGCCCCGGCGAGACGCTCGTGGAGCAGGGCGACGCGGGCGGGGACGTGTTCCTGCTCTTTGACGGCATGCTGACGGTCGAGATCAGCGGGCTTGAGGTGGCCGAACTCGGGCCCGGGGCAGTGGTGGGAGAGATGGCCCTGGTGGACGGTGGGGAGCGCACCGCCACGCTGCGCGCTCGCACGCCCTGCCGGATCGCCGTCGTACCGCCAGAAGGCATCGACCTCCGCGCGCTGGCCGAGCTCGCCGCGGGCCGCCGCACCGCCGGTAGCGGGGCAGCAGGAGCGCCACAACGCGAGGAAGATCCCAGCGGTCCGGGCCGTTGAGAAGCGCGATGACGACGCCGGCTCTGCGGCGAGGTCACGACGACCAGCCGGCTATGGCCGCAGCCCGGATACCAGGTCGGCCGGGCTGACCCGCACCGCGAACGGCCGGGTAGCGGTCCAAGACTCCTCGCCGGCCACGTGCGCGATCTCCCGGTACGCCCCGCTGTCCAGCTCGAACACGGTCAGCGACGGCTTGTCCGGGACGGGGTTGACGAGCCAGAACGAGACCGCGCCGAGCCGCGCGTAGAACGCCTTCTTCAGGCTGGCGTCGCGCAGCCGGCTGGTCGGCGAGATCACCTCGACGGCCAGCACCGGGGCCCCGGCAGGCCCTGCTGCGTGAGATCCGCGTACCGGGCCACCAGCACGTCGGGCTGCACCTCGTTGAACGTGTCCGGCCGCACCGCGAACGGAGCCCCGATCACCCGCAGATCAGCCGGGCAGGCACTGCGCAAGATCATGTAGAGCGTGTATGCCGCCTCCTGGTGCGCCCAGCCCGGTGCCGGGCTCACCAGCAACGCCCCGTCGATAAGTTCGTACCGGCGGCCGTCATCCGGCATCCCCTCCAGGTCCGTCACCGTGAAGGGGCGCGTCGTGTCGGCCGGGCTGGTCACAACTGTCATCGTCCCTTCCCTTCTCCGTCACGGCAACAATGCCAGCCGCCTACGACAAAACGGGCTACGGCGGCCAGCAGCTAGGACAGGGCGGCGAGGCGGCTGACGGCGGCGTCGATGCGCTCGTCGATGGCGGTGAGCGCCACCCTGACGTGCTGCCGGCCCGCCGGGCCGTAGAACTCACCCGGCGCGACCAGGATGCCGGCCTCGGCGAGCATTTGCACCGAGCTCCAGCCGTCGTGGCCGGCCCGGGTGGCCCAGAGGTAGAGCCCCGCCTCAGAGTGCTCGATGACCCAGCCGGCCGCGGTCAGCGCGTCAGCGAGCCGGTCCCGGCGGCGCGCGTACCGCGCCCGCTGCTCGTTGGCGTGCTCGTCGTCGTCCAGCGCGGCGGCCATCGCCGCCTGCACCGGGGCCGGCATCATCATCCCGGCGTGCTTGCGGATCTCCAGCAACTCGGCGATGAGCTCCGGGTCGCCAGTGACGAAACCAGCCCGGTACCCGGCCATGTTCGACCGCTTGGACAGCGAGTGCACAGCGAGCAGACCGGCCAGGGATCCCCCGGACACGTCGGGGTGCAGGACCGAGACGGGCCGCGCCGACCAGCCCAGCGCGAGGTAGCACTCGTCGGAGGCCAGCACGGCGCCGACGGTCCGCGCCCGGCGCACCGCCGCCCGCAGCGCCGCCGCGGGCAAGACCCGCCCGGTCGGGTTGCTTGGCGAGTTCACCCAGGCCAGGCGTAGTGAGGGTGGGAGTTCAGGAGGTTTGTCCGTTGCGGAGGAAAGATCTTTAAAATCATCCGCAACGGATGACCCGCCGCTAATGTCGGCCGCCACCGCCTGGGCGCCCGCCAGCCGGGCCCCGATGTCGTAGGTCGGATAGGCCAGTTCCGGGTGCAGCACACTGTCCCCCGGCCCGCAGCCGAGCAGGGTCGGCAGCGCGGCGATGAATTCCTTGGTCCCGATCACCGGGAGCACGGCGGCCGGGTCCACGCTCACCCCATGACTGCGGGCCAGCCAGCCTGCCGCCGCCTCACGCAGCCGGGGCGTCCCGTGGGTGGTGGGGTAGCCCGGCGCGTCGGCCGCCGTCGCCAGTGCGTCCCTGACCACCCGCGGAACCGGGTCCACGGGCGTGCCCACGGACAGGTCCACCAGCCCGCCATGGTGCGCCCGTGCCTTCTCGCGGTAAGGCGCGAGAAGGTCCCACGGGAAGCGGGGCAGGCGCGCGGCGAGGGTCAGCTGTCTCCTTCGGCCTGGGGAGGCAGGGCGGACACGATCGGGTGATCCTTGCTGATCTTCCCAGTCTTGGACGCGCCCCCCGGGGAACCGAGATCCTCGAAGAATTCGACGTTGGCCCGGTAGAAGTCCTTCCACTGGTCGGGCACGTCATCTTCGTAGAAGATCGCCTCGACCGGGCAGACCGGCTCGCAGGCGCCGCAGTCCACGCACTCGTCAGGATGGATATAAAGCATGCGCTCGCCCTCGTAGATGCAGTTGACGGGGCACTCCTCGATGCACGACTTGTCGAGCACGTCAACGCAGGGCTGCGCGATGATGTAGGTCACGTCGGAACTCCCTCGCAGGGTCCTCGGGGTTGCAGTTCAAGTATCGCGGTCGAAGGCAAGTATCGCGCGCACCCGTCTCCTGCGGGGAATCAGCCCGGGCACGGCGGGACCGCTCAGCTATCAGCTGAGCTGGATCACGCCGGTCGGCGGCGGGCCCGCGTCCTTGGTCCAGCCGTGGAAACCATTTGATTCCTGCCATTGGTAACCGCCGTACCTTACCTGGTGGATGCCGTAGCTGGTGGCGTGGGTCACCAGCCAGGTGGCGACCTCCCAGCCGACCGGCGACTGCGGCACCCGCAGCTGTACCAGCCGTCCGCTGCCCGCCGAGCCGGAGCCGGTCTGCTGCTCGGGGATCGCGCCGAACGTCCTCGCCAGTTCGCTATCGGCGGCCGTCAAGTCGGTGCGTTTCGGGGTCGTTGAGGAGGTCCAGCAAGAGACGTCGTGCGCGTGCCGGCCGGTGAAGACGTCAGCCAGTTCGGCGCCCATCTGCTCATACTGGATGTACGCGGTGCCGTCGGCGCTGCGCTGTACGGCCTGGGCCGCCTGGTATACGGGCATCTTGGGGTAGCCGTGCACGGCGGACAGGGCCCGGAAGAACCTGGTGGTCGCGTAGACCGGATCCTCGAGTTCCTGGGTGGATCCCCAGCCTTCCGAGGGCCGCTGCTGGAACACCCCGACCGAATCCATGTCGCCGTAGTGCAGGTTGTGCATCTTGGATTCCTGCAGGGCCGTCGCGTAGGCGATGGTGACCGCGTCCTCGGGCATCGACTGTTTGTGCGCCACGCCCGCGATCGTCGCCGCGATGCTGGCCTGCTGGGGATCGAGCGCGTATGTCTCGCCGCCCGTGACGGCCCGGCAGCCGGTGCCCTCGAGCAGCGGCTGTATCCGCCGGATTCCTATATAAATGGCGACCGCCAAAACTACTGTGAGCGACAGCGCTATTACCCCGAGTCGCCGGCGTTTCCGGCGGGGCTGCTCACGGCTTTTCGGCACATCCCGAAGGTACTCCAGGCCCCCGATAGGCTCGTTCGCCATGGACTCACGCCGTGATGTGCTGGTATCACCGCTGCCCGCTGTGATCGAGGATCTGTGGGAACGGCGCGGTCAGCTCACCCCCGAGGACACAGCGGCCAGGGCGGCCGTGGTGGCCGCCGTAGACGCCCTGGACGCCGGCCAGGCGCGGGTGGCCTGGCCCGATCCTGTCACCGGCGAGATCGTGGTGGACGAGCGGGCCAAGCGCGCCATCCTGCTGGCCTTCCGTGTGCTGCCGATGCAGCAGGCCCAGGTGGGCGAGTTCCGCTCGCATGACCGGATCCCGCTCAAGACCCGGCTGGATGGTGTGCGGGTGGTCCCCGGTGCGATCGCCCGCTGGGGTGCCTTTATCGCGCCGGGGGCGGTGCTGATGCCGTCGTTCGTGAACATCGGCGGCTACGTTGACTCGGGGACCATGGTGGACACGTGGGCCACAGTCGGCTCCTGCGCCCAGATCGGCAGGAACGTGCACTTGTCTGGCGGCGTCGGCATCGGCGGCGTGCTCGAGCCGCCGAACGCGGTGCCGGTCGTGATCGAGGACGACGCGTTCATCGGGTCGAGGTCGATGATCGTGGATGGCGCCCGGGTGCGCTCCGGAGCCAAGCTTGGCGCCGGCACCATGCTCACCGCGACGACCCACGTCATCGACGTCCAGACCGGCGAGGAGTTGCCTCGCGGTGAGGTGCCGCCCTGGTCGGTCTGCGTCAGCGGGACGCGCAGCCGCAGTTTTCCGGGAGGGGACTTCGGGCTGCCCTGCGTGCTGGTGCTGGCGCGCCTGGCTGAGGGCAGCGAGCACGACAAGCTGGCGCTCAATGAGATCCTGCGAGACCACGGGGTGAACGGCTGACTCCGGCGGCCGTCGCTGGCCCGCTCGGATGGCCGCCCGCCAGGCCGCGGCCGGGTCGGTCCCCGCGGACGTGGCAGGATCATGAGCGTGCAATCTGAGTCACGCCGCCGGGTGCGCCGCCAGGGACCGGCCATGCTGCGCGGCGAGTTCATCCCGAACACCACCACCGACCAGCGGCTGCTCGACAGGCGTGGCCCCAGTGACTGGGTGCACACCGACCCATGGCGCGTCCTGCGGATCCAGGCGGAGTTCGTCGAGGGGTTCGGCCTGCTCGCCGAGCTTGGGCCGGCCGTCTCGGTGTTCGGGTCGGCCCGGGCCAAGTCGGACACCGCCGAGTATCAGCTCGCCGAGAGCATCGCGACGGCGCTGGTCAAGGCCGGCTACGCGGTGATCACCGGCGGAGGTCCCGGGATCATGGAGGCGGCCAACAAGGGCGCGGCGGACGCCGGTGGTGTCTCGGTGGGCCTGGGCATCGAGCTGCCCATGGAGATGGGGCTGAACGACTATGTCGAGATCGGCCTGGAGTTCCGGTACTTCTTCGTCCGCAAGACCATGTTCATCAAGTACTCACAGGCATTCGTGGTGCTGCCCGGCGGGTTCGGCACCCTTGACGAGTTGTTCGAGGCGCTCACCCTGGTCCATACCGGCAAGATCACGAAGTTCCCGATCGTGCTGGTCGGCAGCGAGTACTGGTCCGGCCTGCTGGCCTGGATCCGCGACACGGTGCTCGCCGGGGGCAAGATCTCCCCGGGAGACGAGGATCTGCTGACGGTCGCGGACGATGCCGCCGAGGTTGTGCGCATCATCACCAAGGCTCACGGCCGTCTGGAGAAACCGGGCTAGCCGGGCACGAGCACCCCCGCAAGCATGCGACGATTCGTACTGTGCCTGTTCTGCTGATCCTGGCGTCCGTGGTGATCCTGGTCGGTGTGGTCGGTGTGGCCATCGGCCGCGGCGGTGAGATGGCGCAGTTCTCCGGTGACTACCCGCCGTTCGAGGCCGACGACCTGCTGACCGCCGCCGACGTCGCGTTGCTGCGCCCGCCCTCCGCGTTGTGGGGCTACAACGCGACATTGACCGACCAGGCTCTCGGCCGGATCGCCCAGGTGGTCACCGAACGGGACGTGGAGATTGCCGCCTTGCGCAGGCAACTGATCGAGCTTCGCACCGCCGGGTCCGCCGGCACCGCCGGGTCCGCCGGTACCGATTCGGCTGAGGCTGGCTGGTCGGCTGAGATTGCCGCGCCCGAGGTTGCTGGGTTCGCTGAGGCTGGCTGGTCGGCTGAGGCTGCGGTGCCCGAGATTGCGGCGCCCGAGGTTGCTGGGTTCGCTGAGGCTGGCTGGTCGGCTGAGGATGCCGCGTCCGAGGCTGCTGGGTCGGCCGGGACTGCCGGGTCGGCTGAGGCTCCAGTGGACGAGGCTGCGTCGGCTGACGCCCCATCCGCCGATGGCGGGACCAAACCCGATGCCTGAGCCGCGATGGCTGAGCCGCGATGGCTGAGCAGGCGGTGACCGAGTCGGCGGCGGTACCTGACGGCCGCCGGGCGGAGCCGGGGCCCGATGGGCGGCTGCGCTGCCCGTGGTCCCTGGGCAGCGCGGAGTACCTGGGCTATCACGACAACGAGTGGGGCCGGCCGGTCCGCGATGACCAAGGGATCTTCGAGAGACTCTGCCTGGAGGCCTTCCAATCGGGGCTGTCCTGGCTGACCATCCTGCGCAAGCGGGAGAACTTCCGCGCCGCGTTCTGCGGGTTCGACATGGCGGCCATGGCCGCATTCGGCCCCGCCGACGTGGCCAGGCTGCTCAGCGATCCAGGCATCGTCCGCAATCGGGCGAAGATCGAGGCAGTAATCCGCAACGCACGGGCCGCCAGCGCCATCACCGGCGGCCTGGCCGCGTTCGTCTGGCAGTACGCGGATACCAGGACGGGACCTGACCACGCGGCACCGGTCAGCACCGCGCAGATCCCAGCGTGGACGCCAGCCTCCAAGGACCTGTCCCGTGCGCTCCGCCGCCGCGGGTTCTCCTTCACCGGCCCGGTGACGGCGTACGCGACGCTGCAAGCGTGCGGCGTCGTAGACGATCACCTGGTCGGCTGCTTCCGCCGAGGTGCGATCTCCTGAGTTGTGCCGCCCGGGTTCGGGATTCACACGGAGCGTGCCAGACTGGGAACTAACCGTGTGAGGGAGGAATAGTGTTGGAAACTCCGCGGGTCCCACCCGGCGTCGATCCGGAGAAGCCAGCGCCGGCTCGGCTCTACGACTACTATCTCGGCGGGACGACCAACTTCCCAATCGACCGGGAAGCCGCCGAACGGATCCGGGCCGATCTGCCCGAGATCTCTGACATGGCCTGGGCCAACCGTGGTTTCCACCAGCGTGCGGCGCGCTGGTTGACGGCCGAACGCGGGATCCGGCAGTTCATCGACATCGGGTCCGGGCTGCCGACCCAGGGAAACACGCACGAGGTGATCCAGGCTGTTTCGCGGCAGGCCAAGGTGGTCTACGTGGACAACGACCCGATGGTGCTCGCCTTCGCGAACAAACTGCTCACCGATGACGGGACCACCGCGGTCATCCACGCGGACCTCCGCGACCCGGACAGCGTGCTGAACGCTCCGGAGTTGCGGGCCCTGATCGATTTCAGCCAGCCCATCGGGCTGCTGATGACCGCGGTCCTGCACTTCGTGGCGGACGGCAGCGACCCGTGGGGCCTGGTGGCTCAGTACGTGCGCGCGCTGGTACCGGGTAGCTACCTGGCGGTGTCCCACGTCACTGCGGACAACGTGCCACAGCGCGGGCTGGCGACGGGCCTGGCTGAGTACGCCAAGGCCACCGAGAACATCTACCTGCGCCCGCGGGCCGAGGTGGAGCGCTTCTTTGCCGGGCTGGAACTGGTGCCACCCTACGAGAACGGCGAGCCGCGGCTGGTGTTCATGGGCGAATGGGGCGCCGAAGACCCGGAACTCGCCGACAGCGACGGGTCACGGTGGGGTTACTGCGGTGTTGCCCGGGTCCCGTGAGACGGCTGAGGAGAAACTGTGATGAAGAAACCCACCGTGGCTGACCTGGGCATCGACGTGCATGCCCAGGCGTGGCAGCGGTCGGGCCACGGGGATGCGGGGGACGGGGCCGGCGCCATCGAGGTCGCATTCGTCACCGAGCCCGGAGCGGACCGGACCGAGTGGGTACTGATGCGCGTGGGTGGTGACCCGGAGGGCCGGGTTCTCGTCTACGACCGGCACGAGTGGGAGTGCTTTCTGGACGGGGTCCGCGGTGGCGAGTTCGACGACGCGGCTGACTAACCCGCCGGTGTCGCTCATCCGGTGTCGCTCATCCCGGCGCCGCACCCGCGCGCGAACTGCCGCGCTGCGAACCCGCGCTGCGAACCCGTGCCGCGCCGCCGCGCCGCGACCTGCCGCGCTGCGAACCCGTGCCCCCATGCCGCGACCTGCTGTGCGCAACAGGGTGCGGCAGTTCCCGGTGCGGGAGTTCCGGCGCTGCACAACCCACTACCTGGGAATCTGTGATTCACAACTTACTCCGCGCTAGACTGTGACTTTAAGATCTGGAGGAGGCCCGGATGGCCGACGACGCTTACGGTGCGACCGTGGCGAAGCGCCAGCTGTCACGCCGTCTGACCGAGCTCCGGCTGGCGCGCGGTTATACGGCTAACCACGTCTGCGACATGCTCAACTGGGGCCGGGGCAAGGTCGGCCGGTTCGAGGCGAACCAATGGCGGCGCCCCGAGATGAGCGACATCCGGGATCTCCTTCGCATCTATGAGGTGGCCGAGGATGAGTGGGAAAGGCTGGCGGATCTCGCCATGCGGGCCCGGGCCCGGCCCTGGTGGCGTGATTACCCCGACATTTTCGAGAACGAATTTCCTGGCTTCGAGAATGACGCCTCCCGGATTCGCGTATTCATGCCACTGGTCCTGCCCGGGCTCTTGCAGACCCCGGCATATGTGGAGGCGTTCATGCGGGCCGGGCTCAGGTCGCCCGCGTGGCGCAGGCGGGCGCTGGAGACCCGGCTCCGCCGGCAGGAGGTGCTCGGCCGCACCGACGGCACCGCGCCCAAGCTGAGCGCAGTGATCACCGAGGCTTCCCTGGCCTACCGGTGGGGCGCCAAGACCGACCGGCGCGAGCAGGTTGAGCACCTGCTCGACGTGGCCCGCCGTCCCAACGTGGAGTTGCGCATCCAGCGTTTCGCCGACGGACCTCCGGTCGGTATGCACTCCATGGTCAACATCCTGGATTTCCCGGGTGAACCTGCACTGGTTTACCTGGAGACGGATTACGAGATCGAGGAGGTGAGCAACGCAGAGTCGGTGAACAGCTACATCCAATCTTTCGGCCGCGCCGTCGATGCGGCACTCGAGCCGGTCGACACCGCGGCCTTCCTCAAGGACATGGCTGAACAACTGGAGTGATCATGACCAACCTGTCTCAAGCAGCCTGGCGGAAGGCCCGCCGCAGTTCCTTCAACGGAGGGTGCGTGGAAGTTGCCGCCAACCTCCCAGGGGTCATCGCCGTCCGGGACAGTAAGCGCCCCGAAGGGGGCGCTCACGTCGTGCGGCGTGCCGCGTTCTCAGCGTTCCTGACCGACGCCAAGGCGGGCCGCTACGATCTGGAGGCCCGCGCCGCGCGCTGACCCGTCTCGGGAATGCACCATAGAAGAATCCCCCGGGCTGCCACCCGGGGGATTCTTCTATGGTTTCGCCTGTCTCAAGGCTGTGCGGGCACCGCCGTGCGCCGCTACGTGTGTGACTGTACCGCTGCGGGCAGAAGGCGTAAACGAACCGTCAAAATCACTCGATCCCCACCCATATCGTTGCATGTGGCGAGCACGACTCGTAATGTGTGTTTCGCAGATGGATTACGCCCGGGAAGGCTGGAGATCATGTTTGGGTCGCTTGCCGTTGCCGAGCCGCACGTTTCCCGGCCGGCGAACGATCCAGTTACAGCAGTTGCTGTGGGCGGGTGCGCCGCCGCTGCCCTGCCGCTCGATACCACGTGTGCCGCTGTCGCCAGAAGGCTCTTCCGCGATGCGGCCGTAGGTGTGGGCCTGCCCCAGGACTTGGCGTATGACGGTGCCACCATGGCCAGTGAGCTGGCCGCTAACACCCTGCATGCCCATGCGAACATCAAATTCCATGGCACTCCCTCCCGGCCCGTGGCCGGGGTGCCTGAGCTATGGCTCTACCTGCGGCGCGAGGGTGGCCAGCAGGAACTGGTCTGCAAGCTCTTCGACTCGCTGCCCGGGTGGAAGCCCGGCACCCCGCCTGATCCCTCCAGTGTCACCCCCGACTCGGAAGACGGCCGTGGGCTGCGGGTGGTCGAGATGCTGTCCCAGGGCCGCTGGGGTCACCATCCGACCCGGGCCCGGCTGGGCGGCTGGAAGGTCGCAGGCAAGGCCGTCTGGTTCGCCGTGCCGGTGCCGGTTACGCGCGCTCTGGACCGGTTCCACCGTTCGCAGCCCGGTTCCTGCGAGGCGGCCAGCGAACTCCAGCTGATGCTCGACGAGCGCGGGATTGGCGAGAAGATCGTGCGTGCCGATGCTCCCGTCTCGGGCATGTCGGTCCTGTCCATCCGGCGTGATCTCACCGTGTGGTGCCGCAGTCGTGTGGTGTCCTGGACCACGCGCGAAGGCCGCCGGGAGTGCCGGGCCTTCTATGATCTCGTCGAGGCAGCCGAGCGGATCGTCTGCAGGCACGAGGAACTGGCCAGCGCGCGGCAGGCCTGAGGCGGTCCGTCCGAGGCAGCCTCACCATCACCTGGTGTCCTGACTCAGGACACCAGGTCGGGTCTCACACCGCCTCCGGAAATTTACTGCCCTCGAAACGTTCACTTGCCCTCGAACCTGGGCTGCTGTTTGCGGGTAAAGGCGAGCGTGGCGGCCCGGTGATCGGCGGTCCGGCCGGCCACGGCCTGCAGCAGGGCCTCCTTCTCCAGGGATTCGGCGAGGCCGTGCTGGGCTGCGTAGCACAGTGCGTCCTTGATCGCCGCGTACGCTACGGTCGGGCCCGCGGCAAGCCGGTCGGCCAGGCCGCGCGCTGCGGCAGGCAGTTCGGCGGCGTCGACTACCGACGTAACCAGGCCGTATTCGAGTGCGCGGGTCGCTTCCAGCGGCTCCGCCAGCATCAGCAACTCGGCCGCCCGGCCGGATCCAGCCAGCCGCGGCAAGGTCCAGGAGGCCCCTGAGTCAGCGCCCAGCCCCACCCGGGCGAAGGCCATCAGCAGGCTGGCCTGGCGCGCGGCGATACGGAAATCGCAGGCCAGAGCCAATGCGGCGCCGGCCCCGGCGGCGATCCCGTTCACGGCCGCGATCACCGGCTTCGGCATGGTGGCGATGGTCATGATGATCGGGTTGTAGTGGAGCCGGACGGTATCGGTCGCTGCCTCGCCCGTCGCCAGGATCTCGGCGTGCTCCCGCAGGTCCTGGCCCGTGCAGAAACCCGGCCCGGCACCGGTGATGATGACCGCGCGAACCTCCGCCGCGTCCTGCGCCTGGCGCAGGGCGGCGAGCAGCGCGGTCTTCATCTCGATGGTGAGCGCGTTCCTGGCCTCGGGACGGTTCAGCGTGATGGTGGCTACCGCTCCGTCGAGATCCCAGCGCACGCTCTCGGTCACGGACGTCTCCTTTGCATTCCGGGGGGCTTTCCTGGTGGGGTGCGGCCGGTCGGTGGCGCCCATCCGCAGACAACAGTCCACGAACATGCGGTGCCAGGCAAGGTAAAGACCGGTTCGCCGCACCCCCCTCCCGGCTCCCTGCGTCCGCCGAAGCTGCGGCATGCCAGGCAACCAGTGCGCGGTCAGTGCGGTCAAGCGCGCCGCCGCTCGCACCTTTCACGCGTCTGGTCACGCAAACCAGGATAAATCCATCGTGATCATGGGGTCGTACCGCGTGAAATGTCGCCCGAAGCGGCCGACAGGCGGCGCTTCGGGGTCTGGAGGAACCGGGTCCGGGTGTCGATCCGGCCCCGCTGCGGCGCCGCAATGCCCGCTGCGGCGGCGCAATTGCCGGTCGCTGCCGCCCGCACGTGGCTCGCCCGGCCGCTAGGGAGTGCTGATCATTACCACTGACGGCCGGAACTCTGGATAATAGAGGTACTGATCGACACGGCTGTGAGTGGCCGGACCCGCCGCAGGCGCCGGGATCCCGGTGCGGCAGGCCTCCGCGAGGTCTCAGGCGGCCCCAAGCAGGAAGGGGATGCGGAATGGCGGCGATGAAGCCGCGGACGGGTGACGGTCCGCTCGAAGTCACTAAGGAGGGGCGCGGCATCGTGATGCGTGTCCCGCTCGAGGGCGGCGGGCGGCTGGTGGTCGAGTTGTCGGCAGACGAAGCCGCCAGGCTCGGGGACGCGCTTAAGTCCGTCACGGGCTGAGCCTTGCCGATCGACGTCCAGGTAGCCGTCACGCCCGCGGCCCGCCCGCATCCTCTTGGTGACTATCTCGAGCGGCGGCCCAGGGCGCGATCCAAGCCCCGGCGGTGATCGCGGTGCCGGTCGAGGCCCCAGGAGCTGTCCCGGGGGCCGGGGCAGCCGATGTTGATGCATACCTTGCCGCGGGTGCGGCCGAGGTGATGGGCGCCAGCGAGATGGCCGGCCGCGCCGGTGAGGCCAGCCAGCCGGTGGCGGGCCTCGCCTCCGGCGTGAGCCGCGTCTGCCGCGTCGTCTGGTGCCGCGCTAGCTGGGCCGAGGCTAGCCAGCCCGCTTGACGGCGGCGAGCAGGCCGTCGCCGACCGGCAGGAGCGCGGGCACCAAGCGCTCGTCCACCCTGACCTGCTCACTGAGGGTCCTGATCGCGGCGGTGTCCGGGTCGTCACGCGACGGGTCAGCCACCTGGCCACCCCAGAGCGCGTTGTCGAAGACCACCACCCCACCGGGCCGCAACAGGCGCAGCGCGGCGACGAGATAGTCCGGGTACTCCTGTTTGTCCCCATCGCAAAACACCAGGTCGTAGGCGCCGTCGGCGAGGCGGGGGAGCACATCGAGAGCCTTGCCGCTGATCAGCCGGTAGCGGTTCGAGGCGAACCCAGCATCGGTGTACGCCTTGCGCGCCAGTCGCTGATGCTCAGGATCGACGTTGACACTCGTCAGCACGGCGTCCTGGCGCATGCCGCGGAGCAGCCATATGCCCGACGTGCCGCACCCAGTTCCGATCTCCACGGCCGATCGGGCGTTGATGGCGGCGGCGATGAAGCGCAACGCCGCCCCCCCGGCCGGCCCTATGGGCGAGGCGCCGCCGATCTCCGCCGCGCTAGCCCGGGCCGCCAGCAGCGGCTCATCTTCGGCGACGTATTCCTCGACATAGCCGAGGCTGGCTTTTGCGCTCACGGTGGCTGCCTTCCAGTGCTTGCCTTACCCACGGCATGCTTGACCTTCCCAGTGCGGCAGCCTATCGTCACGCGCCGTAACACGGGAACCAGCGGGGCCGGTTTGAGCGTTGTTCCTTGCATGCTGCGGGATGGGGAGGTCGTGGATCAGAACAGCCAGCCGCCGGGCGCGGTGCCTGATTGGACGCCACCGACGTGGGAAGAGGTCGTCCGCCAGCACTCGACGCGCGTCTACCGCCTGGCGTACCGCCTCACCGGCAACACCCACGATGCCGAAGACCTGACCCAGGAGGTCTTCGTGCGGGTGTTCCGTTCCCTGTCCAGCTACACCCCCGGCACATTTGAGGGCTGGCTGCACCGGATCACCACCAACCTCTTCCTCGACATGGCCCGGCGCAGGCAGCGGATCAGGTTCGAAGGGCTCGGCGATGAGACCGCGCAGTGGCTCCGTGGCGGCGAACCCACGCCCGCTCAGGCATTCGACGACCGCCACCTGGATGGCGACATCCAGGCGGCTCTGAAGGCGCTCGCCCCTGAGTACCGGGCCGCCGTCGTGCTGTGCGACATCGAGGGCCTCTCGTATGAGGAGATCGCTGAGACGCTGGGCGTGAAGCTCGGCACGGTGCGCAGCCGCATCCACCGGGGCCGCGCTCAGCTCAGGACGGCCCTTGACCACCGTCGCCCGCGGCGTGCGGCCACGGTGCCCGTCCCCCCGGTGCCCACCCCTCCCGTACCGGCGCCCCTGGTCGGTGATCAATGAGCCACCTGGGACAGCGGCTTTCCGCCCTGATCGACAGCGAGCTGAGCGACTTCGAGCGCGACCGGGTGCTCGCCCACCTGGCCGGCTGCGATGCGTGCCGGGGTGAGGTCATCGCGCTCCGGACGCTGAAGCGGCGGATCAACGCCCTGGGCGAGACCATGGCCGACACCGCGCTGACTGGGCGCCTCATGGCCATGGCCGCATCGGCCGAGCGGGGTCCGTGGGGAAGCAGGGGAACCTGGCGGCCCGGACACCGGTACCCGCCCGTCCGCTACCTTGCCGCCGGGATCTTCACGTTCGTGGTGGTCGGCCTCGGTACCACCGCGTTCGTCGTCGGGGGGGACCAGCAGCAGCCATCGGGCCCGAAGGTCACGCCCGCCGTTGACATGTACCTGATCCAGCCCGCGATCGTCGCCAGCAGCCTGCCGGTGACCCGATCAGCCACCGGCGCACCGGGGCCAGCCCGCCCCGTGCCAGCCCGCCCTGTGCCAGCCCGCCCTGTGCCAGCCCGCCCTGTGCCAGTCGGCCCTCGGCTGGCTGGGGCCGTTCCATAGGGGCCGTGAGTTAACAGATGTTCTCCCGTGCCACGCAGGAACGTGGTGGAGTGTCGCTCGAGCAGGACCCACTCCACCTGCGGGTCGTCAGCGCCGCTGTGGTGCTCGGCCTGGTCGCCGCTGGTTTTGTGATGGTCGTCCGGGATGCGGCGGCGCGCGGCGGCCCGGCCGGGGGGGCCGGCCCGCGGCAGGCACGCCCGCCGACCGGAACGGGCCGCTGTCCGCGCCGATGGCGGTGGCTGGGCCAGCGCAGGCCAGGAGCGGGCAGGCCAGCAGTGTCGGCCTGCGGTTGCTCGGCGAGGCCGCGGTCGCCTGCCAGGGCATGGCTTACCAGGGCGTCCAGGTCGTCGCCTCGGTGAGCCCGGCTGGCCGCAACGTTTCTGTGGTGGATGTCTGGCATACCCGGGGGCGCGGGGCACTGATCCAGATCGCGGACCCCGGCAACGACCGCGACGCGGACGATGCGGCGGATCCGGCGGGGGTTCTCAGCCTGACCCGGCAGATGGTCGCCCTGCTGGGCGCCAACTACCAGGTGACGATCGTCGGTGGAGGGCTGGCGGACGGCCGGCCCGCCCAGGTCGTGGTGGTGCGGCGGACCAGTGGTGCTATGGCCGCGCGCTTCTGGCTGGACAATGCCACCAAGCTTCCGTTGCGCCGTCAGGTTTTCGATACCCGCGCCCAGCTGATCAGCGAGGATTCGTTCATCGACCTGCAACTGGGCGCCAAGGCGGCCGCCAGTGCGCCCGCCGCCGGGGCCAGCCCGCCGCCCACGCCCCTGTCCGGGGTCCAGCTGGCGCGGCTGCGGGCGCAAGGCTGGCCGCTGCCGGGGCCGCTGCCCGGCAAGCTCACCCAGATGGAGGCGAGCCGCTCGGCCACTGCCTCCGGCGCGGTGGTCGAGCTCGCCTACTCCGACGGGCTTTCCGTCGTATCCCTTTTCGTGCAGCGCGGCCACCTGCCCGCTGAGCTCAGTGGATGGTCCGAGGTCGCACTGCGCGGTCAGCACGTGTACACGGCGGACCCCGATGACCGCAGTGTCGCCTGGTCAGCGGGCGGTTTCGTCTACACGCTGGTCGCGGACGCCCCCGAGGGGACCGTTGACCAGGTGGTCGCCGCCCTACCTCACGATGCCCGCCCGGGCATGGTCGCCCGGCTGATCCGCGGCGTGCGCCGCCTCGTCTCGTGGGTTGACCCGTTCCGGTGAGCAGCCGGCCCGGTTAGAGTGGACCCACCGTGCCGGAGGTGCGGCTTCGCTTCCGCTGGAGATTCGAGTGCTTGACCTGAACGTTAGCAAGCTGCTGGTGCTGGCCGTGATCGCCATTATCGTTTTCGGTCCCGAGCGGCTGCCCAAGGTCGCCGCCCAGGCTGGCCGTGCGCTGCGTGAGCTGCGGCGGATGGCGGAGGGCGCCACGAATGACCTGCGCGAGGGGCTCGGCCCGGAGTTCTCCGACTTCGACGTCAGCGACCTGCACCCGGGTAATTTCGTGCGCAAGCACCTGTTCGATGATCCCCCCAACGGGGAGGCCAAGTCGTCGGCCGCGGGGTCAGCGGCGGCGGCCACGGTAGCGGCCGAGGCGTCGGCGGCCCGGCTGGCGCCGGAGGAGAGCCCGCCCTACGACGCCGAGGCCACCTGACGTCTGGATTTAGGCCGGGCTGAGGCCCAGCTGGCGTCCGGCCAGACCACGGGCCCGGTTGGCGAGCGTCCTCGCGATCCCGGACAACTCCTGCGCCGCGGCCGCCTCCGGGTCGCTCAGCACCAGCGGGATACCCTGGTCACCGCCTTCACGCAGCCGCACGTCGATGGGCACCTGGCCGAGCACAGGGACCGGGGCGCCGACAATCCGGGTGAGCGCGTCGGCCACGGCCTGACCGCCCCCGGATCCGAAGACGCTGATCTGCTCCCCGCAGTGCGGGCAGGGCAGCCACGACATGTTCTCGATGACGCCGACGATGCGCTGATGAGTCTGCACGGCGATCGCCCCGGCGCGCTCCGCCACCTCGGACGAGGCGAGCTGCGGCGTGGTCACGACGACCAGTTCCGCGCCGGGCACGAGCTGGGCGACCGAGATGGCGACGTCCCCGGTGCCCGGCGGCAGGTCCATCAGCAGCACATCGAGGTCGCCCCAGTACACATCGGCGAGGAACTGCTGGACCGCCCGGTGCAGGATGGGTCCCCGCCAGACGACGGGCTCGTTGCCCTTCGTGAACATGCCGATGGAGATCACCTTCACGTCATGCGCGGACGGCGGCATGATCATCTGCTCGACCTGGGTCGGCCGGCCGGTGACGCCCAGCATCCGCGGCACGGAGTGACCGTAGATGTCCGCATCGAGCACCCCGACCTTCTGCCCGGCGGCGGCCAGGGCCGCGGCCAGGTTCACGGTCACCGACGACTTGCCCACCCCGCCCTTGCCGCTGGCGATGGCGTACACCTTGGTGAGCGAGTCGGGCTTGGCGAAGGGGATTTCTTTCTCGGGTCGCCCCCCGCGCAGCCTGCCCTGCAGTTCGCGGCGCTGGTCGTCGCTCATCACGTCCAGCTCGACCCGCACCCGGGACACCCCGGCCAGCTTGCTGACGGCGGCGGTCACTTCGCGGGTGATGGTATCGCGGAGCGGGCAGCCTGCCACCGTCAGCCAGATGTTAACGCGAACCGCGCCGTCACGGGCGATGTCGATGCCCTTCACCATGCCCAGCTCGGTGATCGGGCGGTGGATCTCAGGGTCGTTCACCCCCGACAGCGCTTCGGTCACCTCATCGGCGGAGGGCGGGGTGGTCACGGTAGGCGGGGAGGTCATGGCCTCATCGTAAGGGCAATTGCCCCATGGCCCTCCACCGCGATCCACTGAAGGGCAGCGGCATCCGCAGGTCAGGAACGGTCTCTGGCTCCTATGGACCGGCCTGGGCTCCCGTGGACCGCTGTGGAGTCTCGCGGCCTATTGGCTCCCGGAATGGCTCCCCGGGAAGGTGCCAGCCATGACCGGCGACCGGCTCATCCGCGCAGGCACGGCGGCCGTGGTGGCGTTCGCGGCCATCGTGTCCTACAGCCACATCTACGACCTGGGGCGCCTGCACGGGCAGGCGGGCACGGCGGCCCGGCTCCTGCCGCTGTCGGTGGACGGGCTGATCCTGGCGGCCATCCTGGCCATGCTGCACGAGGCCCGCAACGGCCGCCGTGCGCCCGCCCTGGCACGGTTCATGCTCGGGCTCGGCGTGGCCGCCACGGTCGGCGCCAACGTGGCCTACGGGTCCGCGTTCGGGGTGCTCGGCGCGGTGATCTCAGCGTGGCCAGCGGTGGCGTTCATCGGGTCGGTGGAGATGGCCATGGGCCTGGTCCGCGCGGTCCGTGCCGGGCCAGCGGTGGCCCGCACCGTGCCGCCGTCTGGCGAGGATTGCGCCCTCACCGCCTACCGGGCATCGGTGGCCGCAGGGGAGCCGCTGTCCGCGCGCCAGCTCGCGGCACGCCATGACATCAGCCGGCGCCAGGCGGGCCAGGTGGTCGCCGCAGTGAGCCGGGAGAGCAACGGGCACGGCCCGGGGTAGGAGGCCAGCGCAGGCGCCCGGCTGGCTCAAGAGCTGGCCGGGGCGCTCGCACATTCGGTGCCTGACCTGCGCGTCTCGGCAGGGTGTCATTCCAGCCGGGTTAGACGTAACAGCACCTATGACTACCACCAAGCCGAACACGGCGAACATCAAGCACATGTCCGTATCCACTGACGCGTACCGGGATCTCGTCAGGCTGGCGGCGCGGCTCACCATGCGGTCGGGCCGTCGCGTCCCGCTGTCGGAGACGCTGCGCCATGCGTGCCAGCTGACGAACCAGTTCCTCGACTCGGCCGACGCTGAGCACGCGGCTGCCGCTAGCCAGGCCGGGGCCAACGGGCACGGCGATCAAGATGCCTGAAGCAAGACCGGCGCCCTAGTCCTTGCAGTGCTGCTGCAGGTATCCCGGGGTGAGCTTTCCCGGCGCCGCAGCCCGCAGGATCTCCCGGTCGTCATTCACCGACAGGTGCCCAGTCCGCTGGACCTGCTCGGTCCATACTGTCGGGCCGTCCTGGCCTGAGGCGTAGCACAGCCCGTTAAAGGCAAGCGACTCTCCCGGAGGGTTCCCCTGGCCTTTCGTGTCGGCTATGGCCTTGTACTGCCCGGCCAGGGCGGCGGTAGGCATTACGACCCAATCGACTGCGACCTGGGCAGTGCCTCCCTGCCTGTGGGCCATCAGCGTGGCACTGGCGTACTCCTTGCAAGGGTGACGGGCCAGGAAGTGACGGACCCCGCCGGTTCCGCTCCCGGCGCAGCCTGTGCCGTAGCTGGCGCTCCGCGTACCGCCGAACCCGAGCGCTGAGAGCACGGCGACGGCCTGGTTCAGGTCAACTTTCACCTGCACCGATAAGCTGTTGCTGCCGCCAGTTGCCGAGCCACCGAAGTACCCGGTGATGGCGAGACCCGTGACCGTGACCGTGACCGTGGCGGCAGCCGCTATGGCCAGTCCGGCCTTACCCCGGCGTGGCGGGGCAGTCGGCGGGGCCTTACGTCCCCTGCGCCGTACGAGATGTTCGCGGACCGGCCTTCCTAATCGGGGATGGGCTCTCCTGATGTATGTGCCCTCGGGTGGCTGGTCCACGAGCAGAAGGTAACTCCGGACGGTTTGACTGTAAACGGCCTCCATCGCCGCCTTGCTACGGCTACGACCCGGCACCACGGGCAAAGACGCTGCCGCCGGCCTGGCGCTGGCGCCGTGACCGCTGAGAAGGCAGCAGCCCCGGCGCGGGAAGGCGCCGGGGCTGCGCTCCGGGAGGCGGGCGGAGCCGTTGGAGCGGCATCAGCCGTCCCCGCCCCCCGGGTGAGGCCCGGCCCGCCGCGCGGCGAGGCGCGATGCGCGGCGGGCCGGGGGTGGAAGCGGCGGCGGCCCCTGTTTGCGGGGGTCCCAGGGCCGCCGCCGCGCTAGAGGGCCAGCATCAGCCACCTGGCCGGCGGCGCGGGCCGCGCTTTGCTGCGGACCTGATGCCGATTTCCAGGTCTGCGAGCCAGCCCCGGACGGTCTGCTCGCGGCCGTACCACGACCGGCGGGCGACGTACCGGCCGCCGCCGTCCTCCTCGATCGTCCAGAGTGGGTATTGCTGCTTGACGCGCGCCAGGTTGGCAGCCTGCCCTTGGGTGCTCATGGCGCCAGCCCTGCCATCTTGGCCTCAAGCTCGCGGACGGTGCCGGCGGTGACGACGACGGCGCCGCGCTGGGCGAACCAGCCGGCGTCCGTCTGCCCGATCTGCCAGGTGGGGAACTGGGTCTTGATGCGCCGCAGGGCGGCGGCCTCCGGGTCTTCCGGGTGCCCGGCCGGCCAGTGGGCGATCATGGCGTCATCTCCGGGCCGGGCTCCGGGCGCGGGTCCGCGAAGACGTCAAGGTGCTCGTCTTGGGGGCCGACCGTGCCCCGGACCAGGTGCATGACGTCGGCGGCTTCCCAGCTTCCGTCGCGGCCAGCGGTCAGCGCTGCGCTGCTGCCGAGCCGGGCGGCGGCCATGGCCAGGACCATCGCCAGCCAGCCGGCGAAGTCATGCTCAGCCCCGGCGGCGGTGATGACAGCCGCGAGGGCCGCCGCCGTGTGGCCAGCCATCTCGCGCGGCAGGCCGGGCAGTGCCCTGGCCATCGCCGCCAGCTCGGCGCAGTCCTCGGCCAGCCGGGCCGCCATCTTGGCGAGCCGTTCCTGTTCCTCCGGGTGGGGGAGCGGGAGGGCGGTGACGGCGTCGATTACGTCGTCGGCGAGGGTTTGCGCGTGGTCCGCGATGTCTTCGGCCGCGCTGGTGTGGGTGGAATGATTGTTCATAGCCGGACTCGCTTCCGGTCAGGCCCCGGTTTGGTGTGGAAGCACCGGCCGGGGCCGTTTCGTTGCAGGTTGACGGGGTGCCAACCGGGACCAACCGTACGCCAGGACACGATGGTGTGCCATGGGCTCCTGACGTGTGAGCGTGGCAGCGTGGGCCAGACACGATGTACCAGTGAGCGTTGATCACGACAGCAACGTGCCGCCCTACCTCCAGGTCGCGGCCATCCTGCGGGCCAGAATCGAGTCCGGGGAGCTGGCGCCAAAGGCACGGCTGCCGTCGATCGTCGGCCTGGTGCAGGAGTACGGGATAGCGCGGACCACGGCGGCCAAGGCACTCAAGGTGCTCGTGGACGAGGGCCTGGCCGAGGTGATCACCGGGTGGGGGACGTTCGTGCGGGAGCCGGGCTGATCACTTGCGGACGGCGAGCACCCGGGCGACCGTGTCGGCGGCGGCTGGCACGTCGGCGGTCAGGGCTATCCGGTCCGCCCAGGACCACCAGAACCACTCCGCATCGGCCAGGACGGTCTCCGCGAGCATCGGCGCCCGGGGGTTGGAGACCACCAGCGCCGGCCGGCCGCCGAGGGAACTGATCACCGGATCGAAGCCGCGCGGCCTGAGTTCGGCGGCGAGTTTCTCCAGCGCGGCGGTGCCTGATCCATCGTGCATCATTGTCACCATGCGCTCACCATGGCGCGGTGACCGGTTACCGTGGAACTGTGACCAGGCGGGCGTCAGCACCCGTCACATGCCCAACGCGATTGATGATCATGATGAGTGATTTCGCCACGGCACTGCGCACGCTCATGGACGAGCGGGGTATCAGCCAGCGCGCACTGGCCGCCAGGGCGTTCTGTGACCGGGCCTATGTCTGCCGCCTCGCCAATGGCGCGCAGCGGCCCTCCCGGCGGATAGCTGCCGTGCTCGATAAGGTGCTCGGCGCGGGCGGGGAGCTGGCCGCGTTAGCCGCACCGGCCGGCGGCGGCACCCCGGAGCCGCTGGCGGTCATCCAGCTCGCCCCGGGCGGCGGGCTGATGTTCCTGTACGCCAAGGAAGAGGACGACGAAGACCCAGTGAAACGACGCGCATTCCTGCTCGACCTTGCCGCCCTCGCAGGTATCGCCCACGCTGGCCCGGCCGGCGCGCTGGAGGCTGCCCGGCACGGGCTGAACAGCTCCATCGCTGAGGAGCGCGCCTCCGCTGACGTGAGCGAATGGCACGCAATCGCCATGGAGTACGGCGAGGCTTACCTGGTCACCGCCCCGGCTGAGCTGCTTGATTCGCTGGGCAGGGATCTCGTCAGCCTGCGGGCGGCACTGTCCCGGCACGGCGATGAGGCAACGGCCCGGGAACTGTACCGGGTGGCCGCGCTGCTGGCGGCGTTCACCGCCCAGACGATCGGCAACCTGGGCCATTTCCACGAGACGGGGCGGTGGTGGCGGACGGCGCGTGCCGCAGCCGACCGGTCGGGTGACCCCGAGTGCATGCTCTGGGTGCGTGGGCGTGAGATCGTGCGCGCGATGGATCACCGGCCGGCTGCGGCTGTCCTGGGCCTGATAGAAGACGCGGAGGCGCTCGCCAGCCAGGCGCCGCAGATTGTGCCCGAGCTGCTGGGCGGCAAGGCACAGACTCTCGCGCTGGCCGGCGGCAGGCAGCGCGAGGCGCGGGACGCGCTGACGCAGCTACGGGAGCACTTCGAGGCCCTGCCGGCGTCATCTGCGGGCTATAGCGGCTCGCTGCTCGCCTGGGGTGAGGAGCGGCTGCGCAACACCGAGGCGTTTGCCTGCTCGCGGCTGGGCGACCTTAGCGGGACAGATAACGCGCGTCTCGCCGCGCTGGCGCTCTACGAAGCGTCCGCTAACGTGCGCTGGACCGCCGGGGTTGAGATGGACCTGGCGTTCTGCCTGGTGCGCAGCGGTGACGTTGCCGAGGGCACCAATCATGCCCGGACGGTCATCACCGGGCTGCCAGCCGGGCACCGGACCGAGCCAATCCTCAAGGACGCCCGCAGCGTCCTTGATGCCATACCGGAGCCAGAACGGCGGCGCCCGGATGCCCAGGAGTACCGGGAGTGGCTGAGCGCCTTCGTGGATGCGCCTGCCTGATCAGGTAGCCTCCGCACCTGCCTGTGCGGCGAGCGTGGCATGGACGGCCAGGACGGCCGACTCGTGGGCAGCGGTGACCGCATCCAGGGGCAGCCGCAGGTCCTCCGCGATATCTTTCAGGCTGCGCTCCTCGTGATGCACGTAGGCCAGGACAATCTGCTGCAGGTCACCGTGTACTTCATGGACTACACCCGCAGCGAGGTCAGCCGCATCTGCGAGGCACAGCCATGGTGACGCCGACGCAGACTGCGCGCGTACCGAAGATGATCATGACCGCAGGCTCCCACCTTAGGCTCCCGCAGGCTCCCGCAGCGCGATGACCATGGCAGACCTTGATCATGCGTCATGGCCTCATCGTATGTGTCAGCCGGCGGTGTACGCGGCCCCACCGGGCCGTCAGCGGAGAGCCGCGGGGCTGAGGCGGAAGATGACGGCGGTACGCACCCAGCGCTGAGCCAGTGATGTCCCGCCGGGGGCCAGCGTGGCGTTGAGCCAGGCCGGCGGCTAGCAGTGAGCTGACCGCGTCCCATTCCGCGGATCCGGGTGGAACCCGGCCGACATCAGCGGTCCATGAGATCAATGAGCCGCCCGAGTCCTTGCTCGGCACGGTGACCGTTACCTGCCTGGCCTCGCCGAGCCCGGGCAGCGGTTGCTCGCCGGGCCCGGTGACGACGTACGCCGCGCCGGGTGACGACGGCCCGCCGCCGGGCGGCTGTGCTGACGGCCGCCAGACAAACCAGGCCGGGTACGGACGACCTTGGCCGGGGACTGATATCCAGAAGAGCCCGGCTCGCTTGGTAGCCTCCGCGATGAGAGCGGGCCTGTCTGGCTCGGCCGCGGGCTGGATCTCGCTCACATGGGCCAGGGTGTCACGCCGGACCAGCAGCAGGAGGCCGTGAGCGATGGTGCAGCGGTATCGTCCCCGGCGTTCCTGCCTGGCGGTGCCGGGCAGCAGCGCCAGATTCCTGGAGAAGGCCCGCGGCCTGGCCGCCGATGAGGTGTTCCTCGACCTGGAGGACGCGGTCGCCCCGGCGGCCAAGCAGGACGCCCGCCAGACGGTCGCCGAAGCGCTCAACGCCGGAGGCTGGGGTGGCAAACTCCGCGCCGTGCGGATCAATGACGCCGGCACCCCGTGGGCTTACCGCGACGTGATCGAGGTCGTGGAAGCCGCCGGCGGCCATCTTGACGTGATCGTGCTGCCCAAGGCCTCCGGGCCCGCCCACGTCAGCTGGCTCGACCTGCTGCTGGGCCAGATCGAGCAGGCGATGGGCGACGAGCCAGGGAGAATCGGGATCGAGGCGCAGATCGAGGACGCCAAGGGCCTGGCGGACGTGGACGCGATCGCCGGCGCCTCGCCGCGCCTGGAGGCGCTCGTCTTCGGGCCAGCCGATTTCATGGCCAGCATCGGCATGAGGTCACTCCAGGTGGGCGCCGAGCCCGCCGGATACACCGGCGGCGACGCCTATCACTATGCCCGGATGCGGATCCTGGTCGCCGCGCGGGCCCACGGGCTGGCCGCCATCGACGGGCCGCACCTGGCCATCCATGACCTCGACGGGCTCCGCCGGGGCGCGGCCAGCGCCGCCGCACTCGGATACGACGGGAAGTGGGCGCTGCACCCGACCCAGATCGACGCGATCAACCAGGCCTTCTCGCCCAGCCAGCAGGAGTATGAGCGCGCCGAGCTCATCCTGGACGCTTATGAGCACGCCACCACCGTGCGGGGCCGCGGCGCGGTCATGCTCGGCGACGAGATGATCGACGAGGCATCCCGCAAGCTGGCCCTGGTCACCGCCGCGAAAGGCCGTGCCGCGGGCCTGGCCAGCACCCGGCGATTCGAGCCTGGGGCCGCCGGCCAGGGCTGAATCAGCCGAGCACTCCCCAGGCGCTGAGGGCCTCGACCAGCCCCCCGGTCACTGGCAGGCTGGCCAGGTCCGCGGGGCTGACCCAGCGGGCGTCCGCGGCGTCGTCCCCGGCGGTCAGTTCGTCTCCGCTGACGGTCACGGCGTAGTCGCGGATGTCCAGGACCGCCCCACCAAGACCTTTTCTCTCAACGGAACCGATCAGCCGGTCACACACGACGGACAGCCCGGTCTCCTCCCGGATCTCGCGGACCACCGCCTCTTCGTCGGTCTCGCCCGGCTCGACGCGGCCGCCGGGCAGCGACCAGAGCCCGGCGCCCGGGTCGTGCCCCCGCTTGATAAGCAAGAGCCGGCCCTCGGCGTCGGTGATGATGGCGCCAACACAGGGAACTCGCTGGCCGGTCATGATGTCAGTATTGCTGGCGCGCGCCTGAGCCGGGCGGGGTGGCGGTGCTTGACGTGAGCGCGGGCACCAATCACCGTCATTACTCATGAACGCTGCTCCGACCTGCCCTCGCTGCGGCGGCTCGCTGAGTAGGCCGGGCCCGTCGTCCACGGCGTGGCAGTGTCACCGGCACGGCGCCGTGCTCCCGCTACGGCCGGCGTACCGCCCGGACTCCGGTGGGCTGCGGGAACTGCTCCGGGATGCCGCGGTGCCCGCCTGGCTGCCGTGGCCGCTGCCCGCCGGCTGGCTGGTGACCGGGTTCGCGGGCGCCGGCGATGACCGCTCCGGCAGCCGGGCCTGCGTGGTGGCCTTGTCCGGGCCCAACCCGGTCGGCGGCCCAGCCGACATGCTGCTCATCTCGGAGGAGCCGGGGGTGGGCCTGGGTGCGCGGTTTGCCGGGATCACCGGTCCCGACCCGGGCGAGGGCTTCGCCCTCGGCCCACCGCACGCGGTCGTGAGCTTCGGGCATCACGAGTTCCCGCTCTGGCATGTGGCCGCACCGGAGCGGGCGGCCTTCGCCGGCGAGGTGCTCGGGAACTGGCTCTGGATCGTGCTCTGGCCGGATACGGCCGGGATGCTGCTGGTCGAGGTCCTGTCGCTGCGGGATCTGCGTGACCCCGGCCAGGAGTTGGACCTGCCGTTCGGCCTGCGATCCGCGTGGTTGCCGGGCTGACCGCGCCGTCCCGCGGCGGCGCACGTAGCATGATCGACCGTGCGCATCGATCTGCACTCGCACAGCAGCGCCTCGGATGGCACCGACCCGCCCGCTGAGGTGATGCGCCGCGCCCGGGCGGCCGGTCTCGACGTGATCGCGCTGACCGATCATGACACCCTGGCCGGGCACGACGAGGCCCACGCCGCGCTCCCGGATGGCCTGACGCTGGTCCGTGGCATGGAACTGTCCTGCGCTCTCGGCGACCGCAGCGTGCACATGCTGGCCTACCGGGTTGACCCGGCGGACGAGCCGCTGGCGGCGGAATGCCGCGCGATCACGGCCGACCGGCTGCGCCGGGCCCGGGCCATGGTGGACCGGCTGCGTGACCTCGGTGTCGAGGTGAGCTGGGAGCAGGTGACGGCGATCGCGGCGGGCGGGGTCGTGGGCCGCCCGCACATCGCCCGGGCCATGGCTGCGGCGGGAGCCATCGAGCGCACGGAGCAGGCCTTCACAGAGGACTGGCTCGGTGCGGGCGGCCGGGCCTACGTGTCCAGGTACGCGCCGGAACCGGCCCGGGCCATCGCGCTCATCCGGGCGGCGGGAGGTGCGGCGGTGCTCGCCCACCCGGGGGCGCCGGGCCGGGGCGCGCGGATCCCCGACGAGATCATCGTCGAGCTCGCCGCGGCGGGCCTGGCCGGCATCGAGGTCGCGCACCCGGATCACACCCCACCCGAACGCAGCCGACTGGCCGGTCTCGCCCATGACCTGGGCCTCGTCCAGTCCGGCGGGAGCGACGATCATGGGACTCTGACCGGCCACCGGCTCGGC
This sequence comes from uncultured Actinomycetes bacterium, assembly GCA_963822825.1. GTDB lineage: Bacteria > Actinomycetota > Actinomycetes > Streptosporangiales > Streptosporangiaceae > JAWWPY01. The sequence goes on along the minus strand of CAWGIW010000005.1, from coordinate 419,834 downwards.
TGTGAAACGGCCGAGCCAGCCGAGTTCGAGCGGCTCATGGCTCAGACTACGGGGCCTGAGCCGATCCAGGCCCCGGGCGGCCAGGCATCAGGCGGCCAGGCACCGGGCGGCCAGGCACCGGGGTTCGAGGCGCCGGGCTTCGAGGCGCCTGGACCGGGCGCGCGATGAGCGCCGTGTTCAACCTGAAGTTCTTCTGGGAAGTGTTCGTCACCCTGCTGGTGATCACCGATCCGCCGGGCGTGGTGCCGCCATTCCTGGGCCTGACCAAGGGCTTGCCGTCGCGGGTCCGTCATCGGCTGGCGTGGCAAGCGGCGGTGGTGGCGTTCGGGGTAATCGTGGCGTTTGCGCTTTTCGGCCAGTCCATCCTGGCCTACCTGGGCGTTGAACTCCCGGCGCTGCAAGGGGCCGGCGGCCTGCTCCTCCTGCTCGTGGCGCTGCAACTGCTGACCGGTGCGATGACCGAGCCGACGGAGGCGGAGCGGCTGAAGGCCAACGTCGCTTTCGTGCCGCTCGGCACGCCGCTGCTCGCCGGGCCGGGAGCGATCGTCGCCACGATGCTGTTCGTCCGGCGGGCCAATGACGGGGCGGACGTGGCGGCGTTCGCGGTGGCGGTCGTCATGGTGGCGGTCGTCCTGTGGCTGACCATGCGTTTCTCCGGGCTGATCCACCGCATCCTGCGGGCCAGCGGCGTGGAGTTGATCACCCGGATCGCGGGGCTGCTGCTGTCGGCCATCGCCGTGCAACTGGTCGCGGACGCGATCCGGGCCTTCATCAAGCAAGGTTGAGCCGGCGTATCCCGTGGACCTTGGCCGTCGCGAGCGGCCGTACGGAGGGATGCATCGCCGGGCGATCACGCCGGGAGGCGCTCTCCGGCGGACGCGCAGCAGGCTGAAGATCTGCGGGACATGCCCTAGTGGTTCAGTAAGGACGCTTCCCAGCCACAGACGGGATTGAATGGAGTCGGGCAACTGGAATTCCACGGAAAGGCGGGCCGGCATGAAGGCGCGGATCAATCGGCTGGTGTCGCCGGGGATGGCCGCTCCCGGCGGCGGCGACGCGCGCGAGAGCAATGCCTGGATCGTGGGCGACGACGAGGAGGTCATAGTCGTCGACCCGGGCACTGATCCTGCGGCGGTGCTGGCCGCCACCGTCGGCCGGGAAATCCTCGCGGTGATCTGCACGCACGGCCACGCGGATCATGTGGCGGCGGCGCTGGACGTCGCGGCTCGCGATGAAGCCCCGGTGGCCCTGCATTCCAAGGACCTCCTATTGTGGCGCGAAGCGCACTCCGGCGAGGACCCGGAGATCGAGATGGACGACGGCGGGATCTTCGAGGTGTCCGATGTCGCGCTGGAGGTGGTCCACGCCCCGGGGCACAGCCCCGGCTCGGTCTGCCTGTACTGCGAGGATCTCGAGGTGGTGTTCTCCGGAGACGTCTTGCTCGCCAACGGGCCCAGCCTGCACGCCGGTGAGTTCCCCAACTTCTCCGCGCAGCTCAGCGCCATCGGCGAGCACATCCTGACGCTGCCGCCCAAACCCGGGTCCTGCCCGGTCATGGCGAGGAGACCACCGTGGCGGCGGCGGAGAAGCGCTTCGATTCCTGGGTGGCGGCGGGCCCACACGCCGTCCCCGCGGACAACCAGGACTGAGCCGGGGTGGAACAACTCGGCCTGGCCGGGATGCCACGGCGGCTCTACCGGTGCACCCCCACGAGGCTGGCGGCCTGGCTGGACTGCCCGCGCCGGTACCGGATGACCTACCTGGACCGCCCCGCGCCGCGGAAGGGACCGCCGTGGGCGCACAACAGCCTCGGCGCGAGCGTGCACAACGCACTGGCCGGGTGGTGGCGGCTGCCGCTCGCCGGGCGCACCGTGCGCGCCGTCGGCGACCTGCTAGAACGGGGCTGGATCGAGGATGGCTTCGCCGACCAGGCGCAATCCGCTGCGGTGCGCGGCCGGGCCCGTCGCATGGTCGAGCGCTACGTGGTCGGCCTGGACCCGGGCCGGGAGCCGGTCGGGGTCGAGCGGACCGTCGCTACCCGCACCGACCGGATCGCGGTGTCGGGCCGGATCGACCGGCTGGATGAGCGGCCCGAGCTCGTGGTGGTGGACTACAAGACCGGGCGGCGCCCGCTCACCACAGCGGACGTCCGGACGTCGATGCCGCTCGCGCTGTACGCGCTGGCGGCGGCCCGGGTGATGCGGCGACCCTGCCGCCGGGTTGAACTGCACCACCTGCCGACCGGCGAGATACACGCCTGGGAGCACTCGGACGCCACCCTGGCCAGGCACCTCGGCCGCGCCGAGGATATCGCCGCCGAATGCGCGGACGCCGATGAGCGGTTTGCCGCGATCCCGGCTGAGGGTCGCCGCGAGGACTTCCCGCCCCGGCCCGGACCAGGGTGCGGCTGGTGCGATTTCCGCGGTGTCTGCCCGGAGGGGCAAGCGGCGGCCGAGCCCCGCCGTCCCTGGGACGGGCTCGGCGAGGTCAGCGCCTCCGGTACTCGGTAGTTTCAGCGCCTCCGGCACTCGGTAGTTTCAGCGCCTCCGGCACTCGGCCGCGTTCCAGAAGTGGGTCAGGGTGCTCGCCGTGGTCTCCGGGGCCTCCACCGCGGGCGAATGTGCCGCAGCGGGAATGCAGACGCGCTCCGCGCTCAGCCGCACCGCCATGTCTTCCTGGATCGCCGGGTCCCACGCGTCGTCGTCCTCGCCGTAGACCACCAGCAACGGGACGGTGCCGAGCTTGGCCAGCGCCTGGGTGCGGTCGGGGCAGCCGAGCAGGTTCTCGGCCATGGACCGCAGGCCGGTCGGTGAACTGCTCAGCATGCGGGTGCGCACGAACTCGACGATGGCGTCCGGGGTCCCGTCCGCGACTGCTTGTGGCTCGAGGTAGGCGTCCCAGATGCGCTTCACCTGGCCTTGCAGGTCCTCTTGGGGCGACGTGCCGAGCTCGGCCAGCAGCGCCTTGAGGAGGACCGCTCGCGGGCCAGTGAGCCCGCCTGGGCCAGAACTCATCAGCGTGAGCGAGCTGACCTGGGTGACCCGCGCGAGGAGGATCTCGCGAGCCACCAGGCCGCCGAGCGAGTGGCCGAGCAGGTGCACCCCGTCGGCGTCGCCGGTCCGGCGTGGCGCTGGGCTGGGTGCGGCGGCGCGGAGCTGGTCGGCGATCAATGCCACGTCCGCGGCGAGCGCGGCGAACTCGTAAGCCCCGGGGTCGTCGGGGCCCGGGGTCTCGTACTGGCCGCGCATGTCGACGGCGACCACCTGCCGTCCCGCGGCCGCCAGCGACTGGAGCACCGGGAGGAAGTCTTCCTTGCTACCGGTGTAGCCCGGGATGAGCAAGGCGGGCTGACGCTCATGCACACCCGAGCCGGGCAGGGCTTCGAGGGCGGCGAAGTCCCCCCGAGTGGTCCTGAAGGTCACCCGCCGTATCCCGGCGGGCAACGTGAGGGTTCGCGGTGTGCTCACTGGCGGCCAGCCTACCCAGCATCTCTCGAAGCTAGCCCGCTCCAGCCTGGGGGATGGCTGTGGGCAGGCGATGGACGTGTTCAGGCCTGGCCAGGGACCGGGCCTTTCCGGCCGCCGCGGGACCGGCGTCTGCGCCCGGTGATCGGCTGGGCGCTTTCCTTAGCCCCGTGTTCCTGGGTTGGCTCGGCTGGCTCGGTCCGGGTCGATAGGCCGCCCCTGGTCCGCTTGCGGACCCGTGGCTTCCTCGGCGGCCCGTCCCTGACCGCTCCGTCCCGGGCCCCGGGCTTGACCGCGTCCCTGGCTCCGGGCCGGCGTCCGGCGGCCGACCGGATGCGCCCAGTCTCGCCGAGGTCTTCGAGTTCCTCGGCCTCCAGGCCCTGTCGGCCCCGCTGCGCCCGGGGCAGGTTGCCGGTCGCGCTCGGCGGGATGTCCAGCTCGCTGTGGAAATGCTCGGATGTCGAGTACGTCTCGGGAGGCTCGGCCAGGCCAAGGCCCAGGGCCTCGTTGATGAGCTTCCAGCGGTGCATGTCGCGCCAGTTGACGAAGGTCACCGCGACGCCGCTGCGTCCCGCCCGCCCGGTCCTGCCGATCCGGTGCAGGTAGGCCTTCTCGTCCTCCGGGCACTCATAGTTCACGACGTGGGTGACGTCGTCCACGTCGAGTCCACGCGCCGCGACCTCGGTGGCCACCAGCACGTCGATCTTTCCGTTCCGGAACGCCCGCAGAGCGCGCTCCCGCTGGCCCTGCCCCAGGTCACCGTGGACCGCTGCCGCGGCGAATCCCCGGTCGGCCAGGGTCGCCGCCACCTGGTCCGCGGTCCGCTTGGTCCGGCAGAACACCATGGTCAGTCCCCGTCCGGTGGCCTGCAAAAGCCGGGCGAGCATCTCGATCTTGTCCATCTGGTGCGCACGGAAGACATGCTGCTGGGTCAGAGGCACGTGCTGGGCCTCGTCGTGCTGCTCGGCCCGGACATGCATCGGCTGGCGCAGGTGGCGCCGGGCGAGCGTGACGACGTCTCCCGGCATAGTGGCCGAGAACAGCATCGTCTGCCGGTCGGCCGGGGTGAGCTGGAGGATGCGCTCCACGTCGGGCAGGAACCCGAGGTCGAGCATCTTGTCGGCCTCGTCGAGGACGAGCATGCGGACACCGGACAGGGAGAGGTGGCGCTGACCGATGAGGTCGAGCAGCCGTCCCGGTGTGCCCACCACCACGTCCACCGTGGCCCGCAGGGCCTCGATCTGCGGCTCGTAGGCCCGGCCGCCGTAGACGGTCAGCACCCGTGCACCCTGCACGGACGCGGCGGTTCGCAGATCATCGGCGACCTGACTGGCCAGCTCTCTGGTCGGTACCACGACCAGGGCGGTGGGGGCGGAAGGACGGCTCGGCGGCGACTGGGCGAGTTGCTGGAGGATCGGGATCCCGAACGCCAGCGTCTTCCCGGTTCCGGTTCTGGCCTGGCCGATAATGTCCTGGCCGGCGAGCGCGATAGGCAGCGCGAGCGTCTGGATCGGAAAGGCCGTGAGAATTCCCACAGCCTCCAGCGCGGCGGTGATCGGCTCGGCTACACCGAGTTCACGGAATGTTTTCGGGGTGGCCGGAGAACCCGAGGGCTCCGATGCGGGCTCCGTTGGTGGCAGCCCGGTGAGTTGCGTTGTCAGGGTAATCAGCTTTCATCAGTGGCCGGTGGCCTGGCTGCACACTGTGCGCATGACACGGTGCGCATGCCATCACCACCCGGGCCTAGCTCTTGACTCCACCGGCATGACCATGCACGCCGACGCGATAAGACGGCGCAATGAGACACTGTCGCACGCTCGCGGGGTAAACCCATCGCTGCGCTGCAGACTGGGCAAACGCCTCGCCTTACTGCCAGTTTGAACGCGGCAAGGGATGTGCCGCATTCCCCTCGCAGTTTCTTCGCTTAGTGTACCAATGCCGTCAGCCCAGCGGCGGGACCGCCCCGCGCCACGCCGGTTGTTAGGCTGCGGAGGTGACCGACAATGGGGCCGCCGGCGACGCCGCCCAGGGCGACGCCGCCGCGCAGAGCGGCCTGGTGCCGAGCGGCGAGACGGCGCCGAGCGGCGAGACAGTGCCGAGCGGCGAGACGGCGCCGAGCGGCGCAGTGCCGGGTGGCGGGGCCGCACAGGCCGATGACGCCGCGCCGGGCCAGCAGTCTGTTGATCAGAGGGCTGTAGCCTCTGACGGCGTTCTGGACCTACTCGGCTTGCTTGCCTATGCGGAGCTCGTCGCTTTCTTCCGGCTTTCCGAAGACGCGGCGCTGGCGCCCTCGCTCGCCGACAAGGCCGCACTGGGGGAGATGGCGGTCGCGGAATTCGGCCACTTCGAGCTGCTGTGCGGGCAGTTGTCGCGTATGGACGTCGGCCCGGACCTGGCGATGGAGCCGTTTGTGGCTGCGCTGGATGCCTTCCACGCCCGTACCACGCCGGCCGACTGGCTCGAGGGGCTGGTCAAGGCGTACGTGGGGGACGGCATTGCCGCCGATTTCTACCGGGCGGTGGCCGAGCTGGTGGATCCGCAGAGCCGGGCCCTGGTGCTCGAGGTGCTGGCCGACACCGGCCACGCGGAGTTCGTCATCGCCCGGGTGCGGGCGGCCATCGAGCTGGATCCGCAGGTCGCGGGGAGGCTCGCGCTCTGGGCCAGGCGGCTGGTCGGTGAGGCGCTCGCCCAGGCGTACCGGGTCGCGGCCGAACGTGAGCCGCTGGCCCGGCTGCTCGCGAGCGGCGGCCCCGGCGGCAGCAGCGGGGGTGAGCTTGGCGAGATTGCCCGGATGTTCGCGCGGCTCACCGATACACACGCGCAGCGGATGGCGGCGCTCGGCCTGGCCAGCTGGGGAAACGCGCCCGAGCGGTGACTGAAGGCGCCGAGCGGCAACTGAGGGCGCAGCCCAGCGGCGATCTCAGATGCCTCAGATGTTGCGGAAGCCAATCCGGCGCTGCTCGGAGCCCGTGAATTCGACGTAGCCGATCTTGTCGGCGGGCACCAGCACCTTGCCGCCCTTGTCGTCGGCGACCACGAACATCCCACCGTCGGCGACCGCCGCGATGAGGGCCCCTCGATGTCCTCAGCCGTGGAATTGGTCTCCACGAAAATTTCCCTCGGTATCGACTGAATCCCGATCTTGACTTCCACAGTGTTCCTCTCTCGCCGGTCCGCTCCAACGGTCGGCTGTAGGCGTCCTATCTGGCCAGGCTGAGACGCTCTTGCAGGCTAGCCGCCGGGGTGATGGCCACGAAGCGATCCAGGGCCCCCGACGGTACGCCGCGAGCGAAATGAGGCCGGAGCGGCCGCTGTCGGTGGTCAGCCGGTACGTGAGCCGGGTGCGAGCCGACCGGGTCAGCGGGTGCGTGGCGGGGTGCCAGCCGATCGGGTCAGCCGGTCAGCCGGTACGTGAGCCGGGGCGCCCGCCGACCGGGTCAGCGGGTGCGTGGGCGGGGTGCCAGCCGACCGGGTCAGCCGGTGCGTGGCCAGCCGCTGATGCCACGCCAGGCCAGCCGGGCCATCAGTTCCTCCGCGGCATCCTTCGGGATCAGGCGGCCGGTGCTGAGCCAGTGGACGGCGGTAACGTGGGCCATCCCGACCAGGCCCATGCCGAGCAGTTGCGCTTCGTCGTCGCCGATCCCCGCGTCCTCGCGGATGATTTCGCTGACCATCTCCGCGCAGGCCTGCATGGTGGCGTCGAGACGCTCCCGGACCGCGGGTTCGTTGCGCAGATCCGACTCGAAGACCAGGCGGAACGCCTCGCCGGTGCTGCCTACGAAGTCAAAGAACGCAGTGAAGGTGGCGCTGACCCGCTGCTTGTTGTCCGTCGTGGACGCGAGCGCGGCGCGGACAGTATCGGTCAGGGCCGCCACACTCTCGTCGAGCAGGGCCAGATAGAGGTCGAGCTTGCCGGGGAAGTGCTGGTACAGCACGGGCTTGCTGACGCCGGCCCGCTCGGCGATCTCGTCCATGGCCGCGGCGTGGTATCCCTGAGCGACGAAGACTTCCTGCGCGGCCCCAAGTAGCTGCCGACGCCTGGCTTGCCTTGGCAGCCGCGCGCTGGCCGGCCGGGCCTGCGGGGTTGCGGTCACGAGACTCTCCGATGTGTTCCATCGCGGGGGTTCCGCCATGTCACGCCCATCCTACGACCGGGCGGCCCCTTCCGGCGTTACAGACGGTGACCCCACCCGGTCCACGGGCACCCAGCGGACCACTCAGCGATAGTCGTCCTCGTCGAGTTCCACGGTGCGCTGCTGTTCCGCGGCATCCGCCTCGTTCACATCGAGTGGCAACTCGCTGGGCTGCCCGCCGGTGGATTCCTCGTCGTCGCCCACGCTCTGCGTCTGTTCCACGGAATCGGCGGTCGGCGCCTCCATGTCACTCTCGCTCATCCGCCTTCCCTTCCTGTCTAAGCATTAAGTTCGCTAGTTCCGATGAACCGGCTAGCCGCCAGGTCGGTTTCGGCCGGGTCCGCCGCCGGAGCCCGTTGCACCAATTCGGACAGTAGTGATTCCACCGCTTCTCCGTACGTCGGGAACGCGTGCACCACGTCGGCCAGCACGGCCAGCGGGATCCCGGCCCGGATGGCCAGCGTCAGCTCTCCCATCCATTCTTCCGCGTGGGGGCCGACCGCGGCGGCACCAACCAGGATGTCGCCGCGCCCCGCGGCCGCGTACAACTCGACCCGGCCCCCATCGTCGTCTTGGACGGCGGCGCGTGCCGTCTCGGCGAGGTCGAAGCCGACGGTGGACAGTTCGACTCCGGCGGCGGCCGCCTGCCCCGGGGAGATACCCACCGAGTAGACCGAGGGCCAAGTGTAAACCGCGCGCGGGATGGCACGGTAGTCGGCGAGACGATGGCCGCCCAGGATGTTGGCGGCGACGATGCGTGCCTGGTAGCGGGCCGTGTGTGCGTAGGGGGCGATGCCGGTCACATCCCCGGCCGCCCAGATCCGGCCGGCCGGTTTCCTGCCGTCCTGCCCCGCGGCGGGCGGGCCGGGAACCACCCGGCAGGTCTCGTCCATGGCCAGCGCCTCCGTGGGGGAGCCGGTGATGCCGAGCTTGTCCAGGTCGAGCCCGGTCAGCCGGGGGCGGCGGCCCGTGGCGAGCAGGACGCGGTCGGCCTCGATCCTGGTTCCGCTGGCCAGGGTCAGCGCGAGGCCCGAATCCATCGTTTCGGCTTTCACCACCGCGGAACCGAGGCACAGTTCCGCCCCCGTCCGGCGCAGCGCCTCGGCCAGGATCTCCCCGGTGAACGCGGCTTCGTCGGGGAGGATCCGCTCCTCGGCCTCCACCAGAGTCACCTGGGACCCGAACGCCGCGTAAATCTGCGCGAGTTCGCAGCCGACCGGGCCGGCGCCGAGGACCACCAGCCGCCGCGGCAGGTCGGGGCAGGTCAGTGCCTCGGCGCTGGTCCATGTGGGCACGTCGGTGAGCCCCTCCACCGGCGGGGCAACCGGCTCGCTGCCGGTGGCGATGACGAGGTCGCCGTAGCTGATGGTAGTCGGCCCGTCGCCGTTCGCCAGACCGCCGGCCGGGCCTGCGCCGCCGCCGGTGCCAGGCCCCCCGGCCGGGCCGGAAGCGTTGGTGATACCGGCCCCGCGCGCCCCCCCGGAACCACGGCCCGCACCGGCCGCACGGGCCGCGCCGAGACCGCGGGCGAACCGGCGGAACCGCGGCCACCGGCGGAACCACGGGGAGCCGCGATCGGCTGGACCTCGATCGTGCCCGGTTTCGTGACCCGGCCGGTGCCACGCACCAGCGTCACCCCGGCTTCGGCGAGCCGCGCCGCCGCGAACGTGTCGTCGAGGTGCCCGGCCAACTCGTCCCGGCAGGTCACCGCGTGCTCCCAGGTCTCGCCCCTTCGGGCGGACTGGAGCAGCGATTTGGACGGAATGCTGGCCAGGTAGGGCGACTCACCACCGACGAGCCCAGCCTCCACGAGAGCGGCGGACCGGCCAGCCCGGGCCACCTCGGTGGCGACCAGCTCACCGGAGGTTCCGCCCCCCAGCACAACGACGTCGAATTCCGGCATGTGATGATCCTCCCCGCTCCGCCGGGTGAACGCGGTGAGTTCATCATGACAGCCGCGCCCGAGGCGCGCGCATCCCGTCGGGGCACATTCCGCCCTACCAGGGTACGGGCATACTGGGCGCGGCCGGCGATACCCACATGTGGCGCTGGGTCACGGGGGCGCGGGTCACGGGGACGCGGGTCACGGGGAGCACGTCTCCCGCCGCCGGGCTGGTCGGCCTGACCGTACTAGTCGCCAGACCCGGGCGGTCTGGGCTCCTGGGCGGCCAGGCCCTTATCGGCGCGGACGCCAGCCGCCGGAAGTCCTCTCGGCCGAGCGTGCGCCCGCCGCCGGAATGGCGCCCTGGTGAAGCATCGCACGGGAATGGCGTGCGCCGCGGCGCGGCCAGCAGACCCGTCGCCACCAGGGCGCGACCCGGCCAGACGGCCCCGAGTGGAGCAGGAAGCCATGGATTTCGCAGGAAGCCATGAATGGCGGCGGGGCGGGTATCGGAAGGTTATGCACAGCATGTGGATGGGCTCGATCTCGTTCGGCCTGGTGATGATTCCAGTGAAGCTCTACGCCGCGACGCAGCCGCGCGACCTGACGTTCCGCCAGGTGCACAGGACGGACGGTGGACGGATCAGATTCCGCCGGATCTGCTCCGTGGACGGCGCGGAGGTCGAGTACGAGGACGTGGCCAAAGGGTATGAATTAGCTGACGGCGAGGTGGTGGTGATCACCGACGAGGACCTGGCCAACCTGCCGTTGCCGACCACCCGCAGCATCGAGGTGCTCAACTTCACCCCGGCCGATCAGGTGGATCCGATCCTCTGGGCGCGGAGCTACTACCTGGAGCCCGAGCCCACCGGGGCCAGGGCGTACGTGCTGCTGAGGGACGCGCTGGAACGGTCAGGCAAGGTGGCGGTGGCCAAGGTCGCACTTCGCCAGCGGGAGTCGCTGGCCACCCTGCGGGCCAGGGACGGCGTCCTGGTGCTGGAGACGTTGCTGTGGCCCGACGAGGTCCGCGCGCCGGGCTTCCCATTCCTTGACGAGGACATCGAGGTACGGTCCCAGGAACTGAAGATGGCCGCGTCCCTGATCAACTCGATGACCGTCGATTTCGACCCCTCGCGGTACCGGGATCGCTACCGCGAGGCGCTGGAGGAACTGGTGGCCGCCAAGATCCAGGGCCGCGACGTGATCCGGCCGCAGCCGCGGGCCGCCCCGGTGGACCGGGCCAGCAGCCTGGCCGACATCCTGAGGGCGAGCCTGGCGGCCCGGGATGGCGAGGGAACCAGCCCAGCGGACGGTGAACCCAGGAGCCGGGCCCCGGGTCAGGCCAGCGCCTGAAATTATCTCAACGGAACCTGCCCAGTACTGTGTCCCACGGGTCATCTTCGGGAGAAGGGCAGCTGATGAAAGAGCGCACGCTGGGACAGGGGCTGACCGTACCCGAGCTGGGTCTCGGCTGCATGGGCATGAGCCAGTCCTACGGTGTTGCCGACGACGAGGAGTCGGTCGCCACCATCCACCGCGCCCTTGACCTGGGCGTAACGCTCCTCGACACGGCCGACGCGTATGGGCCTTTCACCAACGAGCGGCTGGTCGGCGCGGCCATCAGGGGCCGCAGGGACGAGGTGGTGCTGGCCACCAAGTTCGGGAACGAGCGGAGGCCGGACGGCAGCCGGACCGTCAACGGCCGGCCTGAGTACGTCCGCGCGGCCTGTGACGCGTCGCTGGACCGGCTGGGCGTCGAGCACATCGACCTGTACTACCAGCACCGGGTGGACTCCGACGTGCCGGTCGAGGAGACCTGGGGCGCGATGAGCGGACTCGTCGCCGCGGGCAAGGTGCGTTTCCTCGGCATCTCGGAGGCCGCCCCGGCCACCGTGCGGCGGGCGCACGCGGTGCACCCGATGGCGGCCGGGCAGTACGAATACTCGCTCTTCAGCCGGGATCCCGAGGCTGAGCTCCTCGGCGTCCTGCGGGAACTCGGCATCGGCCTGGTCGCCTACAGTCCGCTCGGCCGGGGGTTGCTGACCGGCTCGATCAGTGGGCCTGATGACTTCGGTGAGGGTGATTTCCGGCACCGGGCCCCCCGCTTCCAGGGCGACAACCTGGCCGCCAACCTGGCCCTGGCGGCCAAGGTCTCCGAGCTTGCCGCGGCCAAGGGGGTCACCCCGGCCCAGCTGGCGCTGGCCTGGGTGCTCGCTCAGGGCCCGGACGTCGTCGCCATCCCGGGCACCAAGCGCCGTTCCTACCTGGAGCAGAACGTGGCCGCCGCCGAGGTCGAGCTGACTGGCACCGACCTGGCCGAGATCGACGCCGCCGCGCCGCGCGGCGCGGCAGCGGGGGAGCGCTACCCCGCCGACTTCATGGCCCACATCAACATCTGACCAGGGCTCAATGTCCTGACCACGACATCAGTTTCTGACTGCGACATCAACACCGGACTACCACAGGCGATGAATCTCTGACTACGACGGGCGATGGGGGCTCTCGCGTGGCCGACCTGCTGATCAGCGCGCCCCGGGTCATCCCGGCCATGGCCGGCGCCGGTGTGCTGGAGCCCGGGTACGTGGCGGTCACCGGCGGCCGGGTCAGCGCGGTCGCCGCCGGGCCGCCGCCGGGCCGGCCCGATGTCGAGCTGGCCACCGGCGTGCTCCTGCCCGGTTTCGTGGACCTCCAGGTCAACGGTTACTACGGGATCGAGATGAGCGCGGCCGACCCGGACGGCTGGGCTCTCGTCGGGGGCCGCCTCCCCGAGACGGGGACCACGGCATTCCTGCCGACCTTCATCACCGCTCCGCTCGGTGAGCTGGGCGCGGAGCTTCGTTGCGTGGCATCGTTTGTTCCGGGCCTGCCTCCCGGCGCGGCGCGGGTGCTCGGCGTGCACGTGGAGGGGCCGTTCATCGCACCGGCCCGGCGGGGCGCGCACAACGCCGACTGGATCGTCCCGCCGGAACCCGCGGCCATCGGGGAGCTGCTGGCTGCGGGGGCGGGCGTGCTCCGGATGGTGACCCTGGCGCCCGAGGCCGAGGGTGGGCTGGCCGCCATCGAGCGACTGACCGGAGCGGGGGTCCTGGTCAGCGTCGGGCACAGCGACGCCACGGGGCGGCAGGTGGCCGAGGCGGCCGCCGCGGGCGCGCGGATGGTCACGCACGTGTTCAATGCCCAGCGCCCGCTCGGTTCCTATGAGCCCGGCGTGACCGGACAGGCGCTCACCGACCACCGCCTGACCAGCGGGCTGATCGCGGACCTGCACCACGTGTGCCGCGAGGCCTGCCTGATCGCCTTCGCGACCGCGCCCGGCCGGATCTGCCTCGTCACCGACGCATCGGCCTGCGCCGGCATGCCCGCGGGCCGGTACCTGCTCGGCGGCGAGCCCATCGACTTGTCGCCGGGAGACGGTGCGCCGCCGCGCCGGCCGGACGGGGGACTGGCCGGTTCCGCGCTGCGGATGGACCGGGCGGTGGCGAACATGGTCTCGGCGGGAGTGGGCCTCGATGTGGCGGTCACCGCGGCGACCCGGGTCCCCGCGGATCTCATCGGCCGCCCTGACCTGGGCCGCCTGGCGCCTGGTGCCGCCGCCGACCTGGCCTGGCTGGGTGATGACCTGCAGGCGCGGGGGACCTGGATCGATGGTGAGAGGGTGTATCCGTGACTAATCCACCGGACAGCACCGCCGCAGCGGGGCGCACCGCGATGCGGGCCGAGATCTCCGAGCAGCCCGCGGCGCTGCGGGCCACCCTGGACGCGCTGCTGCCACGGCGCGGCGAGATCGGGCGGCTCGCCGCCGACCAGCGCCAGGTGCTCCTGATCGCCCGCGGGACCTCGGACAACGCCGCCGTCTACGGCAGTTACCTGGTGCAGGCGTACGTGGGGAGGCTGGCCACCCTGGCCGCACCGTCGATCGCCACCTGCTACCGGCGCCGGATCGATCTCTCCGGTGTGCTGGCGGTGGCCCTCTCCCAGTCCGGGCGGACCGAGGAGATCGTCAACACGCTGGCCTGGGCGGCTCGGTGCGGGGCCAGGACGCTGGCCATCACCAACGGCGCGGGGTCGCCGCTGGCCGATGCGGCCGAGGTGGCCTTCGTGACCAAGGCCGGCCCGGAACGCGCCGTCCCGGCGACCAAGACCTTCACCACGCAACTCGCCGCGCTCGCGGTGCTGGCGATTGGCCTGGGCGCGGACCTGGACGCTGGCGAACTGCGCGGGGTCCCTGACGAGATCGACCGGATGCTGGCCGTGGACATCGATCTGGACCCGATCGTGGCGGAACTCGCCGGGGCGGCCGGCGTCGTGGTCTCCGGGCGCGGGCTCGCCTACTCGGCCGCGCTTGAGCTCGCGCTCAAGCTCAAGGAGGCGTGCTACCTGCACGCGATGGGGCTGTCCTACGCCGACTTGGCGCACGGGCCGATGGCGGTGGTGGATGCGCAGACCCCGGCGATCATCGTCGCGGCGGATTCCGGCCCGGTGCTGGCGGGCACCATCGACCTGGCCAAGCGGGTCAGGGCCACCGGGGCGCAGGCGTACGCGATCGGCGGCGGCCCGGGCCTGGCCCAGGTGAGCAGCCGCGCGCTGGCCGGGCCGCGGCTGCCCGAGTGGCTGGCCCCGTTCGGCCTGATCGTGCCCGGCCAGCTGCTCACCGAGGCGCTGGCCAGGCGCCGTGGCATCGATCCGGACAACCCGCGCGGGCTGACCAAGGTGACCCAGACGGCCTGAGGCCCGGCTCATGACAGCGGCAGGATTCCGCGCGGTCGTGTTCGACCTCGACGGCACATTGGTGGACAGCGAGGTACGGAGCGGCGCCGCGTGGCGCCGGGTGTTCGAGGCGCGCGGGATGACGCCGGACGACACGCTGATCCGCTCGTTCGTGGGACGCCGGCGCACGGATGTCATCACGTTGCTGGCTGACGGCCTGCCCGGCCACGACGCGGGCGCGCTGATGGCCGAGGCCTCCGCTCACTTCCATGCCGCGGGGCAGCCGCCGCTGGCGCCGATGCCAGGCGCGGTCGAGCTTGTCCGCGTCATCAGCGGGCACGGCCACCCGCTCGGGCTGGTTACCTCGGCCGGCCGCCGTTACGCGGAACGCGTTCTGGCCCAGCTCGGTGTGCGTGATCTGTTCGACGTGCTGGTCGTCGCCGAGGATGTCGAGGTGGGTAAGCCCGATCCGGAGGGCTATCTCCGCGCCAGCCGGCTGCTCGGCGTCGAGGCTTCGGCCTGTGTGACCTTCGAGGACGCACCCGCCGGGGTGGCGGCGGCGAAGGCGGCCGGAATGTACTGCGTGGCGGTGGCCACCACGCACGAGTCAGCCGACCTGTCCGCGGCCGACCGGGTAGCGGCCGACCTCACCGCGGTCAGCTGGCCCCTGTCCCCGGTGACCGGCCGGTGATCCGGGCGCCCACGCAGCGCCGTCCGCAGCCCGGAGAGGCGGTCCCGCCCCCCGGCGCAACGACACCAATGGCGCACCGGGGCCGTCCCAACGACACCAATGGCGCACCGGTGCGGTCTCACTGGCCCGGGAGCGGGGGATGGGCGCGCATCGCAGCGCCGGCGGCCGCGCTGTAGAACTCATGAGAGTGGTTTGATCCGGGCGCGGTGATCGGCTGGGCGACCCGGGGTCAGGACTGCCGGCAGACCTTGTGCTGGGCCGCCTGGGCCCGCGGCCTGAGGACCAGCAGGTCCACGTTGACGTGCGGTGGCCGGGTCACCGCCCAGCTGATCGTGTCGGCCACGTCGTCAGCGGTGAGTGGTTCCGGGACCCCTTGGTACACGGCGGCGGCCTGTGCCGCGTCGCCGCGATAGCGCTTGACCGCGAACTCGTCCGTGCGGACCATGCCGGGCGCGATCTCGATGACCCGCACGGGCTCGCCGCACAGTTCCAGGCGCAGGGTGGCGGCGATCGCATGCTCGCCGTGCTTGGCGGCGACGTAGCCGCCGCCACCCTCGTAGGCGACCATGCCCGCGGTGGAGGAGAGCACCACGATGGTGCCGTTACCGCTCGCGATGAGTTTGGGCAGCAGCGCCTGGGTCACGTTCAGCGTGCCCAGAACGTTGACCTCAAACATCGCCCGCCAGTCCGCTGGGTCGGACTCGGCCACGGTTTCGCCGCCGAAGGCCCCCCCGGCGTTGTTGATCAGCACGTCGCAGCGGCCCAGGGCGGCCGCGAACGCGAAGACCGCGGCGCGGTCGGTGACGTCCAGGATTCGGGTGTCGGCCTGTCCGCCGTCCGCGCGGAGCCGCTCGGCGAGGTCCTCGATACGATCGGCGCGCCGGGCGGCCAGAACGACGTGGTAGCCGGCCTCAGCCAGCCGCGTCGCGGTGGCCGCGCCGATCCCGCTGCTGGCGCCGGTGACGACGGCGACTGCCTCCATGCGTTCCCCTTCACGTAACCCAGAGACTGAGATTCTGCCAGTCTCCCCGCCCGGCCGCCGGGCCCGCCCCGCCCCTCCCCGCCTCGCCAGGCCACCGTCACCCGTCGATGTCACATCGAGCGCGCTCCTACCCGTTCGATGTCACATCGATGCCCGCGGCCGACCCTGTGGATCGCGACCGCCGGCGGCTCGCTGGCCTTCCTGTGCCTGCTGCCTTCTCCGCTGCCCGGATTCCGGCTGCCGCCGGCCGGCCTCGGACTGGCTGAGCGGATAGCCGGCTACCGGGCTGTAGGATCCTGCGGATCATGAGCAATCGCGCGTCGTTGGCCTGCAGTTTTCTCGTCGGTGAGCAATTACGTCTTGCTGGCTTTCCGCGTGATCATGAGCACCCGGCCCCGTGGCGGTGGATGTGAGGTCGGCTCGCCAGAACAAGTGCGGAATCCGCGCGCACTGACAGTTACCAAAACTCGAGCTCCAGGCGCAGCCTGTCCCGGCTCAGCGGCCCAGCGAACTCGATCATCAGGCGATCATTACTCGACGCTCGGTGGCGTCCGCACATGTTTGTATGGAGATGCTCGTGAGGCCCCAACCGGGCGCCCTGCGCCTCGATCACCTGCATAACTGGCATTGTGCGGCCCGAAGGGCGCACGTGATCGAAGATCACGCGCGTAATGCCGCGTCAGTGTCGATGCCGCGAGCGCGCCACAGCCAGCTACGGACCGCTGACCGGGGCCCAGTTGAGGCCGGGTCACGAGCGGCCGTGCTAGGGTCTACTGGTACTGAGAATCAGTCCCAACAAGCAAGGAGGCTACGAATGTCCCTGAACGTTTCCCCGGCCCTGCTGGAGAAGGCAGAGGCCGGCACCGTCACCCGCGAGGAGTTCGTCTCCTGCATCCGGCAGTCGCTGCCGTTCGCCTGGAGCATGGTGGAGCGGCTGGTCACCGAGATGCGCAGCGAGGGCACCGAAAGCGCCCAGAACGCCGAGGTTCCCGAGACCGACGAGCAGTGGGGGCAGATGTTCCGGATGTTCTCCTCGGACTCCATGCGCAGCGCGATCGAGGCGCATTTCGGGGTGCGCCTGGGGTTCCAGAACTGCTGCAAGCCAGCGGTGTTCGACCCGGCCGCCCAGGACGCTTTCCAGCGCTTCATCTCGCCCGCCGCGCAGCTGCTCAACCAGAACCCGATACTGCTCAACTGCTGAGCATGGGCGCTGACATAGTTGCCACGCTCAGCCTGGCCGCAGCGATCGGCAGCGGCAGCTTCATGATCTCCAAGTCCAAGATGTTCGCTTTCCTGCGGGACTGGGCCGGGCGCCGCAAGCAGGACGGCTTGCCCTGGGCGTGGCTGTCCGGGGTGCTCATCTGCCCGTACTGCACCGGCACCTGGCTGTCACTGGCTGCGGTGGCGGTGGCCTTTACGGAGGTTTACCAGGCGAGGCGGACGTCGCTGGCGCAGGGCCTGCTATTCGCCCGGCGGCCCGTCCGCCTGCGGACCGGTGAGCGCAGCACGCGGCGCCGCGCGCCCCGGTGAGCGGGTTCTGTACGCTGCTGCGGTGTCGGCGCATTGGCCCTGCCCGAAGCGATAAACTCACCCGCGCCGCAGCAAGCCTCTGACGCTTGCTGAACAGTTCCCGGCGTCAGGCTGGTGCCACCATAAGACACACAGTAAGGACAAGTCCGGGAGCCATTGCTCACGAAACCCGGATTTTGCTCATCCGGTGCTCATGATCACCCGGAATTGCTCATGATCGTTCGGGTCCTACACGGGCCAGTGCGGTAGCGGCCGGGCGGCCCAGGGCGGGAGCCACCTGCGCGGCCCACGGATCCAGCACGGCATCCAGATGGCCCAGTTGTGATTCGAGGACGGCCAGCCCCGGTGTCGGCGCCATGGCGCCCAGCTCCACCAGCAACGGCCTCAGGTGGACCTCGACCGCGAGCGCGTGCTGCGGTGTGCCCATCACCAGCACGGGCAGCGCGATCGTCCCAGCCAGCGCCTGGTACGGAAACCGGTCGAGGAAGACCTTGAGCAGCCCGGTATACGTGCCCTTGAAGGTGGGGCTGGCCACCACGACCAGGTCAGCCTGGGTGACCTGCTCGATGGCGTCCTCGATGGCCGGCGATGGTTCCGGCAGCAGCAGGCGCCGGGCCAGCCTGCACAGGTCGATGACCTGATACCCGCCGGTCAGGCCGGCGGCATCGATGACCGCCTGGGCCGCCGCTACGGCCACGGCCCGGGTGCGGGACTCGGGCTTGGGGTTACCAACGAGAGCAACGCAACGCAAGGCCCCTCCTGGGGTGTGGGAACGGCTGCTCCGGGGTGCGGGCACGATCATGCGCTGACACCTACCCGGGGCAAGCCGTTGTGTTCTGGGGAGAAGGCCCCCGCCGGCGAAGTTCGGGCAGCACGCGACGGCCGGAACGGCTGGGCTTCGGGGTAGTCATGCTTCTCCTTCTGTGGTCACGCCGAGCTCGGTCAGGAGGTGCGTGCGCAGGGTCAGCAGGTCGGGATGCTCGCGGTCGCGGGGGCGGGGCACGTCAACCCGGCGGCTGTCGGTGATCTGGCCGCTGGCCAGGACGATGACCCGGTCAGCGAGCGCCAGCGCCTCGTCTACGTCGTGGGTGACGAGGAGGACGGCGGGCCGGTGGCGCGCCCAGAGGCGGACGACCAGGCGGTGCATGGTGATCCGGGTCAGCGCGTCCAGCGCGCTGAACGGCTCATCGAGCAGCAGCAGGCTCGGCTCGCGCACCAGCGCCCGGGCCAGTGAGGCGCGCTGCGCCTCACCGCCGGACAGGGTGAGCGGCCACCCGCCCGCCCGCTCGGTGAGGTCAACCTCGTCGAGCGCGGCCCGCGCCACCGATTTGGGGTCGTTGACCCGCAGTCCGAGGGCCACGTTGGCCCAGACCCGGCGCCACGGCACCAGTCGTGGTTCCTGGAACGCCACCGCGGTGCTGCCGGGCACGGTGAGCTCGCCGGTCACCTCGCGGTCGAGACCGGCCAGCGCGCGCAGCAGGGTGGACTTGCCCGAACCGCTCCGGCCAATCAGGGCGATGAACTCACCGGGTGCGATGTCCAGATCGAGGCCGTCAAGCACCCGCCGGTCGCCGAACGCGCGGGAGAGGCCGCGGGCCCGCGCCGCGGCGGGCGAATCCGGTCTCTGGCCCAGGCTGGCCAGGGACTGGGCGGCTACGCCTCCACGAAGCTGCGGCGCCATGACAGTGCCCTCCTCTCCAGCAGCCGGACCAGGCGCCTCGAGGCGGCAGTCGGGCCGCTCACCGTTGCGCGGCCGGAGCGGACAGGGCAGGCGGGCGGCCCGTGGTGGGCCGCTACGGGGTCCGGCACATGGCGCTGGCCTGCCGCCGGAGGTCCACGTGCAGGCACCAGGCCAGGGGTTCGCTGCGAGCCATGACACCATGGTCGGCTCTACTTCCTATAAAGTCAATTGGAAATATATGAAACAGTCGGAGTCAGAAGTAACCCGCTCGGCAGCGTTTCTCAGCGAGCGCACCAGGCCACACAATGGCCACGCGGTGTCCCTGGAGAGTTGGCCCGCGTCGCCTACCATCGAAGGCGTGCCGGAATTGCACGGGGTGATTACCGACTGGGGTGGCGTGCTGACCAGCCCCATTCCCGATGTGGTCCGGAGCTGGCTGGTCGCGGACGGGATCGACCACGACAGCTACACTGCGGTGCTCCGTCCCTGGCTGCGTGGCGCCTACACGCCCGACGGCGAGAGCAATCCGGTCCATGCCCTGGAGCGCGGTGAGTGCACGCCGGCCGAGTTCGAGGAGTTGCTCGCCTCCCGGATCGTCCGGCTCGACGGCGGCCGGGTGCCCGCCGACGGCCTGCTGGCCAGGATGTTCGCGGCGGCGCTGCCCTGCGACATGATGCATGATCTGCTGCAGCAGGTGCGTGCCGCGGGCCTGCGCACCGGCCTGCTCTCCAACTCCTGGGGCGCCGGCGACTACCAGCGCCACCTGTTCCCCGTCCGGTTCGACGCCGTCGTCATCTCGGCCGAGGTCGGCATGCGCAAGCCCGAAGAGAGGATCTTCCGGCACGCGGTGGAACTGATCGGGCTGCCGCCGGAAGAGTGCGTCTTCATCGACGACATCGCGGCCAACGTGGCGGCCGCGGAAGCGATCGGGATGACCGGCGTGCTGCACACCGAACCCGGCGCCACCGTCGCGCGTCTCGGCGACCTGCTCGGCCTTCCGCTCCGCTAGTCGCGGGGCGCGTTAGCGTTGGCGCCGTCGGCTTTCCGCTCCGCTCGTGGCCGGGGGCGCGCTAGCGTTGGCGCCCGTGGCCGACTATCCGAGTCCCTCGACCCCCGGGCGCTCGGCCAACATGCGGGCCATCCGGCGCACCAACACCAAGCCCGAACTTGCCCTGCGCAGCGCGCTGCACCGCAGGGGGTACCGGTTCCGCAAAGATCACCGACTTGACCTCAACGAGGGTGTGCGGGTCCGTCCCGACATAGCGTTCACCGCCCGGAAAGTCGCTGTTTTCGTTGACGGCTGCTTCTGGCATGTCTGCCCCCAGCACGGCCGTGATCCAGCCATCAACGAGTGGTACTGGGCGCCTAAGCTGCGCCGGAATATCGAGCGTGACCGCGCCGCCGACGCCGCCCTGGCGGCGGCTGGCTGGCAGGTAGTCCGCGTCTGGGAACACGAGCCGCTGGCTGCGGCGGTGGACGCCGTGATAGCCGCACTGGGCGGCGCGAACTGCCCGATTCCCGGGCCTGCGGACGTCCCCGGTGGCACACTTTGATCATCCCGCCCACCTGGGGAGTCCATGCGTGTCTACTTGCCGGCAACGCTGCCGGCGCTCGACGATCTGCTGCGCACCGGGGCGATCGGCCCAGCCCCGGTGCACGGGTTCGCGGTCACGCCCGCGCTGCGTGAGTGGTACGCCAGCGGGGATCTCGAAGAACTTGAGTACGTGGCCATGACCCACGCCGCCCGGGCCTCGCTCCGGCTCCTGCTATCCGACCCTGACGCGCCGCGCCGACGCGTGGTGCTCGCCGCCGACGTGCCAGACGAGCAGGTCAGCTGGAACGGTGGGTTCGACGAGCCGACCGTGGTAGTGATCTCCGCCCCGGTCGAGTTGCGCCTGGTGGCAGCCGGCCACATCGACGATCTGCTCGCGGTCGGCGACATCAGCGACGCGGTCACCGCGCTGCCCGCCGCCGACAAGGGCGATGACGACGCCAAGTTCGTGGTCAACGGTGCCGAGGGCCATGACCTGCTCTGGTACGCCACCCAGGAACTGCCGCACGTCATCGGCTGAGTCGGCTGGCCCAGGGGCACAGCGTACGCCCCGGGGATACCCCGGACCCATGGCCGGACCCGGGCCGACCCTCGGACGCGGGTTGAGCCGCCTCCAGCGAAGGGCGCCGTCCTCTCGATGAGTTAGCCTAATCTAGGTTAGGCTAACTCCGTGTACTTCGACATACTGATGTTGCGCGTGCTTGCCGAGGGGCCGAGGCACGGCTACGAGATCAAAAAGAGCGTCGAGCGCATCCTGGGCGGACGGTCGATCAACAACAACGTCCTCTATCCAGCGCTGCGCCGCTTCGAGGAGCAGGCCGCGATCGAGCGGGTGGCCGCCGAGGCCGACCCCGGACGTCCACCGCGTAACGTGTACCGGCTCACCGACACCGGCCACGACCTGCTCCAGGCGATGATCCGCGACGCTGACCCCGCCCTGCTGGCCGACGACAACGAGTTCCAGACGCGGGTCGCGTTCTTCGATGATCTCGACCCCGAGGAGCGGCTGCGGATTATCCGGACACGACGGGAGATCGTCGAGTCATCAATCGCCCACCTGTCCGCGATGCGGCCGGAGACCGCGGCGGCCCAGCCATGGGGCGTGCGGATGCTGGACTTCAACCTCGACCAGAAGCGCCAGGAACTCGGCTGGCTGGATGATCTCGCAGTGGCCGCCGCGGGCCCGGTCCAGTGACCAGGGCCAGCGCATGACCAGGGCCAGCCAGCAGCGGGTCAGCGGGGGTCCCGATGCTCTGGCCGGTGGGCTGCTGATGCGGGTCACGCTGATGGCCGGCCCGTGCTGTCCATGGTCAACTCGTCCGTGGTCAACGTCGCGGTGCCGGTCATCGTCCGGGATCTGCACACGTCGCTCGGCACCGCCGCGTGGGCGGTGAGCGGCTACCTGCTCGGGCTGGCCGGCGGCCTGGCGGCCACCCCATGGCTGGCTCGCCGGTTCGGCACGACGCGGGCCTACACCGCGGTGCTGCTCGGCTTCACGCTGGCCTCCGCCGCCTGCGCGCTCGCCCCCGACGTGGGCCTGCTGATCGCGACGCGGGTGGCGCAGGGACTGGTCGGCGCGCCGATGGTCCCGCTCGCCCTGGGCCTGCTGCTCGGCGAGCGGGGCGGGGGTGGGCGGGCCGGCGGCGGGCGGAGCGAGGCGCGCAGCATGCCAGTCAGCGCCGGCATCATGTTTTTCGCGGCCCCGGCGCTCGGGCCGGCCGTCGGCGGCCTGCTGATCAGCGGGTTCGGCTGGCGGTCGGTCTTTCTCGTCAACGTGCCCATCGGGCTGGCCGCGCTGGCCGGCGCGGCCGCGACGCGACGGAACGGCCCGGCAGGCGCTGGCGAGCCGGCAGGCGCTGGAGACCCGGGCGACCCGGTTGGCGGGCGAGATCCGGCCGACCCGGTTGGCGGGCGAGATCCGGCCGGCGGGGCAGGCTGGAACGGCCCCGGAAGCGCGGGAGACCCGGGGGCCCGCCCGGACCTCCTTGGCCTGGCCTTGCTGGGCACCGGGCTTGGCCTGGCCACGTACGGCGCCAGTCAGGGACCCGCTAGCGGCTGGCTCTCGGCGGGATCGGCGTCGGCCTGGGCCGGAGGCATCGGCCTGGTCGCCGTCTACACGCTCCACGCGCACCGGCGATCACGGGGCGATGGCCCGCCGCCCGCGGTCAGCCTTGAGCTGCTCCGCTCGCCTCGCTGGGCCGCGACCCTGCTGCTGTGCTGCCTCACGAGCGTGGTGCTGTTCTCCATGCTGTTCCTGGCCCCGGTGTTCCTGCAGCAGGTCCAGCGGCACTCCGCCACCGTCGCCGGCCTGGCCCTGCTGCCGCAGGGCGTGGTCATGGGCCTGGCCGCCGCACTGGGCAACACCATCGTCGACCGCGCCCGGGCCAGTCCCGCCGTGATCGCGCTCAGCGTCTCGGGCGGCCTGGCGCTGCTCGCCGTCAGCACGCTGGGCCTGGTGCTGCTGACCGCCTCGACCCCCGTCTGGCTGACGGCCATGCTGCTGTGCGGGCGCGGGATCGCGCTCGGCTTCACCGTCCAGCCGCTCGTCCTCGGCCTGCTCGGCGGCCTCGATGAGGCGCGGCAGCCGGACGGCAACACGCTGTTCAACATCGGGGAACGGCTGTCGGGATCGTTCGGCATCGCCCTGCTCGCGACGTTCTACGCGACCCGCAGCCAGGCGTCCGGATCGCCGGTCACGGCGCTGCACGACTGTGCGCTCGTCCTCGCCGCGGCCTCCGCCGCCGGGGCGCTCGGCGGCCTGTCCTTGTTGCGGGTCCGTTCACCCATGCGACGATGACCAGGTGAGTGCCGCTGACCTCGGGTGAGCCAGGGAGGCCTGTCATGGATGCCGTCACGAACGTCCCCGCTCCGCGCAGCGAGCCAATCAGGCCGTACGCGCCGGGCACCCACGAGCGGGCCGTGCTTGAAGCCAAGGTCAAGGAGATGGCCGGGGAAGACGCCGAGCTGACCATGACCGTGGGCGGCCGTCAGCAGATGGGCGGCGGCGACCGCATCGACGTGGTCGAGCCGCACAACCATCGCCGCGTGCTCGGCCACCTCGCCGTCGCCACCGACCACGACGTGGCCGCCGCGATCGAGGCGGCGGCCGCGGCCGCCCCCGGCTGGCGGGCGCTGTCCTTCGACGACCGTGCCGCGATCTTCCTCAAGGCCGCGGAACTGCTCGCCGGGCCGTGGCGGCCGGTGCTGAACGCGTCCACGATTTTGGGCCAGTCCAAGTCGGTGCAGCAGGCTGAGATCGACGCGGCCTGTGAGCTGATCGATTTCTGGCGCTTTAACGTCCACTACGCGCGCCAGTTGCTGACCCAGCAGCCCGAGTCCGAGCCAGGGGCCTGGAACCGGCTGGAGTACAGGCCGCTGGAGGGTTTCGTTGTGGCTATTTCGCCGTTTAACTTCACGTCGATCGCCGCGAACCTTCCGACGGCGCCCGCGCTGCTCGGGAACGTTGTGCTGTGGAAGCCGTCGCCGACTCAGCAACTGTCCGCGCACTACATCATGCGCCTGCTGGAAGCGGCCGGGCTGCCGCCGGGGGTGATCAACCTGGTGACCGGGGACGGCCAGGCCGTGTCGCGGGTGGCGATCACCCACCGGGACCTCGCGGGCATTCATTTCACCGGATCCACGGCGACGTTCCAGCATTTGTGGCGGACCGTGGGGAAGAACATTTCCGGCTATCGCGGTTACCCCCGGCTGGTCGGCGAGACCGGCGGCAAGGATTTCGTGATCGCCCATCCGTCCGCCGACCCGGATGTGCTCTCGGTGGCCTTGATCAGGGGTGCGTTCGAATACCAGGGGCAGAAGTGCTCCGCCGCGTCGCGTGCGTATGTTCCCCGGTCGGTGTGGGACGGGCTGCGGGAGGATTTCGTGGCCCAGGTGGAGTCGCTGAGCATGGGCGACGTGTCGGCCGACCTGTCGCTGTTCATGGGGGCCGTCATCGACGGCCGGGCCTTCGCCAAGCACGCCGCCGCCCTGGAGCGGGCGCGCGCGCGGTCTTCGGTGCGGGTGCTCACCGGCGGCGGGGTCGACGACCGGGTGGGTTTTTTCGTCCAGCCGACCGTGCTGGAATGCGCTGACCCGGCCGACGAGGTATTCACCACCGAGTATTTCGGGCCGATCCTGGCGGTGCACGTCTTCGACGACGCCCGGTATGACGAGGTGGTCGCGCAGGCCGCCGACGTCGCGCCGTACGCGCTGACCGGCGCGATCATCGCCCAGGACCGCGCCGCCATCGCCGCCGCCGCCGAGACGCTGCGGTTTTCGGCGGGCAACTTTTACATCAACGACAAGCCGACCGGCGCCATCGTCGGCCATCAGCCCTTTGGCGGCGCGCGGGCCAGTGGCACCAACGACAAGGCGGGCTCGATCTTCAACCTGATCCGCTGGGTTAACGCCCGCGCCATCAAGGAACTGTTCGTCCCCCCGGTGGACTACCGCTACCCGCATATGGGCTGAGCCTGCCTCCGGTACGCTCAGCCTTGACTACGCACCGGAGGCCCCCATCGACCGCCTGGTCCTGTGGAACATCGACCTGACCCTCGTCGACGTCGGGCGGGTGACCCGGGTTGCCTACGCGGAGGCGTTCCGGCGGGTAACGGGGCGTCCGCTGGTCCAGCTTCCTCAGATGGCGGGGCGGATCGAGTCGGAGATCTTCTTCGACGCGCTGGCCCTGAACGAAGCCGCGGTGGGCGTGCCGCCTGCGCGCAGGCACGGTTCGCCTGGCTCATCGCGTTCGCCCGGCTGGACCGTGAGCGGCAGCGACGATCTGCTGGCGCGGTTCACCGGAGAACTGGCGGCCTCGTTCGCGGCCCGCCGCGCGCTGCTGCCGCAGCAGGGCCGCGTCCTGCCGGGCGCCTGGGACGCGGTGTCCGAGGTGGCGCGCCGCCGCGGTGTCGTCCAGTCCCTGCTCACCGGCACGATCAAGCCGAACGCCGTGGAGAAGCTGAGCGCTTTCGGCCTGGCCGAGTTCTTCGACTTCGAGGTCGGCGGCTATGGCTCCGGGGTGTATCCCAAGGCAGCGCAACTGCTGATGGTCCAGGGCCGGGCCGCGGAGAAATACGGCGTCACCTTCGAGGAGCACTCAACGGTCTATATCGGCGACTCCACCCGCGACGTCGAGGCGGCCCGGATGGGCGGTGCGCGATCCATCGCCGTCGCCAGCGGGCGGTCCACGGTCGGTGAACTGCGCGGGGCCGGGGCCGATGCCGTCTTCACCGACCTGACCGACACCGCCGCCGTCGTCCAGGCCATCGACCGGCTGACCATGCTCCGCGCGGCTGGCTGACCGCGCTCGCCGCGGCTGGCCGACTTAGGCATGTCCACCGAGGCGCCGGCCCGGGCCAGCCGGAGCCAGCACCGCGGCGGGTGGGGCTGGCCACTATCGCCCGCGAGTGGGGGCGCATCGGCTGCATCGGCTTCGGCGGCCCGCCCGCGCACATCGCGCTGCTGCGCAAGCTGTG
The DNA here is from genome assembly GCA_963822825.1 of uncultured Actinomycetes bacterium. Lineage (GTDB taxonomy): Bacteria > Actinomycetota > Actinomycetes > Streptosporangiales > Streptosporangiaceae > JAWWPY01. Next base: position 393,738 of record CAWGIW010000005.1, on the reverse strand, counting down.
CGTGGACGACCGGGCCTGGCTGTCGGCGGGGGAATTCGAGGACGGCATCGCCGCCTGCAACCTGCTGCCCGGCCCAGCCTCCACCCAGCTGGCCATCTTCTGCGCGTGGCGGCTGGGTGGGCCAGCCGGCGCGGTCCTCGGCGGGCTCTGCTTCATCGTCCCCGGCCTCATCGTGATCCTGGGTCTGGCCGCGGTGTTCCTCGCGGCCAGACCACCGGGCTGGATCCGCGGTGGTGCCGATGGTGCCGGGGCGGCCGTCCCGGCCGTCGCCGTTGCGGCCGCGGTCGGCCTGCTGCCCGCGAGCTGGCGGCGGGCCGCGCCGCGCCGTGCGGCCAGAGCCCGCTGGTGTGGGTACGTCCTGGTGGGAGGCCTGGCATCGGCCACGATCGGGCCGTGGCTCGTACTCGTGCTGGCCGCCTGCGGGCTGATCGAGGTCGTTATGGCGGTCAGGCCGCGGGCCGATCGCGCGCTCGCCGCGTTGCCGTTCGGGGCCTGGGGCCTTGGGTTGGGGGGGCGGGCGCTGGGGTTGCGGGCGCGGGCGCCGGGGGCCCGGGCGCTGGCGGCCGCGGCCGCCCTGCCGGTCGCGGGCGGGCTCGTGGCTTTGACCTGGGAGGCTTTCAAAGTAGGCGCGCTCTCCTACGGGGGCGGCTTTGTGATCATTCCGCTCATGCAGCACGACGCGGTGAGCACTTATCACTGGATGAGCGCCGCCCAGTTCCTGGCTGCGGTCGCCCTCGGCCAGATCACTCCCGGGCCGGTGGTCCTCACGGTGGCCGTGGTCGGCTACGCAGCCGCCGGGGTGGGCGGCGGCCTGCTCGCCGTCGCGGTAGCCTTCGCCCCGTCGTTCGCCTTTGTCCTCGGCGGCGGCCGGTATTTCGGCCGGCTCCGGGCCAACCGCCGGGTCCAGGCGTTCCTGACTGGGGCCGGCCCCGCGTCCATCGGGGCCATCGCCGGGGCGGCCGTCCCGCTCGGGCTGGCGCTCGCGCACCTGTGGCAGCTGGGCGTGCTCACGCTGGCCGCGGCGTGGCTGATCGCCCTGCGCCGCGGAGTGGTCGGCGCGATCCTGGGCGGCGCGGTCCTCGGCGTCGTCGCCTTCCTGGCCGGTGCCCCGGTGACAGCTTGAGCCACACCGCGGTCACGATCTACTGCGTACTGGCGGTCACATTCATGATGGTCATGTACGCGCTGGAGGTCACTCGCGGGCCGCAGGCCGGGTCTCCGGCTAAACGCGCCTACCGCGGTGGCCGCGCCGCCGCGGCGGCCGGAGCGCTGGTCATGAAGCGCTCCCCACCTGCGTCCGTGACAGCGTCCTGAGATCACGTTGCCGGGGGACAGTTCTGCACGCCCATCTATATAGGTGATTACCTTTTCGGCAAATGGCTGTTTCCACAGGAGGCGGGGCAGTTTGCCGTGGCTATCTCGGCGAGTGATCGCGTCTTCGGTGATTAATTCTTTCCGCCCCCGGCTGGGCGTGCTTCGCTAAGCAGCACAAGACAACGCTCGGAATAATCAAGAAAGGATCACAATGAACTTGATCCGGAAACTAGCCATCCCGGCGATCGCCGCAGTCGCGGTTTTGTCTGGGACATCAACCGCACTGGCCGCCACATCATCCCCCGCCGCGGTGACGTCGGCCGCCCATCCCTCATCGGCCGTCAGCGCCGCCACGGCCAGCTCGCCAAACAACGCGGATGGATGGTACTACTATAGTAATTACCCTACGCTCAATGCATGCGCATATGTGGGGATTAGACACGGCGGATACGGTTACAACTGCGTGGAAATGAACGAAGGATACTACACCGTATGGTATCTGTATTTCTGGGCATGACTGACGGAATAACACTCACACTTTAAGTCCTGAACATCGATTCGGGCCAAGCAGCATCTGCTTGGCCCCGAATCGATGACCTGGAACAACAGCAGTGCGGGCAGGTAGCTAAGGCCGGCTCCAACATCCCGACGCCGGCCGAGTCCGCGCGAAAACTTGGCCACGCCAGCGTTACGGCACTATGAAAGCTGTCGTAGCGGTTAGTGCCGGAGGGATCACGATTCGTGATGAGGCCCAGCCAGTCCCGACTCCGCGTTACACGGCGCTCGTGGCCGCCGCCGCTGATCTCGCCCGCGCCATGGGTCACCAGCATGTCGGCGCCGACTCGCAGGCTCTTTGGACACGAGCACGACGGCTAGCCCTGGTTCGTGGGCGGGATGTGTGAGCGGGTGGGGGGACAGGCGCTGGGGGGACAGGCGCTGGGGGGACAGGCGCTGGGACGCGGGGGCTGGGGACGCGGGGGCTGTGGACGCGGGGGCTGTGGACGCGGGGGCTGGCCGCCGCGGCGGCGCTGCCCGCCGTGGGCGGGCTCGTGGCACTTACCTGGGAGGCTTTCAAGGTGGGCGCGCTCTCCTACGGTGGCGGGTTTGTGATAATTCCGCTCATGCAGCACGACGCGGTGAGCACTTATCACTGGATGAGCGCCGCCCAGTTCCTGGCTGCGGTCGCCCTCGGTCAGGTCACTGCCGGGCCGGTGGTGCTCACGGTGGCCGTGGTCGGCTACGCCGCCGCCGGGGTGGGCGGCGGCCTGCTCGCCGTCGCTGTGGCCTTCGCTCCCTCGTTCGCCTTCGTGCTCGGCGGCGGGCGGTATTTCGACCGTCTCCGGACCAACCAACGGGTGCAGGCCTTTCTGACCGGGGCTGGCCCGGCGTCTATTGGTGCCATCGCCGGGGCGGCTCTCCCGCTCGGGCTGGCTCTCGCCCACCCTTGGCAGTTGGGCGTGCTCGCCTTGGCGGCGGCGTGGCTGCTGATCCTGCGCCGCGGGGTGGTCGGCGCGATCCTGGGCGGTACGGCCCTCGGAGTGATCGCGTTCCTGGCCGGTGCCCCGGTGACAGCTTGAGCCACACCGCGGTCACGATCTACGGCGTACTGGCGGTCACATTCATGATGGTCATGTACGCCCTGGAAGGCAGGCACCGCCGGTTCATCCTCGGGTTCGCCGTCGGCTGCGTGCTGTCCAGCAGCTACGGGTTCCTGGCCGGGGCCTGGCCGTTCGGCGTGGTCGAAGCGGTCTGGTCCCTCATCGCCCTGCGCCGCTACCTCCGCACGGCTCGCCCTCAGCCGGAGTAACTCGCACCGCAACGACACCAAAGACCGCACCGGTGCCCTCCCAACGCAATGCCGCGTAGTTAAGGGTTGGTGGGTTGCGTCAAGGGTGATCGTGTGCCTGCGTGGCGGGGTGCTGGAGGACGGGGCCTCTGGTAGATCGGGTCAACCCATCACGATCTTCCCGATTCCAAGAGGCCCCGTTGAGTGCTCAGTCTGCCATTGTGTCGTTCACTCGTGTTGTCACGGTCGCTGCGGGGGTGTTCGCGCCAGGGCATCTGGGTGAGTTAACGCAGTTCGCGCCGTTCGAGCTGGTCGATGATGTGCTGGAGCAGACCGAGGCGGTGCAGCGGCGGCTGCGGGATCTGCCGTCGCGGGCCGGGGTGTATTTCGTGCTGGCCCTGGGGATGTTCCCGCGGCTGGGGTACGCGCGGGTGTGGGCGAAGCTGACCGCGGGGCTGGGCGGCCTGGATGGCCTGGTGGTCACCTGCCCGTCGGAGAAGGCGCTGCGGGATCTGCGGCGCCGCCTGGGCGCGGCGCCGCTGAAGGCCTTGTTCGAGGTGGTCGCTGGGCCGCTGGCCTGGCCGTATGCTCCCGGGGTGCGGTTCTGCGGGCTGCGGACGGTGGCGTTTGACGGGTGCAGTTCGCTGCGGGCCCCGGCCACCGACCGCGTCCATGCCTGGCTGGGCCGGATCCGCCACCCCAATGGGTTTGCCGGGTACCCGGCGCCGCGGCTGATGACCCTGGCCGAGACCGGGACCCGGGGCCTGCTCGGCGCTGTGATCGGGGTGGCGGCGGACGGGGATGAGCCGGCCCTGGCCCGCCGGCTGCTGCACCTGCTGGGCCCGGGCATGCTCGTGCTGATGGACCGCGCCTATGACGGCGCCGCGTTCCTCGCCGAAGCCGCCGCGACCGGGGCACACATCCTGGCCCGCGGGAAAGCCTCCCGCCGCCCCGAAATCCTGGAGATCTTGCCCGATGGGTCCTACCTGTCCCGGATCGGCGGCCTGGACGTGCGGATCATCGAGGCGGACGTGACGGTGACCGGCGCCGACGGCAGCCGCTGCGGGGACCGCTTCCGGCTGATCACCACACTGCTCGATCACCGCCGCTTCCCCGCGCACCGCCTGGCCCGGCTGTATCACGAGCGGTGGGAAATCGAGTCCGCCTACCTCGCGCTGCGCCACACCCTGCTCCAGGGCCGGGTCCTGCGCTCCGGGGACCGGCCCGGCCTGGAACAGGAAATCTGGGCGCTGCTGGCCCTCTACCAGCTGCTGCGCATGGCCATGACCGACGCCACCCACTCAGCCCCCGGCACCGACCCCGACCGGGCCAGCTTCACCACCGCCCTGCAAACCGCCACCGACCAGCTCATCCAAGCCCAGGGCATCATCCCCGGCCCCCCGGCCAGCCCGGCGCCATCACCCGCGCCATCCTGGCCGGCCTGCTGCCAGCCCGCCGGCCCCGCTACAGCGCACGGAAAGCCAAATGCGCCCACTCCCGCTACCCCGGCCGCACCGATGACCCCCGCCCTTCCCTCCCCGCCACCATCACCGCCGTCACCATCACCATCACCGCCCCGCCGCCCACGCAGGTGCCCCCCATCCGCCCCCGCCAGCCCCGGCCCGCCCACCGCCGCGACCAGGTCATCACGCTCATGAACACCACACCCGGCCGCCCCTGGACCGGACACGACCTCGCCGCGGAACTCCACCTCAGCCAGCCCGCCCTGACCACCCAGCTCGCCCGATGGGCCCGCACCGGCCACCTGACCCGCACCAGCCACGCAACCTACACACCAGCCATCCCGCCCTAACCCCTGGACAAACCCACCAAACCCCTAACTACGCGGCATTCGTCCCAACGACACCAAAGCGCCACCGGTGCCGTTGAGCCTCCGCCGTGCGGGCGCCGGAAAGCGGGTATGGGCAGTTCGGTCGCTATAGGGCGACCTGGTTCGTGTCCGGATGTGTGAGCATGTACCGGACGGGTAGCCTCGGGCGTCATCGTCGTGCCGCCTGAGGCATCTGTTGCCGGTGGACACGGCGGATTATGCAGCTGATGAAGGTGAGGGGCGGCCTTTCCGATGGCCACGGGTCCTGGGCAGCTTCTCGCTGGGAGATACCGCCTGCGGACCTTGCTCGGCCAAGGCGGCATGGGTGTCGTCTGGCGCGCCTACGACGAACTGCTGGGCCGGGAGGTGGCGGTCAAGGAGGTGCTGTGGCCGCCTGAGCTGAGCGCCAGCGATCAGCAGGTGCTGTTCCGGCGGACGGTGCGCGAGGCGCGGGCCGCGGCCAGGCTCAATCACCCGGCCGCGGTGACTGTCTTCGACGTGGTCGAGGAACACGGCCGGCCGTGGATAGTGATGGAATTCGTCCGGTCACGGTCGCTGGCCCAGGCGGTCCAGGAAGACGGGCTGCTGCCGCCGTCTCAGGCGGCTCGGATCGGCCTGGAGGTGCTCGGGGCGCTGGCCGCCGCGCATGCCGCCGGCATCTTGCACCGGGACGTCAAGCCGGGCAACGTGCTGCTCGCCGAGGACAACCGGGTGGTTCTGACCGATTTCGGCATCGCGGCGCTCGAAGGAGACGCCACCCTCACCGCGGCGGGTGCGGTGATGGGGTCGGCCGCCTACATTTCGCCGGAACGCGCCCGAGGCGGCCAGGCCGAGCCGGCGTCGGACCTGTGGTCGCTCGGGGTCACTCTGTACGCCGCCGTCGAGGGCCGCACCCCTCATGAACGCGGCGGCGCGATTCCTACGCTGCTCTCGGTGGCCACCGAGGAACCCGATCCACCACAGCGAGCCGGACCGCTGACCCCGATTTTGCAGGGCCTCCTGCGCCGGGACCCGGCCAGCCGGCTCAACACGGACGACGCTGGGCGACTGCTTCGCGCGGTCGCCGCCGGGTCCGGCGGAGGCATCCCGCCAGATCTCCCGCCGCCGGCCACCCGGCCCGATCTCGCCAGCGGCGCGCGCACGCGGGTGCTCCCGCTGCCTGGCCACGCGTCCGGCCCCCCCAGCACCGTAACCTCCGCTGTCCCGCCAGCTACCAGGACCTCTGCTGTCCCGCCAGCTACCAGGACCTCCGCTGGCCCGCCAGATACCAGGACCCCCGCTGTCCCGCCCGGCGCCAGCCACCCGCCGGTTCCGGCCGCGAACGGGCCGGGCGGCTTGGATCGGAACGCACCGCGCCGCCGGTACGTGGCCCTGCTCGCTGCGCTGGCCGGGCTGGCGATCGCCGGGCTGGTCACCGCCTTGCTGCTCAGCCCCGGGCACCCGGGCAGCCATCTCCACCCCCCGGCGACCTCACCGCGTTCCGCGACCTCGGCCGGTTCCACGGCTCCCAGCCCGGCGGCCTCGCCCGGTACCACGGTCGCAACCTCCCCAGGCACCGCGGGCGGGGGCTCTGCTGGTTCCAGCGGCCCGAGCGCGTCACCGTCCGGTGCCGCGAGCCCCGGCGGGACGACACAGCCCACACCAACCGGCGCCGGTGCCTCCCCGTGAGGCGGTCAGAAAAGAAGAGTGGTTGAGTCCTTCGCCCCGCGCCTGTGGAAAACGAAGAGTGGTGAACTTTTTTGCCCCGCACGGGGCAAAAAAGTTCACCAGTAACGCATATCCACAGCACTGGGTGGCGGATCCCGGCGTTGCGGTGGCGGGGTGGACGACGGATGCTGGGGCTTATGCCAACTGACGACGAGGTCACGGCCACCGCCGACGCTGATCTGGGGGCGCTGCTGGGCGAGGACTACGGCGCGACGCTGTGGGAGCCGAGTACCGACTCCATCGAGCGGGCCCGGATCACCCAGTTCTGCCGCTGGCTTGTCCGGGAGCGCGGGCTGTCCATCGCCGATCCGGCCGGGGCCACCCCGGCTGAGACCGCCCCGCCCGGGACCGCCCCGGGCGGCCTCAGCCCGGCGGGCCAGGCTCAGCGGGCATACCACGAACTCTGGCGGTGGTCGGTCACCGAGCCGGGCGAATTCTGGGCGTCGGTCTGGGACTACTTCGGGGTGCTCGGGCAGCGCGGCGACGGGCCGGCGCTGGTCGGTGGCCCGATGCCGGATGTGCAATGGTTCCCCGGAGCCACCCTCAACTACGCGCGGAACGCGCTCCGCGCCGCCGACGAGGACCCGGAACGCACCGCGATCATCGCCCGGTCGGAAGACGGGGAGCAGCGGACGCTGAGTTACGGGGAACTCGCCGCCGAGGTCGCCCGGGTGCGCGACGCGCTGCGGGAGTTGGGGGTGACCCGGGGCGACCGCGTCGCCGCCTTCCTGCCCAACGTCCCGGAAGCGGTCATCGGCCTGCTCGCCGCGGCCAGCCTCGGCGCCGTCTGGTCGTCGTGCTCCCCGGACTTCGGGGCGCCGAGCGTGATCGACCGGTTCGCGCAGATCATCCCGAAGGTTCTGATCGCCACCGAGCAGTACCGCTACGGGGGCAAGGAGTTCAGCCGGCGGCAGGCGGTCGGGGACATCATGGGCGCCCTGCCGAGCCTGGCCGCCGTGGTCAGGGTGGGCGGCACGGGCTCGGGCGCAGGCACGGACGCGGGCGCAGGCACGGGTTCGGGCTCAGGCTCGGACACGGACACGGACACGGACACGGGCGCAGGCTCGGACACGGGCGCGGGCTCGGGCGCGGGCGGCCGGGCGCGGGAGATGCGCCAGCGGGGCCGCGCATCCTGCGCTGGGATCAGCTTCCCCCAGGCCGCGGGGGAGCCGCGGAGTCCGGCGCCGGGGCGGTGGGAGAGTTCGAGGAGGTTCCGTTCGGTCATCCGTTGTGGATTTTGTATTCATCGGGCACCACCGGGCTGCCCAAGGCGATCGTGCACAGCCATGGCGGGATCGTGCTCGAGCACCTGAAGGCGCTCTCCTTCCACACCGGCGTCGGACCCGGCGACACCTTCTTCTGGTACACCACCACCGGCTGGATGATGTGGAACTACCTGGCCGGCGGGCTGCTGACGGGCGCGACCGTGCTGCTCTACGACGGCAGCGCCACGTACCCGGGTACCGACGCGCTGTGGCGGCTGGCCGCGCGGACCGGGGTGACCTACGCCGGCACCGGGGCGCCGTACCTGCTCGCGTGCGCCAAGGCCGGGCTGTCGCCGGGCCGCGACATGGACCTCAGCCAGCTGCGGGCCATCGGCTCGACCGGCTCGCCGCTGCCTCCGGAGGGTTTCCACTGGGTCTATGACCAGGTGGGCGGGGATCTGCTGCTCGGCTCGTTCTCCGGCGGTACCGATCTGTGCACCGGGTTCGTGGGGCCAAGCCCGCTGCTGCCGGTCCGGGCCGGCCTGATCGCGGGCCGCTGCCTGGGCGCGAAGGTGGAGGCATTTGACCCGGACGGCAGCCCGGTGACCGGCGAGGTCGGCGAGCTGGTGATCACCGCGCCGATGCCGTCGATGCCGGTCGGGTTCTGGAATGACGACGACGGGGAGAAGTACCGGGCCAGCTATTTCGACGCCTACCCGGGTGTGTGGCGGCACGGCGACTGGATCAGGATGCTTCCCGACGGGGGATGCGTCATCTACGGCCGCTCGGACGCGACGCTGAACCGGGGCGGCGTGCGCATGGGGACCAGCGAGTTCTACCGCGTCGTCGAGCGGCTGCCGGAGGTCACCGATAGCCTGGTGGTGGACACCGGCCAGCTCGGCCAGGACGGCCGGCTGCTGCTGTACGTGGTGCTCGCCGAGGGAAGCGACCTCGACGAGGAGCTGATCGCCACGATCCGGGCCGCAGTGCGGGCCGAGCTGTCTCCACGGCACGTGCCCGACGAGATCCACCAGGTGCCGGGCATTCCGCGGACACTGTCCGGCAAGAAGCTCGAGGTACCGGTCAGGAGAATCTTGCTCGGCACGCCGGTGGCGGAGGCGGCCGACCCGGACGCCCTGGCCAATCCCGAGGTGCTCGGCCTGTTCGTCCCGGCTGCGGCGCCCGAGTAAAGTCACATAGAGCGAGGCAGAGCGATCAACGTTGATCAAGGGCACTTCGTGACACCGCCTGGGCGGCATGGTGCGGCCATATCGCCCCCGGCGCCGTCTCCGCAGGACTCCCTGGAATTCCGCGCTCTGCTGGCGCCGGCCAGCGGGTTCCAGTCGGTTCAGGACCGCGAGATTGAGTTTCTGTCCGGCGTGAAGAACGCCGGCTTCCGCGAGGTAGCCATGGACCGGGCCGGTCACGACGACCTCTGGCCGCTCGCGGGAGACTTGCTCACCCACGATGAGCTGGCCGGGCTGTGGCGCGCCCGGCATGTCCAGATGGTCGAACGGCAGATCGGCATCAAGTCGGGCGCCGGGGGGTTCGACCGGTGCGCCGTATCTGCGCGAGCGGGTGCCGCTGCGCTACTACCCGCTGCTGTGGGAACTGCGGGATCACCTGTAGGGAGTGGGACGGATGTCGGACCGGGCAGACGACGCGAGAGACGCCCTGCTGGCTGAGGCGGCCAGATCGGCCGAGGCCGGCGTGGTGGCTGAAGCGGCCGTGCTGGGCGAGGCGGGCGGGCTGAGTGAGGCGGGCGTCGGCGACCTGCTCAGGTACCTGCATGCCTACTACCGGCATGTCCCGTTCGAAGACCTGGCCGCGGCCGGCCCAGCCCGGCTCCGCGCCGTCGCCATCGAGCACGCGCGGCTCGCGGCCCACCGGCCGCAGGGCCGGGCTCAGGTGCGGGTGCGCCTCGCCGGGTCCGCCGCGTTCGCGGCGGGTCGGCCCGTCGTGGACATCGTCACCGACGACATGCCGTTCCTCGTTCAACTCGGTGACCATGGCGCTGGCCCGCCACGACCTCGACAGCGACCTGGTGGTGCACCCGCAGTTGCTGGTCCGCAGGAACGTGGCGGGGGCGCTGCGCGAGGTGGTCAGCCCGCTCAGCGACATCAAAGCCGGTGGTGGCGCAGGCGGCGGTGACGGCCGGCGCGGCCATGACGAGTCCATCGAGTCGTGGACGCACCTGGAGCTCACCGCCCGGCCCGGCGCCATCCGCGAGGCCCAACTGGAGCAGGAACTGCACAGCGTCCTGCACGACGTCCGGGTCGCGGTGGAGGACTACCCGAGGATGCAGGCCATGGCGGTCCGGCTGGCCGACAAGCTGGCCGCCGAGGAGGGCCCCCGGGTGCCAGCCGAGACCCAGGCCCTGCTGCGCTGGCTCGCTGACAACCACTTCACCTTCCTCGGCTACCGGGAGTACGACCTGGTGGAAGGGCCGGACGGAATCGCGCTGCTCGCGGTGGCGGGCACGGGCCTGGGCATCCTGCGGGACGACCGGCAAAGCTCGAACTCCTTCGCGGCGCTGCCGGCCGAGGTGCGCGCCCGGGCCATGGAGCCGCAGCGGCTGATCCTGACCAAGGCGAATTCGCGGTCCACCGTGCACCGGCCGACTTATCTCGACTATGTCGCGGTCAAGCGGATCGACGAGACGGGCCAGGTCCGCGGCGAATACCGGTTCCTCGGTCTCTACACGCACGCCGCCTATCACGAGAGCATCACCCGCATCCCCGTGCTGCGCCGCAAGCTGACCAACGCGCTGCAGGTGGCCGGGACGACCGCGGACAGCCACGATGGCCAGGACCTCACCGAGATCCTGGAGGGTTACCCGCGCGAGGAACTGTTCCAGATCTCCGTCGAGGAACTCACCCCGATCGCCGTCGGAGTGCTCGGCCTGCGCCAGCGCCGGCAGACCCGGCTTTTCCTGCGTAAGGACATTTACGGCCGGTTTATGTCCTGTCTCGTCTACCTGCCCAGGGACCGGTACACCACACCGATCCGGCTGCGCGTCCAGGAGATCCTGCGTGCTGCCTTCGACGGGGTATCCGTCGATTACGCGGCCACGGTCACCGAATCGGCGCTGGCCAGGCTGCACGTGGTGGTCCGCATCGAGCGCGGGCGGCGTCTCCCGGAGGTGGATGCGGCCCGGCTGGAGCGCAAGCTGGCCGCTACCGTCCGCTCGTGGGACGACGACCTCGCCGAAGAGGCGACGCGCAAGCTGGGCGAGCGGCAGGCCCGGGCGCTCCTGGAGATCTGCCGGGACTCGATTCCCGAGACCTACAAGGCGGACGTGCCCGCCGAATTCGCGCTGACCGACCTGGCCCGGGTGCTCAGCCTGCTGGATTCCGACCAGGCTGTTGCCTTCGACCTGTGGGAGGCCGAGAGTTACGCCGGCGGCCGACCCGTGCCGGCGGAGCCGTCCGCCGACCCGCGGGACGCCCCGCCCCGGGTCTGGCGGCTGACCATCTACCGGACGGGTTCGCCAATCACCCTGACTGATGTGCTGCCGCGTCTCCAGCACATGGGAGTTGAGGTCGTCGACGAGCACCCTTACGAATTTTCCGGGGAATGCCTCACCGAGCCGTTCTGGATATATGACTTTGGATTGCGCCGAACCGGCGGCAAGGCGGCGCATCCCGGACCGGTCAAAGTGGCGTTCGAGAACGCGCTGGCCGCCCTGTGGCGGGGTGTGATCGAGGATGACGGGTTCAACGCGCTGGTGCTCGACGCCCAGCTGACCTGGCGGCAGGTGGTGGTGATCCGCGCCTACGCCAAGTACCTGCGCCAGGCGGGCACCCGGTTCAGCCAGGACTACATCGAGCGGGTGCTGCGCTCCAACTCCACGGTGACGAGGCTCCTGGTGCGCCTGTTCGAGTCCAGGTTCGACCCGGCCCACCAGAGCGGGGAGGCGGAGCGCAGCGAGGCCATCGCCGAGGAGATCAACGGGGAACTCGATGATGTAACGGTCCTGGATCACGACCGGGTGCTCCGTGCCTACCTCGGGCTGATCATGGCCACCCTGCGGACCAACTACTTCCGGGCCATGCCGGGCGGCGCGGGCAGCGCTGACATGCCGTACTTCGTCATCAAGCTGGACGCGGCCGCGGTGCCCTCGCTGCCCGCTCCCCGGCCTCAGTTCGAGCTGTTCGTGTACTCCCCGCGCCTGGAGGCGGTGCACCTGCGGTTCGCGGCGGTCGCGCGAGGCGGGCTGCGCTGGTCAGACCGGAGCGAGGATTTCCGCACCGAGATCCTGGGCCTGGCCAAGGCGCAGGAGGTGAAGAACTCGATCATTGTGGCGTCGGGCGCCAAGGGTGGCTTCGTCTGCAAGCGCCTGCCCGATCCAGCCGACCGTGAGGCACACCAGGCCGAAGTGCTCGCCTGCTACCGCACGTTCATCAGCGCCATGCTGGACGTAACCGACAACATGCATGCGGGCCGGATCGTGCCGCCGCCGGGCGTGGTCAAGCACGACGGCGACGATCCCTACCTGGTCGTCGCGGCCGATAAGGGCACCGCGACGTTCTCCGACACGGCCAACGAGATCTCCCAGAGCTATGGGTTCTGGCTGGGCGACGCCTTCGCCTCCGGCGGGTCGGAGGGCTACGACCACAAGAAGATGGGGATCACCGCACGCGGTGCATGGGAGTCGGTCAGGTTCCATTTCGCCACGCTGGGCCTGGATGTGGATAAGACCGACTTCACCGTCGCGGGCATCGGGGACATGTCCGGGGACGTGTTCGGCAACGGGATGCTCCTGTCGCGGCACATCAAGCTGGTCGCCGCCTTCGATCACCGGCACATCTTCATCGACCCGGACCCCGATCCCGAGGTGAGCTTCGCGGAGCGGGAGCGGGTGTTCGGCCTGCCGCGTTCCTCCTGGGATGACTACGACCAGTCGCTGATCTCGGCGGGCGGCGGTGTCTGGCCGCGCGCCGCGAAGTCGGTCCGCCTGTCCCCGCAAGTCCAGGCCGCCCTGGGACTGGATGAGGCTGCGCCCATCCTTTCGCCCGACCAGCTGATCTCCGCCATCCTCCGGGCGCCGGTGGACCTGCTGTGGAACGGCGGGGTCGGCACGTACGTGAAGGCGGCGGCCCAGTCGAACGCGGATGTGGGGGACCGGGCCAACGACGCGGTCCGTGTCGACGCTCCCCAGGTGCGCGCCCGGGTGATCGCGGAGGGCGGGAACCTGGGGCTGACGCAGGCGGCCAGGATCGAGTACGCGCTCGCCGGGGGGCTGGTCAACACCGATTTCATCGACAACTCCGCGGGCGTGGACACCTCCGACCACGAGGTGAACATCAAGATCCTGCTAGCGGACAGCGTCGGACGCGGCGATCTCGCCCCGGCCGACCGCAACCGGCTGCTGCACGAGATGACCGGCGAGGTCGGCGCCCTGGTCCTGCGACACAACTATCACCAGAACCGGGCCATTGCCGCGGCCCGCACCCAGGCGGCGGCGATGCTTCACGTGCATGCTCGCTACCTGCGCAAACTTGAGCGGGACCGGCAGTTGCGGCGCCGCCTGGAGGTGCTGCCCGGGGACAAGGTGATCGCGGAGCGGCGGTCGGCGGGAATGGGCCTGACCGGGCCGGAGTTCGCCGTCCTGCTCGCCCAGGCCAAAATCGCCACCGCGCAGGAGATGCTGAGTTCTTCCCTGCCCGATGATCCCTACCTGCAGTCGGAGCTGTCCGGCTACTTCCCGGCGCCGCTGCGGAAGCGGTTCGCCGACCGGATGGGCACCCACCCCTTGCGTCGCGAGATCATCACCACGGCGGTGGTCAACGACATAGTGGACCGGTCGGGTATCACCTTCGAGTTCCGGCTGAACGAGGAGACCGGGGCGTCTGTCCCCGACATCAGCCGCGCCTGGCTGGTGGCGCGCGAGGTCTTCGGCAAGCCGGCGTTCTGGGCCCGGGTCGAGGACCTGGACGGGCAGGTGGATGTCGCCGTCCAGATCGCCCTGATGCTGGAGGCGCGCAAGCTCACCGAACGGGCCACCCGGTGGCTGCTGGACAACCGCAGGCCGCCGTTTGACATCCAGGCCACGATCGATTTCTTCGCAGGCGGCGTGCAGACCGTCACCTCGGGCGTGCCCAAGCTGCTCACCGGCCGGGACGCGGCCGGATACGCCGAGCGGCTTGAGTCGTTCTCCGCCCGCGGGGTACCCCGCGACCTCGCCGAGCAGGCGGCGGCGATGGTCCCCGCCTACTCCGCCTTCGACCTGGTCGAGATCGCCGCGGCGACGGGCCGCAGCGTTGAGGAGACCGCGGAGGCCTACTTCGACCTGGCCGACCGGCTGCAGATCGCCCGGCTGCGGGACCGGATCACCGCGCTGCCCCGCGAAGACCGGTGGAACACCATGGCGCGGGCCGCGCTCCGTGAGGACGTATACGCGGCGCACGCCGCGATCACCCGTGACGTGCTCCAGGTGACCGGCCCGGGCAGTCCGGAGGCGCGCCTCGCCGCGTGGGCCCAGCGCAACGAGTCGGCCGTCCGCCGCGCCACCCAGACGCTCACCGAGATCTGGGAGAGCGACCGGTTCACCGTGGCCACCCTGTCGGTCGCGGTGCGGGCGATCCGCGCCCTGGTGGCCGCGATCACGCTCCCGGATCACGCGTGATTCACAGCATACGTGTCATGGTCATTTCGAATCGCCGCGCTCGCGTAGGCTTTCCGCCATGACAGGTACCGACCCTACGGGTGAAATCTCGGAACTGTCGTCGAACTCTGGCCAGCGTCGAAGCGGTCCTCGACCCCGAGGCCATGCGGCGCGAGGCGGACAATCTGCGGGAGCGGGCCGGTGATCCCGGGCTCTGGGACGACCAGGAGAGGGCGCAGGCGGTGACCCGCAGGCTGTCTTACCTGCAGGGCGAACTGGCTCGCTTGGAAGGACTGCGGCAGCGTCTCGACGACACCCGGGTCATGTTCGAGTTGGCGGCGAGCGAGAACGACGAGCCGACCCGCGAGGAGGCCGTCCGCGACTTGGCCAAGTTGCGCAAGGAGATCGACCAGCTGGAGATCCGCACCCTGCTGTCCGGCGAGTACGACGCACGCGAGGCACTGATCACCATCAATGCGCAGGCGGGAGGGGCCGACGCGGCCGACTGGGCCGAGGGCCTGCGGCGCATCTACCTGCGCTGGTCGGAGCGGCACGGGTATCCGACCGAGATCTACGACACCTCCTACGCGGAGGAAGCGGGGATCAAGTCCACCACCTTCGCGGTCAAGGCCCCGTACGCCTACGGCACGCTGCGTGGCGAGCACGGCACGCACCGCATGGTCCGCATCTCCAAGTACGACAACCAGGGCCGCCGGCAGACGTCGTTCGCCGGGGTGGATGTCATCCCGGTCGTGGAGCGGACCGATCACATCGAGATCCCTGATGACGACATCCGGGTGGACGTCTACCGGTCCAGCGGACCAGGCGGGCAGGGCGTGAACACGACCGACTCGGCGGTGCGGATCACCCACCTGCCGACCGGGATCGTGGTCTCCTGCCAGAACGAGCGCAGCCAGATCCAGAACAAGGCCAGTGCCATGGCGGTGCTCCAGGCCAAGCTGCTGGAGCGCAAGCGCGAGGAGCAGGCGGCCAAGATGGCGGAGCTGCGCGGGGACGGAGCGGGCAGCTGGGGGACCCAAATCCGCAACTATGTCCTGCACCCGTACCAGAACGTCAAGGACCTGCGGACCGGCCATGAGACCGGGAATACCGCGGCCGTGATGGACGGCGAGATCGATGATTTCATCGAGGCCGAGATCCGGTGGCTGCGCAAGCAGCCCGATGGCCGGTGACCGGGCGGCCCACGGGGGCGGCGATCAGGCGGCCCGCAGGCCAGCCCGGGTGCAGTGGGCCAGCCGCAGTGCCAGGGTCACCAGAACCAGCGTGAGGAACAGCGCCGCCACGATGGGCAGGCTCAACGCCGGGCGGTGGTGGTGCAGGTGGGCCCGCGATGCCTGGCAGGCCGCGCAGCGTCCCTCGACGACCGGTCCAGCACACTGCGCGCAAATAAGGTGTTCGCAGCTCATGTCGGTCCCTTCCAGCCGGCGCCTGACCGGTCACTTCGGCGGTGTTGGACGTTCCAAGCCAGTTTCCCCCCTAGACTGTCCCCTGGCCAAACCGGGACAGTCTGATCGCGCCGGGAAGGCCGGAAGGCGGCCGGTTCCCTGGCCGCGCAGCCGGAGGTTTGTGAGTGGCCTGTGATCCACTTCGATAACGTCACGAAGATGTACCAGAACCAGAGCCGCCCGGCTCTGGAGAACGTCAATATCGACGTCGAGAAGGGTGAGTTCGTCTTCCTGGTCGGGCCCTCGGGCTCGGGCAAGTCAACGTTCCTGAGGCTTGTCCTCAAGGAGGAAAGGCCCACCGATGGCCGGATCCACGTGGCCGGGAAGGATCTGGCCAGGCTCACTAGCTGGAAGGTTCCGTACATGCGCCGGCGGATCGGGTGCGTGTTCCAGGACTTCCGCCTGCTTCCGAATAAGAACGTGTACCAGAACGTCGCCTTCGCCCTCGAGGTCATCGGGAAGCCGCGGCGTTTCATCCGCAAAGTCGTCCCCGAGGTGGTAGATCTGGTCGGCTTGGAGGGCAAGCACGACCGGATGCCTGACGAGCTGTCTGGCGGGGAGCAGCAGCGGGTGGCGATGGCCCGGGCGTTCGTGAATCGGCCGATGATCTTGCTGGCGGACGAGCCGACCGGGAACATCGACCCGGCCACGTCGATCGGGATCATGAAGGTGCTGGACCGGATCAACAGGACGGGGACCACGGTCGTCATGGCCACCCATGACGCGGCGATCGTGGACTCGATGCGCAAGCGCGTCATCGAGCTTGAGTACGGCAAAGTCGTGCGCGACCAGTCGCGCGGGGTGTACGGCCAGGCGTACTGACCAGGCCAGCGGGTAACGTCCCCCGCTGGCGGGGGGCTTGAGTGGTACCCGATACTGACGACTACCGAGGGATCAGCGACCATGCGTGCACAGTTCGTCTTCCAAGAAGTCTGGACCGGCCTGCGGCGCAATCTCACCATGTCGATCGCGCTCGTCGTGGTCGTTGCCATCAGCCTCTCGCTGCTCGGGACGGGCCTACTGTTCGTCAAGCAGGTTGACCAGACGCGGACCTACTGGCAGGGCCGGGTCCAGCTGTCCATCTACCTGTGCGACTCGACCAGCGTGAGCCCGCAGTGCCAGCAGAACGGCCCGGCCACGTCCGCTGAGAGGCAGCAGATCTACAGCGACCTGATGTCCCTGAGGTCTCAGGGAGTCCAGAGTGTCTCCTATGAGTCCCAGGCGCAGGCCTACCAGCACTTCAAGCAGGAATTCGCCCAGGACAAGTCATTCGCGGGCCTGGTCACCAACGGCGAGATCCCCGACTCGTACCAGGTGAAGCTGCGCAACGCCGAATCCGACTTCGGCGTGGTGGCCGGCGCGGTGCAAGGAAGGCCCGGGGTCGATCGCGTCGTGGACGACCTGGCGATCCTGTCGAACTTCTACAAGCTGCTCGACGGGGCGCGAAACGCGGTCATCACCGTCGCGATCATCCTCGTCATCGCCGCTATCCTGCTGGTCGCGAACACCATCCGGCTGTCGGCGTTCAACCGGCGCCGGGAGACCAGCATCATGCGCCTGGTCGGCGCGTCCAACTTCTACGTGCAGTTGCCCTTCCTCGTCGAGGGGGTGATCGCCGGAATGTTCGGCTGGCTGATCGCGGCCGGGCTGCTCGTGGCGGTGAAGACGGTGGGTCTCAACACGCTGCAGCAGTACTTCTCGTACAACGTGGAACTCAGCGCCGCTGACCTGATCGAGGTCATCGTGCTCGCCATGATCATGGCGATAGCGCTCTGCGGCGCCACGTCGTTCCTGACCCTCAGGCGTTACCTGCGCGCGTGACGCCGGCGCATTCTAGAACTGTGGCAAAAGGGCAGGAACGCACGATCATCGCCCGTAATCGGCGAGCCAGGCACGATTATCATATTGAGGATGTCGTCGAGGCGGGGCTCGTGCTCACCGGCACCGAGGTGAAGTCGCTGCGCGCCGGGCGGGCGTCGCTCACCGACGGGTTTGGCCAGTTCGCCGACGGGGAGCTGTGGCTGCACGGTATGCACATCCCTGAGTACACGCTGGGCACATGGACCAACCACGAGCCCCGGCGGCCTCGCAAGCTGCTGCTGCACCGCAAGGAGATCGACAGGCTGGCGAGTAAGACAGCGGAGCGTGGCCTGACATTGGTGCCGTTGGCGCTGTATTTTAAGGACGGCAAGGTCAAGGTTGAGCTGGCCTTGGCCAGGGGCAAGCGGACCTACGACAAGCGTCACGATTTGGCGCAGCGGGACGCCGCCAGGGAGGTGGAGCGTGCCTTCAGGCGGCGGGGGTAACAACAGGGAGGCGCGGCATGGCCTCCTACCGTAGGCGAGGGGCGCACGCGGCGACCCGCGGGCACGTTTCGCCCTTCGTCGCAGTCAGGCGTGTGCCGCCGCCCACCGCCGGTGAGCGGGCACCGCTGGAACGCGCCACCAGGGAGACACGGGCCGGGGAGACACGGACCGGGGGGGGCGGGACCAGGGGGGCTGGACAGGCGGACCAGGGGGGGCGGGGTGAGCGGCCTTCGCGTTCGCGTACCGCGGCCGAAATTGGTGGCCGCGGCCGTCGTGGCGATCGTGGCGGTGGCCGCACTGATCAGCGGGCTTTCTGGCGACGCGTCCGCCGAGCCGACCGTGCAGGCGTTCCTGCTCGCCTGGGGACAGGGGCGGTACGCCGCGGCGGCCGGGATGACGAACGGTAATCGGGCCATCGTGACCACCGCCCTGCGCACCGCCTACCAGCAGCTGGGTGCCGCCGCGTTCTACCTGACCATGGGACCGATCACGCAGAGCGGCGGTACCGCGGTGGCCCGCTTCGGGGCATCTGTCGATCTGGGCATGGACGGCCCCCCGTGGACCTACCAAGGGCTGCTGCGGCTGCGCAAGGCCGGTGAGGGCTGGAAGGTGCTGTGGTCCCCGAGCGTCATCAACCCCAGCCTCCGGCCGGGGCTGCGGCTGGCGGTGGTATCGACGATGCCGCCGCGGGCGCAACTGCTCGACGCGGCCGGGCAGCCACTGACCGTGTCCTCCACCGCCTATGTCGCCGAGGTGACCCCGGGCAAGCTGGCCGACCCGCAAGCCACAGCTCAGGCCTTCGGGCAGGTGACCGGGCTGAATCCCAGCCAGGTACTCGGGGTGATCCTGGCCGCGCCGCAGTCCGCGGCGCTGAAGCTGCTGACCCTCGACCCGGCGTCCTACGCGAACCTCAGGGCCGACCTGCGTCATGTGCCCGGCCTCACCGTGCAGCCAGCCAGCGAGCGGCTGTTCGACAGCATCGCTCCGGATGTCTCTGGGGCGGTCGGCACGGAGGCATCGATGGAGCTGCGCCAGGACGGCGTGGCCTACCGCCCGGGAAGTACCGTGGGCCAGTCCGGTCTGCAGGAAGTGTTCCAGCGGCAGCTGACGGGTTCCTCGGCCACCGAGGTGGTCGCCGAGGACGGAGCGGGCCGCCAGGTGGCGGTGCTCGCCCGGTGGCCGGGCCGGACCGGGACCACGGTGCAGACGACCATAGACTCAGGAGTCCAAGCCGCCGCCGCGGCGGCTCTCGCCGGGCAGCCACAGCCGGTGGCGGCGGCGATCGTCGCCGTGCGGTCATCCGACCAGCACATCCTGGCCGTCGCCGATCACGGCGTGCCGGGTCTGCCGCGGGTGGATCCGCTCGCCGGGCACTATCAGCCGGGGCAGGCCTTCACGATCATCTCCACCGACGCGCTGCTGTCCGGCGGGTTGCAGGCGAACTCGCCGATCCCCTGCACCACCAGCGTCAGCGTGGGCGGCCAAACCTTCACCAACGTGCCCACCGAGCCGACCCTGGGGAGCCAGCCCCCGTTCAGCACGGATTTCGCGGAGGCCTGCGGGACCGCGTTCACCGGGCTCTCCCGCAGGCTCGACGCGAGCCAGCTGACCGCCGCGGCGGCCGCTTTCGGTCTGGGCGGCCACTGGAAGCTGCCCTTGGCCGCCTTCCCCGGATCGCTGCGTGCCCCGGGCAGCGACGCCGCACTGGCCGGCGAGACCATCGGCCAGGGGGGCGTGCAGGTGAGCCCGCTGGCCATGGCGCTCGTCGCGGCGGACGTCAACTCCGGTGTCCAGCGCCAGCCCGTGCTGGTCACCAACCCGCCGGATCCCGGCCTGACCCCCCGGGCGGTGGCCAGCCCGCAAACCATCGGCACCTTGCGCGCGCTGATGCGGTTCACCGTTACGTCCGGTGCCGCCCAGCAGGCGGATCTCGCGGGGGCGCCGGTCTACGGGCAGGTCGGGAACGCCCCGGCGGCCCCCGGATCGCGCCTGTGGGCGAGCTGGTTCGTGGGATACCGGGGGATATGGCGTTCGCCGTCCTGGAGCTCACCAAGTCGCCGTCCACCTCGGCGGTCCCCCTTGGCGCCGCGTTCCTGGCCGACCTGTCGGCCGGCTGACCTGCGGCCGCGGGCGCCAGGGCTCGGAGTCGGCCATCTCGTAACCTGAATGTGACCGGATTTTGGTGACGTAAAGCAACCACGCAACTACTAAACAACGTCTTACCAGATGACTGAGTGTCGCTTGGGGGGTTGCGGCCCCAGTCGCCGTGATGAGAACCGGGCCTCATCTCGGGGGAGGCCCGGTTTTTAAAGGCCGGCCCCGACCCTGCCGGTCAAGCCCCCGTGGACGCACTTCGGCCACCGCCAGCGTCCGCGGGGGCATCTCGTCACCACCGGGGATGCCCGATGGAGCCCGCTTGGCGGGTAGCCGTCGGGCATCTTTTGTGTGGCGGGTGGGCCGACCCCCGTCCGCGCGGCGACGGCGTGCGTCTCGTCAAGTGATCTGCCCCACTTGTCGTCATGAATCTTGGCACCCGAGTTGTCCGGAGTTGAAGGGCGCCGGGACCGATAATCGCAGTATGGATCGGCTGGTTGATCTGGATGTGGTGGCGGCGGAGCTGGCGCGCTGTCGTCCTGAATGGGTCCGTCGCGGGCTGGCGGTGGGTGAGTTCACCTGGCGTGATGCCGCGGCGCCGTGGCCGCAGCCGATCGTGACTGACCGGGCGGCTGTTGCCGAGCCTGAGTCGCTGGGCGTGGTCTTCCGCGAGGCTGGCGGCGGCGAAGCTGAACTGGTGCTGTGGTGTGGTGGTTGGGCTGACCTGAACGTGCTGATGGGTGACGAGATCGTGACCGAGGCACCTGAGTTCGCTGATGCAGCCGGGTGCGTGGCGGTAGCCGAGTCGCTGGCCGGGCGGCTGCTTCAGCCTGGGAGTCCGGGCCGGGCTGGTAGTTAGCTGGCGCGCTCGTGGCCTCTGCTGAAGATCCACAGGACACGCCCTGGGCGCTGCGGCCGGGAATCCCAGTTGGCTGGCGTGTGTTCAACAAGGTAGCGTCGGCTGCGGTGGACGTCGCGTCGTCGCGGCTGTCGCCGGACAACTCAATAGGGGGTGACTGGCTTCGACTTCGATAGTTGATCCAGGGGAAGCGAGCCGAGGACGGCGGACATAACCTCGTTAATACTGTGACCGCACATTTACAAATGCCAATGTTAATCGGCATAGCCTCGCCCTCGCGGCCTGATAACCGCTAGGTAGAGGCTTGTCAGCCCGGGAGTTCCTCCGGCCCGGTGTCTGGCATCAGCAAGGAGGATCAACCGCTCGGCCCGGTCGCGGGACCGAGCGGGACATCCAACAGCGACTGAGCCCGTCGGCGGCTGGCCTGCAGGACCGCCGGGGCTGAGAAAAGCTGGAGCAGGCTGCGCTCGGAGAAGCCCTGGTGATGTACCGAAGGACGCGGGTTCGATTCCCGCCACCTCCACGAGACGACAGGCGGCCCTTGTGCTTGCGCACCGGGGTCGCCTCGTCATTTGGCCCAGGGGGGCGACCCCCCTGGAACCCCCACGTCCCGGGTGGCCCCGGTGCGGGGCTTTCGCTCCGCCGGGACCGTTGCCCACGTTGCCGGCCAGAATAGGGCCGTGACCGACTCCTCCGCGGATCCCGTGCTGTCCATGGCTGAGACACGGGGGGCCGAGGCGTTGCTGGCCCACGCCTGGGGCGAGAAGACCGAGGTACGCGCCGCAGAGACGATCTGGGGGCGGAGCCACGTCATCCGGCTGCATCTGGGGGCCGACCGCTCGGTCGTGATGAAGCGCCGGGGAGACCAGGACAACGGCGGCCGGGCCCGGGGCTTTGGGGTTGAGCGCCGAGGCCGGGGCTTTGGGGTTGAGCTGGCCGCCCTGGAATATCTGAACGCCATGCCCGTGCCCATTGCCCCCCGGCTACTGGGTTCCGACCCCCAGGCCGGCATCCTGCTCATGGAGGATCTGCCTCCAGGCGGCTCGCTGGCCGACTCGTTGCTGATGGGTACTCGTGAGCGGGCTGAGGCGGACCTGGTCGCCTATGCGCAGGCCCTGGGATCGCTGCACGTCTGGAGCATGGGACGGGCCGACGAGCTGGCCGACCTCCGGGCTCGCTATGCCCCCGGGGTCGAGCTGAGCACGAGATTGCCTGGCGCGATCGAAAGAGGCAAGGAGTCATTCCTGGCCATGGCGGCCACGCTGGGCCTGGCGGCCGGTGGGGTCGCGGACGAAATTGACGAGCTCGGCCCGATACTGAACGCAACGAGCCACCTCGGCCTGGTGCACGGCGATGCGTGCCCGGACAATGTGCGCCTCCTCGGCGGCGGCTGCCGGGTTTTCGATTTCGAGACCTCGGGCTGGGGCCCGGTTGCCCTCGATGCCGCCTATCTACTGGCGCCGTTCCCGAGCTGCTGGTGCTTCGCCAGCCTTCCGGGGGAGGTTACCGCCCCGGCTGTCGCTGCCTACCGTGCCCGTCTCGAGGCCGCCGGCAACGGCGTCGGCCCGGACTGGGATGCCGCCATGACCGCCGCCCTGGCCGGATGGATCGTCGCCCGGGGCGGGATGCTGGCCAGGGTCCTGGAAGAAGATCACGAGTGGGGCACCACGACCATGCGGCCCCGGGTGCTGGCCTGGGTGCGCAACTTCGTGCGACCAGGCCGGCCGGAGCGGTGCTCTTCCCCGCCTGCGGGGCCTGGCTGAGGCATTGCACGCTCAGCTCTCGATGCGTTGGCCGGGGCTGGTCATACCTGACTACCCGGCCCTCGCCCGGCCGGGTTCGGTGCTGGCCCGGATACCCGAGGGGTGGTCACCGGACCCGTAAGCCCGCTGCCGCCTGCCTGCCTGCCTGCCTGCGCATTCATCAATCCCCGCGAAGATCTTGACGTTGATCCCGCCGAACCCCAAGCTGGTTCAGTCAGCCAACCGACTGACTGATACACTCAGCTGTTGTGATGACACAGGGCCCTGGTACCGGCGAGCCGACCGCCGCCCGGCAGCGGGCGCGCCGGGACCGCGCGCCGAGTGGCGGCCAGCGGGAGCGGGACGCGGAGCGATCACGCCGCCAGTTGCTGGCGGCCGCCCTCGATGAGTTCTCAGCCAAGGGATTCGCCGGAACCCGGGTGGCTGACATCGCGGCCCGCGCCGGGGTGAACAAACAGCTCATCAACTACTACTTCGACAGCAAGGAAGGCCTCTACCGCGAACTCCAGCGGACCTGGCTGGAACGGGAGGCCACGTTCTCCGATCCCGGTCTGCCGCTTGACGAGATCGCCGTCCGCTACCTGCTCGATGCGCTGCGCGATCCCCGCCTGGCCCGCCTGCTGCTGTGGCGGGGGCTGTCCGATCCGGCCGAGATGCCTCCCGACGTGACGGGGGACAGTATGGACCTCACCAGCATGCGCGACCGCCGCAACCGCGGCGAGCTGGCCGATGACCTCGACCCCGCCGCCGTGCTGCTGGCGGTCATCGGCATGGTGGCCGCGCCGGTGGCCTTGCCCGACATGGCCCGCAAGATCTTCGGGCTCGACCCCAGCTCGCCGGAGTTCGCCGCCCGCTACGGCGAACAGCTGCGACGAATCGTTCGCCACCTCGCCGGCCGCGGCCCCGCCGCGGCCTCTCCACCACATCGAGACCAGGGAGAACCTGACCATGGTGTTCACTGACGCCGAACTCGCATACCTGCACGCACAGCGCCTCGGGCGGCTGGCGACGCTCGCCCCCGACGGGACCTTGCAGAACAGCCCGGTCGGTTTCGATGTCAACGATGAGGCCGGCGTGATCAACATTCATGGGCTCGATCTCGGCCACACCCGCAAGTTTCACAATGTTGCGGCCAATGGAAAGGTCGCCTTCGTGGTGGACGACATCGTGTCTTTCAACCCGTGGACCGTCCGCTGCCTCGAGGTCCGCGGCGTCGGTGAGGCGCTGACCGACCAGGTCCCACCCAACCCGCACATGAGCGGCGAGGTCATCCGCATCCACCCGCGCCGCATCATCAGCTGGGGCATGGGCCCGGATGGCCAGGAAGGCTCGAAGCGCAACGTTGGCCAGGCGTCCGGTCCGGCCGGGCGGGGCGCATGATCCTGGTCACCGGCGCGACCGGCAAAGTGGGCCGGAACGTCGTTGAGCAGCTGATCGCCGCGGGCCAGGACGTGCGTGCCCTCGCCCGTGATCCCGCGGCGGCGGGCCGCTTTCCCGAGCGAGCCGACGTCGTCACCGGCGATCTCGGGCGCCCGGAGACGCTGCCCGCCGCCCTCGATGGCGTCGAGCGGGCCTTCCTCTTCCCCGTGCACGGTCACCTGGACGGCTTCCTCGACATCGCCCGGCGGTCCGGCCTCGACCTCGTGGTTCTGCTTTCTTCCGCGGCGGTCACCATGGAGCACCCGAACGCGATCGCCCGTGCCCACCTCGACAGCGAGCAGGCCGTCGCGCGCACCGGGCTGCCCTGGACCTTCGTGCGCCCGGGCGCCTTCATGGCCAACGACCTGCGCTGGGCACCACAGATCCAAGCCGCCGGGGCGGTGCGCGCCCCGTACCCGGACGCGGCGACCGCACCGGTCGAACGAGCAGGACATCGCCGCCGTCGTGGTGGCCGCGCTGCTCGGCGATGGCCACGCCGGCCACGCCTACCCGCTCACCGGGCCGGAGTCGCTGACCCAGATCCAACGGGTCCAGCTGCTGGCCGAGGCGCTCGGGCGGCCGGTGCGCTTCGAGGAGCAGACGCCCGGGGACTTCCGCCGGACGAGCGGTCTGCCGCCCCGCGTCGCCGACGGCCTGCTCTCGCTGCTCGCGGCGCGGGTGGGGACGACCGCCCCAGTCACCGACACGGTCCAGGCGATCGCGGGGCGTCCGCCGCATACCTACCGGCAATGGGCGGCTCGTCACGCGGCCGAGTTCTCCGGGCCTTCGCCGGCTGCCTGGGCCACCTCCTCTTCGTTGTAGCAAAATTCAGGCGGCGGCGCGGGCCCGGAAGGTTCGCTGGAACTCGTGCGGGGTCACGTGGTTGACGCGGGTGAAGTGGGTACGCAGCCGCTGGGCGGATCCGAAGCCGCAGGTGGCGGCGATGCGGTCGATGGTGTCGTCGGTGTTCTCGAGCAGGTCTTGCGCCCGGCGGACCCGCTGCGCGCACAGCCATTGCAGTGGCGTGGTGCCGGTCGTATTCCGGAAGTGCCGGGCGAAGGTACGGGGGCTCATCAGGGCCTGACCGGCGAGGTCTTCCACCGTGAGGGGCAGCTCGAGGTGTGCCCGGGCCCAGTCCATAGCGGGGCCGAGGTTCGGAGAGCCGTAGACGGGCAGCGGCTGGTCGATGTACTGGGCCTGGCCGCCTTCCCGGTGCGGCGGGATGACCAGGCGCCGGGCGAGGGTGTTCGCGATCCGGGTTCCGTGGTCGTGCCGCACGATGTGCAGGCACAGGTCGAGCCCGGCTGATGCCCCGGCCGAGGTGAGGATCTGGCCGTCGTCGGTGTAGAGCACGTTGGGCTCGACCCGCACGGCCGGCCATCGCCGCGCGAGCTCGGCGGCGTGCATCCAGTGGGTGGTCGCCGGGCGGCCGTCGAGCAGTCCCGCCGCGGCCAGGGTGAAGGCACCGGTGCAGATGGAGGCGATCCGGGCACCACGGCCGTACGCGGCGCGCAGCGCCTGGAGCAGTGACGGCGGTGGGTCGTCCTGGACGTCGGCGCAGGCGGGAACGATCACCGTCTCGGCCCGGCTCAGGTCATCAAGCCCGAGCGCACCGTCGAAGAGCAGCCGCTCGGCCGTCCGGACCGGGCCCATCGCGGCGGCGCACAACTGCACCTCGTACCACCAGGGCACGGGGAAATCCTCCCGGTCACGCTCGAACACCTCACACGGGACGGCCAGCTCGAACAGCGGCATGCCCGGGGTGATGGGGATGGCGATCCGGTGCGGGCCGGATTTTCTGTGCATGGCAGAAATCTACCCCAAGTTGTCCTTTCTGCCACTCGCGGCGGGCGGACTGGCCGCCGAGACTGAACTCATGACCAACCAAAGGGCAGGCAACGACTACCGTCCCGTACTGAGCTGGATAGCCCTGGGCGTCGTCTACGTCGTGTGGGGATCGACGTACCTGGCGATCCGAGTTGGCGTCGGGCACCTGCCGCCGCTGCTGTTCGCCGGCATCCGGTACGTCGTGGCGGGCGCGCTGCTGTACCCGATCGCCGTGCGGGCGTCGGCCACCAGGCGCGGACCGGACGTGGGCCGGGCCAGGCCGGGCGCCAAGGCCTGGTTGGCCGGCGCGGTCGTCGGCATCCTGTTGCTGGCCGGGGGCAACGGCGGGGTGACGTTCGCGGAGCGCAGCGTGCCCTCGGGGTTCGCCGCCGTTCTGGTGGCGACGGTTCCGCTCTGGATGATCGTCTTCGCTTGGCCGATGCAGCATCAGCGCGTTACCTGGCGATCGGCGGCTGGCCTGGTGGTCGGGCTGGCCGGCGTGGTGATCCTGGTCGGCAACGCCGAGGCGTCCGGCCGCATCTCCGGCGTGATCATCGTGCTCGGCGCGGCGGCCGCCTGGGGGTTCGGGTCGGTTCTGAGCGGCCGGCTTCCGCTGCCTGGCCACGCGCTGCTGGCCGCGGCGATCGAGATGCTGGCCGGCGGCGTGGTGCTGCTGGCGCTGGCCGCTGGTACTGGGGAGTTCTCCCACGTCCAGTGGTCCTCGGTTCCGGCTACAGCCTGGATCGCCCTTGGTTACCTCATCGGTCCCGGCTCGATCCTCGCCTTCACGGCCTACGGCTACGCCTTGTCCCATCTTCCGGTGAGCACGGTATCCACCTACGCCTACGTCAACCCCGTCGTCGCGGTGCTGGCCGGCGCCGTGATCCTCGGTGAGCACCTGACTTGGCACGAAGGGCTGGGCGCCGCACTCGTCGTCGGCTCGGTGGTCATCATCCTGCACCGGGCCGGGAGCGCATCGCCGCCCAGGCCTGCGGCGGACGCTGCGCCTCCGGATACCGAGACGCCCGCGGCCGTTGCTCCGTCGAGCACCTCCCGCTCCGAGGTGCGGGCCGCACCCTAGGGTTAGCGGCATGAATTCCTCGCGTGACGATCTGATCGAGTTGTTCGAGTATGTCTGGCAGCGATTCACCGACCGTATGGCCGGGCTGAGCGATGCGGAGTGGCGCTGGGAGCCGATATCCGACGATCGGGTCACGCTGCGTTGGCGGTTGCGCCACATCACCGAGATCCTGCGGGCGGAGCGGAATGGGCCCTGGCTCGGGCTCGCGGCCGAGCCGACCGTCGAGGAACCATACCCCGCGGACTCGGCGGCGGCGGCCCTGCGGGAACTCAACGCCGCGTTCGCCCGGTGGCGCGGCCAGCTCGATATGACGACCGAGGAGTCCCTCGGCGAACTCATCGGCCCTGTCGCCGGCGACTACGGTCACGCCACCCGGCACGCGTTCGCCTTGCACATCATCGATGAACTGGTCCATCACACAGCGGAAGCGGCACTCCTGCGCGACCTGTACGCCGGGGACGGCGGCGAGTAGCGCGACGCCCGGGGGGACAGTAACGGGTGGCGCCGACCTGCGGGGGACCGGTCCAGTCAGCCGCCGGTGGGCGTGGCCTTGGCCGCGGCGGGGCTGGATGGCGCGATGCCCGCGAGACGGCACTGCGGCCGGGTGAGTCTGGCCAGTTCGTCGTGGCCGGCGTACGCGGTAGCACATATGGACCGCGCGCCGGCGCCGCACGCGTGCATGATCGCCCCCCCGGTCGAACTGGGCGCGTTCACGTTGATGCAGCCGGCCCGGGAACGGCCGTAGCTGCCGGAGCCGGTCGCGGCCCAGATAGCCGCACCGCCCAAGATCACGAGGAGGGCCAGGCCGACTATTCCCATGACCCGCTTTTGGCGGGGCTTGAGGGATTCCCCGAGCGGGTTGGGGTCGCGGCCTCTCATGCCCACCGAGCATAGGGGGCACGGCCTGGTCCCGGCGCGCCCCGGGCCAGCCAGCCTAGCCGGGCTGGCCCGGAGAGCCGGCCGCCGCGGACGGAAGCCAGCGGTCAAGCCAGTCGAACTGCTCGGCCAGCATGTGCAGAACGGACTCGCGCGCGACGTAGGCGTGACCTTCGTGCGGCAGCATGACGAGGCGGGCGGTCCCGCCCGTGCCCTGGATCGCCTCGAACAACCGCTGTGACTGGATCGGGAAGGTACCCGAGTTGCTGTCCTCGGTGCCGTGGATGAGCAGGATGGGGGCAGCGATGTTGTCCGCGTACCGCAGCGGGGAGACCTGGTCGTAGACAGCCGGCGCTTCCCAGAATGTGCGTCGTTCGGTCTGGAATCCGAACGGAGTCAGGGTGCGGTTGTAGGCGCCGCTGCGAGCGATCCCGGCCGCGAACAGATCGCTGTGCGCGAGGAGGTTGGCGGTCATGAACCCCCCGTAGCTGTGCCCGCCCACCGCGGTCCGCGCCGGATCGATGATGCCCATCGCGTCCAGCGCCCGGATGTGCGCGGCCGCGGCCGCCGTGATCTGCTCGATGTAGGTGTCGTTCATCGTCTCGGGGTCGCCGATCACCGGCATGGTCGCGTCGGCCAGCACCGCATAGCCCCGCAGCAGGAAGCACGCCGGGTCCCGCGCGGTCAGCCAGGTGAACTCCTTGCTGCTGCCGCGCACCTGGCCAGCGGTGGCCGCGCTCCCGTAGTCGAGCGGATAGGCCCACACGACCAGCGGGAGCCGCCCGTCCCGCTCCGGATCGTGACCGGGCGGCAACAGGAGCATGCCGGAGAGCTGCACTCCGTCACCGCGGTCATGTACCACTATCCGTTTGTCCAGGCCCGTCAGTTGAGGGTGGGGATCGGGCCAGCCGGTCAGCGCCCGCCGGCCGGATCCATCCAGCGCCGCCACGACCAGGTTCGGTGGCTCTGCGGGGCTCTCGTGCCAGAGCACAACGTCGTCGCCGCCGGCGGCAAAGCCGATGACTTGGTCGAGGCACTCCGCAGGGCTCTGCTGCAGGCGCGTGGTCTCGAGTGTCGCCAGGTCAAGCTGGTCAAGGAACGGGCGGTCCCCGTCCGGCGTCGCGCCCGCGCCGCGCAGGTAGATGGCCGGCCCGCGCTGCCGCACGGTGCGCGTGCCGTCCGGATTCAGGACCATCATCGGGGTACCCGGGTCACCGTACGCGTCGTCCGCGCTGCGGTCAGAGATCACCCGCCCCGGCTGTGCCTCGCGCAGGTCATACAGCCAGGTGGTGAGCCAGCGGCGGTCGCGGTCGTATTCGGCCAGCAGCAGGTGGTGCGGTTCGTCGAGGTCAGCCCACCCAAGACAGCGATGCCGAACGACGACACGCACCGCGCCCGCGCCGGTGAACGGCGCGGCCAGTTCCAGCACTCGGTCCCGGTTTTCCGCGGGTGCCACCGGATCACCGCCGTCCAGGGCCTCGATCCAGAGCAAGCTCGCTGGTGCCCGCTCGGCCCAGGACACGTGGCGCGGCCCGGTCGGCACGCCCTGCCGGGGCACCTCGTCACTCACCGGGAGGTCGGCGATGACGCGCTCCAGCCCGCCCTCCGCGGACCAGACCTCGACGGACCGGGCGAAGTACACGCAGGGCACCCGGAACGAGAACGGCCGCCGCAGCCGGTGCACCAGCAGATACGCGCCGTCTGGGGATTCCTCGACGCTCTGGTAGAGCCCGGGTCGGCCCGAGTTCCTCGCGCCTCCCGGTGACCGGGTCGACCCGGGCCGGCAGCGTGGTCGCCAGCGACTCGAAGGTGTCCTCGTCACTCGTGGTGCGGAGCAGGTCCTGGAAGGTCGCCATCTGCGAACGCTTACCGGCCGTTTCCTCCAGGTGTGGCTCGATCGGCACCGCTGGCCGCCTGGCCGGCTCCGCGGGCGCGGCGAGGGCCAGCAGCGACTGCCCGTCCCGCGACCATCGGATCGTACGGCTGTCAGCCAGCGGCTCGCCGCCGAGGACGTCGCGTACCCGCAGCCCGGGCACCGGGCTGGCCGTCGCGTTGTCGGCGTCGCCGACCCAGACGCCGATACCATCCGGTTCGTCCACCGTGAACGCGAGGCGGCGTCCATCGGGGGCCCACACCAGCTGGCCCACCTGTACTGCCGCTGGCAGTGGCAGCGGCCGCTCCAGCCCGTCGGCCAGGCGCAGCACGGACAGGCCGGTCACCCGGCGCAGCCGGCGCCGGCCGCCCAGCACCGGGTCAATCCGGATTCCGGCGAGCGGCAGGTATGGCTTGGCCAGCATGGCGATCGGGGGATGCGACTCGTAATGCATCAGGGCCAGATGGACACCGCCGGGAGCGAGCCGGACCAGTGGGGTTGGCTCCGCGTCGATGATCGAGACAACATCGTCCCCTGGGGTCGCGTACGGCACTTGTGCATCCTCCCATGGCGTGGTGCGGAGCCCTGGCGGTCAGAACAACTGGACGAAACGGCGCAGCGACGCCCGCAGGCCCCACTCCGCCGCGGGCCGGATCAGCCGCCCGGCCAGTGAGCCCACGGCGGCCGGCAGTGGCAGGTCAAGTTCCTCGACCCAGCGGAACTCACAGGCTGGCCCGTCGCCGGTGATCTCGAATATCCCCGCGCCACGCACGACCCGGCC
The DNA here is from genome assembly GCA_963822825.1 of uncultured Actinomycetes bacterium. Classification (GTDB taxonomy): domain Bacteria; phylum Actinomycetota; class Actinomycetes; order Streptosporangiales; family Streptosporangiaceae; genus JAWWPY01. Next base: position 362,943 of record CAWGIW010000005.1, on the reverse strand, counting down.
GGTGTGCCGCACCACGCACCTGTGCGGTGGGTCCCACTCGGTGATGACCATGGTGTCGGTGAAGCCTAGCGGGCCGATGCCGGTCCAGCCGGTCACGGTGGCTCCGACGCCCTGGCCGCCGGACACCCGGGTCGCCCGGATCCACTCACGCTGCCGGGACCAGTCCATCGCGGCCCGCCAGACCTCCTCGGCCCCCGCTGGCACCGTGACCTGCGCGACGACCTCGAGTGCACTGCCCACGCCCCCAGGCTACTTACGGTGATGCGGGGACCGGCCCCAGGCGGTCCAGCGGGAACGCGTCCCCCGCGTTTCCCGCAGTAACGTCCGGTAGGACCAGACGTTTCCGCGAAACATGGGTACGCCCGCAGTGACCTTCTCATCACCCCGTGTAGTCAGATAGCTACAGATGGTCTAAGCTAGCGAATTGATCTCAATAAAGCCCCCTTGTGTCGGCCCGGCTGCCGTTGGGCAGCCGCCTCTGTTCGCTGCGTGTAGCAAGGGAGCTGTTGATGTTCGGATCCGCGGACCGCAAGCGCGTCGGCCAGTCAGCCGACGTGGAGCGCCGTTCATTCCGTGCCAGCGCCGGCCGGCGGGCTAAGGTGCTCGCCACCGCGCTGCTCATGCTCGCTGGTCCCATCGCCTCCCTCTGGATCGGCGTGTCACCAGCCGCGGCGGCGACCCTTACCCAGACCGGGCCGTTTGCTGGGTCGATAACGACGACTGGCTCGTCGGCGTTCACCAGCCAGCTGAACACGACCGGGCAGGGCGGCTTCACTGTCAGCTTCGTCACCACGTCAACGGCCTGCGGGGTGGTCGTCTCGTCGTCCGGTGCGGTCAGCACGACCGGCACCCTGCACACGGGCAGCTGCACGGTGTCGGGCACCGACTCCGACACCAACCCTGACTCCGGGACCTGGACCTTCACCCTGTTTATCACCGCGGTCACTATTACCCAGAGCGGGACGGTGTCCGGGACGGTCACGACGACCGGCTCATCGGCGTTCACCAGCCAGCTGGCCACGACCGGGCCAGCCGGCCTGGTTAGCTTCGTCACCACGTCGTCGGCTTGCGGGGTGGTCGTCTCGTCCTCCGGTGCGATCACCACGACCGGCACCCTGCACTCGGGTAGCTGCGTGGTGTCGGGCACTGACTCCGACACCGCCGGTGATACCGCCGGGACCTGGACCTACACCCTGACCATTACCGCGGTCACGATTACCCAGAGCGGGACGGTGTCCGGGACGGTCACGACGACCGGCTCATCGGCGTTCACCAGCCAGCTGGCCACGACCGGGCCAGCTGGCCTGGTTAGCTTCGTCACCACGTCGGTGGCCTGCGGGGTGGTCGTCTCGTCCTCCGGTGCGATCACCACCACCGGCACCCTGCACACGGGTAGCTGCGTGGTGTCGGGCACTGACTCCGACACCGCCGGTGATACCGCCGGGACCTGGACCTACACCCTGACCATTACCGCGGTCACGATTACCCAGAGCGGGACGGTGTCCGGGTCGACGACGACGGCTGCCTCATCGGCGTTCACCAGCCAGCTGGCCACGACCGGGCCAGCTGGCCTGGTTAGCTTCGTCACCACGTCAACGGCTTGCGGGGTGGTCGTCTCGTCCTCCGGTGCGATCACCACGACCGGCACCCTGCACACGGGTAGCTGCGTGGTGTCGGGCACTGACTCCGACACCGCCGGTGATACCGCGGGGACCTGGACCTACACCCTGACCATTACCTTGGTCACCGTTACCCAGACCGCGCCGACGTCCGGGACGGTCACGACGGCTGGCTCGTCGGCGTTCACCAGCCAGCTGGCCACCACCGGGAGCGGCGCGGTCAGCTTCGTCACCACGTTAACGGCCTGCGGGGTTGTCGTCTCGTCGTCCGGCGCGATCACCACGACCGGCAGCCTGCACACGGGCAGCTGCACGGCCTCGGGCACCGACTCCGACACCAACGGTGACACGGCGGGGAACTGGTTCTACACCCTGGCCATTACCGCAGTCACCATTACCCAGAGCGCGCCGGTAGCCGGGACGACGACTACAGCTGCCTCGTCGGCGTTTACTGACCAGCTGGCCACGACCGGGAGCGGCACTCTTACCTTCGTCACCACGTCGACGGCCTGCGGGGTTCTCGTCTCGTCCTCCGGCGCGATCACCACGACCGGCAGCCTGAGCGCGGGCGGCTGCACGGTCTCGGGCACCGACTCCGACACCCACGGTGATACCGCCGGGACCTGGGCCTACATCCTGACGGTTAACTCGATCCCGGTCACGGTCACGCCCACGCCGGGCACCATCACCCAGGGCGCGCCGATGACCGGCTGGACCACGCCGGGCGCCTCCGCGGCGTTCAAAGCACACCTCACCACGACCGGCCAGGGTGGTTCCGTCAGCTTCGCCACCACCTCGTGGGCGTGCTGGGTGGACGTGTCGTCGTCGGGCGCGATCACCGCGACCCGCGGCCTCAAAGCAGGCCACTGCACGATCCGGGGCACCGACTCTGACATCTCCGGTGACACGGGGACCTGGACCTATACCCTCATCATTGCCCCGGTCACGATCACCCAGCGCGCGCCGATGAGCGACTGGACCACGAGGGGCGCCTCGGCGAGGTTCAAGGGCCACCTCGCCATGAACGGTCGCCATGGCCACGTCTGGTTCGTCACCACCTCGAGGTCCTGCGGGGTGGCCGTGTCGTCCTCCGGCGCGATCACCACGAAGGGCCGCCTCGCAGCGGGCCGCTGCACGGTCTCGGGTACCGACAACGGCACCGGCCGTATCTGGGGGAGATGGACCTTCACGCTCACCATCCGGCCGTGACCTGACCCGGGACCGCGTGCGGCGGACGTTATGCCCGCTGGACACCCGTCCGGGCGCTGCCTTACCCTTGACTGTATGGTCAGTCAGCCCATGGATCCGCTTGCCCCACTTGACCCGGTCGGCCTGGCGGACTCGTTGCGCCCGTTCGGGGAGAGCCGGATGCTGCCCCGCGCCGCCTACGTCGATCCGGCGGTGTTCGCCTGGGAGCAACGGCACTTCTTCGGCGGCGGCTGGCTGTGTGCCGGCCGCAGCGCCCAGGTCCCCGCCGCTGGCGACCTGCGCGCGGAACCGGTCGGTGTGGGGAGCATCCTGTTCGCCCGCGGCGAGGACGCCGCGCTGCGGGCGTTCGCGAACAGTTGCCGGCACCGGGGCCACGAACTGCTGCCGTGTGGGTCGTCCGCCCAGCAAGGCGTGATCATCTGCCCCTACCACTCGTGGACCTACAGCCTCAACGGAAACCTCCGCGCCGCGGCCGGCTTCAAGAACCGGCCGGGCTTCCAGGCTGATCGCTGGGGCCTGGTCGAGCTGCCGGTCGAGGAGTGGCACGGCCTGGTGTTCGTGGACGGATCTGCCGCGGCGGGCCCGCTGGCCGGCTCGCTCGGCACGCTCGAGGAGTTCATCGCGCCCTACGAGCTGGCGCGGCTGGTCGTGGCGGGTCAGCACGACTACGAGGTGGCGGCCAACTGGAAGATCCTCACCGAGAACTACCACGAGTGCTACCACTGCCCGCAGATCCACCCGGAGCTGTGCCGGGTCAGCCCGCCGAAGAGCGGCGAGAACTACGCGGCCCCCGGCGCGTGGGTCGGCGGCTGGATGGACCTGCGCGACGGCATGGCGACGATGTCGCTCGACGGCAGCAGCGGCGGGGTTTCGTTGCGTAATCTGGACGCGCGCGGGCTGCGGACCGTTGTCTATGTGAACGTCTTCCCCAACGTCCTGGTCAGCTTGCATCCGGACTACGTGATGACGCACCGGCTCACCCCGCTGGCGGCGGACCGCACCCGGATCGAGTGCACCTGGGCCTTCGCGCCGGAATCCGTGGCCGCGCCGCGCTTCGACCCCGGCTACGCGGTCGAGTTCTGGGACATCACCAACCAGCAGGACTGGCGGGCGTGCGAGTCCGTGCAGCGGGGCCTGTCCTCGCCGCACGCGGTGCCGGGCCCGCTGTCCGCTGAGGAGGACGCGGTCTACCAGTTCGTCACCATGATCGCCCGCGGCTACCAGGGCCAGCCGGTCTGGAACACCGGCGCCCCGGCCCGGGTCAGCTGACCTCGGCGGCGACGGGACGCGGTGCCGCTGGCGCGCGAATACCCGGCCCGGATAATGCCCCGCATGTCCTCATAAATGGGCAGTGACGGGCATGCGAATCTGTGCCTGCCGGATCCAGGGTGTTATTGTCGTGATAGTGGTGAGCTCGCTGTTTCGGCTCGCCTCTCATTTAGAGTTCACGTTTGGGCCAGTTGACCGCTTATGCCAGAAGCGGGGATCTCCTTTCGGGCGTCCCGGGCTCCAGAGTTCTCGGAGTTGTCCGAGGAGTCCTGCTCGTGGCTTATTTCGCTTCAGGTCTGTGGCCTAGTGGACGAGGATCAGCTAGCGGACAAAGACTAGGCAGTCGATCTTCCAACGGGACGGACAGCGGGTGACACGGTCCACGGTCAAGAAGGGCCCCATCTCACGCTCGTGGAATCGATGGGCGATGGCCGGGGCCAGCGCCGCGCTGGTGGCGCTCATCGGCGTAGTTACGGTTGGTTCCTTGGTGACCAGCAATGCGGCCGCGACGAGCGCCCTGGCTGTTCGTATCGGCACGGCGTATCACCACGCGGCCACCGCGATCGCCGCCGAGGAGTCGCTCGAGCGGAAATACCGCCTCCAGCCCGGGCCGGTTCCGAAGGCCGCCCACGCAGCGGCTGAAGCCAGCTTCGAGCAGGCCATGCGGCAGGTGGCGGTCCTGGGTGGCCGCGCCGACCGGAACCTGGCGAAGGAGGTGCTGCGCGAGCACAGCGGCTACGTCGCAGCCAGCGCACGGCTGTTCCTGTCAGTCGATCGCCACGATCCGGTGGCCGTAACGAACGCCATAGACAGCCGAACTGTCAACCCGGTCTTCGGCGTCATGGAAGACGAAGTTTATGACGCGGCGGATGAACACGAAGCCGGGGCTCTCAACGCGGCGGCGTCGGTTCGCCAAATTGGACGTTTTGTGCTCTTCGTCGATCTGGCCACGCTATTGGCGGCAATCGGTCTGGTCGCCGGCGGAGCGGTTGTCGTGACCAGCTACCAGCGGGACCTTCACTCCGAAAGTGAGCATAACCGGTATCAGGCCCTTCACGACCCGCTGACGAACCTTCCGAACCGGACCCTGTTCCAGGACCGGACCGGTGTAGCTCTGCGCACCGCCGCTCGCTTGGGCGCCACCGTGGCTGTGCTGCTCCTGGACCTCAACCGGTTCAAAGAGGTCAACGACACCCTCGGCCACCAATACGGTGATCACCTCCTTCTTCAGGTCGCGGATCGGCTCAGGGACTCCCTGCGTGATTCCGACTCCGTAGCCCGCCTCGGTGGTGACGAGTTCGCGATTCTTCTTCCCATTTCTGGATGGGAAGAGGCGCTTGCGGCCACGCAACGCGTCGATGCCGCCTTGCACGACCCGTTCTCGGTGTACGACATCGCTCTCGACGTCGACGCCAGCATCGGAATCGCTCTCGCCGAACCCGGCGACGACGTCGAGACACTTCTGCGTCACGCCGATGTGGCCATGTACGAGGCCAAGGCCGCTCACCACGCATTCGCCCGCTACGAGTCGTCTCGCGACGACAACAATCTCTCCCGTCTCGTCCTCCTCGGAGACCTGCGCCGAGCCATCGCCACCGGCGAGCTGACCCTGTACTACCAGCCCAAGATCAGTACTGGCACCGGCACGCTGAGCAGTGTCGAAGCCCTCGTCCGCTGGCAGCATCCCACGCTGGGACTGCTGCAGCCCGACGAGTTCATCCCGCTCGCTGAGAGCACCGCGATAATCCATGCGCTCACGACCGAAGTGTTGCGCCTCGCGCTGAGCCAAGCCCGGGAGTGGGCCGACGCGGGACGCCCGATCCCCATCGCGGTGAACATCTCCGCACGCTCCCTGCTCGACCCCAGATTCCCGGCTCACGTACAGGAACTTCTGGACGCCCATGGCGTCGCGCCCTACCTGTTGACCCTGGAGCTGACCGAGACAGCGGTAATGGCCGACCGCGACCTCGCCCTCACCGTCCTTCAAGCCCTCGACGCCATGCACGTGCCGCTGAGCATCGACGACTTCGGTACCGGTTACTCGTCCATGGCGTACCTCAAGACCTTGCCGGTCAATGAGCTGAAGATCGACCGCTCCTTCGTCATGGGCATGGCGGACGATCCCGATAGCGCCGTCATCGTGCGCTCCGCCGTCAACCTGGGGCACAACCTCGGGATGACCGTCGTCGCGGAGGGCGTCCAGGACAGCGTTGCCCGAAGTGAACTTGCCGACATGGGCTGCGACCTCGTGCAGGGGTACCAGATCTGCAGGCCGATCCCAGCCCAAGAACTCGAGCGGTGGATCGAGACCTATCTGGTTACCAACTCATCTGCGCCCCCGCCTGTCCATGGCCATGAGAAGGTCCCCGGTGATGCCCAGTTACTTTCGATGTCACATCGATGGGATTGGGCGGGTTAGGCGAGGGCGCTGGGGCCGCGCTTGACCATCTGGCTGGCGATGATCGCGCGCTGGATCTCGCTGGTGCCTTCCCAGATCCGTTCGACGCGCAGTTCGCGGTAGAAGCGTTCGGCGACGTTCTCCCGCATGTAGCCGCGGCCGCCGAAAACCTGGACGGCCGGTGGCGCAGAGCCCCAATTCGCGGGCTCGCTTGGTGTGCCCCGCGGCGACGTCGGCGGGCAGGCCGCCGCCCGCCAGTTCGGCGTCGACCTCGAACGGGATCAGTTCGTCGGCGAACGCGGCGGCCCGCGACCGGATCTCGACGTCCTCCTCGGACAGCCCGTACATCGCACTCCTTGCGCGTGCCGCCGTGCGTTGCCCATTGCCTTGACTGACTGTTCAGTCTAGGCCAGACTCGAGCTCGTGCCAATGCCCCCCGCTGGCCACCCGGATACCGCCGACGCCGTGGTCGTGGGCGGCGGGACCGTCGGTGCCTGGTGTGCCTTTTTCCTGCGCCGGGCCGGCCTCCGGGTTGTCCTCCTGGAAAAGGGCATCCTCGGCCAGGGCGCGAGCAGCCGGGCGGCCGGAGTTGTCCGCACCCAAGGCGGCAGCCCCGAGGCGGTGCGCCTCGGCCAGTGGTCGCGCGACTTCTACCTGGGCCAACGCGACGACATCGGCATCGACTCGGGCTTCGTCGCCCAGGGCTACCTGCTGCCCTGCTTCACCGAAGCGGAGGTCGCCGCGGCCCGTGTGCGGATGGCCATGCAGACCGGGCTGGGCGTGCGGGTGCGCTGGCTGGGGCCGGCCCAGGTCGACGCGCTGAACCCGACGCTGGCACCGGGGCTGACCCTCGGCGGGACATTCTGCGCGGAGGACGGGTACATCACCCCGCCGCGCAACGTGACCGCCTACGCGGTGGCCCTCATGGTCAGCGGGGTGGACGTGCGCGAGCGTGTCACCTTCCGTGGCCTGCTGCGGGTCGGCGGGCGGGTCACCGGGGTGCGGACGAGCGCGGGGCCGATCGCCGCCGGGCAGGTCGTGCTGACCGGCGGCCCGGAACTCGCAGGGGTGGGCAGCTGGCCGGCCTGCACATCCCGGCCGGCGGTGCCCGGCATCAGGTCGCGGTGACCGAGCCGCACCCGGATCTGGACCCGTCCCGGGTGCCGATGGTCTTCGACGTGGCGGCCGGCCTGTACTGGCGTCCCGAGGAGGGCGGCCTCTTGTTCGGGATGAGCAATCCCGATGAACCGCCTGGGGAGGCGGTCGGCGTCGAACGAGGCATATCTCACTCGCGTGCGCGCCCGGCTCGACCGGCTAGTGCCCATCGTGGCCGGGCTGGGCCTGCGCCGGCTCTGGGCGGCCACCATCGACTACACACCTGACCACCTGCCGATCATCGGGCCTGCGGTGGGCTCGGAGGGCCCGGTGAGCGGGGTCACCGTCGCGTGCGCCGGCGGGGCCGGCCTGATGTGGGGGCCCGCGGTGGCCAGGGTCGCGGCTGACCTGGCGTACAGCGGCTCCTCCGACGTGCTGGACGCCTCCCGCCTCGGTCTCGGCCGGTTCGACGACCGCGGCCGCAGCCGGCTGGCGGCCGACCCGATCGCCCTGCCTTTCCCAGAGACAGCACCGGCCGCCCCGGATATGGCGCCGGGCCAGGCGCCGGGCAGGCTGGCCATTTCCTGAAGCTCCGAAAGGCCTGAAGCTCCCGAAAGGACGTCCCCCCATATGACCGACGCCACCCCGGCCACGCCATTCCGTGCACATCGTGTCCGGCCGGATGACGGTCACCCCCGACGGCGGCGAGCCGCAGGACATCGGCCCGGGAGACAGCGCCGTGTTCCCGCGCGGCTGGACCGGCACCTGGCAGATCCACGAGACGATCCGCAAGCTCTACGTCCTGTTCTGAGAACGTCCCGCGCTGGGGCGCCATATCGATATGAGATTGGGCGTGCTAACCCGTTCAATGTTCCGTCGATGCGCGGGCACGGGACACTAAGGCCCCGGGCCGGTGCTGGGCGGCTCGGGGATCAGGGGGTACCTGGCGCCGCCGATGGACAATAACGGCCCGTCCTGGTCGGACACGTGGCCGTCGCGATCCGGAGGCAGGCCGCGCAGTGCGGCCATGGCATCCTCATCGAGCAGGACGCGGCCGTCCTCGAGATCGGTGATCAGGCCGCTGACGCCCCGCCCATAGAAACCGGCCGCGCTGAGCGGCCCGCGTGCGGTGTCAGTCAGCCACCGGGCCTCGGCCCGGCCGACATTTGCCGTGTAGGTAGTCATCCTGCCCTCCCCAGGGTGATTCCTCACGATAGTAAAAGCGCAGTTCATGGCCTTGGTGTTACACCGTCGCCACGGCATGTAGGGCAGACCCGCCTGGGAGGCGTACGCTGAATACAGCCCCGGAAGGTGGTCATGATGTCCTTCATGCTGTGGTTCCTAATCCCGCTGGTCGTCTTGATCGCCGGTGCGGCCGTGTACGACCTGAAGCGGCGTCGTCGCCACGCCCCAGGCCACGACATCGATTCGGCGGCACGAGCCACCCGGGCGGCCGCGGAAGGCCGCGGCTCGGCTGGCAGCCTCTAAGTTCGCTCGGCGTCCACCCCGTTCCGCCGTGGGCCGGGAACGGCCGTGACGGCGCAGCGGGTCGCCAGGCCGACCTGCTGCATTGGAGTGGTTCTTCGACTTGGCCGTGAGGCTCGGCAGTTATCCGGGCGCAGCCGGGCGGCGGGTCACGGCGAGGGCATCCACGGCCACGGCCCCGGTGGGACCGCAGATCAGCGGGTTGATGTCGAGTGCTTCGAGTTCGCTGCCGAGTTCACCGGCGATCGAGGATACGGCGGCGATCGCGTCCGTGACGGTATCAAGGTCGGCGGCGGGCCGCCCGCGCAGCCCAGTCAGCAGCGCGGCGACCCGGAGGCCGGCCGGTCATCTGACGGGCCCGGTCCCGGCTCACCGGGGGCAGCGCGATGGCCCGGTCGGCCAGCAACTCCACCAGGACTCCGCCGGCGCCGACCACCACGAGCGGGCCGAGATCGGGATCGCGGGTGATGCCGAGGGCTAGCTCGATCCCGGGCGCGATGGCCTCGCAGACCAGCACGCGGGGGCCGAGCCCGGCCGACAGGTCCCGGTAGGCGGCCCGCAGGGCGTCCTGATCCCCGATGCCGGGCCGCACCCCGCCGGCCTCGGTCTTATGCATGTGGCCCGGCTCATCGGTCTTGAGCACGACCGGGTAGCCAAGCTCCGCGGCGGCGGCGGACGCCTCATCGGCGCTGCCCGCCTGCCGTACCTGCGCCGTGGCGATCCCGTAGTCGCGGAGCAGCTCGAACAGCAGGACCGCGCCGGGCGGCTGGGCCGCCAGCCGGGCCGCCCACCGGCGCTGACGGGCGCGGTGGATCCGCGGCCGGGAGACCAGGGTGTGGCCGCTGGAGTGGTCGAGCAGGTGACGCAAGGCCAGCAGGCCGCTGCGGGTGCCCTCCAGGACCGGAACACCGGCACGGCGCAGGTCCGCCGCGATGACGGGGTCGAGCGCACTGGCCACGTTGCTGAGTACGGCCAGCGGCTTGCCGGTGCGCCGCAGCACGTCGAGCACGGCACGGGGGTAGGACTCGTCCGCGTCCAGTTCTGGCACCAGGTCGACGCCGAGCGCCACGGCAGCGACGGCTGGGTGCCGAAGATCACCGCGGACCGGTCACCCCGCTGCGCCGCCAGGGCCAGTTGCTCCTCCAGGGCGGCGTCCGGGACGCCGAGCAGAACCAGGTCCACCGGGGTGGGCAGGTCGGCGAGCGAGCTCAGGCAGCGCACCCCGCCGATCTCCGCGTGCCGCGGGTTCACCAGGAACATCCGGGGCGCCGCCGGGCTCTTGGCGACCTCAGCGACCATCCGGCCGCCGAAACTGCCCGCCTTCGGGCTGGCGCCGACCAGAGCAACGCTCCGGGCTTCGAGCATCGCGGTCAGGGTCGCGCGGCTGGTGGGGGGAGCCGGGGCGGGTTTTCGTTGGGGAGAGATGTCTTGGATCATGGCCTCCGGCCGAGCCGTCGAAGCTGACTGGACCGGCGGGCCGACTTGGCGTCGGCGATCGCCGCCCGGGCCGCCTGCCAGCCCGGGATGCCGCACACCCCGCCGCCGCCGTGAGTGGCCGAACTCGCGTAGTAGAGGCCCGCCACCGGGGTCCGGTAGTCGGCGTAGCCGGGCGCGGGGCGCATGTGGAACAACTGCTCCAGGGACAGCTCGCCGTGGAAGATGTTCCCGCCGATCAACCCGTAGTCGTGCTCCATGTCGTAGGGGCCGACGATGTCGGTGTGCAGGATCGAGCTCTTGAAGTTCGGCGCGAGCTCGTTGTAGCAGTCGATCATCCGGTCCGCGTAGGCCTGAAGTTCCTCCCGGTGCGGCTGGGAGTTCCAGTCGGCCGGGACCCACTGGGTGAACAGCGACATGATGTGCGTGCCTTCGGGGGTGAGTGTCTTGTCGAACGCGGTGGGGATGACGCCGTCGCTGAACGGGCGCAGCGCCAGGCCCTCGCGGGCGTCATGGAAGGCCCGCTCGATGTACTCGACGGTGGGCGCCATCTCGACCGAGCCGGTGTGGTGCTCCTGGAGGTTGGTGCCGGGGTCGGCGGTGAAGTCGGGAAGCTCGGCCAGGGCCAGGTTGATCTTCACGACGCCGCTGCGGCTCTTCCAGCGCTCGATGTCGCTGACGAAGTCGTCGGGCAGGTTCTCGCGGCCCACGTGGTCGAGGAACGCGGTCTTCGGGTGCAATGACGTCACCACGGTCTTCGCGTGGATCTCCTCGCCGCTGTCCAGGACGACGCCGGTGACGTGGCCGCCGGAGATGAGCAGCCGCTCCACCCGGGTGCCGGTCCGGATCTGCGCGCCGTGCTCACGGGCCGCACTGGCGATCGTGTCCGCGACCGCGCCCATGCCGCCCTCCTGGAAGCCCCAGTTGCCGAGGTGGCCGTCGCCGACGTCGCCGATGGAGTGGTGGGCCATCACGTACGCGGTGCCCGGCTCGCAGGGGCCGGCCCAGGTGCCGATCACGCCGTTGACCGCGAGTGCCCCCCTTGACCTGCGGGGACTCGAACCAGTCATCGAGCAGGTCGGCGATGCTCATCGTCATGAGACGGGTCACGTCCGCGACCGTCCGCACGTTGAGCCCACGCTGGCGCCAGGCCAGGCGCAGCGTGCTGGCCAGGTCGGACGGCTTGTGCGAGCCGATGTTCGGCGGCACGGTGAGCAGCAGCGGCCCGAGGACGTCGGCCAGGCCGGCCAGCCAGGCGTCCCACCGGGGCATCGCGTCGGCGTCCTTCTTGGACCACCGGGACACTTCCTCGTGGTTGCGCTGGGCGTCGTCGGCGTAGAGCTTGATCGACCCGCCTTCCGGGAAGGCCTGGTAGTACGGGCCCATCGGGTAGATCTTGTAGCCGTGCCGGGCCAGGTCGAGGTCGTTGATGATGGTCGGCGGCAGCAGGCTCATGACGTAGGAGAGCCGGGTGACCCGGAACTCCGGGGCGTCCGGCCAGGGTGCCTCGGTGGTGGCGGCACCGCCCGTGTGGCCGCGGCTTTCGAGGACCAGCGTGCGGGCGCCTGACCGGGCTAGGTAGGCGGCCGCCACGAGCCCGTTGTGGCCCCCGCCGACGACGATCGCGTCGTAGGCCGTGGCCGGCGCTCCCGCGGTAGCCGCGGTCGCGCGGGCGTCTGCGGCGCGGGCGTCTGCGGCTCCGGCGTCTGCGGCTCCGGCGTCGGCGGCGCGGGCGTTTGTGGCTCCGGCGTCTGTGGCTCCGGCGTCTGCTGCGGCCATGAGTCCGCCCTCTCTGAGTCGCCCTGACGGGCGTTTGACTGAATGTTCAGTCCAGAAACCTGCTACCTTGGCCACAAGAGCGTGCGCCAGATCGGGCACGCGGGCGCTCGGTGCCGTAAGAAGGATTCGGCCCGGAAGTCCCGGAGGTCGGATCGGGTCGAGGCAGGTGCTCAAATCGCTGAAGTCCGCGAGGATGTGAGCATGAGGGAGCAGTCCGGGGACGGTGTCGGCACGGCCGACCAGCGTCGGGAGCAAATGTTGCGTGCCGCGCTCGAGGTGATCCAGGAACGGGGCTTCCCTGAGACCCGGATCGCCGACGTCGCGGAGCGCGCGGGAACCAGCCCCGCGCTGGTCATCTACTACTTCAAGACCAAGGATCAGCTGCTCACCGAAGCGATCCGGTACTCCGAGGACACCTGGTACGCGGCTGGGACGCGGCGCATGGCGACGATCCAGACAGCGGCCGGGCGGCTCGAAGAGCTGATCGCCATGAGCTGCCTGCCAGAAGCCGACGCGGAGCCGCCCACCTCGTGGCTGCTATGGCTCGACCTGTGGGCCCAGGCGGCCCGGAATGTGGAGGTCGCCAGCGTCCGGCAGAAGTCCGACGAGCGGTGGCGGGAGACGGTCTGCTCGCTGGTCCTGGCGGGCCAGGAGGCCGGTGAGTTCGGCCCGGTGGACGCCGTGGACTTCGCCGACTCCCTGTCCGCGTTGCTGGACGGGCTGGCCATCCAGATCGCGCTCGGCGATCCGTCGGTGGACGGGGGCCGGGCCTTCGATCTGAGCATGCGCTACGCGTCCGGGCGGCTGGGCTTCGAGTGGACCCGGCGCCCGAGGTAGTCAGCGGGGAGGTGAGCGGCAAGACGACCACCCTGCGGCTGATCGCAGGCTTCGAACAGCCCACCGAGGGGCGGATCCTGCTCGACGGCGTCAACATGTCGGATGTCCCGCCGCACAAGCGCAACGTCAACACGGTGTTCCAGAGCTACGCCCTGTTCCCGTTCCTGTCGGTCTTCGACAACGTGGCGTTCGGCCTGTGCCATCGCGGCATCTCCAAGGGAGAGATCTCCAGCCGCACCCACGAGGCGCTCGACCTGGTCAGGCTGCGCGCTTACGAGAAGCGCCGCCCAGGCGTGCTCTCCGGCGGCCAGCAGCAGCGGGTCGCGCTGGCGCGGGCGCTGGTCCTGAATCCGGCCGTTCTGCTGCTGGACGAGCCGCTGGGCGCGCTGGACGCCAAACTCCGCCGGTCGCTGAAGGTCGAGCTCAAGGCCCTGCAGGAGCGGGTCGGCGTGACGTTCCTGTACGTCACGCACGACCAGGAGGAAGCGCTGACCATGTCCGACCGGCTCGCGGTGATGAACTCCGGCCGGATCGTCCAGATCGGCACCCCGCGCGAAGTCTACGAAGAGCCGGCCGATACCTACGTGGCCGACTTCCTGGGCGTGTCCAACCTCATGGAGGTCGATGTCGTCGAGCGCGGGCCGGGTGCGCGGTGCTGTGTGAAGCTGGGTGAGTCCGCCCTCGACGTGGACCGCGGCGATGTGAGCGGCCTCGGCGCGGCGCATGCGGTGATCCGCCCGGAGCGGGTCCGCATCGAGCCGCACGGCTCGCCGGGACCGAACCGGGTCGCCGCGATGGTCGAGCGCCAGGTCTTCCTGGGCGCGGCCACCCAGATAATGCTGCGGCTCGCGGTCGGCTCGCAGCTCCAGGCCCTGGTGCAGAACGATGGTGACCGCGGCGACCTGGCCCAGGGCACCCCGGTGCACGTGTTCCTCGCCCCGTAGGCGCTTCGCGTGCTGGCCGGCCACGGCGCGGAAGCGCGCCCGCCGACGCAGTAACCCCCTCGCCCTAAGCTAACCCCGCCCGGCCGCCCCCCAGACGCTTCGCGCCTGTGGATAACCCATATCGGTGAACTTTTTTGCCCCTCCGGGGGCAAAAAAGTTCACCGATAACGAAGTCCTAGCGCCTAGCCGCCGTCGGCGGCCAGGCGGTACCCGGCGCCGCGCACCGTCTGGATGGCCTGGCGGCCGAACGGGGTGTCAACCTTCCGCCGGAGATAGCCCGCGTACACCTCGACCACGTTGAGGTCGACGCTGTCGTAGCTGTCCCACACGTGCTCGAGCAACTGGGATTTCGACACCACCTGGCCGGCCCGCCGGATCAGGTACTCCAGCAGGCTGAACTCGCGGGCGGTCAGCACGATCTCGGTCTGCCCGCGCCGCACGCGGCGGCTGGCCGGGTCCAGTGACAGATCACCGGCCTGCAGTTCGGCGGGCCGGGGGACGGCTCCGCGGCGGAGCAGGGCGCGGAGCCGGGCGGCCAGCACCACGTAGGAGAACGGCTTGGTCAGGTAGTCGTCCGCGCCCAGATCCAGCCCGTCAGCCTGGTCGTGCTCGCCGTCCTTGGCCGACAGGATCAGGATGGGCACCCAGTTCTGCTCGGCCCGCAACTGCTGGCACACCCGGTACCCGGAGACCTTCGGCAGCATCAGGTCGAGGACCACCGCGTCGTAGCCGCCCTCCCGGGCCCAGTGCAGGCCGTCCTCGCCGTCATAAGCGACATCAACGGCGAAACCCTCGGCTGACAGCCCCCGCCGCACCGCGGCGGCCAGCCTCCGTTCGTCCTCCACCACGAGCACCCGCACCGCCATGCCTCCTCGGGCCCGATGAACCGTGTCACTACCAAGTGTGGCTCACAGGATGAGCACAGGAGCGATGCGGCATGATGAGCGATACCTGCCAGATCTACCGGAAGGGGACGCAGGCCGGCTCGGCCGGCCTGGTCAGGTCCCCATCTGGCCCCCCCGCTGACAGCTGAGTGAGGTGCGATGAATCCGTTGCTGAAGGTCTCCCGCCGGGCCCGCTGGGCGGTGCCAGCCGGCGTAGTGGCGGTCACCGCTGGAGTCACCGCTGGTTCCATGATCAGCGTCGCCCAGGCTTCCCCCGAGCTGCCGGCCCGCAGCGCGGCGCAGCTTCTCGCCGCGGTCGCCGGGCAGTCCAGCCCGCCGCCGCCGCTGACCGGGACGGTGGTGGAGACGGCGGCACTCGGCGTGCCCCAGCTGCCGGGCGCGGCCAACCCCAACTCCATCACCTCACTCCTGGCCGGCTCGCACACCATCAAGATCTGGTACGCCGACCCGACTCACATCAGGCTGGCTATCCCAGTGTCGATGAGTGAGACCGACGTGATCCGCAACGGATCCACCGTCTGGCTCTGGCAGAGCCAGTCGAACACGGTGGCCCGCAAGCAGCTGCCGGCCGAGGCCCCCAAGGCCGCGCCGGCCGCCCCCCTCCCGGTGCAGACGCCCCTAACCCCGCAGCAGGCGGCCCAGCAGGTCCTCGCGGCGGTCGGGCCGACCACCGCGGTCAGCGTGGACCCGGCCGTGACGGTGGCCGGACAGGCCGCCTACGAGCTGGTGCTCGTGCCCAAGAGCAGCAGCTCGCTGGTCGGCAAAGTGACGCTGGCGCTGGACGGGCAGCACTCGGATGTGCCGCTCCGGGTTCAGGTCTTCGCCCGCGGGGCACACGCTCCGGCCTTCCAGGTCGGCTACACCTCGGTCGCCTTCACCAAGCCGGCCGCGGCCAACTTCAACTTCACCCCGCCCGCCGGGGCCAGGGTCACCAACGACCTCGCGGGGACGGCCCTGGGCCAGTTCGGCCGCGACGGCGGCGCCGCGTTCCAGAGTTCCTCCTCGGCCCGGGCGAAGGTGGTGCGGCTGAAGGCGCAGGGCGTGAGGCTTCAGCCGGGGACGGTGCAGTCGGTGAAGATCCCGCTGGTCAAGGGGCAGGTGGCCAAGACCGCGTCCGGCGAGCCGACGGTGCTCGGCAAGGACTGGCTGTCGGTGGCCGTGCTCCCGGCCGGCGCGGTGTCCGGGATCTCGGGCGCGGGCAACGCGGGGATCGTGGTGGGCCAGGCCGCACAGGGCGCGGCCGGCGACTCGGGGGCCGTGTCTGGCCCCGGTGCGGGCGCGGTCCTCGGGGCCCTGCTCCAGTCGGCTACCCCGGTGCACGGTGCCTGGGGCAGCGGCCGGCTGCTGCACACCAGCCTGGTGTCGATCCTGGTGCTCGATAATGGCAAGGTGCTGGTCGGCGCGGTCACTCCCTCGGTCCTGTACAGCGACGCGGCGCAGGTCAAGTGAGCCCAGGTCAGAGAGCACGGCCGGCGAGGTTACCGCCGGGGTGCCCGCCGCGGTGAGCGGCGCCGCCCCGGCGGTCAGCACGGCCGGGCTGACCAAGCGGTTCCGGGGCGGCCAGCTCGCGGTGGACGACCTGGCCATGGTGGTGCCGCGCGGCTCGGTCTACGGGTTCCTGGGGCCGAACGGCTCCGGTAAGACCACCACCATCCGGATGCTGCTCGGCCTGGTTTTCCCGACCCGGGGCAGTCACCAGCTGCTCGGCATACCCATGCCCAACGGATCGTCGCGGGTACTGCCGAAAGTGGGGTCGCTGGTCGAGGGCCCGGCGTTCTACCCCCAGTTGTCCGGGCCGGCCAACCTGGCCAGGATCGACGCCGCGGACCGGATGGCCGACCCGGGCACGGCCCGGGAGCGGATCGACGCGGCCCTGGAGCGGGTGGGTCTGCTCGCCGCCGGGAAGAAGCACTACCGCGCGTACTCCCTCGGCATGAAGCAGCGTCTCGCGATCGCCGCGAGCCTGCTCCAGCCGCGCGAGCTGATCATCCTGGACGAGCCCACCAACGGCCTGGACCCGCAGGGCACCCGGGAGGTGCGCGGTCTCATCCGTGAGATCGCGACCGGCGGTATCACGGTGCTCGTCTCCTCGCACCTGCTGGCGGAGGTCGAGCAGATCTGCAGCCACGTCGGCGTCATGCGCACCGGGCGGCTGGTGTTCCAGGGCACCCTGGATGAACTGCGGGCCCGTGGATCCACCCGCGTCGAGGTACGCACGACGGAGGTGGAGCGGACCGCCGAGATTCTCGCCAAGCTCGGACTGGCCGACATCCGGAGCGACGCCGACGGGGTCAGTGCGCAGCTCGCCGACCAGGCACCCGAGCGCATCTGCCGCGAGCTCGTCTACGCGGACATCCCGGTGGCCGGGCTGAGTAGCCAGCGCCCCAACCTGGAGGAGCTGTTCGTGGGGCTCACGGGGGAGGGGTTCGATGTCA
This sequence comes from uncultured Actinomycetes bacterium, assembly GCA_963822825.1. Classification (GTDB taxonomy): domain Bacteria; phylum Actinomycetota; class Actinomycetes; order Streptosporangiales; family Streptosporangiaceae; genus JAWWPY01. The sequence goes on along the minus strand of CAWGIW010000005.1, from coordinate 345,534 downwards.
ACAGCTGAGATCACGGCCGCGCCGGAAAGCAGCACCGGGCCGCAGGCCGGTGTCCAGCCCAACGCCGTCCGGGCCTGGTTCCGTTTGCTGGGCTCCGAGCTGCGCCTGGTCTTCCGGCGGCTGCGGAATCTCGCCCTGCTCGCGGTGCTGGTGGCGCTCCCGCTGCTGCTCGGCATCGCGCTGTGGGCAGCCGCGCCCCGCGGCGGCGGCGGGCCGGAGTCGTCGTTCGTGGACCAGCTCGCGGGGAACGGGGTCTTCCTGTCGTTCATCGCGCTGACCATCATGATCACACTGGTGCTGCCGCTGGTGATAGCGGTGGTGTCGGGTGACTCGATCGCCGGGGAGGCAGGTTACGGCACGCTGCGCTACCTGCTCACGGTGCCCGCCGGCCGGGGTCGGCTGCTGTCGGTCAAGTACGCCACCGTGGTGCTGTTCGGGCTGGTCTCGTGCCTGGTGGTGTCGGTGGTCTCGCTGATCGTCGGGGTGGCCTTGTTCCCGGTGGGGCCGGTGACGCTGTTGTCCGGCACCACCGTGTCGCTGGCTGACGGGCTGCTCCGGCTGCTGTTCGTCACGCTGTACGTGGCCGCGGGGATGGCCGCGCTCGGCGCGATCGGGCTGGCCATCTCGACCCTGACCGAACACGCGATCGGCGCGATCGCGGCCATCCTGGTCCTGGCGGTGGCCAGTGAGGTAGCCGACAATGTGCCGCAGTTCTCGGCGGTCCACCCGTATCTGCCGACGCACTGGTTCATGTCGTTCGACGCACTGCTCCGCTCGCCCATCGCGACCGGGGACCTGACCCGCGGGCTGCTGTCGTTCGCCGTGTACGCGGTGATCTTCTGCTCGATCGCCTGGGCCCGCTTCACCACCGCCGACGTCACCAGCTGAGCCGCGTTTACCCAGGAAGAGCGCTCCAAGGGGCGCCGGTATGATCGCTTACTGCTGCTCGTGCCGGAAGCCCCAGGGGAGACGAATTGCTTCAGTCGAGTATCGCCCGCCGCGCCCTGGGACTCGCGTGAAGGGTAAGCCGGCGAAGGCGGTCGCGGTCCTGCTGGCCATGCATCTGGCCATCGCGCTGGTCACCTACAACGCTCTCGTGCATGTCGCCGCGCTCCGCCCGGAGCGGAAGCCAGCGCGGCATCGGGCCTACGAGCGGTCGGCGCCCCTTTCCTGACCGGGGAGCCGCGGGAGTGCCTGACACCGGCCGGAGCAAGCCGCCCCCACTCAGCACGGCCAGGATGCTCCGGCTGGCGGGTTCCGCCTTCATCGTGCTCGCCGCTGAGCCGTCTTTCGTCCTCATCGACACCGCGGTGGTCGGGCATCTCGGACCGCTGCCGCTGGGCGCGCTCGGCATCGGCGGGACGCTGCTGTCGCTGGTCGCGATGGTCGGCGCGTTTCTCGACTACGGCACGACCGGCCGGGCCGCCCGCTGGTACGGCGCCGGGCAGCGCGACCGCGCGGTCGAGGAGGGGACCACCGCGTCGGTGCTCGGCCTGGTGCTCGGCGGAGCGACGGCGGGCGCCGGTGAGCTGTTCGCCGGGCCGCTGCTGCGGCTGCTGGCGGGCGGCCACAGCCCGGTGGCCAGCGCCGCGGAGACGTGGTTCCGCATCGCGGTGCTCGGCGTGCCGGGAATCCTGCTCGTCCTCGCGGGCAACGGCTGGATGCGCGGCGTGCAGGACACCCGCCGGCCGGTCCGGATCGTGCTCATCGCCAACGCGCTGTCGGCGGCGGCATCACCAATCCTGGTCTACCCGCTGGGACTGGGCCTGGCCGGGTCGGCGGTGGCCAACGTGGGCGCCCAGGTTGTCGCGGGCCTGCTTTTCGTGCGGGCGGCCCGCGCCGAGCGCCGCCGGTGGCGCCCGCAGTGGGCCGTCCTGCGCGGTCAGCTCGCGGTGGGCCGGGAGCTCGTGGCGCGCGAGGCGGGCTTCCAGGCCGCGTTCCTCACCGCGGCCGCGGTCGCGGCGCGGATGGGCACCGCGCAGGTGGCGGCCCACCAGATCGGGCTGGAGCTGTGGGAGTTCACCGCCTTGCTACTCGACTCCTTCGCCATCGCCGCCCAGTCGCTGGTCGGAGCGGCGCTGGGGGGCGGCGATGCCCGCCACGCCCGCCGCACCGCCTGGCAGGTCGCGCGGTACGGGCTGTCCGCCGGGATCGCGTTCAGCGTCATGGCGGCGGCTGGCTGGTGGCTCATCCCGGCCGCCTTCACGTCCTCCGCCGCGGTGCGGCACCAGGCCCACCTGCTATGGCCGTTCTTCGTCGGCTTGCAGCCCGCCGCCGGCGTGGTCTTCGCCCTGGACGGGGTGCTCATCGGGGCGGGCGATGTCGCCTTCCTGCGAACGGTGACGCTGGTCGCCGGCGTGGGAGTGTTCGTTCCCATCACGCTCGCCGCGCTGCACTGGCACTGGGGCATCGGCGGGGTGTGGGCCGGGCTGGCTGGCTTCATCGGCGCCCGGCTGATCGGCATGCTGGCCCGCACGGCCCGGGGCCGGTGGGCGGTGACCGGGACCACGGCCCCCATTAGCTGATTCCCGCCGCCCGGGACATCATGGGATGTCGAACACGCCGCCGAGGGGTTCCCAGCCGGGCTGCCAGCTGTTGCCCAGCCAGGCTTTGTGGTACATGGCGTCGTCGGTGCCGAGGCCGAAGATGTCGAGGCGGTGGGGACCCCACGAGACCACGGCGGGCGGGCTGTCGAACACGCCGCCGAGGGGTTCCCAGCCGGGCTGCCAGCTGTTGCCCAGCCAGGCTTTGTGGTACATGGCGTCGTCGGTGCCGAGGCCGAAGATGTCGAGCCGGCCCCGCGCCCACGCGGTGACGGCGGGCGGGCTGTTGAACACGCCGCCGAGGGGTTCCCAGCCGGGCTGCCAGCTGTTGCCGAGCCAGGCTTTGTGGTACATGGCGTCGTCGGTGCCGAGGCCGAAGATGTCGAGGCGGTGGGGACCCCACGAGACCACGGCGGGCGGGCTGTCGAACACGCCGCCGAGGGGTTCCCAGCCGGGCTGCCAGCTGTTGCCGAGCCAGGCTTTGTGGTACATGGCGTCGTCGGTGCCGAGGCCGAAGATGTCGAGGCGGTGGGGACCCCACGAGACCACGGCGGGCGGGCTGTCGAACACGCCGCCGAGGGGTTCCCAGCCGGGCTGCCAGCTGTTGCCGAGCCAGGCTTTGTGGTACATGGCGTCGTCGGTGCCGAGGCCGAAGATGTCGAGGCGGTGGGGACCCCACGAGACCACGGCGGGCGGGCTGTCGAACACGCCGCCGAGGGGTTCCCAGCCGGGCTGCCAGCTGTTGCCCAGCCAGGCTTTGTGGTACATGGCGTCGTCGGTGCCCAGGCCGAAGATGTCGAGGCGGTGGGGACCCCACGAGACCACGGCGGGCGGGCTGTCGAACACGCCGCCGAGGGGTTCCCAATCCGGCTGCCAGCTGTTGCCGAGCCAGGCTTTGTGGTACATGGCGTCGTCGGTGCCGAGGCCGAAGATGTCGAGCCGGCCCCGTCCCCACGCGACGACCGCGGGCGGGCTGGTAAACGTCCCGCCGAGGTATTCCCAATCCGGCTGCCAGCTGTTGCCGAGCCAGGCCTTGTGGTACATGGCGTCGTCCGTGCCCAGGCCGAAGATGTCGAGCCGGCCCCGTCCCCACGCGACCACCGCGATCGCGGCCCGCTCCGTCGGCGCCCCGGCCCGCGGAGCCGAGAGGCCCCTGGCGGCGTGCTGGTGGCGCGCCAATGGCGTGGCGCCAACTGATGGGAGCCGGACCCCGGCGGGCAGCAGCAGCGGTGCCGTCGCGGCCAGGCTGCCGGATTTCAGTGCCTGCCGCCTGGAGATGCCGGGTCGCTCGCTCATCCTGGCCTCCGTAGTTCTCTCGTTGCGAGGTAGCCGTCTGTCCAGGCGGCCGGCGATAAACGGTGGCGACCCCCCCGCGATGCAGCCAGGAACCGCCGACGTCGCCTGATCCAGCCGCGGCCGGAAGTGCGGCAATTACGAAGAGTAGCCTACCGACTACGCTTCGTGTCAATAGCTGAGCTGGCCGTAGCCGCGACGATCCTGGTTGGCCAGGAATAGTCCCCATTTCGGGGCCGGAGCCTGGCGCATTCGCCCGGCGAATTGCTACCCTCCGTGATCACCAATCGAAGGTGATCACAGCGTGCCCTTGAGGTCGCGGTGGCGTAGGAGCAGGTCGCGGGCGTCACGGAAGGCCGCAGCGCTGGATTGTGGCTCGGTCATGCGGACATGGTGGCAGCTACGGCGGCGGCGGGGGAGGCCCGGCTTGGCGACCCCCGGTGCCGGGGCAGACGATGCCTGTCTCGTAGCCGAGAACGACCGCCTGGACCCGGTCCCGGAGCTGGAGTTTGGTCAGGATCCGGGTCACATGCGTCTTGACGGTGGCCTCGCTGAGGGTCAGGTGCGCCGCGATTTCCCCGTTGCTGAGCCCGCGGGCGACGAGGCCAAGCACCTCCCGCTCGCGCGGGGTCAGGGCCGACAGATCCGGATCATGGCTGGCGCGATGCTCCGGGGGGGCCGGGGCGAACCGTGCCACCAGGCGCCGGGTGATGGAGGGCGCCAGAAGCGCGTCGCCCGCACGGACCAGCCGAACCGCGGCCACCAGGTGCTCCGGGGACACGTCCTTGAGCAAGAAGCCGCTCGCGCCGGCCGTGAGCGCGGCATAGACGTACTGGTCCAGGTCGAAGGTGGTCAGGATGATGATCCGGCAATCGCGGCCCGCGTCCGTGGCCAGGATGCGCCGGGTGGCCTCCAGTCCGTCCATGCCGGGCATCCGGATGTCCATCAGCACCACGTCGGGCCGGTGCCTGAGGGCCTGGGCGACGGCCTCGGCGCCGTCGGCCGCCTCAGCCGCGACTGGAATGCCCGCGGAGTGCAGGATCATGCGGAATCCGCTGCGCACCAGGGTCTGGTCATCGGCGATGATCACGCGCGGCGGCGCGTCGGGCCCGGCGGCCGGGTCCGCGGGCTGGCTCATGTCTGGCCGGCCGGAGCCGTGGCCGGCTGCGGGTCCAGCGACTCCGGCTCTCCGGGCGGTGCGTCTGGCGGTTCCGCGGCTTCTGGCTGTGCGTCTGGCCGGCCCGCCGCTTCTGGCGGTGCGTCTGGCCGTTCCGGCTCTCCGGGCGGCGCGTCCAGCGGCCCGGAGGCCGCGGGCTGGGCGTCAACCGGGATCCGGGCACTGACCCGCCATCCGCCGCCCGGCCGCGATCCCGCGTCGAGGTCGCCGGCGTAAAGCTCCACCCGCTCCCGTAGCCCAAGCAAGCCCCGCCCGGGCGTGCTGCCTGCGCCGCCGGGCCCGTCGTCGGCGATCTCCACGACAAGCTCCGCGGGCCGGTAGCCGAGCCAGATCTCGGTCCGGGCCTGGCCGGCATGCTTGATCACGTTGGTCAGTGCCTCCTGGACGACCCGGTACGCGGCCAGGTCCAGGCCCGGCGGCAGCTCGCGTTCCTCGCCGGTCACGTGCAGCGTGACCGGCAGCCCGGCCGCCGCGACCGGGTTGACGAGCGAGCGGAGCTGGCCGAGTCCGGGCTGCGGATTCAACGTCGCCGCGGCCCAGGTGGGTGGGGTGGTCCCGGCGGGGCGCCCGTTCCCGGCGGGTGCCGCGGGCATCGCGCCGCCGGAGGGACCGGCCGGGCTGAGCAGGCCGAGCAGATGGCGCAGTTCTGTCATGGCCGCCCGGCCGCTTGACTCAACGGCGAGCATCGCTTCACGTGCGTCATCGGGTTCGCTGTCCAGCACCCGCCGGGCGGCTCCGGCCTGCACGACCATCACGCTGACGTTGTGCGTCACCACGTCGTGCAGTTCGCCCGCGATGCGCGAGCGCTCCGCCTCGAGCGCGCGCCGGGTAGCCTCCTCGTGCTCGGCGGCGAGGCGCCGCAGCCGGTCCTGCGAGTCCCCCGCCCGCCGCCGCCAGACATGCACAGCGTTGCCGACGATCATGGTGGGGATGAAGAGAAACAGCGGGGTCGCCCGCGCGGGCAGCGGCGGAGCGGTATTCGGGAACACCGCCATGATGGCCGCGGCCGCCACTGGCAGGCTGAGCAGGGCAGCGCCGCGGAACCGGCTGCGCACGACCGCGTTGTACGCGGCGAACACGACCGCCACGAAGGTGGCCAGCGTCGTATTTGGGCTGGTCGCGGCGGTGGCCCCGACGAGCACCCAGAACGTGGTCAGCGGCAGGACCCGGCGGGCCGCCAGCGGCGCCGACGTCACGACTGCGGCCACGATGGCAGCCGCGGGCATCCCGGCCCATTGCCGCGGCACCACCTCGATCACGGTCGTCCCGCCCGGCACCGGAACCAGGCGGATCGCCGGGCCGCTGGACCGGTACTGCCCCGCCAGTTCGATCAGCGACACCAGGAGGAATCCGGCGGCCAGCGCGACGTCACCGGCCACGGCTCGCCGTGATACCGCGGATCGTGGCTCCGCGGACCGGGCGAACGCGACAGCGCGGCGCAGCCAGCCGCGCGCCGTGGTCCGCCACTTCACGTTCACCTGCTCATTGTGACCCGCCGCCGCTGGCTGGTCCTCCCCCAGCGGGTGTAGCCGTATCCATCGCCAGGATGACGGGCCGCCGGGGAGCGCATCGACACCCTCAGCGAGACCGGGGTGGCCCGCTTCCGGAACCGGCGGATCGGCATCGTCTTCCAGTTCTTCAACCTGCTCGACGACCTGACCGTCGCCGACAATGTGCTTCTCCTCGATCTGGTCCGCTCCGGCCAGAGCATGCTGCTGGTGACGCACAACCCCGACCTGGCGGCGAGCTGCGTCCGGGCTCGTCATCGCGGTGCTTGGCGCGCTCCTGCCGGCCGCTGGGCGGCGAAGATCTCGACGGCCTCCGCGCTCCGCGCGGAGTGAGCCGGTCATGGAGGGCGCCGAGCGCGAGCTGGTGCCATTGCTCGGCGGTGAGCCCGGCGGCCCGGGCCTCCGGGCGCACCCCGGCCTGGAGCAGCACCTTGCGGATCCGGCCGTCCGCGCCGCCCCGGGCGGCGACGTCTCGCGCCACGTCATGCACCGGCGCGTCCGGCCACCGGTAGGCGGACCGCAGCAGCAGGCGCAGCAGACGCTGGCCCTCGGCGGAGGCGGCGAGCGGACGTGGCCGGATGGACAGGTGCGCGGCGCTGATCCGGGGCGGCGGCGCGAAGCTCGCCGCTGGAACCCGCCCGGCGATGCGCATCTGGTAGCGGGCCGTCCACCAGGCCGTCTCGGCGTCCCGTGGCACCGGTGCGGTCAGCCACCGCGCGACGCCCCAGGCCGTGATCAGCTCGGCCCCGGCCATCGGCACCGACGGGTCCCCGGCCAGCCGCCGCAGCAGCGCGGTGGTAATCGAGAAGGGGACACTGGCCACGACCAGGAAGTCCCGCCGCGGCAGCGGGACCTCCCGCAGGTCGGCCTGGACCACGATGATCCGGGGGATGCCCGCGACGCGCCTGCGCAGCCGGGCGGCGCAGCGCGGGTCGCGCTCGATGGCGATCACGCGGGCACCGGTAGAAGCCAGCGCCGCCGTGATGGCTCCATGCCCCGCACCCAGGTCGAGGACAAGGTGCCCATCACCGGCGCCTGAGGCGCGGACAAGCCGGGCGGTCAGCGCGGCGTCACGCAGAAAGTGGGCTCCGGCCGGATTCGGCGCGGCTGGCCGCCGCCGCCCTGGCACGGAAGACCATGACCATCGACATGGCCCAGCTCCTCGGCTCGGGTGTGATCAGCTCAGACGGTAGGCCGCCCGGCCGCCGGTCGTCCACTGGATTTCCGGCGGGATGCTGGATGCCGACCTGAACATCAGCTTCAGGCCGGGATGAGCCGTGACCCACGCGGCGCCCTCCTCGGCCGCGAGGTCTGATTCCCACCGGACTTCGAGACCAGAGCCGACGTCGTGACTACAGGACGTCGTGGCCCGGGTGTGGCTCCTGCGGGAGGGGGCTGCGCTGGGCCGGGATGCTGCCGAGGCGGCCCGCCTGGAAGTCCTCGAACGCCTGGACCAGCTCGTCCCTGGTGTTCATCACGAACGGGCCGTAGGCGGCCACCGGCTCCCGGATCGGCTGACCGCCCAGGACGAGGACGTCCAGCTCGCGGCCCGGGCCCTCCTGGCTGCGGTCGGCCGCGACGGTGATCGCGTCGCCGGGGCCGAACACGGCCAGCTGGCCGGTGCGCACCGGGCGCTGCTCCGCGCCGACCGTGCCCCGCCCGGCCAGCACGTAGACCAGCGCGTTGAAGTCGGCCCGCCAGGGCAGCCGGAGCTGCGCGCCGGGCTGCACGGTGGCGTGCACCATGGTGATGGGCGTGTAGGTGATGCCCGGTCCGCTGGTGGCCGGCCAGATCGCCGGCGATGACCCGGACCAGGGCGCCGCCGTCGGACGAGGAGAGCAGAGCCACCTGGCCGGCCCGGATGTCCTGGTAGCGCGGGTCGGTCATCTTGCGCCTGGCGGGCAGGTTGACCCAGAGCTGGAACCCGTGGAACAGGCCGCCGCTGACGACCAGCTCCTCGGGCGGCGTCCTCGATGTGCAGGATCCCGCCGCCGGCCGTCATCCACTGGGTGTCGCCGTTGGTGATGACGCCGCCGCCGCCGTTGGAGTCCTGGTGCTGGAAGGTGCCGTCGATGATGTAGGTGACGGTCTCGAAGCCGCGGTGCGGGTGCCAGGCCGTGCCCTTCGGCTCACCCGGCGCGTACTCCACCTCGCCCATCTGGTCCATGTGCACGAACGGGTCGAGCCGGGCCAGGTCGACGCCGGCGAACGCCCGGCGGACCGGGAAGCCCTCGCCTTCGAAGCCACACGGCGCGGTGGTCACCGAGGCCACCGGCGCTGGCCGCGGTGGCCGGGTCGGGGTCCGGTACCCGGGGCAGGACGAGGATGTCTTCTGCGGTGACGGCGGGCATGATTTCTCCTCAACTAGGGCTGCCTACGTTCAGCCTAAACGATAGTTGACTGCGCAACATTCCCGGGTGCTGGCGCGGCCGATCCGGCTGGTCGGTGCCTGCCCGGCCGCCTGGCCGCCCGGCCGTACCGGGCGGGCCATTATTACGTATTCCCACAATGGTCGCGCCAGGTAATTCATTCGGGCAGACTCGGGTGCGTGAATCAGTTGGGGGTGGGATCGGTTCTCGACGGCCGGCTGCGGCTAGTCGAGCCGATCGCCATCGGCGTGTCAGGCGCCGTATGGCGGGCTGTGGATGAAAACTCCGGCCGTGACGTGGTGGTCAAGACGCTGTCGGCGTACCGGGCCGGGGATGCCGTGGCGCAGGCCAGGTTCCGGCTGGTGGCCAGGACGGTGACGCAACTGTCGCACCCGGCGATTGCTCAGGTCTACGAGTACGGCGAAAGTGACCTCGGCGCTGGCATCGTGCTCCCCTATGTGGTCCGGGAACTGGTCAGCGGGCAGACGCTGGAGCAGCGCCTGGGCCATGGCCCGCTCCGGGCCGACGAGGCGCTGCGCATCCTGGGCACCGTGGCCGACGCCCTGGCGGTGGCGCACCGGGCCGGCGCGGTGCACGGCAATGTGGAGCCCGCGAACATCGTGCTCGGGGAGGCCGGCGTCAAGGTCACCGACTTCGGCCTGGCGGTGCTGCGGGGGGAGCCGCTGGGCGGCCCGGGTCGCGGACCGCTCGCCTATCCCGCGCCCGAAATTGCCAGTGGCGGCACGGCCAGCCCGGCGGCCGACATGTACTCACTCGGCGTGGTGTTCGTGGCCTGCCTGACCGGGATCGCCGGCGGCGTGCCGGGCGCCGGAACGGCCGGCGCCACCGACCCGCTTCCGGCCAGCCTGGGCGCGCTGTGGGCGGCCTGCCTGGGCGTTAATCCGCAAGACCGGCCGAGCGCCGCCCATGTCGCCGTGATGTCCCGGCAGATCCCCACCGAGCATGTGCTGGTGCCCGTCGGCGCTGAGGCGGGTGCGGATGGCGATGCGGACCGCGCAGCGTCGCCGACGGCCGTCTCGCCAGCCCAGGACGCCGGCCGGGTCAGGCGCCCCCGGTGGCGCCGCGGGCGTGCCATCGTGGCGGTCGGGGCGGTGGCCGCGCTAGCCGCCGGGGTGGTGGCGCTGACCCAGATCCCGTCGTCTCCGATCGACAGCCTCACGGGCCCGGCGGCGGACTCGGCGACCGTCACGCGGTCCGGCTCGCCGCAGCCGTCCGAATCCGTGTCCACGTCGGCGCGGACCGCGACGCCCGCGGCTACGTCGCCGGACCTGGCGTCGGCATCCGCGTCCGCCCCCACGTCGGCGTCGGCCTCCGCGTCAACGCTGGCGTCCAGCCCGACGCCGCTCGCGGCGATCGGCGAGCTGTCGGCGACCGTCCAGCACGGAGTGGCGTCCGGCCAGATCAGGCCGGATGTGGGGGTGGACTTCGAGAACTTCATCCACCCCGTGCAGGCCGCTCTCGCCGCGGGGCGGCCCGCCAATGTGGCGCAGCTCGTGGCGACGCTGCGCGCGAAGGTCAAGCAGCGGCTCAGCGAACGCTCGATCACCCCGGGAATCGGGCAGGCCATGAGCGGCGAGCTCGACACGCTGCTGGCCAGCGCGAGCCGGTGAGACGGCCAGCGAGGCCATCCGGCCGCTCGGGCGCGGGATGGCCTCGCCGGGTACGCCCGGGTCAGGGTTCAGTCATTGCCGCAGACTGTTCCGTTGATGTAAAACACGGTCGGCGCCGTACTCTGCCCGGTATCGGTGCCGTTGAAGCCGACGCTCGCGGTCCCTCCGTTCGCCGCGATGGTGGAGTTCCAGCTGGCGGCGGCGACGGTAACCGCCTGGCCGCTCTGTGACCACGTGCCGTTCCAGCCGCTCTGCACGGCCTCACCCGCCGGGAAGGTGAAGGTGAGCGTCCACGGGCTGATGGCGCTGGTGCCCTTGTTGGTCAGGGTGATCGATCCGCCGAAGCCGCCGGGCCAGCTGCTTGTCACCGCGTAGTGCACGGCGCAGGAGGAGTTCGACGGGGGCGGCACGGTGAACGTGACCGGCGGGGAGGGCAGGGATGGGTTGCCTTGGCTATCGACGGCCACCACGTTATAGGTGTAGCTGGCTCCGATGGTCAGCCCGGTCAGCGCGAGCGACGTCGTGGTCGTGGTGCCGACCAGCGTGCTGGTGCCGCCGGCGCCCGCTTGGTACACCTTGTAGCTGGCGACCGGGTTGGTGCCCGGCGGTGGACGCGGGCCAGGACAGCGTCCCCGTGCCGGAGGTGTTGCTCGCGGTGCTGGACGACAGGCCAGATACGGTCGGCTGGCCGGGCGCTCCCGGCGCGGTGACGCCGGAACCGCCGCTGCCTGGTATCTGCACGACGGTGATCGAGTACGGCTGGACCGTCACCGACGACGCGGAGCTCTGGGTCGTGGACGTGATCGACGTGCCGTTGTTCGCGTAGGTAAAAACCGTGGGTGAGCCCGCGGCGGTGAAGCCGCTGGTGGTCAGGCCGACGGTGTAGGCGTTGCTCGGATCCTCGTTGTCGATCAGCACGTCGAGGCTGCCGCCCGCGCGGCGGACCGCGTGCACCCGTACCAGCGCGTTGCTCGAGCTGGAGGTGACCATCTCGTCACCGGGTGAGCCAAGCCTGGACAGCATCGCGATGCCGTAGTAGGGAGCGAACGGTGTCTCGGCCGCGGGTTCGGTGGATCCGGAACTGCTGGACGCGTTGGAGAAGATGCCGTAGTCGCCGTAGTCGGTGGCGCCGTTCACGGTGGTGATGGTGCCCGCGCCGTTGTGCTCGTCCCACCAGTCCACGTTGGTGACGCCGTTCTCCAGCCACGACATGTACATGTCGGCGGCGAACAGCGCGGCCGGCTGGGTGTCCTCGTCGACGTTGCCGTTGGTCTCGGTCACCACGATGTGCACATTGGCCGGGCTCACGCCGGCGTACGAGCTGATCTCCGAGTGCAGGGTGGACACCACGCTGGCGATGCCCTGCGGCTGGGTCAGCATGTTGGCCGCCGAGGTGCCGCCCGGGTAGTAGTGCACGATGACGCAGTCGGTCTTGGCGCCGAGAATGGACAGCACCGTCTGGTTCCACGACTGCGGGTACTCCGAGTTCGTCACGCCGTCCGGCCAGCCGCCCGGCGTGGTGAGCACGGCGCAGACGTGGATGGCCGAGTCCGCCGCCTTCATCGCGGTCATGTACGCGAGCACGTCGTTGGCGTACTGGGTGGGCCCGCAGTTGTAGGTCTGCGCGGGCTCGCTGCCGACCGTCACCGGGCTGCCGTTCAGCGACGTGAGGCAGCGCGAGTCCGTCTCCCAGTTGGCGCCGTAGGTGCCGTTGCCGTAGACCTCGTTGCCGACTTCCCAGTACTGGATGCCGTAGTGGTTGGTGACGTCAGCGTTCGTGACCCACGCGGCCGCGAGCGCCGGGGTGCCGGTGCCGTAGTTGACCGTGATGATGGGCTGCGCGCCAGCGGCCGTTGCCGTGCCCATGAAGTTGGTGAAGCTGGTGTTCGGGGCGTCGTAGCCGCCCTGCGCGACGTTGGTCTGCCAGTTATAGATGTCGGAGTAGGAGCCGCCCGGGTAGCGCAGCGCGTCGATGCCCGCCGCCTTGAGCAGGCCCGGGATCGGCGTGTCGTTCATGTAGCTGTCGTAGACGGCCGTGTTCAGGCCGATCGCGTCCGACGGAATGGTCCCGAGCCCCGAGGTGGCGTTGACCGTGACGCTGTCCGTCAGCGTCGCGCCCGAGGCGGGCGCGGCGCCCGCCGCCGCCATGGCTCCGGCCAGGGCGGCCGCGCTGAGCAGCGCGATACCCCTTCGGACCCGGAGGGGGAATGCCCTCGCCGCGGGCATGCCTGGTGATCTGTGGAGCATGCTGATCTCCCTTCCGCACGGGTCATCGCTGCGGGCCGCCCCGTTGCGGGGGTGTGCGTCGAAGCGCTTCGCTCCGTGCGTACGGGAAGCTTGATCGGCTGTCCAGCGCGGCCCGCGCCCGGCCTGCGCCGGGCCCGGTACCCGCCTCCCGCCAGGCGCCGAACGGCCAGTTCAGGGCCGGTGCCGTGGCTCGCTGCGGGACAGCCGCCGCGCGCGGCATGAAATGTAACCAAGCGGGTTGACCAGGGTCAGCCGGGGCGGCCGGGTCTGGGTCCGTGGGCGCGTCAGCCGGGGCGGCCGGGTCTGGGTCCGTGGGCGCGCCAGGCGGACTCGTTCCGGGCCTGGGCCCGTGGGCGCGCCAGGCGGACTCGTTCCGGGCCTGGGCCCGTGGGCGCGTCAGGCGGACTCGCGCACGACCAGTTCGGTGTCCAGGATCACGTGAGTGGGCTCCTGGCCCGGCCGGGCGATGAGGCCAAGCAGTTCGGTGGCCAGCCGGGCGCCCATCGCCTCGACCGGCTGGCGCACGGTGGTCAGCTTCGGGTCGGTGTGCTGCGCCAGCGGTGAATCCTCGAAGCCGATGACGGCCACGTCTTCCGGCACCCGCCGGCCGGTGCGGCGCAGCGCGCGGAGCGCACCCGCGGCCATCAGGTCGGAGGCGACGAACACGGCGTCGAGGCTCGGGACGGCGGTCGAGCAGCCGGTACAGGCGCGTGCTCGGCCGAGACCCGGCCGAAGTCGCCGAAGACGATCAGGCCCGGGTCGCTGAGCCCGGCCGTCGGCCATGGCCGTACGGTAGCCGCGGAGCCTGTCGACGCCCGGGCGCCATGTCGGGCGGTCCGGCGACGGTGGCCACGGTCGAGCGGCCGTTCTTCAGCAGGTACTGGACCGCCATCTGGCCCCGCCAACGTTGTCCGCGTCTACATACGAGACTCATCGCCGTCGTCGTCGCCGAACGGGCGCCCGCACGAGCACCACCGGAAGGCCGAGGCTGTGCAGGTCGAACGGCCGCCCACCGTGCATGCTGGCCAGCACTGCGCCGTCTACGTGGCCGCTGCGCAGGTACCTGGACGCGGTCTGGTAATCGCGCGGGGAGTGCACGGTGAGCAGCACCAGCTGGATGTCACAGGAGGCCAGTTCCCTGCTGACGCTCCTGAGCATCAGCGGAAAGAACGGCTCGGAGAACACCCGGACGTTGTCCTCGCACACCACGAAGGCGATCGAGCCGGCCCGCCGCGATCCCGATGACCTGGCGGCGCGGTTGCGGACGTAACCGAGCTGGGCGATCGCGTCCTCGACATCCTGGCGTGTCTCCGGCCGTACCCTGGCGGAACCGGTCAGTACCCGCGAAGCGGTCGCCGGAGACACTCCCGCCTGCCTGGCGACGTCTGCCAGCCTGGGTCTCGGCTTAGTCTGCGTGCCCGACACCCCAGCCTCCTAGCCAACCATGTCCGCCGGCGGTGGATATCGGCCCACTAGCCCATTCGGGGCGGGCACGATGCCTGCACCGCCAAACGGGAATTGATGTCCGGAGTGTTACTTTACAGTAACACCCTGATGAAATATTCATGCCGAATCTGCTGCCCTGTCAAGGCTCTTTGGCAAGCCAATCATCGGGCCGGAGGCCAGGACGACTCACGATCCGCCGTCGGCAGACCGTTGATGAAAGTTTCATAGCTTCGCGACCAGCGAATCCATTGCCGGGCCGGGTGATGTGGGGCGAAGTCCACGCACGCGTGTTTGTGGACCGGAACGTGCCGTTGAATCCACGCGGGCAGGCCTGACAGGGCCCGGCCAGGCGTGCTGATTAAATCCGGCGTTCCGCCGCGGGCTCAGGCCGCCGCGACGATGTCGATCACGAAGACCAGCGTGTCGTTCTGCCGACATCGGCGGGCATGGCCGGCCTGGCCGTACCCGAGCGCGGGCGGGATGACCAGAAGCACCCGGCTGCCCACGGGCAGGCCGCCGAGACCGCTGTCCCAGCCCGGGCAGCACCTGGCCCGCGCCCGAGCACGAACGACTCGGGGAACCCCCGCTCGCCAGGACGAGTCGAACACCTTGCCGGTGCGCCAGACCACGCCGGTGTCCTGCACGACGACGGTCTGGCCCGCTGGATCGGCCGGCCCGGGCCCCGGATCAGCACCTGCCTGACCAGCTTCGCGGGCGGCTTTACGGTCGCCGGAACGGTGATCTCCGGGCCGGCCGCGGCTCCATGCACGCGTGGGCATGCCCGGGCCGGGTGGTACGGGCACCGCGGTGCCCGCGGCGTGTGCGCGTCGCCTTCGGCACCGCGGCGAGCACGTCGAAGACGAAGACGAGCGTGTCGCTGCCGCATGATGTTGGCCGCGGGTCGCCCTGCGGCCCGAAGCCGTCCTTGGGCGGCACGACCATCAGCACCCGGCTGCCGACCCGCTGCCCGGCCAGGCTGCTGCCAGGCCGGGCATGGCGGACTGCAGCGGCAGGCCCTGCGGTGGTGGTCGGTGAAGCTGTCGACGACCTCGCGGTTGCCTGCCCAGACCTTCCCCTGGATGTTGAAGAGCACGTAGTCGTCGGCGCCGGACGACCGGGCCCGTGCCCTGGATGAGGGTCCGGACGACCAGTTGCCCGGGCGGGCTTGCCGTTCGGGCATGGTGATCACGGGGTCCGTGCCGAACGTGCCCCGGACCCCGGGCACGACCGGCGGGGGCGGGTGGCAGCGCTGCCGCAGCCGGCGACGCCGCCGCGAGCAGCACCAGCAGCGCATCGAGACAGCCGGCGGCATCGTGCGCATTGGCTCACCTCGCACGAGTCCGGGAACGTGCGCGGGGCGCGCGCCCGGCGGCGGGCGCGCGCCCACGGCTGGTCAGCTGGCGGTCAGAGAACCGGCTGGCGGCTGCACGGTCGGGAACAGCTGCGCGAACGAGTCGAACGCGGTGGCGATGTCGACCTCGGCCCAGAACCGGTGGTAGTTGAAGGTCGGCGCGGCGCCGCCGTTCAGGTAGGCCTGGACCTTGACCATTGCGGGTCGCCGATGTACCACGGGCCGGATGGACAGGAAGGTGTTGGTGGACGAGCTGAGCGGGATGCCGCCGGGGTAGGTCCCGGTCCAGCTGGACGGGATGTACACACCCTCGTAGTTGGTCGTGTTGTAGGGGGACGGTGAAGTTGCTGTAGTCGGTCCGGGTCTCCGGGGCGGAGTAGCCGAGCGAGTCGGCGATAGAACTTGTGGATGATGTCGATGATGTTCTGCGCGTCGGTCTCGGCCGTGGTGTCGCCGGACTTGGCCGCGTAGTACTCGTAGACCTTGGCCAGCGAGGCGGAGACGCCGAGGTCGTCGAGCACCCGGAGACCGACACGTGCAGCCCGGTGTTGGCCGGCGGCGCGGTGGAGCTCGACGTGCCGGTGGTCCAGTTCTCGCCGGGCTGGCCCGACCAGGTGAGCGTGCCGGGCAGGCAGATCGCCCCGGTGCTGGTGTTGACGGTGGTGACCGACTCGGCCCAGGAGACCCACTTGGCCAGGATCGCCTTGGCCTGGGTGTTGCCGGTGTCGTAGTAGTACTCCGCCAGCCGTTCCATCGGCCAGGTCTGGTACCCGAACCACTGGTTGCTCGGCGGGTTCGCGTACTCGGGATCGGGCGTGTAGTACATGCCGTCGAACGTGGTGTCACCGGACGGCGGCTTGGACACGTCGCCGTAGTTGCCACCCCAGTTGTTGGTCGACCCCGCCGGCGATCGCGCCCTCGGCGGACTGCAGCCACTGGAACAGGTTGAGCTGGGTGGTCAGGCTGGTCGCCCAGTCGCGCCTTGGCGGTGGGGGACAGCGGGATCAGGTCGGTGTCGGTGGACAGTGCGTACGCCGCGAGCGGGTTCTGGTAGCCCTCGTGGATCGAGCTGCCGCTGATCCGCCAGGACCAGGCGCCGGTGGTGGCGCCGCCCCAGGCGTAGTACCAGGACAGCAGGTAGGTGTCCTCGTTGGCCTTGCTGGTGCCGGCCGGGCAGGCCACCGACCCGTCCTGGCTGCACGTCGGCGCTGATCTGCTTGAAGTACTTGTCGAACATCGAGTAGCGCAGGAAGTCGCCGAGCTTGGCGGCCTTGGCGAGGGTCCCGCTGACCGACGAGGTCCTTGCCCTGGGCCTTGGCGTAGGTGTCGGCCCAGTACGCGGCCTGGACCATGCGGGCGTCGGCGTCGGGCGCGTCGGTGTACTTGTACTGCTGGCGCGAAGCTGCCGCCGCCGTTGTTGAACAGGTCGAGGAACCCGTTCGGCCCGCCGTACTTGAGCATGTCGCAGTCGGGCTGCGGGATCGTGTCCCAGACCGACTCCATCGGGCCGCGCTGGTAGGTGTTGACCCAGCTCGGCGTGGACGTGCCGTCCTCACACTGGCCGAAGCCGTAGCGGTTGTCGGTGTCCATGATCCACATCGGCGCGTAGATGTTGGACGTGCCGTACGTGGCCGTAAGCTCCGCGGACAGCGGGTCGGAGCCCACCGGCACGCGAGGAGTTCAGGGCCACCGGGTAGTCGTTCGGGAACGCCTCCTCCGGCCCGTACTCCGCGGGTGAGGACGGGTTGTAGGTGGACTGCCCGGGCTGCGCCGACGCGCCGGGGATCATGTACGTTTCCATGTTCGTCCACGCGTTGTTGAACCCGGTCCAGTCGCCGGTCACCCGCCCGTAGTCGGCTTCCAGCCACAGCCAGTAGCTGTAGGTCTCCGACACGGTCTCGTGACCGTAGTCCGGCGCCTCGACGATCAGCGTCTCCACCGAGTGGTACGGGATTCCCTTGGGGCTGAAGTAGCCGTTGGCGGGATTCTTGATCTGCGTGTAGAGCGCAGTGAACCACTGGTCGTATCCGCTGCTGGCCGCCGGACTCGGTCACCGCGACCGTGCCCGAGTTGTAGCCGGTCGCGGTGACGGTGAAGTTGCCGTGGCCGCCGACGTCGGCGGAGTTCGTTCCCGCCGCGACGGTCACGGTCTGCGGCGTGCTCCAGTTAGCCGTGGTGAAGGTCAGGGTGCCGCCGGCCGACACGGTCAGGTCCGGGTCGGTGCTGCTGCCCGCCACCGCGACCGTCACGCTGGCCGACGGCTGCGAGGAGAGCGCCACCGCGAACGTGCCGGTGTGGCCCTGCTGCACGGTGATGCTCGACGGGTTGACCACGATGGTCGGCCCCTCGACCGTGATCGCGACCGGGCTGGACGTGGTGGTCTGGTTCTGGTTGTCGGTGGCGACGGCGGTGAGCGAGTAGCTGCCCGCGGGCACGTTCGTCCACTGCGCGGTGTAGGGCGCGGTGGTGGAGACACCGACCAGGGTGTTGGTGGTGGCGCTGGTGCTCTCGTAGAAGGACACCGAGGTGATGGTGCCCGAGCCGCCGGCCGCGGCGGTGGCCGCCAGCGTGATGGCCGAGCCTGGGGTGACGATGGACCCAGCGGTCGGGCTGGTGAGGGACACCGTCGGCGGTGGCTGCGCGGCGACAGGCCCGGTGCAGGTGGTGCCGTTGATGGTGAAAACGGTCGGCGCGGTGTTGGTGCCGCTGTAGTTGAAGTTGGCGCCGATCTGGGTGGACGCGCCGGTGGCCAGGCTGCCGTTCCAGCTCGCGCTGGTCACCGTGACGTTCTTGCCGGACTGGGTCCAGTTACCGCTCCAGCCCTGGGAGAGGGTCTGGTTGCCGGCGTAGGAATAGCCCAGTGTCCAGCTGGTGATCGCCGGGCCGTTGTTGGTGATGGTGACCGCGGCGGTGAAGCCGGTGGCCCAGCTGCTGCTCAGCGCGTAGTTGACGGTGCACCCCGTGGCGGCCGCGGCCGCGCGGGGGGCGGGCAGCTGGGAGCTGGCCGCCGTGTGGGAGCTGGCCACCGTCTGGGCGGTGGCCGCCGTTTTGGCGCTGGCCGCCGGGCGGGCGACAGCCGCTGAGGCGGTGCCGGCGCTCGCCAGCATGCCGCCCATCAGCGCCCCGGCGGCCAGGCAGCCAGCCAGCGCCCGGAGACGGGATCTTCCCGTTGACCTTCGCATCCGCATCCTCCTCGCGGGTAGGGCTGCCGCGGATGGTACGCAGCCAGGCAGCCAAAGGGGGTGGCGGCGCTCCCGGCTCGGCCACGGCGACGCGTGAGGTCGCGGAAGGCGCTTTCACGTTCGGCCGGAGTCTAAGTTCGGCTATCCGAGTCGTGAAGTGACCGCCGCGGTGGCCGTTCCGCGACGGTCGGCGGCCCCCTACGGGCGGCTGGGCTCGCGTGGTCAGGGCCGGCCGGGATCCCGGGTGGGTGCCGCCGCTGTGACCAGCGCGAAGCCGTCGGCCCGCGGCGGCAGGTCGGCCCTGAGCCAAGCCGCTGGGCGTGCTGACGGAGGCGGCTGCCGCGTGCCGTTCGCGCCCGCCTGAGCGTGAACCTTTCAGCCAGCAGGGTCAGCCAG
This sequence comes from uncultured Actinomycetes bacterium, assembly GCA_963822825.1. Lineage (GTDB taxonomy): Bacteria > Actinomycetota > Actinomycetes > Streptosporangiales > Streptosporangiaceae > JAWWPY01. The sequence continues at coordinate 326,391 of CAWGIW010000005.1, read as the reverse complement.
CAGGGTCAGCCAGCAGGGCCAGGCTGGCGCGGTGGCAGCGTGCCGCTGGCGGACAGCCGGCTGCGGTCGGCCGGTGCGCCGTGGCTGTGCCGCTGCGGTCGGCCGGTGCGCTGTCTTCCAGGCGCCGCTGAGGCCATCCGCTCGGCCTCACCCGGCGACAGGTCGCTGCCGCGATCCCGGCCGATGGCGGCAAATGACCCGCCGCCATGCCACAGATGACGAAGTCCGGCTGGAGAGTTAACCCGTCGCCGCGCAGCCAAGATAAGCGAAAGCGATAAGGCCGGGCCCTGAAACTTTCATATTCCACGGGCACCGGGTCGGGTATGCGAACACCACGAAGCGGGCAGGCGAACACCACGAAGCGGGGTATGCGAACGCCAGGAAATGGTCATTTCATCCAGTCCTGGCGGGTCGTCCAGGTGCTAGTCAAGCGGCCGGAATCCACGGAGCGGGCGGGCGCGCGGCGCCGCCTCCGTTGCCGGGCCGTTCCGGCGCGTCGCCGCCGGGCCGACCGCGCGCGCCAGTGCGTGGCGCCGCGCGCAGGAGGAGCGTGGCCTCGGCGGCGGGGCGCCGTCAAGGCAGCCGCAGGCGTCTCGCGCCTAAGTATGAAATTAGCGCCTCTAATTTCACGGATAGTGGTTTACTTGACCGGTTTAGTGAAGAAAGTTATCGTCGCGCTGTCGTCCGTTAGTCCATCCTATGATGGCGAAGCCGGGCAGCGATGCCTGTGATCAACTGCGAGCCAGCAGGAGGCATTTCTCGAGGGCATCCGGTAGGTGCTGTCCATAGATTTACCCGCGCAGCCAAGGATGGCTGCGCCAACCCTCACGGAGGTGTATGTCATGAGACTCCGGAAGCCCGGCGCGGCCAGGCGGGCCAGGTATGTGGCCTGCCTGGTGGCAGCGGGTGGGCTCGCCGCCGGTACCGCGGTTGCCGTCACATCCGGCGCGGCCAGCGCCGCGCCCGCGTGCCAGGTGGCCTACACGGTGAATCAGTGGAGCACCGGGTTCACCGCGGCGGTCACCATCACCAACAACGGTGCCGCCATCACGAGCTGGACCCTGGCCTACTCCTACAGCGGCAACCAGACGCTGAGCCAGGGCTGGAGCGGCAACTGGACCCAGTCCGGCGCGAACGTCACCGTCACCAACGCCTCCTGGAACGGCAGCCTGGCCACCGGCGCGTCCACCTCCATCGGCGCCAACTTCAGCTACAGCGGCACCAACACCGCCCCCACCGCCTTCACCCTCAACGGGGTGGCCTGCAACGGCGCCGGGCCCTCGCCCAGCCCGACGGCCACGACTCCGACTCCGACACCCACCTCGACCCCAACCCCAACCCCAACCCCGACCCCCACCAGTACCGGTGGCAGCGGCCCCGCACCGCAGCTGCACGTGTCCGGGAACATGCTGGTCAACTCCAGCGGCAGCCAGGTCGTGCTGCATGGCGTGGACCGGTCGGGCACCGAGTACGCGTGCGTGCAGGGCAACGGGATCTTCGACGGCCCGAATGACCAGGCGTCGATCACCGCGATGAAGTCCTGGGGCGTCAACGCGGTGCGCGTGCCGCTGAACGAGGCCTGCTGGAACGCGGAGTCCTACGTCACGGCCGCCGACGCGGGCGCTAACTACATCAATGCGATCAAGGCGTACGTCAGCCTGCTGAACGCCAACGGCATGGTGGCGATCCTGGATCTGCACTGGACCGACGGTCTGTACACCGGGAACTCGTCCGGCTGCTCATCCGCGCAGGCCACCTGCCAGAAGCCCATGCCGGACGCGGCCCAGGCGATCCCGTTCTGGACGTCGGTGGGGAACACCTTCAAGGGCAATGACGCGGTCATCTTCGACCTGTTCAACGAGCCGTACGCGTCGCGGGCGACCGGCAGCACGGCCAGCGGCTGGACGTGCTGGCTGTCCGGCGGCACCTGCCCGGGCATCGGCTATCAGGTCGCCGGCATGCAGTCCATGGTCAACGCCGTCCGCTCGGCCGGCGCGAACAACGTGCTCATGCTGGGCGGCGAGGAGTACTCCAACGACCTGACGTCCTGGCTGGCCAACGAGCCGACCGACCCGGACCACAACCTGGTCGCGTCCTGGCATTCCTACAACTTCAACACGTGCAGCACGCAGTCCTGCTGGACCAGCCAGGTCGCCCCGGTGATCGCGGCTGTCCCGGTGGTCGCCGGAGAGATCGGCGAGAACGACTGCGCGGGCACCTACATCAACCCGCTGACCACATGGCTCGACTCGGAGCACACCAGCTACCTGGCCTGGGCCTGGAACGCTGACTTCAACTGCTCCACTGGCCCCGGCCTGATCACCGACTACACCGGAACGGCTACCGCCTACGGCGCTGCCTACAAGGCACACCTCGCCTCCATCGGAGGCTGATCAAGATCCCCCATCGTGGCGGGCTCCCGTATGTGCTGCGGGGGCCCGCCACTTCCATGCCCTGGGCCGGCTGCGTCAGGACCGCGACGAACTTCTGGAGCATCTGCTCGGCTTGCTCAGGGCCGACACATCCGTGGCCGGCGTCGCCTTGGTCGGATCGCTGGGAGCTGGCCCCGCCTGGCACGGTTCTGGCTGCCAGGGACGATGGCGGTGTGATCAGCTTCAAGACAGCCGGCTGTGTTGCTGATCTGCCGGTGATGCGGGGACGGCTGGCTGGGCCGGGCTGGGCTGCTGGCGTTGGGTGAGCAGGAAGGGGGAGGCGGCGAGGATTCCGGCGCTGACGGCGATGGCGAAGGCCAGCAGGGTGCCGCGCGGGGTGATGGACTGGAGAGCGATGCCGGCCGCGATCGCCGGGAGCGACAGGCCGATGTAACCGGAGAGGAAGAACCCGGCCAGTGTCTCGCCGAGCTTGCCCGCAGGCGCGATGGCGACGAGGGTGCCGAGCGTGCCTTTGAACAGGGTCGCGGCGGCGGCGCCCACCACACCGCCGCCGAGGAGGAAGAGAGCGAGGCTCGGGGCGGGCAGCCAGGCGGCTGTGACGACCAGGGCCAGGCCGGTGATCTCCAGCGTCACGCCGGCGGCCAGGAGGCGCCTCGCCGGCCAGGTGCCGGTGGCTGCGAGCAGGGCCACGCCGACGGTGAAGACGATGAAGATGCTGAACCCGGCCATCGCCAGGGAGGTGTCGTGCACGGCGGTGGCCAGGAAGGTGCCGGCCAGGCCGATGAAGACGGCGGGTCCGGCGTACGCCAGGAATACACCCACCAGGGCGGCGAAGAACTGGGGGCGGGCGCCCTCGGGCGCGGACGCCCGCTGGGGGCGGTAGGCGGGAAGCGGGTGCTGGCGGTGGCGGGTCTCTGGCGACAGGCCGATGGCGATTCCGGCGAGTACGAGCATTCCTAGCACTACCAGGTAAGGGAGCACGAGCGGGTGGCCTGCGTCCTGGGCGAGCAGGCCGGTCAGCAGTGCGCCGAGGCTGAGGCCGCCAAGGTTGGCTGCGGCCGCGGCGAACTGGGGCCGTGTCCCGGAGGTCCCTGGGCAGTGCGCCTGGTGGGATTCGCTGAGGTAGGCCGTGGCGGTGGAGACGGTGAGGCCGACCGATAGGCCGCACAGGATCCGGGCGGTGAACAGGCCGGGAAGGGCGGGCCAGGCGATGAACAGCACCCCGCTGACAAGCGCCAGTGCGACGGCGGCGAGCAGGTGCGGGCGGCGGCCGTGGACGTCGGACAGGTGGCTGGCGAAGAACAGGCTGCCTGCCACGCCGGCCGCGTAGGCGGCGTAGATCAGCGTGATCATCAGCGAGGAGAAGTGGTCGCGGTGCGCATAGAGGACATAGAGCGGGCTGGGGGTGGTGGAGAAGGACAGCACGGCCAGGAAGGTGTAGGCGACTGCCCAGAAGCCGAAGCGGTGACGGGACGAAGACTTCGCTGGGGTCATGGTGTTCGTCATGATTCGGGCGCTCCCGGGTCGTCGGGGGTGAGCGGGCCGCTGATCGCGTGCTGCAGCAGGCCGCCGAGCGCTGCCTCGAATGTGGCGGCGGGAAGGGAGCGGGCCGGTTCCAGGGCGTAGATGTAGCGCTCCGTGATCATGCCGCCGATCAGGCACTGCACCATCGCGTTGCGCACCGGGCCGTCCGCGGTCTGGCCGAGGACCTTGCCCAGCGGGACGGTCATCTGCGCCTCGAGCGCCGTGCGCAGCAGTTCCTGGCTGGCTTTGTGGGAGACCGCGGAGCGGACCAGCGCCGGCCACGGATCATCGTCGGTCATGGTCTCCCAGCGGTCCACGTATGCGCGGGCCAGCCGGGCGCCCAGGTCACCACTGCCGCCGGCGATCGCGTCCTGCGGGATTTCGAAGCGGCCGACCGCCGCCATGAACAGGGCTTCCTTGCCGCCGAAATAGGTGATGACCAGCGCCTGGTTCACGTCCGCCTCGGCGGCGATCGCCCGGATCGAGGTCTGCGCGTAGCCCTTGACCGCGAACAAGCGCCGCGCCGCGGCCAGCACGTCGCGGCGGCGGCCCTCAGGATCATGCGCCCGGGAACGGCGCTCCAAATCGGTAGTCGTGCTCACGAGCCCAAATCTAAACGATCGTTTAGAATACTGTCAAGGCCCTGGCGGCTCAGGGAGTCGCTGGCCAGGGTGGCTGGCATGCCGATGATGAAGTCGTTGTAGCTGGCTTGCGAGTCGGCGCTGGTGAGCCGGTAGGGCACCCGCGGCCGCGGCAGCGGGCGAAATTTACACATGAGGGGCCGTGAAAACGTTGCGGCTCATTGGTCTTGTCCTGCGATAACGCCGGCTTCCCCGGGGGGCCGCGGCGGCCGCCTTGCCGGGGGTCAGGCGCGCACCTAACGTCCGGACCGGGACGCGGCTCACCTGATGGCCCGCGGGCGCCCCGGCTGAGGAGGTTGCAGTGAGGAAGATCCTGACGCGTCACCGGTGGGTGCGGGCCCGGACGCTGGCCCGCGTGCTGGGCGCGGGTGCGCTGATGGCGGGCGCGCTCGTGGCGGTGGCGGGGCCGACCGGGACGGCCAGCGCGGCGTCCACCTGCACGGTGGCGTACTCGGTGGCGGGCGGCTGGCCCGGCGGCTTCCAGGGCGCCATCACGGTCACCAACAACGGGGCGCCGATCACCAGCTGGACGCTGGCCTTCAGCTTCCCGAACACCCAGCAGGTCAGCAGCGGCTGGGGGGGCACCTTCACGCAGAACGGCCCGTCCGTCTCAGTGACCAGCATGAGTTACAACGGCGCTCTGGGCACCGGCGGCTCCGCCTCGATCGGGTTCGTCGGGAGCGTCGGTGCCACGAACGCGGTGCCCACCTACTTCACCGTGAACGGGTACGCCTGCAACGGCGCCGCCCAGGTCCCGACCGTGCAGATCACCAGCCCGGCGGCCAGCACGGGCTACACCCCGGGCAGCGGCGTCCCGGTCACGGCCACCGCGAGCGAGGCCACCGCGTCGATCAGCAAGGTGGAGTTCTTCGCCACCTCCATCGTGCCCGGCACCTCGAAGACACCCGTGCTGCTCGGCACCTCGACGGCCAGCCCGTACACCGTCACCTGGGCCAGCGCCCCCGCGGGCTACTACAACCTGACGGCCGAGGCGTTCGACAGCGCTGGGAGCACCGGCACGTCCGCGCCCATCCAGGTGAACGTGGTCGGAACCACGGACACCGCACCGCAGCTGCACGTGTCGGGGAACCATCTGGTGGACGCCAGCGGCAACCAGGTGGTGCTGCACGGGGTGGACCGCTCCGGCGGCGAGTTCGCCTGCGTGCAGAACTCCGGCATCTGGAATGGCCCGATGGATCAGGCCTCGATCACCGCGATGAAGACCTGGGGCATCACCGCGGTGCGGGTGCCGCTGAACGAGGCCTGCTGGAACGGCGAGTCCTACGTCCCCGCCGCCGACGCGGGCAGCAACTACATCAGCGCCGTCAAGGCCTATGTCAGCCTGCTGAACGACAACGGCATCGTGGCCATCCTGGACCTGCACTGGACCGACGGCGCGTACACCGGCACGGCGTCCGCGTGTGCTTCCGCGCAGGCCATCTGCCAGAAGCCGATGCCGGACAGCGCGCAGGCGGTGCCATTCTGGACCTCGGTGGCGAACACTTTCAAGGGCAACGGCAGCGTCATCTTCGACTTGTTCAACGAGCCGTACCCGGATATCGCGCAGGGCTCGGAGACGGCCGGCTGGCAATGTGTTCTGAATGGCGGCTCGGCCTGCTCGCCGGGCATCTCCTACCCGGTGGCCGGGATGCAGACCCTGGTCAACGCGGTCCGCTCCACCAGCGCCAGCAACGTCATCATGGTCAGCGGCCTGACCTGGACCAATGATCTGACCCAGTGGCTGGCCTACAAACCGGCCGACCCGGACAACAACATCGTCGCGTCCTGGCACTCCTACAACTTCAACGCCTGCATCACCCAGTCCTGCTGGACCAGCCAGATCGCCACTGTCGCGGCCGCGGTCCCGGTGATCGCCGGGGAGATCGGCGAGAACGAGTGCTCGGACACCTACATCATCCCGCTGATGACCTGGATGGATTCGGAGAACATCAGCTACCTGGCGTGGACCTGGAACAACTGGGGCTGCGCTAACGGGAATGTGCTGATCAACGACTACACAGGCGACCCGACCGCCTACGGCGCCGGGTACGAGGCGCACCTGCAAGCGCTCGCGGGCGGGCTGACGGGCCGGGGGGGCCGGGCCGGCGGGGCGGCCCGGGCCCGCTCCCGGGCCCGGGAGCGGGCCCGGGGTGGCCGGTGGCTGGGGTTAGGGGAGTTTCCAGTCGATGGGGTCCGCGCCTCGGGCTCCGAGCAGGGCGTTGGCCCGGCTGAACGGCCGTGAACCGAAGAATCCCCGGTCGGCGGAGTTCGGGCTGGGGTGGGCCGACTCGACCAGCGGCACGCCGTCGAGCAACGGTGCCAGGTTGCGGGCGTCGCGTCCCCACAGGATGGCCACGAGCGGCTCCGGCCGTGCCGCGAGGACCCGGATGGCCTGCTCGGTCACCTCTTCCCAGCCCTTCCCGCGATGTGAGCCGGGCTGGCCGGGCGCCACGGTGAGGACCCGGTTCAGCAGCAGCACGCCCCGCTCGGCCCACGGCGTGAGATCGCCATTGGCCGGGGTGGGGTAGCCGAGATCGGCGGTGTACTCCTGGAAGATGTTGATCAGGCTGGGCGGCAGCCGCCGCACCTCGGGCGCGACCGAGAAGCTCAGGCCGACCGGGTTCCCTGGGGTGGGGTAGGGATCCTGGCCCATGATCAGCACCCGGACGTCGCTCAGCGGCTGCTGGAACGCGCGGAGCACCCGGTCCCCGGCGGGCAGGTACCGCCGCCCGGCGGCGATCTCCGCGCGCAGGAAGTCGCCCATCGCCCGGATGCGTCCCGCGACGGGCTGAAGCGCGAGCGCCCAGCCTGGATCGAGACCCGGAATCAGGTCTGGCTGAGTCATGGCGGAACCCTACTGCCCGGGGCGGTCGGAGCCATCATTGGGAGCCATCGGCAGAACCGCGGGCCGTCGTTGCGTCATCAGCAGGTCGAAACGTGACCGTTCTGCACCACTTACATCTCGACGACCCATTTGTAGGCATAATGCTGTGAGGTCGCATAACCGTAAAAACGTCTGAATCGGTCGAGCTGACCGAGTAAGCCTGGAATTTGTCTCGCCGGTATAGAACGCTGGGGTGAGCCGATCCAAGTCGAACCGAAGGTCGTGAGTAATTATGGACCCCTTGCCGTGCTCGCAGCCCTGCACGACAACTCCCTGAGGGAGGCCGACGACTGAGGATGCGAGTACGGAGCGACTCTATGACGGCCTGCTGTGAAGTCTTACCCCGGACGATAATCAGAAGACTCTCCGCCTGACCTGCACGGCGTCCCCGCCGGGACATCCCGACTCGTTGGTGCCGTGGCGCTGGCCGGTGTGGGCTTTCTGGCCACGCCGGCCAGGAACCGGGCCCGTGCGGGCCGGGGCGGGCCTGCTGACGGGGCCGGCCTGCTGCGGGGGCCCGGCCTGCTGCGGGATGCCAGGCGGCCAGGCCCGGACGTCGGTGAGGCCGGGCCGGACGAGGTCGAGCCCGTCGAACCAGGCCAGGATCTCCGCCTCGCTGCGGGCGGTGACCTGGGCCGCCTTGCCGTAAGCGGCCTGGACCTCGGTGATCAACTCGGGGTCTGTTCCGGTGGAGGTGCCCGCGCTGATCACGAGATAGCTGCCGGGAACCATCTGGTCCTTGACCGCCGCGACCAGCGCGTCGGCCGCGGCGGGTGACAGGAAGTGCAGGACCGCGACCGCCAGCACGCCCACTGGCTGGCGGAAGTCGATCAGGCCGGCCAGCGCCGGGCTGGCCAGGACCGCGTCAGGGTCGGACAGGTCCCCGGCCACCACGGCTACGCGCTCGTCCACCGCCAGCATCGCCCGGGCGTGCGCGAGCACCATCGGGTCGCGGTCGACATAGGCGACACGCACGCCCCGTGCGAGCTCACGGGCGGTCTCGTGCACGTTAGGCCGGGCCGGCAGGCCGACCCCGAGGTCGAGGAACTGGGTAACCCGCCCGATGGCGACGTGGCGGACCGCGCGGGTGAGGAACGCCCGGTTGGCTCGCGCAATCTCACTGATCTCGGGGAACTGCCAGAGCATCGCGTCCGCGGCGGCCTGGTCGGCGGGGTAGTTGTCCTTACCGCCCAGGAGATGGTCATAGATCCGCGCCACGCTGGGCTTGGTCGGCGTGAACGCCGATTCCGGTCCTCCTGTTGCAAACTGGCTGGCCGGGAACTGGGTGGCCGGGAACGGGCTGGCCGGGAACGGGCTGGCCGGGAACGGGACAAACCGGCGGCCCGGCCCGGGTGTGCCGAGCGCCTCTCGCAATTCGTCCAGGTCGGCGGTGACGACCGTGTGCGGGTTCAGGCCAGCGCGCCGGCCGCGGGCGATAAAGCGGACCCGGCCGCAGATGTCCTCCCGCCAGATCCGCCACCCAGGGAAATCGGCTCGCAGGGCGGAAAGATAATCGGGGAGCGTGCGCTCGGCCGACGGCTGGGACGCGGCGGCGGTGGTCATGGTGCCTCGCTGCGTGTCCACTATGCCGGGGTCGTGGACGATCAGGTGCGGCCGGGATTTCCGGCCACCGTTATAAGTTTCTTCGCGGGATCAGAGAATGACCAGCGATTCCCCAAGACGATAGGGGATTCCCTATGGGGGCGGTCATCGTTAGCTGATCCCTACGGAGTGTCGAATGCGAATCTTGCCGTGGGCGGCCCACCCGTAATAGACGGACGTGCCTTTTCATGCGAAGAGCGTGAGGAGAACCGCTTCTGCTCCGATCCTGGCGACTGGCCAGGGTTGGCCGGGTCGCACCGGCGCGAGTTCCTCGAGCGCACCGGCCGCGATCGGGACGAGCACGTGCCCCCTGCGGCATCGCCGGCTGGCGCTCCCCAGACCCCCGCACCCGGGGTAGATCCGGGGCCGGTCCCAGCTGGCTAGTTTCAGGTACTTTCAGCGTCTTGACGGTCCTGCGCCGCTGTGATCAGCGGAAAGACCGGGGGTCGCGGCGGCGGGCCGGGCGCGCCTTGACCGGCCAGTGGCCTGCTCGGATACGTTCCGCTCGGGTCGGTGCCGCCGGGGCTACATGTCTCGCGGCAGCCGCCCCAGCCCCGACACGGTCCGCTTGACGGCCGGGCGTCACCCGGTGGCGCCCGGCCCGGGGCCGGCCGCGGCAGGCGGTGTCGGCTCGAGGAGGAAGCGATGCCAGTGCGTGACCGGCGGCCCCGGCTTACCCGTCGCACACGCCGGATCGTGGCTATGTCACTCGTCGCCGCGCTGGCCGGGGTGCTCGCGGCGGTGACAGCGAGCACCGCGAGCATGGCCGCCGGGCCAGGCCCGTCGGCATCGGCCGGGGCGGCCGACCAGATCACCGTCACGCCCGCGCGGCCGCTGGCCACGGTGCCCGGCACCGCCATCGGGATCAACGCCTCGACTTACGACGGGAGCCTGCTGGACAGCCAGGTGCCCGGCCTCCTGCGCGGAGCCGGGATCAGCCTGGTCCGGCTGCCCGGCGGCAGCGAGTCGGACCAGTACGACTGGAAGACCAACACCGACGTGATCGGCAACTACACCGAAGCGGTGGGCTTCAACCAGTTCATGTCGGTCATCCGCCAGGCGGGCGCCCAGGCCATGGTCACCGTGGACTACGGCACCGGCGACACCATCGGCCAGCGGGACGGCTCAGCCGAGACGGGCGCGCAGATCGCCGCCGACTGGGTCCGCTACGCCAACGTCGAGCACCACTACGGCATCAGGTACTGGGAGATCGGCAACGAGATCTACGGCAACGGCACCTACGGCGCCGACTGGGAGGCCGACGCGCACTGCACCACGACGCCGGCCGGCGGCCCGGTGACCCTGGGCAGCGAGCCGGGCCAGACCTACAACTGCGGCCCGGCCGCCTACGCCGCCAACGTCGCCACGTACATCTCGGCCATGAAGGCGGTCGACCCGCATATCTCGGTCGGCGTCGTGCTCACCGCCTCCGGCGCCCCGAACAACTGGCCCGACGGCGTGACCAACCCCACGACCAGTCCGCAGTCCTGGAACCAGACGGTGCTGACCGCGCTGGCCAGCCAACCACCGGGCAAGACGGTCGGCTTCGCCGACGTGCACTGGTACCCGCAGAACCCGAGCAACATAACGCCGCCCGGCCCGACCGACGCCGGCCTGCTCGCGGCCACGGCACAGATCCCGGCGGCGGTCGCCGCGATGCGCGCCGAGTTCGCCAGCTGGGCGGGGAACGCCAGCATTCCCATCATGATCACCGAGACGAACTCGGTGTCCTCCAACCCGGGCAAGCAGACCCTCAGCGTCGTCAACGCCCTCTACCTGGAGCAGGACTATCTGACCTGGCTGGAAAACGGGGTGTCGAACGTGGACTGGTGGCAGATCCACAACGGCATCGTGACCTCCGGCGACAACGGCGCGGCGCTGGCCGGTCCGGCGGACTACGGCGACTACGGCGTGCTGTCGGATGGCAGTTGCGGCACGCTCCCCAGCGCCGCGGGCAGCGGCGGTGCGCAGGTCTGCGAGCCGGCCGCGGAGACCCCGTTCCCGGCCTACTACGGGCTGCGGATGCTGAGCCGGTTCATCCAGCCCGGCGACACCCTCGTGGCGGCCGGCTCCAGCCAGACCCTGGTGCAGGCGTTCGCGGCCCGGACCGGCGGCGGACGGCTCCGGGTGATGATCGTCAACGATGACCCGGCGAACAGCTACGGCATCGGCCTGGCGGTCCCCGGCTACCGGCTCGCACCGTCCGCGCCCGTCCTGTTCTACGGTCCGCAAAGTTCCGGGGTGCAGACGCTGTCCGGCCCCGCGGGCCGGGCGGCGGCGGCCACCGCGGCACCTTACTCGATCACCACCCTCACCCTGGCCCGGGGCTGACCCGGCCCGTCCCGAGGAGACACGGATGCGGCTACCTTCTGCTGTCGCGGCGCTCACCGGCACTCTGGCCCTGGTGGCCGCGGGCCTGGCCGGTGCCAGTGCCGCGGTCCACGCGGCCACCAGCGCGCTGGACGCCCCCGCCGCGCCCGCGGCGGGTGTGGGCTCCGGCTACTGGCATACCAGCGGCAACCAGATACTGGACGCCAGCGGGAACCCGGTACGGATCGCGGGTATCAACTGGTACGGCTTCGAGACCCCGGACGAGATCGCGCACGGCCTGTGGGCGCAGGACTACCACGCGGTCATCAACGACATCAAGAACCTGGGCTACAACACCATCCGGATCCCGTTCTCCAACCAGATGGTGGAGACGCCGATCATCCCGCAGAACTTCAGCCAGTACAACGCCACCGGCCCGATCAACACCGACCTCGCGGGCCTCAACTCGCTGCAGATCCTCGACAAGATCATCGCCTACGCCGGCCAGGTGGGCCTGAAGGTCATCCTGGACAACCACCGGTCCGAGGCGGGGGAGACGGCCGAGGCCAACGGCCTGTGGTACACCAGCGCCTACCCCAGTTCGGCCTGGGTCAACGACTGGGCCACGCTGGCCAAGCGGTACGCGGGCAACCCGACCGTCATCGGGTTCGACCTGCGCAACGAGCCGCACACCCCCGCGGGCGACACCTACGCGCAGGGCGCGACCTGGGGCACCGGCGACGCGGCCACGGATGTCAGGCTGGCCTACGAGCAGGCCGGCAACGCGATCCTGGCCGCCGACCCGAACGCGCTCATCTTCTGCGAGGGCATCGGCGAGACCCCGAACTCCTCCGGTGGCATGGACTCCACCTGGTGGGGCGGCGACCTCGCGCTGGCCGGCCAGTACCCGGTGACGCTCAGCTCCCCGGGCCACGTGGTCTACTCCGCGCACGACTACGGCCCGGACCTGTTCCAGCAGACCTGGTTCAACTCCTCGACCACCTCCGCCAGCCTGGACGCGGTCTGGGCCAAGTTCTGGGGGTACCTCTACACCTCCGGTACTGCCCCGGTGTGGGTCGGCGAGTTCGGCACCGACAACACGGCCGCGGACGTGTCGAGCACCGCCGCGGGCTCCCAGGGCCAGTGGTTCTCCAGCCTGGTGTCCTACATCAAGAGCAACCCCGCGATGGGCTGGACCTACTGGGCGCTCAACGGCGAGGACTCCTTCGCGCTGCTCGACAACAGCTACGACGCCACCCCGGTCAGCGCGGCAAAGCAGGCGCTGCTCGCCACCATCCAGTTCCCGCTGCCGGGGGCGGTGAACGGCACGCCGCCGCCGACCGGTTCCGCCGCCCCCGCGGCCTGCCGGTCCGTGTACTCGCTGACCAACAGCTGGGCAGGCGGGTTCCAGGGCCAGATCGTGCTGACCAACACCGGCAGCGCCGCGATCAGCCCTTGGACGCTGACCTGGACCTTCCCCGGCGACCAGAAGATCGGCAGCATGTGGACGGCGACCTACAGCCAGTCGGGTGAGAACGTGACCGCCGTCAACGAGCCCTACAACGCCACCATCGCCCCGGCCGGCTCGGTGACCATCGGCTTCACCGGCACCTTCACCAGCAGCGATGCCGCGCCCACCGCGTTCGCGGTCAACGGCACCGCATGCACAACCTAAAACCCCATTCGCTCCAACGGAGGCCCCGTGGTGATTCCCCGCGCCATGTCCCGAGTGCTGCGGCGCTCTGCCTTCCGGGCGCTGGCGGGTGTGGTCACGCTCGCGATGAGCGCGGCCGGGCTGGCGGCTGTAGCCGGCCCGGCGGCCGCGGCGGACACGGCGACGATCAACGGGGCGACGACGTACCAGACGATGGCCGGGTTCGGCGCATCGGAGGCGTTCGGCCAGGCCGACGCGGTGATGAACGCTCCGGCCGCGACCCAGCAGCGGGCCCTGGACCTGCTGTACAGCCCGACGTCGGGCGCGGGCCTGACCATTCTGCGCAACGAGATCAGCGCCGACTCCGGGATCACCATCGAGCCGACCGCGCCGGCCAGCCCCACCGCCACCCCGGCCTACAGCCCGCTCGGCAACGACCAGGGCCAGGAGTGGCTGGCGCAGACGATAAAGGCCGGCTACGGGGTGACCAACGTATTCGCCGACGCGTGGAGCCCCCCGGCGTTCATGAAGACCAATGACTCGGCGATCAACGGTGGCACGCTGTGTGGCGTGCCCAGCGCGACGTGCTCGAGCGGAGACTGGCGGCAGGCCTACGCGAATTACCTGGTCCAGTACGCCAAGGATTACGCGGCCGACGGGGTGCCGCTGACCTACGTCGGCCCGGAGAATGAGGCCAACATCGGGCCGAGCTACGACAGCATGCTGCTCTCCCCGGCCCAGACGGCCAACTTCCTCGACGTGCTCGGCCCGACCCTGGCCGCGTCGGGGCTGTCCACCCGGATGGAGTGCTGCGCCACAGAAGGCTGGGACACCGCGCAGCAGTACGCTGCGGCCATCGAGGCCGATGCGACGGCCAACTCCTATACCCCGCTGTTCACCAGCCACGGCTACACCCAGGCGCCCAACTCGCCGCTGGCCGGCTGGCCCAAGCCGGTGTGGCAGACCGAGTGGTTCGATTACTCGACCTCGGCCTGGGACACGGGGTGGGATGACGGAACAGCCTCGTCGGGGTTCACCTGGGCGCACAACATCTACGACGGGCTGGCCAACGCCAACCTCAGCGCCTTCTTGTTCTGGTACGGCACCAATACCCCGTCGGTGGGCGGCAACGGGAGCCTGCTCATGCTGGAGCCTGACGGCACCGTGTCCGCTTCTGCCCGCCTGTGGGCCTTCGCCAACTACAGCCGGTTCATCCGGCCGGGCGCGGTCCGCGTCGGCGCGACGAGCTCCAGCAGCGCCGTTGACCTGACCGCGTTCAAGAACACCGACGGCTCCGTGGCCATCGTCGCGCTGAACACCGCGGCCACCGCCGACCCGATCACCTACTCGCTGTCCGGCACCGGCGGCGGTACCACGGTCACCCCGTACCTGACCGACGCCTCCAGCGACACCGCCGCGCAGGCGACCATCCCGGTCAGCGGCGGTGCATTCACCGCGACCATCCCGGCCCGCTCGCTGGTCACCTACGACATCCCGGCTGGCTCGACCGCCACCGGGAACACGGTGACGGTGACCAACCCGGGCAATCAGACCGGCGCCACGGGCACCGCGGTGAGCCTGCCGATCCACGCGGCCGACTCCGCGGCCGGCCAGACCCTGAGCTACACCGCGGCCGGCCTGCCCGCGGGCCTGTCGATCAGTTCCTCGACCGGGCTCATCTCCGGCACCCCGACGGCGGGCGGCACGTCAACGGTCACGGTAACGGCCCAGGACGCCACGGGTGCCTCGGGATCCACCACGTTCACCTGGGCTGTCGCGGCCCCCGCCGGAGCCTGCACGGTCACCTACACGACCCAGAGTCAGTGGGCCAGTGGCTTCGTGGCCAGCGTGACCATCTCCAACCCCGGCACGTCGCCGATCAACGGCTGGACGGTCGGCTTCACCTTCCCCGGTGACCAGAAGATCACCAATGCCTGGAACGGCGTGGTGGCCCAGAGCGGCGAAGGCGTGACCATCACCAACGTGAACTACAACGCGACGATCGCCGCCGGCGCCAGCACCTCCATGGGCTTCCAGGGCACCTGGGCCGCCAGCGACGCCGTCCCGACCGCCTTCACGGTAAACGGCACCGCCTGTTCAACCTGACGGACCCGGGTAGCCGCGATCTGCGAGCCCGGCGTTTCCGCGGAAACGCCGGCCCAGCGTCAGTCGCCCTTGACGTTGACGATCTGGCGCAGGGTGTGCCGGACCTCGACGAGATCCTTGGCATCCTCCATGACCACGTCAATGGGTTTGTACGCTCCAGGGATTTCATCCAGGAAGGCGTCGCTGTGGCGCCACTCGATGCCTTCCATCGCGGCATCAAGCTGGGCGCGGGTGAACTCCTTGCGGGCGCGGGACCGGCTGTATTCGCGGCCGGCGCCGTGCGGCGAGGAGTTGAGCGCCAGGCGGTTGCCCTTGCCGGTCACGACGTACGAGCGGGTACCCATCGAGCCGGGAATCAGCCCCGGCGTGCCCTCACTCGCGTCGATCGCTCCCTTGCGGGACAGCCAGACCTGCTTCCCGAAATGCCTTTCCTGCGCCGTGTAGTTGTGATGGCAGTTCACCGACTCGGTGACCTCGACGTCCCGGCCGATCCAGGCCGCAAAGCAGTCGATGACGCGGTGCATCATCTCCTCACGGTTCAGCAGCGCGAAATGCTGCGCCCACCGCAGATCCCGCATGTAGGCCCAGAACTCGTCGGTGCCCTCAGCCAGGTAAGCCAGATCCGGGTCGGGCAGCGAGATCCACCACTTCCGGCACAGGGCCTGCGCGACCTTGATGTGGCGGACGGCGAGCCTGTTGCCGACGCCACGCGACCCGGAGTGCAGAAACAGCCAAAGCCGGTCCTCCTCGTCGAGGCTGACCTCGATGAAATGGTTCCCAGATCCGAGGGACCCGAGCTGCAGCCGCCAGTTCGGCGCGATGTTATCGGCGCTTTCTGCTCCTTCCTTGCCCTCCAGTTCATCGATCCGAGCCGCCGTCTGGTCGCTGTAAATCGCGGTGTTGTACTTGCCCGCGGATAGCGGGATCGCGTTCTCAACAGCCTTCCTCAATGCTGCAAGATCACCACGACGCCGCGCATCCCCGGCCGTGAACTGGGTCCGGACCGCCTGCATCCCGCAGTTGTGAACGAACACCCCAGCTGCCAACGCGAAATTATGGTACTTCTCCACTTGCAGGCAATACACATCCGCTCGGCCGGTGAGGAACTCCACCGCAATTACCTTGTGGTTGTAGCCGTGCTCGCGCTGCTTGTGCCATCGCAACGCGGCCGGGTTCGCCGCCTCGTCTCCACAATCGCTGCATATGCGCGGCGATGTGTTGAACCGCATGAGGTAGGGTGCTCCGCGACGTCCATTGCTGGCTACCGCTGCCCGGAAGTGCTCGGGCTGCTCAGCCATGTACTGGCTGATGTTGGCGGAGCCGACGCGTGCCATCTGCTCTTGCCTAACTGGATCCATGGCTGATCTGCGTATTCCTGCCAGCCGCCTCTCCTGAAAGGCTGCCGAGTCATTGTCGAACGAAGGCCTCGTTCTCCGGTGATGACTGGAATGCTGTCTGGCGTCTAGCAGTTCAAGGTTGCCCGGCTCGTTATCAAAGTGGACATGGTTCCTGTGGTGCACAACGAATCCATTAGGAACCGGGCCCTTCAGCGCTTCATAGACCAGTACATGGGTCTGCCTGGAGGTTCCCTTGCCGGTGCTAACGCTCTCATACCCGTCGCGGGTTTGCCACCTGCGATACAGGGGCATGAGGCTGTCGTTGAAGCGCAGGTACCGGGCTTCCCGGTAAATTCCGTCGCTCATCATAAACGGGTGATCGGGCGTGCAGACGATCTCGTCTCCCCCCGAGAAGGTGATCCTCATGAGTTCCGCATCGGTGCGTGTACGGAGCGCCTTAGCGCGCCCCGGCACGATACGCCTGTCCTCGTCAAGCGAGTAAACCCAGCAGGGACCTGCCCCCTCGGCTAGTTCCCTGAGCGACCGCTGCCTGCCGTTGAGCAAGGACACTCGCGTGTCGCCATGGAAACAGCCGATGTCCACCCCGACTGCGGCGGGGATGATCGCGCTGAGAGTTGGTATCACGGAGCCGACGGTCGAGCCTTTGCCCAGATGGGCATCAGGCATTAGGGCCAGGTGCGGGAAGATGAACGGCATCGACGCCGTGCGCCGTGCCTGTTCAAGGGTCTGCTCCTCGAGGATCGACGCCCAGTTCATCAGCCTCCTGCTGATCTCCTCCATGGCTACCTCCGGTTGGCCGCCCAACGGTAACCGCGGACCGCGCGGTAGCGCATCAGCTTTTCAGCAGCATCGGACAAATGAGCGTGTGATCGAGGTTGACCAGCCCGCGCTGGCGTGGCGGCAGCCAGTACCGGGTGGGGATGGCGGTCTCCTGGTACTTTCCCGCGCCTGTCAGATCAGTGCGGTGCATTGTGGCCGCGCCGCAAGGGCGCACTATGCACCGCACTGGCTGTTTCGCTGTCTAGGCCGTGCGGCTCAGCACGACTTTCAGCGCGCCGGTGTCGGCGGCCCGGCTGAACACGTCGTAGGCCTGGTCGAACTCATCGAGGGCGAAGCGGTGGGTGATGAACTGGCCGGCGTCGATCTGCCGGGTGGCGAGCAGGCGAGCGGATCACTTCCAGCGGGTCCTCGCGGCCGTTGTTGACCGTGATATCGGCGCCGAACGTCTTCGCCGCCTCCAGCCGGGCGTCAGCCAGGTCGATCGCGACGACGTGGCTGGGGCTGAACAGGCGGGCGCCGGTGATGGCGGACAGGCCGATGGGACCGGCACCGACAATGGCGACCACGTCGCCGGGCCGCACGTTGCCGTTGAGCACGCCGACCTCGTAGGCGGTCGGCAGGATGTCCGACAGCATGAGGATGTCTCGTCGGAAGCACCGGCCGGCAGCGGGTAGGTGGAGGTGTCGGCGAACGGCACCCGGACATACTCGGCCTGGGTGCCGTCGATCTTGTGCCCGAGAACCCAGCCGCCCCCGCCTAGGCACTGCCCGGCGTGGCCTTCCCGGCAGAACCGGCAGGTCCCGCACACGGAGATGCAGGAGACGAGAACGCGATCGCCGACGTTGACCGTCTTCACCCCGCTGCCGACCGCGTCAACGGTCCCGACCGCTTCGTGGCCGAGAATCCGCCCGTCGGTGACAGCCGGCACGTCGCCCTTCAGAATGTGCAGATCCGTCCCCACCAGGAGGGCCATACGTCCCCCGGCTATCCGGGAGGGGTGCTGCGCGGCGGCAACCAGTACCGGGCCGGAATCGCGGTCTCCCAGTACCCTCCCGCGCCATCCGGTACCACCTGCCAAGCGTGCCGGCCGGG
The DNA here is from genome assembly GCA_963822825.1 of uncultured Actinomycetes bacterium. Taxonomy (GTDB): domain Bacteria; phylum Actinomycetota; class Actinomycetes; order Streptosporangiales; family Streptosporangiaceae; genus JAWWPY01. The sequence continues at coordinate 308,047 of CAWGIW010000005.1, read as the reverse complement.
CAGGATCCCGAGCGCTGCGCGGAGTTCGGTTCCCACGTAATGCAGCCCGACCCCGTCCTCGGTCGCGTACCCGGCCGGGAGCTGGCCGGCCGCGATCAGCTCACGGAAGCGCTGCCGCCTGGGCTGATCAGCCAGGTCGTCGTGGACGCCGTTGCTGAAGGGCAGGAAACCGAGGCCGTCGGTGACCGGGTCGAGGGAGTCGCCGAAGGAATCGGTGACCCCGCCCTGGTGCCAGCACAGGCTCCCGGCGCTCTGCCCGGCCAGCACCACCCCCGCCGCCCAGCACTCCCGGATGATGACGTCGAGCCGGTGCGCCCGCCACACCGCCAGCAGGTTCACCACGCTCCCGCCGGACACGAAGATCACATCCTGGGCCAGCAGATGGGCGCGCACATCGGGCACATTGGGCTGAGTGAACAGCACCAGGTGGGACAGGTCCGCGGCGCCGATCCACTTCGAGGCTTCGTACCACCGGTCGAGGTGGGCCTGCGAATCCCCGGTGGCCGTGGGGATCAGGCAGACCTTCGGCCGGCGCGCCCTGGTCAGCGCCATCGCTTGGCGCACCTGGGCGCCCACCATCTCGGGCGGGCTGCCCTCAGCCGGGTAGATCACTCCCGAACAGGCCAGAATCTGCCGTTCCCCGCGCATGCGCTCCCCTCCGCGTCCGGATCCTGACCCTAACGGCAGACAATGGGTTGGTGATCGACGTTGAACCGGGCCGCTTCGAGGAAATGGTCGCGGTGGCGCTGGACGGGTTGCCGGAAGATCTCGGCCGGGTGATGCGCAACGTGGCGGTCACGGTTGAGCACGGCACCGGCCCTCCGGGCCTGCTCGGGCTCTATCAGGGCATCCCGCTTACTAGCCGCACAACGAACTACGCCGGGGTACTGCCGGACCGGATCACCATCTACCGCGTCGCGATCTGCCAGATATGCCGCACCGACGAGGAGGTCGTCGATCAGGTGCGGCGTACCGTCATCCACGAGGTCGGCCATCATTTCGGCATCGACGACGACCGGCTGGGGGAACTCGGCTGGTGAGCGGACCGCGCCCGCCCGGACGGTGCTCGCCCGGGCGGGCGCGGTGCGATCAGCGGCTCACCCCGGAAGGGTGACCGAAGGGTGGCCGGTCAGGGGACGGCCGGGAAGGCGTTCTGGACCAGCTGGGTGAACTGCGCCGGGAACCAGTTGCCCGCCGGGATGTCGAATCCCGGTATCGCGTCGGTCGGGTAGGTGTTACCGCTGCCGTCGGTCTGGGTGCCGTTCGGGTCACAGTGCGGGTCACCGTGGGCGTGGGTGGCGGTCGGGTAGTCGCCATCGGATTCGCCCGGCGGCTTGATCCACACGTAGGCGTACAGGTGGCTGAAGGCGGAGTTCGGGTTGGCCTGGGGGAACGCCCCGAGACCGGCGCCGTTCACATTGCACCAGTCGCCGCGGAACGGCCGCTGGTCGATCTTCGACTGGTTGACGAACGTCGTCACATTGGTCGAGGTGCTCGCTGCGGTGGGCCTGAGCGGGCCGCCCCAGCCGTTGCGCGAGGTGTCGATGAGCATCCCGACGTTGGCCGAGAACCCGGCGGCGACCAGGTTGGAGTACATCGCTTCGTCGTAGGTCAGCTCGTCGATGTACGGGTCGAAGGAGTAGAACTGGGTGGAGTCCACCGCCTGGCCGCCGACGCTCTCGGTCGCCGTCATGAACGGCTCGCTCGTCGGGATGGTGTTGGCCGTGTTGCTGATAAAGCCGTTGACGCTGCTGACGCCCGCCGTGGTGCCCGCGGCGACCGAGTGGATCAGCGACACCGCCGGTCCCATGTTGCTGGGCCAGCCCAGCCATCCCGAGTGGCCGAGGTCGATGTAGTTGTACACGTTCGGGATCGCGTGCAGCTTGTTGAGCGCGTACTGGATGCCGCTGACGTAGGCACCGCTGGAGTTGGCCAGAGCGCAGGACGGAATGCTGAGGTTGGTGACCAGGTTCGGCAGCGAGTCGTCCTCGACGACCGCGACCACCCTGATGTTGGTGTGGGAGTAGTCGCTGAGGATCTGCGCGATCGGGTTGATGTAGTCCTGCTCGTAGTACTGCAGGCCGTTGTTGTTGATCAACAGCTCCCCGTTGGAGGCGAGCGCGGCGCAGTCACGGTTGGGCAGGTCGTAGATGACGATCGGGACGATGATCGGCGTGCTGCCTGACGCGTGGCTGGCCGCGTTGGCCAGCTGGGCCTGGAAGCTCATCCGGTTGCTGTTGCCCGACCCGCCGTAGATCGCCGCGATGCGGTCCAGCCAGATACCGGTCGACTGCTGCCCGACCAGTGTCATCTGCGAGGCAAGCGTGCCACTCGCGCCCGCGACGGAGGTGGCCACCTCCGCGGCGTAGTCGGGGTTGGCGTACCAGCTCGAACCCGTGAACGGGTTGGCCACGTGCGTTGGCGTCGTGGTCGAGCCCGCGGCCGTCTCGGTGCCGGTCACGCTCACCGACGTGAGGCCGGGGGTGCTGGCCGTGAAGGTCGTGGCCCCGGTGCCGGAGGAGTTGGCGGCGACCGTCACTGGCTGCGCGTAATTCCAGTTGCTGGTGGTGAAGGTGAGCGAGGCGCCGGAAGTGATGGTCTCCCCGGCGTTACCGGACGCGGCCACGGCCACGGTGATGTTGCCGGTCGGCGCCGCGGACAGGCTCACGCCGAACACTTCGCTGGTGCCCTGGGCCACGCTGAATGTCGGCGGATTCACCAGCAGCGAGCCGCCGCCGGTGCCGGTCGATCCCGTTGGTGTCGGCGTTGGTGTCGGCGTTGGTGTCGCCGTGGGCGTCGAGGTTGGGGTCGAGGTGGGTGTCGGAGTCGGAGTCGTGGCCGTCGGGCTGGGCGAGGGCCCGGCGCCGTTGCAGGCCACCCCGTTGAGGGTGAAGGCGGTGGGGGCGGTGTTGGTGCCGCTGTAGCTGAAGTTGGCGCCGATGGAGGTGGACGCGCCGGTGGCCAGGCTGCCGTTCCAGGAGGCGTTGGTGACGGTGACGTTCGCGCCGGACTGGGTCCAGTTGCCGCTCCAGCCCTGGCTCAGCGTCTGGTTGCCGCTGTAGGAGTAGGCCAGGGTCCAGCTCGTGATGGCGGCACCGTTGTTGGTGATGGTGACCGCCGCGGTGAACCCGGTGCTCCACTGATTCACCGTGTAGGCCACCTGGCACGCAGCCGCCGCGCTGGCCTGGGTAGCGGCCACCGCGGCGAGCCCGGCACAGCCGAGCGCGGCGGCGGCCGCGGCGGCGATGCCGCGGCGCAGGCGTGACCGCCGCACCCGGACGGGAAGCTTGAATCTCATGCAGGTCCTCCTCAAAGCAGTCCTGGCCCGGCGAAGGGTGACACTCACAGGGCAGGCCGCACCGGGCGCTCTGCGGCGAAGATAGGCAGATTCCACGGGCCTGTACATGGCGGTCGCGGCGGGCCGCCGCGTTCCGGCCGCGTGCGCGGGCCGGAGCATCGCGGCTGGCCGGCCTTGCTCGCCGCGCCGGCGATCCGTAGGACCGCCCGGACCAGCCAGATTGCCGCCGGGCGCGGATCCGCTGGCCGGGCGGCAGCGTCGCCCGGGCCCTGGCCCCGCCTCCGCCGAGGGCCGGAGAGGGACGCCCCCGCGTCGGAAAGTTTCACGGATGTTACGCCGTGGCCGGCGTCAGGCGTCACCAGCGTCATGAGCCGCAATGGACGCGGCCCACCGTGTTCCCGGCGTGCATCGCCGCCACATCGCGGCGAACGCTAGCCCTCCTACGATCACCGACCAAGATCGGAATTCTCATCTAGAATCCTGCCGTAGTGGTGTTAAATCCGGCACTGCTGCCACGACGGGCGGGGAGGATGTGCCATGCAGCCGAATATCGACATCTCAAAGCCGCATCCGGCCCGCATTTACGACTACCTCCTGGGCGGCAAGGACAATTTCGTCATCGACCGGGAAACGGCCGAGAGGGTCATGCGGAGCTGGCCTTCGGTGCGGACCGCGGCCCGGGAGAACCGTGCGTTCCTGGGCCGGGCGGTGCGGTACCTGGTGCGGGAGGCGGGGATCCGGCAGTTCCTGGACATCGGGACGGGCCTGCCCGCCGCGAACAACGTGCACGAGGTGGCGCAGGCGATGGAGCCGGAGTGCCGCGTGGTCTACGTCGACAATGATCCGATCGTGCTGGTCCATGCACGCGCGTTGCTGGCCAGCGCCCCGCTCGGCCGTACCGCCTACATCGACGCTGACATCCGGGACCCCGAGAAGATCCTGGCTAGCCCGGCGGTCGCCCAGACGCTTGATCTCAGCCAGCCGGTGGCGCTGATGCTGGTGGCGGTCCTGCACTTCGTGCCCGATGAGGCCAATCCGGCGCACATCCTGTCCACCCTGCTGGACGCGCTTCCTTCCGGCAGCTATCTGGCCGCCTCGCACGCCACGCTGGAATACGACCCCGAAGGGGTGGGCGGGGCGGGGCGCGTCTACCAGGATCGGGGGCTGACCGGTCAGCTGCGGACCAGTGATGAGCTGGCTGAGCTTGTGTTCCGCGGCCTGGAGATGGTCGATCCGGGAGTGGTGCCGGTTGCGGAATGGCGGCCGGACGGCGATGGGCCGCGTCCAGGGCCGGCGGAAGTGAATTCGAACGGTGGCGTGGCGCGCAAGCGGTAGGCCACAGCGGTAGGCCACAGCGGCAGGCTGCTGGCGGTGGGGTCACGGATGGCAAGCGCATGTTCTTGGGAGGCGCCGATGCGGCCCGCGGTAGACACGAGCAAGCCGCACTCGGCCCGGATGTACGACTATTACCTGGGCGGCAAGGACAATTTCGCGGCCGACCGGGAGACCGCGCAGCGGGCCATGCAGAGCTGGCCGGCGGTGCGCACCGCGGTGCGGGAGAACCGCGCGTTCCTGGGCCGGGCCGTGCGGTACCTGGTCCGCGACGCCGGGATCCGGCAGTTCCTGGACATCGGCACGGGCCTGCCGAGCGCGAACAACGTGCACGAGGTCGCCCAGGCGCTTGCGCCAGAATGCCGGATCGTCTACGTTGACAACGATCCCATCGTCCTGGTGCACGCCCGCTCGCTGCTCTCCAGTTCCCCGGCGGGCCGCCTCGCCTATATCGACGCGGACCTGCGGGAGCCGGCCGCGATCCTGGCCAGTCCCGAGGTCCGGGCCACCCTCGATCTGAGCCAGCCGGTCGCGCTCATGCTGGTCGCGATCCTGCACTTCGTGACCGACGCGGCCGCGCCGGCCGCGCTCGTGGCGACCCTGCTCGACGCGCTGCCACCGGACAGCTACCTGGTCGCTTCGCACGTCACGCCCGAGCATGACCCCGAAGGGGTGGCTGGGCTTGAGCGGGCCTACCGGCAGGGCGGGGTGCCCGCGCAGGCCCGCACCTCGGATGAGTTCGCCGAGCTGGCTTTCCGCGGCCTGCAGATGATCGATCCGGGCCTGGTGCTCGTGTCGGAGTGGCGGCCGGAGGAGACCGGCCCGCGGCCCCTTCCGTCCGAAGTCAACTGGTACGGCGGGATCGCACGGAAGACGGAACCCGGGCCGCGCGCCCGGTCCTGACCGTGTGCCCGGTGCCCCCTGGGAGTGCCCCCGGGCGGCGCGGTGCTACAGCGGCAGTCCTGCCTCCAGGTGGGCCAGGGCGGCGTCGATGGACGCGAACATGTCCGCTGGCTCTGCCCTGAGCGGCAGCGTCGCCGACATGATCACGCCGGTAATCGCGCCTGCGAGATTCCGGGCGGCGAAGTCATCAGGCGGCAGGCCGGCCCGCCGCGCCACCGCCTCGCCCATCACCTGGATCGTGCGGACGAACTCGTCTATCGCGCGGGCCCGCACCTCGGGGATCGTCAGGGTCAGGTCCGTAGTCTCCCGGAACCGCTCAATCTCCGCGGGCGTCAGCGAGGCACGCATATGGGCCACAGTGGCGCGCATCGCCGCGATGGTGCTGAGGCCGGCTGGCTGTGCCTCGAACACGTCCATCGCGAGCACGTCGAAGTCGTCCTGGAGGACCACGTCTTCCTTCGTGGGGAAGTAGCGGTAGAACGTGGCCGGGGAGACCTCGGCCGCCTCAGCGATCTGCTCCACGGTCGTGGCGCCGTACCCGTGCTCGCGGAACAGCCGCAACGCGTGCTCCCGGATGGCAGCACGCGTCCTGGCCTTCTTGCGCTCGCGCAGCCCGATGGGCCGGTCAGCGTCGAGCATGTCGTTCATCTTCCCGATTCTCCTCGCCCGGACCCGAGGCCGCGACCGGGAGGCTGGCTTCGGCCGGATCCGCTAGGCCGGGGCTGGCCTTGCGGGGCAGGAAGACCAGCGCGAGCAGCGCGCTGGTGAGCGCGATCCCGCCGCAGGCCCACAGCATGACGTCCATGCCGTGCACATAGGCGGTGCGCACCGAGTCGAGCAGCGGGACCGAGTCAAGCTTGCGGGCCACCTCGACGCCGGCCGCCGCGCTACCGCGTACGGCCTGGCTGACGGCTGCCGGCACGCCGGTCAGGCCGAGCCGGCCGCGGTAAGCGGACAGCAGCACGGTACCGAGCACCGCTACCCCGATGGTGGCCCCGACCTGGCGCATCGCGGAGATGAGAGCAGAGCCCGCGCCGCTGCGCTGCGCCGAGAGCGCACCGAGAGCGGCGTTCATGGCCGCCGGCATCGCGAACCCAAGCCCGAGCCCCGCCGCGGCGAACCAGGCCGCGGCGAAGACCGTTCCGCTGTGGGTGCTCGTAGTCGCGCCGACCGCCAGTGCAACGGCCATCACGGCGAAGCCGACCGTCACCAAGGCCCGGACGCCGACCCGGGGACCGGCGGGCGGTGCGCCAGCCGGGCTCTTGGGCGCGGTCTGCAGCCGGGTGCTGACGAGCATGCCGAGCACCATCCCGCCGATCATCGGCAGCAGCCTGAGCCCGCTGCCGAACGCGTTGACCCCTCTGACCTCCTGGAAGTACAGCGGCATGGCGAACAGGATGCCGAACAGCGCGAAGGAGACCATGGTGGTCAAGATCGTTCCCCAGGTGAAGGAGGCCGAGCGGAACAGCGCCAGTTCGATCAGAGGCTGCCGCCGTGTCCCGGCGGCGGTGCGCCGGGTCACGTAGCGCTCCCAGGCCACGAAGACGACGATCAGGGCGGTGCCGCCGAGGATGCCGATCAGCGTGACGGCGTCGCTCCAGCCGCTCTGCCCGGCCTTGATGAAGCCGTACGTCAGTCCGGCCAGGCCCAGGCTGGAGAGCCCGATTCCGGTGACATCGATCGGGCGGCCCCGCTCCCCGCGCGACTCCGGCATCAGCAGGGCGACGGCGATCAGGGCCAGCACCACGACCGGCACGTTGATCAGGAAGACCGAGCCCCACCAGAAGTTGTCCAGCAGCCAGCCGCCCAGCAGCGGGCCAACCGGGTAGCCGATGAAGGTCGCGCCCATCACGATCGCGATCGCCCGCGGCCGCTCCTCCGCCGTGAAGAGGACCGGCAGGATGGCGATCGACATGGGCAGGACGGCGGCGGCGCCGAGCCCGAGTACCGCGCGGGCAGCGATCAGCCCGCCGGAGGAGGTGGCGAAGGCACAAGCGGCCGAGCTGGCCCCGAACACCACCAGCGCGATCAGCAACAGCCTTTTGCGCCCGAACCGGTCACCGAGCAGGCCGGCCGGCAGCAGCGCCGCGGCCAGCACCAGGCTGTACGCGGCGGAGAACCACTGCAGGTCGCTCGTGGAGGCGTGCAGCTGGGAAGAGAGAGTGGGCAGCGCCAGGTTGAGCACGGTCAGGTCGAGGCCGACGACCAGCACGCTCGCGGCGATGGCGACCAGCGCCAGCCACCGGCGCCGGTCGGATACGTTCATGATGTTCACCCTCTTTCTAGAGCGTCGGTTAATAGAAAGTTACTCTCATAAAGATGCCTCTGTCAAAATATTTGTGTGGATCAACCGACCGGCGTGGAGTGGATCACCGGCTGGGGGGTTGGATCAGCCGACTGGCCGCATGGATCGCGTCAGTCCGTTTGGCCGCGCGGCGCCGGGGAGGTTATCTGGAGGGTGACAACTCCACCACGTCCGTAAGGAGCGTTACTGTGTCCGGCCCACGTCGGATCATCGTCGGGGCGAGCGGATCGCCCGGCAGCCTCCAGGCGCTGCGTTTCGCGGCGGACCTGGCCCGCGACGACGATGCCGCCCTCATCCCCGTGCTCGCCTGGCTGCCCCCCGGCGGCGACCAGGCCGACCGCCGTCAGCCGTCCGCCTACTTGCGCAAGATCTGGAAAGAGGCCGCCTGGCAGCGGCTCTGGGATGCGCTCGACCTGGCCTGGGGCGGCCTGCCCACCGACCTCCGGGCCGCGCCCACCGTGCTGCGCGGCGCGGCGGGCCAGGTGCTCGTCGACGCCGCCTGCCGGACCCGGGACCTGCTCGTCGTGGGGGCCGGCCGCCGGGGCGCGCTGCGGCGCATGACCGGCTCCCGGGTAAGTCGCTACTGCCTGGCCCACGCGCACTGCCCGGTCGTCGCGGTTCCGCCCGCTGACCTGGCCCGGGAGGCGCATCGGCTGGGCGGCCGGGTGCTGCACCGCCGGTCGCTGACCCCGGACCGGGTCGCCCTGCCGCCCCCGGCGGGCTAAGTGCTGTTCCTAGCGGGCAGGCGCTGACCGGAGCTGGCGCAGGAACGGGTCGTCGGTTCCGTGGCTGGTGACCCGGATGCGCGCGTCCACGGCGGTGATGCCGTCCGGGCGCGCGATCACCGGGTTCAGGTCGAGCTCGGCGACCTGGGGCAGGTCGCCGGCGAGCTGGGAGACCCGCAGCAGCGTGTCGCGTAGCTGGCCGAGGTCAACGGCGGGCTGGCCGCGAAAGCCGAGCAGCAGCGGGGCGGCGCGGACCGAGTGGATCAGGTCGTCGGCGTCGGCGCCGGTGAGTGGCGCGAGCCGGGCCGCGTGGTCGCCGAGCACTTCGGTCGCCACCCCGCCGAGGCCGAACACCACCACCGGGCCGAACACCGGCTCCTGCACCACCCCCATGATGAGCTCGATCCCTCCGGCGATCATCGGCTGGACGATGACCCCGGAGAGCCAGGCCCGGGAATCGTTTCTCCAGCCGGTGCATCGCGCCGCGCACCTCGCGGGCCCCACGCAGGTCAAGTTCGACGGCGCCGGCATCACTCTTATGCACCAGGCCGGGCACGTCAGCCTTGATCACCACGTGGCGGCCCAGCCTGGCCGCCGCGGCCACCGCCGCGGCCGTGTCGTGCACCGTCACCGTGGTGACCAGCGGCACGCCGTAGCAGCGCAGCAGGGCCTGCGTCTCGGCGACCGGCAGCCAGCCGCCGCCGGGCACCCGGCTGAGGAAGGACCCGATCAGTGCCCGCGCCTCCGGTACCCGCAGCCCGTCGATCTCCGGGATCGTCCCGGCCGGCCGGGACCGCCAGATACCGTACCTGGCCGCCCGGCCCAGCGCCCGGGCCGCGCCCTCCGGGTAGGCGTAGGCGGGCACGTCCGGTGCGCCGCCGCGGCCGGGGAGCATCCTGACCGCTTCGGGCTGGTCGAGGACGACGGCGGCAACCGGCACGTCCAGCGGGCCAGCGGTGAGCGTGGGCACCAGGTCCGCGGCGGCGGTCGGCACCACCAGGACGATCATCGCGTCCGATTCGCCGTTGCTGGCCAGTTCGGCCAGGCAGCCGCGGAACGCGTCGGCCGGGGCCGCGGCGGTGGTGTCCACCGGCCCGCTGACCGAGGCGCCGGACGGCAGGATCCGGCGCAGCCGGTCGCGGGCGGCCGGGCTCATCGTGGTCACGGTCAGGCCCGCCTCGGTGCAGGCGTCCGCGGCCAGCACGCCCGCCCCTCCGGCGTTGGACACGACGCATACCCGGCTGCCCGCCGGGATCGGCTGGCAGGCGAGCAGCGCGGTCGCGTCGAGCAGTTCGCCGAGGCTGGTAGTCGCGATGATCCCGGCCTGCTCGAACAGGGCCTGACGGGTGATGAGCGGGGCCGCCGCGACCGCGGTGTGCGAGGCGGCGGCGCGCTGCCCGGGGGCGGACCGTCCCGCGTGCACGGTCAGTACCGGCAGGGTGGCACTGACCCGGCGCGCGGTACGGGCGAACTTGCGCGGGCTGCCGAACGACTCCAGGTACAGCACGGCGAGCTTGGTGGTGTTGTCCTTCTCCCACCACATCAGCATGTCGTTCCCGGATACGTCCAGTTTGTCGCCGACCGATGCGAAGGAGGAGATGCCGATGCCGAGCCGGGAGAGATGCTCGAGCAGCGCGATGCCCACCCCGCCGGATTGCGCGGCCAAGCCGGCCAGGCCCGGGGCCGGATGATGCGCGGCGAACGTGGCGTCCAGCCCGATCCCGGGGACCGCGATACCGAAGCAGTTGGGGCCGACCAGGCGCATGCCCCAGCGCCTGCCGGCGTCGAGCAGGCCTGCCTGCTGCCCGGCGTCGAGCTCGGAGGTGATCACGACCAGCGCTTTTACCTGGCGTTTGCCGCACTCCTGGGCCGCGTCGAGGACGCTCGCCGCGGGCACCGCCACGATCGCGAGGTCCGGCGGTTCGGTCAGCGCCGAGACCGAGTCCGCACACGGGATGCCCTCGATGTCGCTCAGGTGCGGGTTCACCGCGTGCAGGGTGCCCGCGAACCCGGCGTCGCGGATGTTGAGCAGGATCGCCCGGCCGATCGACCCGGGCCGGTGACCCGCGCCGATCACCGCGACCGACCTCGGGGCCAGCAACGGCACCAGGCTCGCCACGTCGGCGCGCTGTTCCCGGCCCGCCACCGCGTCCAGATACGGGCTGGCCTCGCTCAGCGCCACGCCGCGGGGGACCAGCATGGTCAGTTCGACTACCCCGTCGGCCATCCGGCGCCGCACGCTCAGGCCGGCGTCGGCGAACACGCGGAGCATGGCGCTGTTCTCCGGCAGCGTCTCGGCGGTCAGGAACGCGACGCCCCGCGCCCGGGCCACGGAGACCAGGTGTTCCAGGAGCAGGGTGGCGACGCCCCGTCCGTGCATCTGATCAGCCACCGCGAAGGCGACTTCGGCGGCCCCGGGGCGGCTTGTGGGCTCGTAGCTGGCGACCCCTACCAGCTCGTCGTTGAGCAGCGCCAGCAGCGCCGCGTGATCTACGTGGGCGGGCCGGCACACCCGCTGTGCCTCCTGCTCGGGCGCCCGTTTGCTCATGCTGAAGAAGCGCAGGTACCGGTGGTCGGGAGACATTGCCTGGTGGAACCGCAGGACCCGGTCGAGGTCAGGCCGGCCGGCCGGCCTGACCTCGATGGTGGCGCCATCAGCGAGCAGTGCGTACGAGCGCACATCCGCCGTCGGTTCGGTCACCGGATCACCTTTCATGGGCCCGGAGCGTGGTTCGGCCGCCCGCTGTGTTCCATGGTCTCTGGGCTGGGATGGACGAGCTTGGTGTACGGGCCGGGAAACATGAGCGCGATGTGACCATCGCTCAGCCATCGCACCACATAGGGGGGCGATCCGTCCCCATGGTGCAGGCCGATGATCACGCATGCACGCTGGCTGTCAGCGCCTTCCGTGATCAGCCGGTCACCCACATGGGCTCTCATGGCGCGCCCTTCTGCCGCCCCCGCCTGCGGCGGGTCAACCCCCCGATCGACCTGTCTCAACCATGATCGCGCCTGGGGCGGGAGTCGGTCATCGGGCCGAAGTCCTCCCGCTCAGGGCCTTTCGGCCATCGGCATCGCCGGCATCGCGCAGGTGTTCCTGAGCCCCATCCCACAGTCGAGGTGGGACGACGAGCGGCTCTTCGGCGTCCGCCAGGCACTGAGTTGCTGGGCTCCTCCGGACGCGTAACCGTGCCGGTCAGCGGGTGAGCCGGAAACCGTCCACCATGTCCGCCGTGATGACGATGACCTGGTCCAGGTCCCCGGACACCCAGGGCCGCAGCGCCTGCTGGTACCGGATGATCTCGCCGGGATCGGTCACCAGGCTGGCCCTCCCCACGACGATGACGCTCCAGCCGAGGTGATCATCGGGGTCGATCATGTCGGCCTCGTAGGCGACCACGGTGCCGGTGCCGTCCACAGCGGAGGCGATCGCGGCGCCCAGATGCGTCCGAATGACGATCTTGTCGTCCTCCACGATGTGGTTGACCGGCCGGATGGCCGGGAGCGCGAACAGTGTGAAGACCACGCGGCCCAGGGAAGCGGTGCCAAGCAGCCGGAGGGATTCCTCCCGGGGCAACGCTTCCAGTTGTCGGACGTCAGTGATCATTGCACCTCCAGGAGGGCAACGCGCTCGCGTCCCCGTGGTAGGGCGAGGGTCATATGCGCTCGGCCCGAGGTGACCACTGTCCCATGACGGGTGGCATGCGCCGGTAGGGACCAAGGTCCCGGCTAACCTACCGGTGGTCCCTTAGCCAGCCCGGGCCCGCGAGGGGCGCGGAAAGCACGTCCACGTCCTGGGCACGGCGAAGGCGGCGGTCAGCATCCCGGCGGCGGTCAGGCTGGGTCCTTACTTCAGCTCCACCGGGGAGATCGCGATCCGCCTCGACACCCTCACCTACCAGCCCGTTGGTGGCGGCGCGTAGCCGGAGGTGCTGCCGGGGCCTGGTTGTTCGGCGGAGCGGGCGTGCTGCTGATTGAGGCTGTCGATCATGGCCGAGGCCACCTGGGCATTCATCTTGATGATCACGGCCGGCTGCCCGGCCGCATCGACAAAGGGGGAGACCGTGCAGGGCTGGTCCTCGCCGCGGTGGCTGAGCCACTGAGTCACTGCCTTCTGCAGGCCGTCGGCGAGCCGGAGCGCTCGCCGGTCTGTGTCGCTGAGGTTCCGCATGCCGGCCTTCCGCGTACAGATCGACTCGGGTTATTGGGGTTCTGGTGCCGCCGAGTGGTGGCCCACGACAATATCCTCTCGCCTGGGCCGTGCAGCCGCAAGTACAGTTGCGAGAACATCCGCAAGAACATCTGATTGAACGAACAAATGCACGTGCACGCGATACCGTGCTGCCAGTGCTAACGGACACCGGCCGGGGTGTGTTGGCCGGCGAGGACTCAGGGGTGAAAAAGGATGATGGCCCAGATCTACAACGGCATGCCGGCCCTCCGAACTGTCGGAGGTCAGCTGGCGCAAGAGCGACCACAGCAACCCGAACGGGAGCTGCCTGGAGGTCGCCGAGCTGCCTGACGGGGCAATCGCCGTCCGTAATTCGCGCTTTCGCAGCGGTCCTGCGCTGATCTACACCCCCGCCGAGATCACCGCGTTCATCCGAGGGGTCAAGGACGGCCAGTTTGACTACCTTGTCCGCTGATGGGCCATTTCCGCAGGCAGAATCGCGGGCTGTGCCGCAACGAGCGGCTATGCAACGGGGATGGGAAAGTGGGACACTCGGGTGAGTTTGCTAGGCCCGCTGTTATCCCGACGGAGCCAGATGATCTCGGATCAGGCACGGAAGAGCGTGTCAGCCCGCTCGGCGTCCGACGGGGCGCTCGTCGGCGCGCGCAGTGGGCCGATGGCGTTGCGGATAGTGCTCGGCTCTCAGCTACGACGGCTGCGGGAAGCCAGCAACGTCACGAGCGATGAGGCCGGCCAGGCGATCCGGGCCACCCATTCCAAGATCAGCCGTTTGGAGCGAGGGCGCAGCGGCGCCAAACAACGCGATGTGGCCGATCTGCTCAGCCTGTACGGGGTTACCGACGAGACCGAACGCGAAGAGCTGCTGACCCTGGCCCGCCAGGCCAACGCTCCGGGTTGGTGGCAGCAGTACAGCGACGTTCTGCCCAGATGGCTCGAGCTCTACGTCGGATTGGAAAGATCCGCATCGATCATCCGCACCTACGAGGTGCAGTTCGTCCATGGCCTGCTGCAGACCGAGGACTACGCCCGGGCCGTCATCCTCATCGCCAACGCCCGCGCGCCGAGGGAGGAGGTCGACCGCCGGGTCAGTTTCCGGATGAAACGCCGGCAGCTGCTGACCCAGCCCGACGCCCCCGAGTTCTGGGCGGTGCTGGACGAAGCGGCGCTGCGCCGCGCCCCGGACGGCCCCACGGTGATGCGCGCCCAACTGGAACACCTGCTGTACATGGCCGACCTGCCCAACGTTACGCTGCAGATCGTCCCGTTCAACTCCGGCCCGCACGCCGCGGCCGGCGGCCCGTTTACCATTTTGCGGTTCCCCGAACCCGACGTGGCCGATCTGGTCTACCTCGAACAGCTCAACAGCGCGCTCTACCTCGACCAACCCGGCGACGTCCTCGACTATGTGACCATCATGGACCAATTGTGTGTCCAGGCCGAAACCGGCGCAGCCAGCCAAGACATGCTCCGCGCGCTGCTCAAACAGGCCTGAGCCGTAGCCCGTCCCACAGGCCCTGAGGGCCAATAGCGCCGCCGCCCCGAACCACTTCCTCCAGGATGTCGCCGATCGGCCGGCGCGGCGTGGATGGTTGCGGCGGCACGGGACCAGTGACATGTCGCCGTTGCTGCCGGTCCATCGCGTCACGGCTACCCACCACCGCGAGACTGAGGTAGCGTCACGTGGAGAAGGCCCGAATCAGTCTGCTCCAGGCCAAGAGCGTGGATGCAGGCGACCGCGTCGCTCCGGACCCCGGCGGCATGGCCAACCCGGCCGGGTGGACGCCAAGGAGCCCTCAGCGATGCACCCATCATCACGCTCGTCTTTTCCGGCGGCAACAGCCGCGATACCGACGCCGGAGATGCCCCATCTGCTGGTGACCCGGGCTCCCCTGCGTGACGGCGGCCGGGCGCCTGCCGACGGCGCATCCGTCCAGGCGGAACCGATGGGGTACCTCACCGAAGATCACGGCCGGGTGGCCCCGGAAATCAACGACGCCGTGATCCACCGGATCTTCGCGGCGGGACTGGATCTTCACGCCGCCCTGGGGATGATCGGCGATCACCGCGGGGCCAGTCCCATCTACCACGCCATCGACGAACTAGACCGGGCCATACGGGACATCAGGGACGCTGCTGTCAACCGCGAGCCGCGCCAGGCGCAGCGGGGAAACTAGCCGGTGCGCCTGTTCCTCGGTGCCTGCGACCCGCGCTGGCCGATTTACCGCCCTTTATCAGCAAATGGCTCAGCGGCGGCCGCATCGCGACGGCGCACCCCGTCAGCGTTCCCGGATCACGGTCACCGGGCACGTTGCGTTGGTGACGCAGTGGATGCTCACTGAGCCGAGGAGCATTCCGGTGAACGCTCCGTGCCCCCGGCTGCCGACGACGAGCAGGTCGGCGTCTTTCGACTCGTCAATCAGCACCTGCGCGGCATGGCCGTAGCTGACCCGCATCTCGACCTCGGTGGCCGAGGGGTCCGGGTACACCTGGGCCACCGCCTGGGCGAGGTCAGCCCGCATGCGCTCTTCGATCTGCCCGCGAACCGCGCCCGGCGCCACTCCGGTCGGCGCCTGCCCGACGGCTGCGGGGTAGTGCCAGGCCAGCACAGCCTGGATGGTGGCGCCCATCGCGGCGGCATAGCGACTGGCCCAGCGCAGCGCGGCGACCGACTCGGCCGAGCCGTTGACGCCCACCACTACGACCTGCTGTGCCTCGTGGTCACTGCTCATCGCGCTCATATTCTCTCCCCGTGGCGCCGTGCGCTGTTGCCCCAGCATGTCAGATTCTGCAGCACCCCAGCCGTCTCGGCTGGTCGGGAGGACGGGGACCGCGCCAGGATCTCCTTCAGCCGAGCAGCGAAGCAGTTGGGAGGCCGCTGGCCGGGGGTGGGGCCAGGCGATTGCGGAGCGGGGCGCCGGGAATGGTGTCAGCCTGGATCCGTATCTTCCCGCTGATCATGAAGAGGATCGCTGATGTCTGATAACGCGAGCGGAGACGCCGCCGGAAGCCCGGACCGCCCCGAGCCGGGAGGCGAGCCAGCGACCCCCGGACCAGTCCTGGAGCACCTGGACGAGCCCGAGTGCCTGCGGCTGATCTCGGGTGGGGGAATCGGCCGGATCGCGTACTCCAGCCCGTCCGGCGTGACGGTTCTTCCGGTCAATTACCGGCTGCATCAGGGCGCCATCGTGTTCCGCACCGCGCAGGACAGCCCGCTCAACGAAGACCTGCGGACGGGAATAGCGCACGCCGAGTACAAGGTGGCGTTCGAGATCGATGACTTCGACCTGGCCGCACGGGAAGGGTGGAGCATTCTTATCCAGGGCTCGGCACACCACGTGGACTCTGAATCCGAGCGCGTGTCGGTCTCGGAAGCGGGCGTCGAACCATGGCCGGGCGGGGAAAAGGACCACTTCCTCCGCATCGTCCCGATCCAGATCTCCGGCCGCCGCATCCGCCGGGCCGGGAAACCCGGGTAGCCCGGGCGGCCAGTGGGACTGGCCACCCGGGCTTGGTCAAGGGGGCTTGGTCGAGGGGGCTTGGTCAAGGGGACTTGGTCAAGGGGACTGGCCGGCGGCGTGGGTGCCGACGGGACCTGGCTCCTCGGCCGACGACCCGTTCCCGCCTGACGAGCCGTTCCCGGCTGACGACCCATTCGCTGCCGACGACCCGTTCCCGGTGGGGTGGGTGCCGACGGGACCTGACGTGTCAACGGGCGGCTCATGCTCCACACTGTCCTGCTCTGGGCGCTCCCAGCGCCGCCAGATGAGGCGGTGCACCGGGATCAGCTGCGGAATGTCCCGCAGGCCGGGGATGAACGGTATGGCGAGCAGCAGCAGGGAGGCCAGGCCGGTCATCTCGATCGCGATCAAGTCGACATTCGTTGACGAGGAGAAGCCCGGGACCTGGTACCACAGCGTGTAGAGCCACAGCCACGGCTGGCCGGGGTAGCTGCCGGTCTCGTTCATCACGCCCCACTGCGCCCCGGTCAGGTTCATGGCCTCGGCCTGGCTCGAGAAGTAGGCGCCGTCCCCCATGAACAGCAGCGGCTTGGTGAAGTCCGTGCCGTAGAAGGACCGCTGCGCGAGAAGATCCGTGTCCAGGCCGCCGTTGCGCGCCATGGTGAGCTCGCTGGCCAGCATCGCCGGGACCGGCCCGTCCTTGGCCGCGGGGACGACCGGAGCGCTGTTCACGAACTTGACCTTGGTCACGGCGTTCGAGTACGCGTTGGCCCAGGCCGTTTGCTGCGCGGCTGACGCGCCGTTGTAGGTGGCCAGCGCGGTGGCCAGGGCCGGCTCGGTGGGCGCCAGCTTGGCCAGCGGCGAAAGGACGAAGGTCTGGGCCGCGTCGATGGGCTGGGTGACCCCGAATATTTTCACCGGGGCGAACAACACGGTCTGGGTGCTGCCGGTGCCGTTGTTGTACGGCGGGCCGTAGCTGGCGCTGAGGCTGCTGCCGTTGAGTTCGCTCGCCGCGGTGGCCAGGAAGTCGGCCGGCGCCACCCGGGCCCAGCTCTGGACGGTGACGGGCGGCACGTCCGGCGAGGACAGAACGAAGGAGAGGGCCAGGGTCAGCACCAGTATGACCACGCCGGCGAGCGTGCCTTCCTTGAGGATGTCGTAACGCCGGGTCGGGCCGCGCCACGGTGCGGAGTCGGCCTTGGCCAGTGCGCGCTGGCGCTGCCGCCAGGATCCCTGCCCCGGGGCGCCGCGGGCCGGGAGCGGGTGAGATACGCCCCTGATGCGGACGAGCAGCACGTGCGCCCCGACGATGGCGACCAGCACGATCGGCACCAGGACGATGTGCCACATCAGCATCTGGCCGGAGTTCATCACGTTGAAGAACGCGCCGATCCCGGCCGCGTTGAAGGCATCCTTGCCGCTGGCGGAAATCCACTGCGAGTCGAAGTTCGTCTGGGACACGTAGCCGGTGAAACACTCGATGACCGCGGCGAGGAAGGCGACCACCCCGGTGATCCAGGTCAAGGCCCGCTTGCCACGCCAGGCGGCCATCCAGAACTTCCCCCACAAGTGGATGACCAGCAGGGCCATGAACAGCTCAACGCTCCACAGGTGCATGCTGTTGAAGAAATGGCCGACCACGTTGTAATGCCACCAGTCGGGGCCGCCGAGCGCGAGGGCGAATCCCGAGCCGATCGCCACGCCTAGCGCGACGAGACTTCCCACGCCGAACACATAGATCCAGGAGGCCACGTAGGCCGGCTGGCGGTCGGGCAGCAGCTTGCCGGGCGGCAGTATGCGCAGTGCCCCGCGGCGGACCCGGTTGGTCCACATGTCGCGGTCGGCGCCGTCGTCGTCCGCAGCCGCGGGTGCGCCATCACCGGGCGACGATCCGGCCGCTGGTTCCTCGGCCGGATACGTCTTAGCCTGCGGGAACGGCAGCAGCAGCGCGAGGCCGAAGATCACGACCATCACGGCGATCAGCACGAGGTTAGCCACCGACACGGTGAAAATTGACCAGTGCAGATACGTCCCGGGCTGGTCCAGGTTAATGGGTCCGGAACCGGGTGCGGCCAGCAGTTGAGGATTCATGCGAGGCTCCCTGGAGAAACCACTCGGGCCTGGAGGGGACAGTTTTCGTTACGCAATAGGATCGGCCAGCCAGCCAGCCGGCCAATAGTGATGACGGTCACCGGCCGGAAGGACTTTGGTCCCGAACTCTGAGAAAACACGAAACACGCACCCACGAGCGGGCGGGTGCCCACAGCCGGAGCCCCCCGGCGGCCAGCAGGACCACCGCGAGGGCTAGCCCCACCGCGCTCGTCAGCACGTCAAAAGTCTTGCGTCGCATGGTTGTGCCTCCTCATGGGCGTGCCGGGCCCGGCAGGTCCGGCATGTGCCTTTTGTCACCTTCAGCGTCTCCTGTGGCGGCTGAGGGGGGCAGGGCCAGGCGTCACGCAACGAGGGGACTTCGGTCCCCATCTGGGCGGACCTTGATCAGAGCAGGCGGATCAGTGCAGCCGGCGGGTCCACCGGGGTTCCACCGCGGCCCAGTCCGTCTCCCAGGCGGCGAGCCGGCGGCGATCGAGGACCCGCAGGGCCGTCCCCCAGCCGGCCAGCAGCGCAACGGCCAGGGCCGCCGAGGTGACGGTGACGAAGAAGACGACCCGGCTGACGATCTGCGCATGTCCCGTGGGCGGCTCGACGAGCGTGCCGGAGGCGTTGGTCCAGACGGTCACCGTGCCGCCGGCGCGGGTACCTGCCGCCGCGGGCACGTCGCCGGCGTGCGCCGTTCCGTCGGGAGCGGCCCAGCGGGCCCGGACCCAGGCTGGCCCGGAACCGGCCGCGAACGGATAGCTGGAGGTCGCCGGCGCGTCGCGCAGCAGGACCGCCCGCACCCGGTATTCAGCCTCCGCCGCGGCGCGGGCCGCACTGACCGCCGAGTGGTCGGCCCAGTGGCCGACGGCGATCGCCGCGAGCGGGCCAGCTATCAGGAACACCGCCAGGAGGCCGAGCCGGATCCAGGCCTGCGCCCGGTCGCTGCGCCTCCGCAGCGGGTTGTCATCGAGCCCGCACCGCCGCATCAACCGTGCCACCCAACCCGCGCGCCCGCACATCACGCTCACCCTCATCGCCTTCGCCGGTCCCCCTCCATTCTGGATGGTGCCACGGAGCCCGCTCAGGCCCGTTGCCCCCCTCCCGCCGGGACCTTCGACTGCCCAGGGCACCCGCGATAGCGTGTGACCAGCATCGTCGAAAGACCGGCAGGGAGCCAGACGATGGAATCCACAGGTCCACGTCCCGTGCTGCCGCAGCTACGGCTTGACGACTTGCTCACCGAACTGCAGAACCGGCTTCAGGCGGTGCTGGCCACCCGGGACCGGGTCTACGCGCTGCTCGAGGCCGTGGTCGAGGTCGGCCGCAGTCTCGACCTGGATACCGCCCTCAAGCAGATCGTGGAGGCGGCCGTCACCCTGGTGCGCGCCAGGTACGGTGCGCTCGGGGTGATCGGCGAGGGTGGCAGGCTGGTCGAATTCATCCCGGTCGGCCTGAATGACGCGGAAATCGCCGCCATCCATCACTGGCCGGAAGGCCGTGGCCTGCTCGGAGCGCTGATATCTGACCCGCGTCCGCTCCGGCTCGCGGACATCTCTGACAGCCCCCAGTCGTTTGGCTTCCCACCCGGGCATCCGCCGATGCGCTCCTTCCTCGGCGTGCCGGTACGCATCCGCGACGAGGTGTACGGCAACCTCTACCTGACCGGGAAACAGGGCGATGTCCAGTTCGATGGGGAGGACGAGGCGCTGCTCGTCGCGCTGGCGGCGGCGGCGGGAGTGGCCGTCGACAACGCCCGGCTGTACGAGGAGGCCCGCAGGCAGCAGCGCTGGCAGCGGGCGAGCGGTGAGGTCACCCGGAGTCTGCTGTCCGGCGCTGCGATCGGCGACGTCCTCGCGGAGGTCACCCGGCAGGCCCTGGAGATGTCCGGCGCGGATCTGGTCGCCCTGGCCGTACCGACGCCGGACCGGCGCAGCCTCGTCATCCAGTATGCGGCCGGGGAGGGCGCTCGCGAGGCGCTCGGGCTGGTGCTGCCCATCGCCTCCTCGATCTCCGGCATCGTGCTGTCCTCCGGGGATCCGGTGATGCTCGACGACTTCGGTCACGACGACCGGGTCGAGCCCGCGGCCAGGCGGCACCTACCGCTGGGGCCGTCCATCGTCCTCCCGCTGGGCGCACCCGGTGATGTCCGCGGGGTGTTCACCGTGGGCCGCAGCCAGGGGGCCATGCCGCTGGCTCCGGAGGCGGTCGAGATGGTCACCACGTTCGCGGCGCAGGCGGGCATCGCGCTTGAACTGGCCGAGCACCGCAGCGATGCGGAACGCCTCGCCGTGCTGCAGGACCGGGACCGGATCGCCAGGGACCTGCACGATCTTGTCATTCAGCGGCTGTACGCGACCGGGATGTCGCTGCAGGGCGCCATGCCGCTGATTGACCGGCCGGAAGCGAGCCAGCGGGTGAGCAGCGCCGTGGATGCGCTGGACGAGACGATCAGGGAGATCCGGTCAACGATCTTCTCGCTGCAGGCCCGCGGCGACACCAAGCAGCACGGCCTGCGCGCCAAGCTCCTGGACGTGGTGGGGGAGATGACTCCCGCGCTCGGATTCGCACCGGCCCTGCGGCTGGTCGGGCCCCTCGACGATCAGGTTCCCGCCGACGCGGCCGAGCACCTGCTCGGCGCGCTGCGCGAGGCGCTGTCGAACGCGGCCCGGCACGCCGGGGCCAGCCAGGTTAACGTCACCATCGAGGCCGGCCCCGAGCTGGTCCTGCGGGTGAGCGACGACGGTACCGGGATCGGCCCCAGCACCCGCCGCAGCGGCCTGGCCAACCTGGCCGAGCGAGCCACGGGCCTCGGCGGCCGGCTCCAGCTCGGCGTTCCCGCCGGCGGCGGCACCGAGCTGGACTGGCGGGTACCGATCAGTGAGGGCACGCCCTAGCGGGCCGGGTGATGGTCGTCGAAGATCCGGGCGGCATAGGCGGCGGCCTGAGTCCGCCGCTCCATGCCGAGCTTGGCGAAGAGTGCGGACACGTAGTTCTTGACGGTCTTTTCCGCCAGGAACATCCGCTCGCCGATCTGCCGGTTGGTGAGCCCTTCCCCGATGAGCTCGAGAATCCGCCGCTCCTGCTCGGTCAGCCCGGAGAGCGGATCGGAGCGCTGCGCCTGATCACGCATCCGGCTCATCACCCGGCTGGCCGCTTCCGGGTCGAGCAGTGACTGGCCGGAAGCGATCGTCCGGACCGCGCCGACCAGGTCGGTGCCACGGATCTGCTTCAGCACGTAGCCGGCCGCCCCGGCCATGATCGCATCGAAGAGTGCTTCGTCATCACCAAACGAGGTCAGCATCAGGCAGGCCACCTCGGGCATCCTGGAGCGGATCTCGCGGCATACGCTGACCCCGTCGCCGTCGGGCAGCCGCACGTCCAGGATGGCCACGTCGGGCTTGATGGCCGGGATCCGGGCCAGCGCCGCGGCCGCGGTACCCGCCTCGCCCACCACGGTGATGTCCGGCTCGGCTTCGAGCAGGTCATGCACGCCGCGCCGGACGATTTCATGATCATCGAGCAGGAACACGCTGATCTGCCTGGCCGGCTTCGCTGCGGCGTCCATCCGTTTCACGCTCCTCGGCGGCCATGGCCGCCGCTGCGGCGCACCTCACCCGTGCCTCCACAGTAACTGTGATCGTTACGTTGAGAAATTTAGGTCGGTGAGTCATGACCAAGGTCCCAGGCAATCGGGAACTTGGTCCTGGGTTAGCCTGTCGCTGGGAGGCAGCCATGCCACAGCCGCAGGGACAGGAACTAGAAAAGATCCGGGCACGCCGGGCAGAACTGCGGGAGCGATACCTGCGGCCGCCCGGGGAGCGGCCCGCCAGCACGGTCCAGGGGGTTCACCATCTCGCGCTCATCTGCCGCGACGTGGAGGAGACGATCCAGTTCTACCAGGAGTTCCTGGGGTTTCCCCTGGTGGAACTCGTCGAGAACCGGGACTACGCGGGATCGAGCCATTTCTTCTTCGACATCGGGAACCGCAACCTGCTCGGGTTCTTCGACTTCCCCGGGCATGACCATCCCGCGTGGCAGGAGACCATCGGGGGCGTGCAGCACCTGGCGATCTCCATTTCGCCGGAGCAGTACGCCGCGGCCAAGGAGAAGCTCGACTCGGCGGGCATGGACTACCTCGGCCCCGACCGCGGCGTGGAAGAGAGCATGTACTTCCGTGATCCGAACGGTGTGGGCCTGGAGCTGTACCGGGAGGAACTCGGCGTGTTCGACGGCCGCAGGCTGCTCGACTGACCTGCGCTCCTCGTGATCAGCGCAATTCGCGCCTGATCACGAGGCGCAGCGCGGACCAGGTCCCGTCGATCGCGCAGACCTTGTTGTCGACCAGCCCGGTGGGCAGGGCGACGTCCCGGACCACCTGATCGGTCATGTCGGTGGGCACCCTGGCCGCCCGTTTCGGCCAGCACACCCACAGGCCGCAGGCCGGGGTCATCCGCTGCCGCAACGCGCTGAGTTCGGCGTCCAGCTCGGCCCGCCAGGTCACGAAGAAGACGATCACATCGAACGCCGGGGCGTCGAGGCTGTGGCTGACGTCGACGCCGGGCAGCTCACCGAGGCTCTCCGCGAACCCGTCCGGGGCGCTGACCAGCGCGACCAGGTGGCCGGGCTTGATGCCGAGCTTGTGCGGCAGCGGCGTGCCCGAGTAGCCGTGGCCGCGCTCAGTCACCTGACTCCATGCGGTGCCATGGTTGTCCCCCCTGGGCGGTCATGCCAGGGGCCATGCTAGCGCCGCGAACGCCTCATCCGGCGGCGGCGCCGATCGCGAAGCCGGTGGCGGGGTCGAAATAGTGCAGCCGCTCCACGTCCAGGGCGAAGACCGTGCGCTCGCGCGGCTTGATCTCAGCCCGGGGATCGACCCGGGCCACGCCCTCTGTCACCGAGGCGGCCACGATCTCGCCCTGCTCTGCCGCGGGAGCGGCCTGGCCGCGCAGTTCAGACTCCTCACGGACCCGCCGGGCGTCGATGGTGAAGTGGACCAGCTGCTCGCTGCCCAGAACTTCCACGAAGTCCACCTCGGCGGTCAGGCTCGATCCGGGCTCCGGCCTGAGGCCGGCCGCGGCCGGGTCAACGAGGTTCTCGGGGCGGATGCCGACGATGACGGTGCGCCCGTGGAAGGCTGCGAGCCCGTCGGTGCGCTTGATCACCTTGGCGCCGACGGTGAGCCGCTGCGTGCCCAGGGTCAGAGTGGCGGCGTCCGCGCTGACGTCGAGGCCGGCCTCGTAGAGGTTCATCGACGGCGAGCCGATGAAGGTGGCGACGAAGATGTTGCCCGGCCGGTCATAGAGTTCCTTGGGCCCCGCGACCTGCTGCAGGACGCCATCGCGGAGCACGGCGACCCGGTCTCCCATGGTCATGGCCTCGGTCTGGTCGTGCGTGACGTAGAGCGTCGCGGCTCCGATCCGCCGGTGCACGCGGAGCACCTCGGAGCGCATCTGGACGCGGAGCTTCGCGTCGAGGTTGGACAGCGGCTCGTCCATCAGGAACACCAACGGCTCCCGGACGATCGCCCGGCCCATCGCGACGCGCTGCCGCTGCCCGCCGGACAATTGGCGGGGCCTGCGGTCGAGCACCTCGGTGAGCCCCAGCACGGCCGCCGCCGCGCGGACCTTCGCGTCCCGCTCGGCCTTGGGGACCTTCCGGTTCTCCAGCGAGAAGCCGATGTTCTGATGCACGCTCAGGTGCGGGTACAGCGCGTAGTTCTGGAACACCATGGCCACATCGCGCTCACGGGGCGACACGTCGTTGACGATCCGGTCGCCGAACCGCAGCGTCCCGGCACTGATCTCCTCCAGCCCCGCGACCATGCGCAACGCGGTCGTCTTGCCGCACCCGGACGGCCCGACCAGGACCACGAACTCGCCGTCGTTTATCTCCAGGTCGAGGGCGTGCACGGCCTCGACGCCGTTGGGATAGAACTTCGTCAGACCTTCCAGTGACACCGTGGACACGGGACCTGCCTCCCTAGTTCGCGATGCTCCCGAGCAGCAGGCCGCTCCGCCAGTACCGCTGCAGGATGAGGAACAGCGCGATGAGCGGGACGATTGTTACCAGGCCGCCGATCACCACGAGCGGGAAGATCTCGGCGTTACCGCTGTTCTGGGCCCGCTGAGACCACAGGCCCAGCCCGACCGTCAGCGGGTACAGGTGGTTCTGGCTGAAGATGATCAGCGGCAGGAAGTAGTTGTTCCACACGCCGACCACGCTCAGCAGGAGCACCGTCATCAGCCCGGGCACCATGAGCGGCAGGGCGAGCCGGAAGAAGATCCTTATTTCGCTGGCGCCGTCGAGCCGCGCCGCGTCGATGAGCTCGCGCGGGACCGAGACCTCGACGAAGACCTTCATCAGGTAGACCCCGACCGGGCTCACCATGCTCGGCAGGATCATTCCCCAGATCGAGTCGATGAGGCCGACCTTGGCGTACGTCAGGTACAGCGGCAGCGTGATGGCGGTGATGGGGACCAGCAGGGCCGCGATGACGAGCGCGAACAGCACTCTGGAGCTGCGGAAGTGGAACCGGGCGAAGCCATAGCCGGCCAGCGCGGCGAGCGCGGTGGCGCCGCCGCCGCCGAGCACCGCGTACAAGGCGGTGTTACCGAACCACTGGAAGTACACCCCGTAGCCGTCCACGTTCTGGAACAGCAGCCCGAAGTTGCGCCCCAGTTCAAACGGCGAGGCGAACCAGAAGCCGAAGGTCTCGAAGATGTTGGCCTGTGTCTTCGTCGAGTTGATGATGAGCCACACGATGGGGATCAAGGTGAAGACCGCGAACACCGTGCATGCGGCCGTGATGGCGGTGACCGTGCCGCGCCGCAGGCCGTAGTACTCGATCGGGATCTCGTCGCTGGGCTGCTGGTGGCGCCGCCGGCGGCGGCTGTCCGGCGGGGCGGCCACGGGCGGCTCCGGCGGCCGGCCGTGGCTCACGATCGTGACTGCGTTCAACTGAATTCACTCCTCCGGCGGCGGAAGAACAGCGAGCTGACCGAGATGACGACGATGACCAGGCCCAGGATCACCGCGGCCGCGGCCGCGAGGTTGTACTGCTGGCCCGCGATGGCGGTGTTGTAGATGTACAGCGTGGGAGTGAAGTTGATGGAGATCGCCTGGTTCTGGAAGTACCCGAGAATCACCGGCTCGGTGAAGAGCTGCAGGGCGCCGATGGTGTTGATGAAGACCAGCAGGACGATGGCCGGGCGGACCATCGGGAGCTTCACCTTCAGGATGATCTTCCACAGCGGGGTGTCGTCCATGATGGCCGCCTCGATGACGTCCCTGGGCACCGATCTCAGCGCGGTGTAGAGGATCAGCATGTTGTAGCCGGTCCACTCCCAGATCACGATGACGATGATCGACGGGAGGATGAGGTTCGTTGAGAAAAAATCGGTGTTGTGCAGGCCAAGGGCGTTGGCCAGGTGTACGAAGGGGCCAAACTGCGGCTCGAGCAGGAAGGACCACATCACCGCGCCGACCACGGCGGGCACCGCGAACGGGATGAAGAAGATGGTCCGGAACAGCGTGCCGTACTTGGCCACCCCGAGATCGAAGATCGTCGCGAAGAAGAACGCGACGGCGAGCATGACCGGGATCTGGATGGCGGCGAAGATGATCACACGGATGACGCCGGACCAGAACTGGCCCGATTCCAGGGTCTGCGTGTAGTTGGCGGCGCCGGTGAAGACCGTGCCGCCGATGATGCGGGTGGTGTAGAGGCTGAGGTAGACCGCGTACCCGAGCGGCGCGATCATGAGGACCAGGAAGGCGGCGAGGAACGGGGCGACGAACCAGAACCCCTTGCGGTCCCGCCGGTGGATCCACGCCGACTGGACCAGGAAGCCCCGCGGGGCAAGCGTGCGCCTCGGCGCCCGGGTCACGGTGCCGTTCACATTCATGCTCCCTTCCGTGCGTGGCGCCCGCCGGGCCCGGCGGCCCGGCGGGCGCCAGCGATCAGCTCGAGACCGTGAAGCCCTGCTGTTTCGCGTAGCTCACCAGGACGTTCTGGAAATTCTTGAACGCCTGCAAGAGTGTCGTCTTGCCGTCCAGCACGCCCGCAAACACGGTGGCGGACTCGGTGAGCGCCTCAGTCATGAACGGGGGCCACGGCACGCCCTGAATGCTGCTCGCCGCCGCGGTGAACGCCTGGTCCGGATGGGAGGACCCGGAAATCGGCACCGTGATGTCCTGGTAGGTCGGGTCGTTCAGCAGCGGCAGGTAGGTCGGGAACAGTGAGGACGGGGCGGTCTTGAGGATGGTCCACGACTGGTCGGTCCCGTTCATCCACTCGGCGAACTCGGCGGCCTGCGCCGGGTGCGCGCTCTGGGTGAAGACCGGGTAGGTCGAGCCGCCCCAGTTCGCCGCCACCTTGGCGCCGGCTGTCCACTGCGGGAGCGCGGTGGACCGCCAGGCGCCCACGGAGGACTTGGCGTCGGGCGCGAAGTACGAGGGACCCCACGCGGAACTGAGCCAGCTCGCATCGATCGACTTGTCCAGGTCGGCGAAGGACGTGGCGGTCATGTCGGTCACGCCGTTGACCTCATGAGCCGAGATCAGCTTCTGCCAGTAGTTCGCGAACGCGGTCTGGGCCGGGCCGGTCCAGTTGATGCCCACCTTGCTGCCGCCGCTGTAGGTGAAGGGCCAGGCGTTGTCCTGGGCCATCAGGCTCATGACCCATTGCAGGTCGGTCGCGGCGAAGTCGGTCATGTAGGCGGAGGGGTCGGCCTTCTTGAGCGCGGCGGCGTCCGCCGCGAACTGCGCCCAGGTGGTCGGCGGCGTGATGTGGTACTTGGCCAGCAGCGCGGAGTTGTAGTAGAAGGCCATCGGCCCGGCGTCGCCAGGCATCGCGTACACCGCCGATCCCTGGCTGACCTCGTCCCAGGCCCACGGCACGAACTTGGCCTTGTAGGCGTTGGCGCCGTACTTGGCCAGGTTGACCACGCTGTGGGTCACCTCGAACGACGGGAGTTCGTCGAACTCGACCTCGGCCACGTCGGGAGCACCCGAGCCGGCCTTGATCGCGTCGGCGATCTTGACGTACTGGGGGTCGCCCGCGCCCTCGTCCTCGAGCGTGACGCAGATGGACGGGTGGGTCTTGTTGAACTCGTCGACCGCCCGCGCGATGCCGGGCACCCAGGCCCAGAACGTGATCTTCGTGGCGCTGGATGACTTGCAGGACACCAGCAGCGTGGCGCCGGCGCTCGCGCTCGCGCTGGCGCTGCCTGTGGCCGAACTGGCCGGGGCGGCGGCCGACCCGCCGCTGCCGCCGCAGGCGGCCAGGAGCGACACGGCGGCCACTCCGGCGATCCCGGCCGCGGCGCGGCCGGCCATGAATCTGGGTCCCCGGGACCGCGCCCGGCGCTCATGCGTGGTCATATACATATCCGCAGAACTCCTCGTGTCGAATCACTGCTGGCTTGCCGTCGCCACCTCGATGACGGTGAACGACTGCGGGGGGAGGGTGAGGGTGAGCGACGTGCCCTTCGGGGTCTCCGATCCTTCTTCCAGGCACGTGCCCTCGATGTCAGGCCGGGCGCGGACGTCGCGTCCACGTTCGGCGGTGACGGTCCGGACCTCGGCGACGCTGTCGAAGACGAGGTCACGGAGGACTATCTCGGCGATCTCCGGCTCATCGGGACTCCTGTTCACGAGCGTGAGGGCGAGCCGGCCGCGGTCGGTGGACGTGGTGGCCGCGGCGTCCACGAGGGTGAATGGGCCGAGATCGGCGACCCGGTGCGGCCAGCGGCTGTGGTGGTCGGTCCCGATCGGGCTGACCGCGGCGCCGGTCACGTAGACGTCCGCCGCGAGGTCGAGTGCCGCCTGGGAGTGCAGCAGCACGGGGTAGTAGATCGGCTGGGTCACAGCGGTGTCGGGGGTGGTGACGATGGGCGCGATGGCGTTGACCATCTGGGCCAGGTTCGCCATCCGGACCCAGCGGCAGTTGCGGATGAAGATATTCAGGTAGGTGGCCACCGCGAGCGCGTCGGGGAACGTGTAGCGCTCCTCCAGCGCACCCTCGGGCTCACGGAACCAGACGTTCCACTCGTCGTAGGCGAGGCGCGGCGGCCGGGTGATCTTCTTGACGTACGCGGCCCGCTCGATAAGTGAGCGCGCACAGTTGATGGCGCGCTCCGCCTGGTGGGGCTGGAGCACGTTGGTCCAGTAGTCGTCGGACCCGGTGTAGATGTGCAGCGAGTGGTAGTGACCAGGGGCGCCATGCCGTCGATGACGACCCGGTCCCAGTCGTTCCAGCCGTTCATCCCGCAGCTGACCAGCTGCGCCTCCGGGTCGAGCATCTTGATGGCCCGGGCCCACCGGGTCGCGGTCCGCACGTACTCCTCGGCGGACACCGCCCCGACCTGCCAGTCCCCGTACATCTCGTTGCCGAGACCCCAGTAGCGGACCCCGTAGGGCGCCTCGTGACCGTTCTCCCGGCGCCGCTGGGCCCAGGCGGTGTCGCCCGCGCCGTTGCAGTACTCGACCCAGGCGAGCGCCTCTTCCAGCGAGCCGGTGCCCATGTTCAGGCAGATGTAGGGCTCCGTTCCGAGCTCGGCGCAGTACCCGAGAAATTCATCAGTTCCGAAACGATTGGATTCCTCGCCTCCCCACGCCAGCTCGGGGCGCCGTGGCCGTGAGTCTTTGGGCCCGATGCCGTCCGCCCAGTGGTAGTTGCTGACGAAGTTGCCGCCCGGCCAGCGCAGGACGCCCATCCGCAGGTCGCGCAGCAGGCCGAGCACGTCCGTGCGGAACCCCCGGGCGTCGGCCAGGGGCGAGCCCTCCTCATAGAGCCCGCCGTAGATGCACCGGCCGAGATGCTCGACGAAGCCGCCGAACACGTTCCGGTCCACGCTGCCGAGCGGCCGGGCCGGGTCCACCATGATGCGGGTCACGAGTCCTCCGATCTTGTGTGTGCTGGCCGGGCCGGTGCCGGCTGGGCCTGGCCGCCGCAGGAGTCCCGCACGATCAGCTCGACCGGCAGCAGCCGGACGGGCTCGCCCGGCGGGGGCTCCCCGGCGATGCGGCGCAGCAGGAGCTCGACGGCCTGCTCGCCGGTCTCCGCGAACGGAACCCGCAGCGAGGAAAGCGAGGGGGTCAGGTATTCGGCGAAGGGCATGTCGTCGCAGCTCACGACCGCGACATCAGCGGGAACCCGGCTATGGGCCGCGGCCAGCGCGCTCAGCACCCCGATCGCCATGGTGTCGCTGTGCACGAAGATGGCGGTCATCTCGGGGTCCCGCTCGAGCAGCAGCCGGGTGGCGGCCGCCGCAGTGCCCGGTGTCCAGTCCGCCTCGACCGCCAGGTCCTCGCCGGGCTCGATGCCGGCGGACCGCAGCGCGTCCTCGTACCCATGCAGGCGGCTGCGTACCACGTGGCGGCGGAACGGGCCGGTGACGGTGCCGATCGAGGTGTGACCGAGCTGCATCAGGTGCTGGGTGGCGAGCCGGGCGCCTTCCCGGTGGTTCGAGCCGACGAGCGGGACCCCGCCACCGGGCACGTGATGCAGGCTCACCGCCGGCACGTAGCTGCGGAGCAGTTCCGCGACCACCGGGTCCTCCTCCAGCTGGGGCGCGGCGGCGATCACCCCGTCAACCCGCCGGTCGAGCAGCATCTGCACCACGGCCGCGCCGTCCTCGCCCCCCTGGGCCAGGTTCCCGACCAGGACGGCGTGCCCGTGGCGGCGGGCCGTGCGCTCGGCGGCCACGGCGAACTGGGCGAGCGCGCCATCGGTCATGTCCCCGGCGATGAGCCCGATGGTGGCCGTCGTCTGCTGGACGAGGCTTCTGGCGACGGTGTTGGGCCGGTAACCCAGCTGCCCGGCGACCTCGATGATCCGCGCTGCGGTCTCGGCCGACACCCGGACGTTGCCGCCGTTGAGCACCTTGCTCGCGGTCTGGAAGCTGACCCCGGCCCGCGCCGCGACTTCCTTGATCGAGACGTACCGACGTGCCATTCCGCCCTGCCATGCCCGGCTCGTTATGGTTTGAACGAACGTTCGCCTAGAAGGTAAGGTTCGAAGGGATAGCCGGTCAAGACACGTTTCGATCACGTTTAATCCGGGTTATTGGGGAATGACAGACGGTGATCACCGGCCAGGCCAGGGCCTCAGCGGCTGTTCGTCGGCCTCCGCGGCTCGGTCTGCGCCGCCGCCTGCCCTCGGGGTGCGAACGTTCGCTCACAGCCAGTGCCGACGCCGGGTTCTGGTCCTGTGAGCGATCAACGGCTGGGTCACTCGCCGGGCCTGCTGTTCTGCTGCCACGAGCAGGCCGTCCAAGGTTTCCAGGTTCGCCGCCCACAGCACCAGCCCGGCCGGGCTGGTGCGCCGTGTATCCGGCCCCGCCGGTCACTGGCTGGATGTCCCATCCGGGCCAGCGGGCTGCCATAACGGCCAGCACCGGGAACTTGCCGCCCCCGGTCAGGCACCGCCGCCGTAGTCGTGGAGCACTTCCGTGAGGGGAATGTCGGGGGGCGTGAAGCCGCCGTGGTCTTCGGCTGGCTGCGGCAAGCCGCCTTCGATGGGGTGGCGCTGCCTGTCCTGTGCTGGCGTGCCAGGGGCACTGGATGATGTGTCCACGGTGGTTCCCTTCCACGGGTAGGGGACTGCCGAGGCCAGGTCGGCGTGTGAGCGCTTGCCGGGGCCGCTTTGTCATACGCCGCCATCTAAACACTAGCATGGGGCCGCGTGCTACCCCATGCTGTCTTGCGGGGCCGTGAGCAGCAGCGACGTACCCTGGCCGAGTGATTGATCATGACGGTCCCGTCGCCCCGTGGCGGCAGATTCACGCCATCCTGAAGGCGCGGATCGGCAGCGGCGAGTACCCGCCCGGTGGAAGGCTGCCGTCGATCGTCACCATGGCCCAGGATTTCGGGGTGGCGCTGACCACCGTGCGGAAGGCGCTGGACGCGCTCAAAGAAGAAGGGCTGGTCGTCACCAGCCCGATGGGCACATTCGTGGTGAAGAAGTAGGAACCCCCGCCAGTCGGGGTGACTGACGGGGTCCGTGTCCTACCTGGTGCGCCAGGACTTGACCCGGTAATGGTGGCGGCCGGGGAACCAGCCGGGCCACCGCCAGACAGTCACCCGGCCCGGCACTAGGATCGGCCGGCGTGACGGCAATCTCCGAGCGCCTCGCCATGACGGCCGCCGCCTACGACGCCATCGCAGTCCGCTACGCGGAGTTCGTCCAGGGGGAACTCGACGCCCTCCCGCTGGACAGGGCGGTGCTCGCCGCGTTCGCCGAGCGCGTGCGGACGTCGGGCGGCGGCCTGGCCGCCGATCTCGGCTGCGGCGAGGGCCGGATCGGGGCGCACCTGGCCAGTCTTGGCCTGGACATGCTCGGGATCGACCTGTCGCCCATGCTGACCCGGATCGCCAGGGCGACGTGTCCCGGGCTGCGGTTCGCGGTCGGGTCGATGCACGCCCTCCCACTGCCGCGACAGCGCGCTGGGCGGTGCCGTGTCCTGGTACTCCGTCATCCACGCGGCGCCGGACGACCTGCCGGCCTACTTCGCCGAGTTCGCCCGGGCGCTGAGGCCGGGCGGTCACCTGCTCGCCGCGTTCTTCGAGGCCGTCAGCGAACCGGTCACCCGGTACGACCACAAGGTGACGCCGGCGTACCGGTGGCCAGCCGACGACCTGTCCGCGCTCGCGAGAGAGGCCGGGTTCGCCGAGGTCGGCCGGATGTCACGCGAGCCCCGCGACGGGGAGCGGTTCCGCCGCGGTCATCTGCTGATGCGCGTCGGCGTCGGCTGAGCTTCCGCGCGGCCTGGTGCCGCGCGGCGCGGGCTGAGCGGCACGCCGGCACCTTGCGGGCACTAACCTGCTGCGCATGCGGATCGAGCAGTTCACGATCATTGTCGATGATTACGACAAGGCCATCGGGTTCTTCACCGGCGCGCTGGGATTCGACCTCGTCGAGGACTCGCCGTCACTGACCAACGACGGCAGGCCGAAGCGGTGGGTCGTCGTCCGGCCGCCCGGCGCGCAGACCGGCATTCTTCTCGCCTGCGCGGACAGCGAGCACCAGGCCGCGGCCGTCGGGAACCAGGTCGCCGGGCGCGTCGGGTTCTTCCTCCGGGTGGACGACTTCGACGCCGCCCTCGAGCGCATGACGGCCGCCGGCGTGCAATTCCTCACCGCGCCGCGCACAGAGCCCTACGGGCGCGTCGCCGTGTTCCTCGACATCGCGGGCAACAGATGGGACCTGCTCGGTCCTGCGGCCTGACAGCCCAGCCACCGTACGCCCCGCCGCGCCAATGCCATGATCGCTGCCACCCTTCACGCGTTACGACCATGATCGTGTCCGGTTCGTCCCGGTCTGTGGGCACCGTCCGCGTGAAATGAACTCGGTGGCGGGATACGTCGCCCGCGGTGGGTGGGATTTGGCCGTCCGATTCCCGTTCATCGCGGGCACTGGGCTCCGGACCCTTGGGGACTGCGCTGGAGCACGGGTCAGACTTGGACGAACTCGATGCCGGCGAGCAGGCAGAAGACGCGCCACGCGGCCGCGTGGTGGCCGAGGTTCATCACCTCGTGGTGCGGGCCGCCCGCGGCCAGCCAGCCGTTGAGGCAGGCGCGGAGCCCGGAGGCGGGGCGAAACTGGCCGTACGGCATCTCCAGCGCCGGCAGTTCCTGGCTGTCCAGGTTCTCGCCCTCGGCACAGACCAGCCGGAACTTCTCGCCTTCCAGTGACACCAGGGTGGCCAGCGTCGCCGGCCCGGGCTGGTACTGGAACAGGAACGTGGGCGGATCGGCCAGCCTGCCGATGCCGAGCGGCCGCTTGATCAGCTTGACCGGCCGGTCGGTGCGCGCGATCTTCCAGTTGCCCTCGCCCATGTGGCTCTGCAGGATCGAGTCGGACGGGAAGTCCATCGCGTACATCTCGGTGAAGTGCGCGTCGCCGATCAGCGTGTGCCCGGCGGACACCAGGCAGGCGGTCAGCACATCGCCTTCGGCCGCGTACCCGTAGCCTTTGGCCATCAGGCTGGACGCGGCCGCGAGCGGCAGCAGGCTGAACCGGCCGTCTTCACCGATCGCGTCGAAATGCGCCGTGTACGCGCCGAAGCCACGGTCGACCAGAATCTTCTCGATGGCGACCTGCATCCGGGCGTGGTCCTGGCGCTCCTCCGCACTCAGCCGCGGGTCTATCTCGAAGTTCGCGTCCTCGAACGCGATGATGTCAGCCGCCTCGTCGTCGGTGACGGCCAGCATCCCCCGGTACATGTCGCCGGGCGCGACCGCGAGGATTTCCGGGCCGAGCGACCTGATCAGGGCGCTCTCGTCAACCCTGATGTCGCCCATGTCGTTCATGGCGTAGCCGAAGATCGCGGTCTTCAGCGACTTCCACGCGGTGACCGCGGCCGCCGCCCGTGCCCATCGGCCCACGTCGGCGCGGAACTCCTCGCTCTTCCAGTCGTCGGTCAGCACCGCGAACCGGCGGCCCGCGCGGACCATCGCGTTCGCGGTGTCCTGCGCCCCGTGCACACCCTGGTTGTAGGTCATGTCGGCCATGTCCCACGCGGGCGTCACGCTGGGCTCGGGCTGGATGTTGGCCAGGCAGACGGGCAGTCGTGACTCCGAGAGCAGCCGCGCGACCCGCATCGCGGGCCCGTAGGTGAGCATCACCACCAGGACGCCGTCCAGGCCGGCGTTCTCGAACTCGCGCATCTCGCGTTCCGCGTCCTCGCGGTGCTTGATGGGCTTGCTCGGGATGAACTCGCCGACATCCGCGAGGTGCGCGGCGAGTTCCGCGGCATATCCGGCCTGGCGCTGCGCGATGCCCGGGATCATGTCGTCATAGAGGTCCTGCATGATGCCCAGGATCCCGATCCGCGGCTTACGTTCGCTCATCGAGGTTGTGTCTCCTTAACGGATCCCCGTGCTGCTGCCGGTGCTAATCATGCGGCAGTCAGCGCTGTCCATAGTGCTCTTTGTAGCGACGGTGGAGCGCGTCCACCTGGTCCTGGCTGAGTGGCGGCGGGTCGCCGTAGGCGCGGGCGAGGTGGACCGTGCGGGCCACGTCCTCGCACATCACCGCGGCTTTGACGGCGTCGCGGCCGCTGCTGCCGATGGTGAACACGCCGTGGCTGCGCATGATCACGGCGGGGGAGCGGTGACCGGTCAGGGTGGCCACGATGCCGCGGCCGATCTCGTCGCTGCCGATCAGCGCGAACGGCCCGAGCGGGATCTCCCCGCCGAACTCGTCGGCCATGGCGGTGATCACGCACGGGATGGCCTCGCCCCGCGCGGCCCAGGCCGTCGCGTACGTGGAGTGGGTGTGCACCACGCCGCCGACCCCCGGCATGTGCCGGTAGACATAGGCGTGCGTGGCCGTGTCGCTGGACGGGCTGTACTCGCCGTCAACCGGCTTGCCGTCGAGGTCGCAGACGACCATGGACTCCGGGGTGAGGTCGGCGTAGGCGAC
Organism: uncultured Actinomycetes bacterium; assembly: GCA_963822825.1. GTDB lineage: Bacteria > Actinomycetota > Actinomycetes > Streptosporangiales > Streptosporangiaceae > JAWWPY01. The sequence continues at coordinate 273,311 of CAWGIW010000005.1, read as the reverse complement.
GCCGCTCGGCTTGATCACCATCAGGCCGGTGCCCGGGAGCCGCCTGACCACCGCCGTCCGGGACCCGCGCGGACACGTTGCCGGAGGTCCATGCGACCAGGTTGTTCTCGACCAGCGCGGCGTGCAGTTCGCAGACTTCGGAGCGGGTCCGCGCCACCGCCACCGCCGCCGCCGTGGCCGGGTCCATGGTCATCAACCGCCGCCTCTCTGGGCACTGTCTTTTGAAGCACTGTCTTTTGAAGCACTGTCTTTTGAAGCACTGGCCTTCGAAGCACTGGCCTTCAACGCACGGTCGCGCAGGGTGCGCAGCCGGTGCATGACCTCGTTGGCGCCGCGCCCGAAGTAGTCGTGCAGCGTCACGTATTCGGCGTACAGCTCGTCGTAGACGGCGGCGCTGGCCGGGTCGGGGGTGTAGACCGCGTCGCGCTTGCTGCCCATGGCCGCTGCGGCCGCCGGGACATCGGGGTAGGCGCCCGCCGCCACCGCGGCGTGGATCGCCGAGCCGAGCGCCGGTCCCTGGGCGGAAGTGATCAGGCTGAGCGGGCGGTTGAGCACGTCCGAGTACACCTGCATCACGAACGTGTCCTTCAGCAGGCCGCCGGCGACCACCAGTTCGGTGACCGGCAGGCCGGATTCCTCGAAGGCGTCAATGATGACCCGGGTACCGAACGCGGTCGACTCGACCAGCGCGCGATAGATGTCCGGCGCCCTCGTGGCCAGGGTGAGTCCCACTATTGCGCCCGACAAGGCGGTGTTCGACAAGTACCGAACGGTTTCCGTTGAGCCAATCAAGGGCGATCAGGCCGTGCGCGCCGGCGCGTTGCCTGGCGGCCTCTTCGGAGAGCAGGTCGAACAGGGAGATGCCGCGCCGCGCGGCCTCTTGTGAGTAGCCTGCCGACACCGCGTGCTCGGTGAACCAGGCGAAGATGTCCCCGACGCCGCTCTGCCCGGCCTCGTAGCCCCACTGCCCGGCGATGATGCCGCCGTCCACCGCCCCGCACATGCCCGGCACCTCGGCCAGGGTGGCCCCGTTCATCACATGGCAGGTGGAGGTGCCCATGATGGCGACCATCTGGCCCGGCGCGGTGGCGTTCGCGGCGGGCGGTGTGACGTGCGCGTCCACATTGCCGACCGCGACCGCGATGCCCTCGGGCAGCCCGGTCCATTCCGCCGCTTCGGCGGTGAGCGAGCCGGCCCGGTCGCCGAGCGCGGAGACCGGGTGTTCCAGCTTGCCGGCGGCGAAGTCAGCGAACCGGGGGTCGAGGGCGGCCAGGAACTCGCGGTCCGGGTAGTGCCCGTCCTGCCAGATGCCCTTGTAGCCGGCGGTGCAGGCGTTCCGGGTCTCGGTCCCGCAGAGCTGCCAGATGATCCAGTCGGCGGCCTCGATCCACCGTTCCGTCTGGTCGTAGATCTCCGGGTCCTCATCCAGAAGCTGGAGCGCCTTGGCGAACTGCCACTCCGAGGAGATCTTCCCGCCGTAGCGGGCTATCCACGGCTCGGCGCGCTCGTGGGCCAGCGCGTTGATCCGGTCCGCCTGCGGCTGGGCGGCGTGGTGTTTCCAGAGCTTGGGATAGCTGTGCGGGCGGCCGGCCATGCTCGGCCGCTGGCACAGCGGGATGCCGTCGTTGGTGGTGGGCATGACGGTGCAGGCGGTGAAGTCGGTGCCGATGCCGATGACCTGGGCGGGGTCGATCCCCGCTTCGGCCACGGCGGCGCGTACCACCGTCCGCAGCACCTCGCGGTAGTCCTCCGGATCCTGCAGCGCCCAGTCGGGCGGCAGCGGCTCGCCGGTCGCGGCCAGCTCGGCGTCCATGACGCCATGCGGGTACTCGAGGACGGCCGACCCCAGTTCGGCACCGTCGCTGACCCGGGCGACCAGCGCGCGCCCGGACAGCGTTCCGAAATCTACCCCGATGACATAGTGGTCCTGGCTGTGAGCGCTAACAGCCATCGTCGGCCTGTTTCACTCGGTGTGCTCCTATCTGTGGTAAAGCCATTCTGCTCTGCCGCCGGTGGCGCCGGGCCTGCCCGGCCAGGCGGTGGCGCCGGGCCTGCCCGGACGCCGGGGTGTCAGCCAGGGTCGGTGGAATTTATCCCCGGCGGGCCGGCGCTGGACCGCACCACCAACCGGGGCGCGACCGGTTCGAGCGAGCCGGCCGGGCCCTGCCCATTGATCATGTCGACGAGCGCGGCGAGCGCCCGCCGGCCGAGCTCGCCGAAGTTCTGCCGCACGGTGGTGAGCGGCGGCAGGAAGTACGCGGCCTCCGGGATGTCGTCGAACCCGATCACGCTGACGTCCCCGGGTACCCGCCGGCCATGCTCGGACAGCGCGCGCAGCAGGCCGAGCGCCATGTGGTCGTTGGCGCACAGCACCGCCGTGACGCTGTCGTCCGCCGCGATCTGCTTGCCGATCTCGTAGCCCGAGGCCGACGACCAGTCACCGGCCAGGATGGCAGGTTCCGGAGCCTGCGCCGCCTGAAGCGTCATCCGCCAGCCAGCGATGCGTTCGCAGGCGTCGAGCCAGGAAGCGGGCCCGGCGATATGGTGCACGGTTTCGTGCCCGAGCTCAAGCAGGTACCGGGTGGCCAGGGCCGCTCCCTCGGCATTGTCCACCGCGACCGAGGTCAGCGGCGCGTTGGTGCCGCAGCCCACGGCGACCAGCGGAACCTCGCCGGCCAGTCGCTGAGCGCCACCACGGCCGAGGTCAGCGGCGCGATCACGATGATCCCCTCGACGCCCTGGCCGACGAAGCGGTCCACCGCTTCCAGCACCGAGCGCCGGTCCAGTGACGGCAGGCTGGCGATGGCGACGAAGTAGGTCTCCTGCGCGGCTCCCTCGATGCCGTACAGCATCGAGGCCGGTCCCCACAGCGTCGTGTCGAAGCTGATCACCCCGAGGGTGCGGGTGCGCCGGGTGACCAGGGTGCGGGCGGCGGCGTTCGGCCGGTACCCGAGCTCGCTGATCGCGGCGAGAACGGTCTCCCTGGTTTCCGGCCGGACATTGGGATGGTCGTTGAGCACGCGCGACACCGTCTGGTGCGAGACGCCAGCCAGCCGCGCGACATCGGTCATGACCGGCAGCCGCTGCGGCCGGCGTTCGGTTGCCGCCATATTTGCCTCCCTCCGTCTCAGCGTCCAGTCTGACCGCTGCGCCTGGTTGCTGTGTCCGATCCTGCCCTGCCCGGGTCGGCCAGTGGTACCGGGCCGGGCTGCGTGCCCGTTCGGCGTTTCCGCCCTTGTGAGTATTGTTACCGATCACTCCGGCGCGGTGGAGCCCCGGACCACGAGCCGGCCGGGCACCGTGTGCACGCCGTGCGTCGGCTCGCCGTTGATCGCGGAGAGCAGGTGCTCCGCCGCCACCCGGCCCACGTCCACCAGGCACATGTCCACGCTGGTGAGCGCCGGCTCCGCGCCGAGCACCATCGGGTCCCAGTTGTCGAAGCCGATCACGGCGATGTCGTCGGGGACGCGGCAGCCGATGTGCCGCAGGTGGTCCGAGACCCCGCGGGCGATCTGGTCGCTGCCGCAGAAGATCGCGTCGACACCGCCGGACGAGCGCAGCAGAAGGCTGGCCCCCTGGCGCCCCCAGCGCTCGCTCCACTCGCCGTACAGGACATCGTTGGGGGAGAAGCCGGCCCCGGCCTCGGCGACGGCGTCGCAGAACCCGCGGGCCCGCTTGCGGGCGCACAGGAACCGCTCGGGGCCGGTGATGTGGCCGAAGCGGCGCCGCCCCAGGGCGATCAGGTGCTCGGCCGCGAGGCGGGCGTCGGCCACGTCGTCGGGCAGGATGGCGGGCTCGTCGCTGTCCAGCGACTGGGTCATGGCGTAGACGACCGGGATGCCGAGGTCCACGCCGATGCTCGGCCGCGGCTCGATGCGCCGGCCCGCCACGATCAGCCCGTCTACCTGGCGGTTGAGCAGCATGTCCACGTACTGGCGCTCCCGGTCGGGGTCGTCTCGGGTATCGCACATGAATACCGAGATCTGCCCGGCGCCCAGCGCGTTCTCGGCGCCGAGCATGACCGGGATGCTGAACCGGCCGAAGCTGTCGGTGGTGATCACGCCGACCGTGTACGTCCGCCCGACGAGCAGTCCGCGGGCCAGCATGTTGGGGGCGAAACCCAGTTCGCGGGCGGCCGCGGCGACCCTGTCCCTGGTCTCGGAGCGCAATTTGCCCTGCCCGTTCAGGGCTTTCGACGCGGTGCCGATCGAGACGCCGGCCAGCGCGGCGACGTCCCGGATGGTGACGCGCCTCGACTCAGGTCCCCGGGCCGCCAGACCCCGGTGCGGCACGCCCTGGTGCGGCGGATCCCGGTGCGGCAAATCCCTGGGAGGCAAACGCTTGCTCCAACACTTTCCACAGCCCCACGGTCGGGATCTGTAATCAAAACGCGACTATACAGGCTTGACGCCCCTCATCACGAGTCCTACCTTGCTAGGGAAAAGCGTTTCCTCGCCCCCAAAACCACCCATGTAGCCATGAGCCGGCCAGGCAGGCGCCCATCGTATCGATGAGCCACCTGCCGGCAGCTCAATGTCGGAAGACGGAGCAGCCCAGGTGACCACGGCCGGTGAAGATCGAGCGGCCCCCGGGCCGGTGCGCCCCACCGCGGCTGCGGCCGTGGCCCACCGGCCCCTCGATGGGAACGGCGTCACGCTGGCCAGTGGGCTGCTGCACGCCTGGCAGCAGCGGAATCTCGACGTGAGCCTGCCGCTGGCGCTGCGGCAACTGGAGACCGCGGGTAACCTCGCGAACCTGCGCCTGGCCATCAGCGGGGCCACCGAGGGATACCGGGGTCCCCAGTTCATGGACTCTGACCTGTACAAGACGCTGGAGGCGATCGGCTGGCAGCTGGCCCGCACCGCGGCGCCTGACCTGGCCGAGTTCGCGGATGAGGCGACGGCTCTGCTGGAGAAGGCCCAGCAGCCCGATGGGTACCTGAACTCCTACGTGCAGGTCACCGGCGCGCCGCGGTACGCGAGGCTGGCTTCCAGCCACGAGCTGTACTGCGCCGGCCACCTCATCCAGGCGGCGGTCGCCTGCCATCGCGGTCCCGGCCTGACTGGGACCCCGATGGCAGGCCTGCTGACCGTGGCCAGGCGGTTCGCTGACCACCTGGTCGAGGAGTTCCTGGGAACGGGGGGTGGCCTGGACGGCCACCCGATCGTCGAGACCGCTCTGGTCGAGCTGTACCGGGAGACCGGCCACGAGCCGTACCTCCGGCTGGCCAGCCAGTTCATCGAGCAACGCGGCCACGGGCTGATCGGTGATTCCGGGTTCGGCCACCGCTACCTGCAGGATTGTCATCCGGTCCGCGAGTCGGTCACCGAAGAGGGCCATGTCGTGCGGGCTCTCTACCTGGAGGCCGGGATCGCCGACGTCGCGGCCGAGACCGGTGACGCCGACCTGCTGGCCAGATCGGCGGCCCGCTGGGACGACATGGTCGGCGACCAAGACGTACCTCACCGGCGGCAACGGGTCACGGCACTCCGGAGAGAGCTTCGGGGACCGGTACGAACTGCCGCCGGATCGCGCCTACAACGAGACCTGCGCGGCCATCGCGAGCTTCCAGTGGAGCTGGCGGCTGCTGCTCGCGACCGGCGACAGCAAGTACGCCGACCATATGGAGCGGATTCTCTTCAACACGTTCGCCGCGGCGACGTCCACGGACGGCAAGCGGTTCTTCTACGTCAACCCGCTGCAGCGGCGCGAGGATCACTTCGAAGAGGACGATCCCGGGCGCCGCCGCGAATGGTTTTCCTGCGCGTGCTGCCCACCCAACATCATGCGCCTCGTCGCGTCGCTTCAGTACTACATCGCGACGGTGGCCGACGACGTGCTGCACGTGCACCAGTTCCCGGCGGCGACGATCGCCGCCCCGCTCGGCGACGGCGTCCTCGAAGTGGAGGTGGAAAGCGACTATCCCTGGTCGGGCGCGGTCACCATGCACGTGCGCAGCGCCCCGCCGGGGCACTGCGGGCTGGCCGTCCGCGTTCCCGGCTGGTGCACGGACGCCCGGCTGCGTCTCAACGGCCGCGCCAGTCGCGGGAGATCCCGACGGCCGCGGCTACCTGGTCCTGCGGCGGAATTGGCGGCCCGGCGATGTCCTGGTGTGGGACCTGGATGTCAGACCGCGCCTGACGTACCCCAGCAGGCGAATCGACGCCACCGCCGGGATGGTCGCCATCGAGCGAGGCCCCCTCGTCTACTGCTTCGAGCAGGCCGACCAGCCTGCCGGGCGCAGCGTCGAGGATCTCGCCATCGCGGCCGGCCCCCTGCTCGAGCGCGAGGACACGGTACCCGGCGTCGGGCACACCGTCTTCGTCGAGGCCCGCGCGGTGGCACTCGCGCCGGCGCGCCCCGGCGGGCTTCCTTTTACTTCGATACCCAACGAAAACGCGGTGGCTGATCACGTCACCGCGACCGCGGTCCCGTATCTGCACTGGGACAACCGCGACGGCCGGGCCATGCGGGTCTGGATGCCGGGCTCATCAACCTGAGAGGTACTCATATGCAATGGCGCAATGGACGAACGAAAGTCCTGGTGGTCGGTGTGGTCAGCGCCGTGGCCGTGCTGTCCGCGGCGTGCGGTGGCTCGTCCGGATCCTCGACCGCCTCATCCAAGAATTTCGGTGTGGGCGCCACCGGGACGGTGCATTTCTGGGCCCGCCAGGCGACTGACGGCCCGGCCAAGGCCCTGGTCGCAGGGTTCAACGCGACCCACAAGAACCTGAAAGTCGTGCTCCACCTGACGCCGCCCAACGATGACACGAGCCAGCTCGCCACCGCGATCCGGGCCGGCTCGGTGCCCGACGTGGTCGGGCTGAACGACATTGACGTACCGTCGTTCGCCCGGGAGAACGCGCTGATGGACATCACCAAGTACGTCAACGCGCTGCCGTACAAGAGTTCGCTCAGCCCCGGCCACCTGCAGCTCGCCACGAACGCCGGCAAGTACTACGGCGTGCCCTACCTGGCCGACCTGTCCGTGCTGTGGTACAACAAGACCCTGTTCAGGGAGGCTGGGCTCAATCCCAACGTCGCGCCGAGTTCCTACGCCGAGATCGTGACGGACGCTGAGAAGATCAACGCGCTCGGCCACGGCATCTCGGGTTTCTCGTTCGCGGGCAACTGCCAGGGCTGCCTGGGCTTCACCATGCTGCCCTCGCTGTGGGCGGCGGGCCAGCACATGATCAACGGGCCGCTCGGCTCCCAGAAGGCCAACGTGGCGGGCGACGCGCCACTCAAGACGATGCTGGCCGCCTACCAGACGATCTGGGCCAAGCACCTAGCGCCACCGGCCGACCAGACGCAGAACGGCCTGACCTGGGGCAAGGACTTCGAGGCCGGCAAGGTGGGCATCCTGCCCGGTGACTACGGCTTCGCCGCCGCGTTCACCACCCCGGCCCAGCACGCGGAGTTCGCCGACGCACCGCTGCCCGCCGTCAACGGCGGCGGATACAGCACGTTCGACGGCGGCGACGACTTCGTGATCCCGGCCAGCGCCCCGAACCCGTCCGGGGCGTGGGAGTTCATCCAGTGGGCGCTCGCCTCGCAGCAGCAGGCCAAGTACCCCTCGCAAGGCATGACACCGATCCGTTCCGACGTCCTGACCCCGTCCTTCGCGGCCACCAATCCGTACGATGCCGTGGCGCTGAAAGCCCTCGCGAAGGGGTCCGTGGAGTACACCCTGGCCTACGACGCGGTCTACAACGAGCCGGGATCGCCGTGGTTCAAGATGTTCGAGGAGGCGGTCTACAGCGGCAACCTGAATGCCGGGATCCAGCAAGGCCAGACCGGCATCCAGAGCACGCTGGACACCGTGAAGAGCTGAGCGTGACGACAGAGATAATGAAGAGCTGATCGTGGCGACGCAGACAGTGAAGAGCTGATCGTGGCGACGCGGACAGCCGAGGCGCCGCCGGCGGAGCGCACGCTCCGCCGGCGGTCCCGGCCTACCGCCGAGGCTCGCCGCACGACCAGGACGGGCCTCGCGCTGGTCTCGCCTGCGCTGCTCTTCGTCAGTGTCTTCGCGCTGTTCCCGCTTGGGTTCGGGGTGTACATCTCACTGACGGACTGGCCGCTGGTCGGCCCGTACCACTTCATCGGCCTGGCCAACTACGTGGCCCTGGTGCACAGTTCGGTATTCCTCCAGTCGATCGTGTTCACGCTGAAATACACCGCGATCGTCACCATTCCGATCTTTGTGTTCGGATATGCCCTCGCGGTGTTCGTCCGGGCGAACCGGCCCGGGTCCACGGTGTTCCGCACGATGATCTTCCTGCCGTACATCGTCGGGCTGGTGGCGGAGAGCTTCATGGCGGTCGTCGAACTGCAGCCAGACTCCGGGACGGTGAACTTCGTGCTGGCTAAGTTCGGCATCGTCAAGGACTCAACCGCGTGGCTGGTGCACACCGGGCTCGCCCTGACCGCGATCAGCATCCTGGTGATCTGGTTCGCCGCGGGGCTGACCATGATGCTCCTGATGGCCGGGATGCAGGGCATCCCGACCGAGTTGTATGAGTCCGCCCGGGTGGACGGCGCCTCCTGGTGGAGTGCCGAGCGGCGGCTCACGCTGCCGCTCCTGCGCCGATCGATCGCGCTGAGCCTGATCATCTCGGTGGTGTACTCGTTCCTCGCGTTCAACCAGTTCTTCATCATGACCGACGGCGGGCCGGGTACCAGCACGATGCCCGTCGTCATGTCGATCTTCCAGGAGGCGTTCGCCCAGATGGACGTGGGTCTGGCCAGCGCGATGTCGGTGGTCCTCATCGTCGTCGTCGGGCTCATCACCTTCGTCCAGTTCCGCCTACTCCAGGGGGGCGAGGACTGATGGCAGCAGCGGTAGCGCCCAGACGCCCGGACCGCGGCCGCCCGGCCCGCCGCGGCCGGGCGGCGTTCGCCTGGTACCTCGTCGCTGGCGCGGCGATCAGCGCCGTGTTCGTGGTCCCGCTGGCCTGGGAGGTATTCCGGTCCCTCCAGCCGGAGTCCGCGGTGACCGCGCCACCGTCCACCGCGACGTTCGGGCACCTGACGTTCGCGAACTACCGGACGCTGCTGTCCGGGCAAGACGACATCATCCGCAACGTCGTGAACAGCCTGATCGTCGGCGTGCTCACCGCCGTGCTGACTTCCTTGGTGGCGCTGCTGGCCGGCTACGGGTTCGCGCTCTTCCGGTTTCGCGGTTCGGGGCTCGTCTTCGGCCTTGTGCTGGTGGCCTTCATGATCCCCTTCCAGGCGGTGCTCACCCCGCTCTTCCTTGAGCTGCACTTTCTCCACCTGCTGAACAGCCTGATTGGTCTGGCGCTCTTCTACACCACGTTCAACCTTCCGATCGGCGTCTACGTGATGCGCAACAGCTTTCTGCAGGTGCCGCGGGAACTCGTCGACGCGGCCCGGGTGGATGGCGCGTCGGTGATCAGGACACTGGTCTCCGTGTTCCGCCCGCTGGTGATGCCGGGCATCGCCACCACGGCGCTGTTCGCCTTCCTGTTTTCCTGGACCGAATTCCTCGGCGCGCTCAGTTTCCTGACCAACGACAGCCTGTACACCCTGCCGGTCGCCCTCAGCAACGTCGAAACCGGGACATATGGCGCGGTCAACTACGGCCTGCTGCTGTCCGGCGCGGTCATCGCGATGATCCCGTGCATCATTGTCTACGTCGCGCTGCAGCGGTTTTACGTGCGCGGCCTGGTCTCCGGGGCGTTGAAGGGCTGATCCGATCTGGCCGGCTCCGCCTGCCCTAGCTCACCTAGAACGAGAGCCCGCCCGGGCGCCCGTTGCGATCCGCGATGAGCCCGGCCAGGGTGGCTATGGCGATCTCGGCCGGGGTTCGTGAGCCGATGTTCAGCCCGATCGGCCGGTGCACCCGCGCGATCTCGGTGGCCGACACGCCGAGTTCGGTAAGCGCGGGAACGTGCGGGGCCGGGTGCCGGGGGTTGCCCATGATGCCGACCCATCGGGCCTGGCTGGCGAGCGCGTCACGCAGGACGAGACCCAGTTCGGGCCGGTGGTGATCGGTCAGCACCACATCGGCGGTGCCGTCGAGGTACCCGTCGGTGCTGCTGACCACGGTGACGCCGGGGCCGCTGACGCCTAGGTCGCCCGCCCGTCTGGCGCGCTCGGGGTCGGGCTCCACCAGCACCGGGCGGAAGCCAGCGTCCTTCCCGTAGCGCAGCAGGTACTCGGCGACGGGGGAAGCGAACACCGCGATGAGCGTGCGCTCCGCCTCGGGCGGGGGAGCGTGGCCATGCGCGATGTCGTCAGGGGACGGTGCGTGACTGTGCGCCGCGTCGCAGTCCCCGCCACCACGGGGCTCTCCGCCACGCGGCTCGCCACCACGGGCCGGATCGTCGGTCGGGTTGGTCATGCTGCCGAGCTTGCCACGGCTCGACCTGCTTGGCGACGTCTGGGGTTGATCACGAAGGGTATCGTATAGGTAACTAGTGGTAACACCACGCGGGGCGGAGATGGGGGGCCAGCGGGTATGAAAGGGCTGCCAAGCTCCATAGGCGGTCGGCTGCGGACCGGTTTCGCTCTGTTCGTGGTGCTGCTGGCGGCCGCGGGAGTGTTCGTCTACATCGGGTTCGGTCGCCAGCAGGGGGCGATCAAGCAGCTCAACAACCAGGTCTACGTGCTGCAACGTAACACCAGCGACCTGGCTGCTGCCTTCGGCGACGGCCAGCTGGCTATCGCCAACTATGAGCTCACGTTCGAGCCGCGCTTCCTGAACGGCTATGACGAGGACAGCTCTCATTTCGCTGCCGATGTGATCCTCATGCGCCAGCACGCACCCGGCAGCCTGCGAGGTCTCATCGCCCGGCAGAACCAGGCGGGCGCGGCCTGGTTCGGGCTCGCCAACCAGGTCATCGCCAACCCGTCGAGCACCGCCGCCGACACGGTCCGGACCGACACGGCGTGGGCGGAGAGCGGGAGGTTCAAGGCGGCCAACTCCGCCATGCTGGCCAGGATCAAGGTTACGGTCACCGACCTCATCCATAAGAGCAACAACGCCCTCAGCGTCGGCCTGGCCTGGAGCGCCGCCGTGCTCGCCGTCGCGGTCGGGCTCGGGCTGGCCATCGCGGCCGGCACGATGCGCGGCACGCTCGGCCCGCTGCGCGGGCTCACCGCGACCGTCAACCGGCTGACCGCGGGCGATCGCAGTGCCCGCATCCGGGCATCCGGGCCGCGGGAACTCCAGGACGTCGCCCTCGCGGTCAACGCGCTGGCCGACGAGAGCGACCGGCTGAGCGAGCAGGAGGCCAGCCATACCCGGCTGCGCGCGATGGCGCGGGAAGCAGGGTTCAGCATCCGGGAGCATCTGCACGCCGCTGATGTCATCGACGCGGCCCGCACGACGCTGGAAGAGAATCTGGACGCCGACGTCGTGTACCTGTACCTGATGCGGGACGGGCAGACGGGCGCGCCCGAAGGCCACGAGCGAGACTGGATGTATCCGCCGACCTTCATGCGGAATCGATCACCTGCTTCCTTTCAGATGCTGGACGGCTTGCTCCGGAATCAGTCCAGCCAGGTGACCCAGGACGTGCGTGGCCCAGAAGGCGAACAGCTTCGGCCGCAGATACTTGAGCCGCTGCGCCAGGCGGGCGTCGTCTCACACCTGATCACGCCGTTCGGGGTCGGCTCGGAGATCCTGGGGATCATCACCGCCGACCGGATGCGCCCCGGCCACCCGTGGACGGTGGCTGAGGTCAACGCGGTGGAGTCGATAGCGGCCGATCTCGGGCGCGGGCTGCATCATGCTCGCCTCTATGAGGAGGAGAACCGGCTGGTCGGGGAGCTGAAGTCCATCGACCGCGCGAAGTCTGACTTCGTCGCGACGGTGTCCCACGAACTCCGTACCCCGCTGACCAGCATCAAGGGCTATATGGAGATGATGCTGGACGGGGATGTGGGACAGCTCACCTCCGAGCAGGAGCACACGCTTGGGACGGTCAACCGGAACGCGAGCAGGCTGCAGGATCTGATCGAGGACCTGCTCACGCTCTCGGCGATCGAGGCGGGCACGTTCACCACGGTGACGGTGCCGGTCAACCTGACGGACATCATCTCCCGGGCCGGTGAGGACATTCAGCCCACCGTAGCGAAGAAGGGCATCGCGCTGACCATGACCTGTCCCGCTGACGGTCTGGTCGTGAACGGGGATGTCAGGCAGCTCGCCCGGCTGCTGACGAACCTCATCTCCAACGCGGTGAAGTTCACCCCCACCGGGGGGCAGGTCCGGGTGGCCGCGGAGGCGGCCGACGGCTGGGCCGTGATTTCCGTGGCGGATACCGGCATCGGCATTCCCGACGCTGACCAGGCAGGCCTATTCGCACGCTTCTTCCGTGCCTCGAACGCCACGAAACAGGCCATCCCGGGCACCGGTCTCGGCCTGGCTATCGTCCAGTCGATCGTGGCCGCGCACGGCGGTGATATCAGCTTTGAGTCGCAGGAAGGCGAGGGGACGACGGTCAGCGTGCGGCTTCCGCTCGCGGGACCCGCCGTGCCGGACGTACCGGCGTACCTCGGAGCGGGCCGCCGCGACGCCTTCAGCCGCGACGACCACAGCCGCGACGCCCCTCCGATGCCCGGCTCGTCACTGATCAGCTCGGGCTCAGGAGAAGCGACGCATGAGAGCTAGCTCCATGACCCGCCGTCTGTGGCGCGGCTGCCTCGTGTTCGCCCTGCTGGCCGTCGGGGCCGGGGCTCTCGTCTACACCGGTGTCAGGTATCAGAACGCGGCGATCAGCAACGAAGTCCAGAACATCCATCCCCTCGAGATCACCACCCTCGAGATCCGGGCCGACTTCGCCGATATCCAGGCGTCGATGGGCGCCTACGTACTGACCCGGCAGCCACTGGTCCTCGTCTTCTACCGGCAGTCCCGCGGTGCGCTGTGGTCGGCGCTCGACCAGATAGCCGACCGTACGGCGCAACTGCGGACCAACATGATCGCCCAGCAGCGCTCGCTGGCGACATGGCTGGCCTTCGCCGCCCGGATACAGGCCCTGCCGGCCGGTGACCCCGCGCTGGTCACGGTGTCGGCCGAGAGCTTCCCCAGCGCCATCGCCTTCGACGCGGCGAACAGCCGGATGCTGGACCAGTTGCAGGCCGAGGGCAAGACCGCGCTCAACCACGCCAGGCAGGTACTGGCCAGGACGGTCGCCTGGAGCGGTATCCTCGCCGGGCTCGCCATCCTGCTCTCGTTGCTGGCCGCGTTCGGGATCATACGCGGCATCACGAAGCCGCTGCGTGGCCTGACGTCAACGGTGCACCGCCTCTCCGTCGGGGACCATGCCGCCCGCGCCGACCTGACCGGGTCCCTGGAGGCCCGCGACGTGGCCCAGTCGGTCAACGCGCTGGCCGACGAGACGGACCGGATACGCGCGGTGGAGGAAGAACGCTCCCGGCTGCGCGTGATGGCGCGGGAAGCAGGCTTCAGCATCCGGGAGCATCTGCACGCGGATGACGTCATCCGCGCGGCGCGCGTGGCGCTTGAGGAGAACCTGGAGACCGACGTGGTGTACCTGCATGTCATGCGGGGCGGGAAGCTGGGGCCGCCCGAGGGCCACGCGCATGACTGGATACTTCCGGATACGTACCTGGATGATGTTCCCCGTGGCGTGTTCCGGATCCTGGACGACTTGCTGAGGAACCAGTCGAGCCTGGTGGTCCAGGATGTGGGTGGCCCGGATGGTGACCAGCTTCGGCCGGAGATACGTGACCCGCTGCGCGAGGCCGGGATCGTGTCGCTGCTCGTCACGCCCTTCGGGGTCGGCCCCGAGCTGCTGGGGATCATCACCGCCAACCGGCTGCACCCCGGCCACCCGTGGGCCGACCCGGAGATCAGCGCGGTGGAGTCGATAGCCGCCGATCTCGGGCGCGGGCTGCATCATGCCCGCCTGTATGAGGAGGAGAACCGGCTGGTCGAGGAGCTGAAGTCCATCGACCGGACGAAGTCTGACTTCGTCGCGACGGTGTCCCACGAGCTGCGCACCCCGCTCACCAGCGTCGCGGGCTACATCGAGATGCTGCTGGACGGCGACCTGGGACAGCTCAACTCCGAGCAGCGGCAGACGCTGGCCACGGTCAACCGGAACGCGACCCGGCTGCGGGAGCTGATCGAGGACCTGCTCACGCTCTCGGCGATCGAGGCGGGCACGTTCACCACGGTGACGGTGCCGGTCAACCTGACGGACATCATTTCCCGGGCCACTGAGGATATTCAGCCCGCCGTAGCGAGCAAGGACATCACCTTGAGCACGACCCTTGCTGCTGACGGCCTGGTGGTGAATGGGGATGTCAGCCAGCTGGCCCGGGTCCTGATGAACCTCTTCTCCAACGCGGTGAAGTTCACCCCGGCCGGTGGCCACATCGAGGTGACCGCGGAGGCGGCCGGCGGATGGGCCGTCACCCGGGTCAGGGATACCGGCATCGGTATTCCTGACGCTGACCAGGAAGGCCTCTTCAGGCGCTTCTTCCGTGCCTCGAACGCCACGAAACAGGCCATCCCGGGCACCGGTCTCGGCCTGGCCATCGTCCAGTCGATCGTGGCCGCGCACGGCGGTGATATCAGCTTTGAGTCGCAGGAAGGCGAGGGGACGACGGTCAGCGTGCGGCTTCCGCTCGCGGGACCCGCCGCGCCGGACGTGCCGCCGTACCATGAAGCCGCCCGCTGGGCGCGGCCGATGCTTGGTGCGCGGTCATGAGCTCCCGCGCCTCGATCATCAGCCAGGCGCTCGTCGCGTTCTCCGCGTTCGCTGTCCTCGTCGCCGTCGCCGCTGCTGTCGGCTACCTGGGCCTGGCCCACCAGGACTCCGCGGCCAAGCAGCTGACCAGTCGCGACTACGTCAATCAGCAGGCGGCCGGCCAGATGCAGCAAGACTTCACGACCGGCCAGCTATCCATCACCGGCTTCGCGCTGTCCGGCCGTCAGGCTCTCCTGCTCCCGATCCTCAGATCTCGCGCGGACTTCGCCGTGAACCTGGCGGTACTCAAGCGGAACGTCCCGCCGGGCATGGCTGGCCTGATCATCCGGCAAGCCCGCGCGGGAGCGCGGCTCTTCACCCTGGCCGCCGCGATCGCCAAGCTGCCACCGGCTTCCGCCTGGGTCGCGCGGCTGGCCAGCGGGGCGGGCCGCATCGCCCAGAGTTTCTATATGGCCAACTCCGTCATGCAGGAGCGCCTGGCGCTAAACATCAGGCAGCTCACCGCGCAGAGCAAGCACGCCCTCGACGTCGGCCTGGCCTGGAGCGCGGCGGCGATCGCCGTCGGCGTGGCGCTCACCCTGGTGCTCGCGCTCGGCACGGCCCGCGGCATCACCGGACCGTTGCGCAGCCTGACCGCCGCCGTGCGCAGGCTGACGTCGGGTGAGCATACGGCCCGGGTGAAACTGGCCGGATCGGCCGAGGTGCGCGAAGCGGCGCGGTCGGTCAACACGATGGCGGACGAGAACGACCGTCTCCGCAGCCAGGAGCAGGAGCACGCCCGGCTGCGGGCGATGGCCCGGGAAGCCGGCCGCCGTGTCCGTGACCACCTCCGGGCCGAAGATGTCCTCCGCGAAGCGTCCACCGCCATCACCGATTGCGTGCCGAGCGATCTGGCCGTGCTGCGTCTGGTCGAAGACGAGCATCCCCGGTACGCCGATTGTGCCCGCCAGGACTGGCTTCCGGTCACCTTCGTCCGGGATCTGGCCCCCAATTTCGATGAGTGGGCGAACGGGCTGCTCAAGACCCAGTCCAGCACCGTGATCCAGGACGTGCGCGGCGCGGAAGGCGACGTGCTCCCGCCGGCCATCCGCGAGCCGCTGCTCCGCTACGGAGTTGTGTCGCACATGGCCACCCCGTTTGGCATCGGCTCCGAGCTGTACGGGATCGTAGAGCTCGAACGGGTCCAGCCCGGGCACCCCTGGACCCCGGCCGAGGTCGACTGCGTGCAGGCGATAGCCACGGATATCGGCCGGGGGCTGAGACAGGCCCGCATACATGAGACCGAAAACCGCCTCGTGGGGCAGCTCAAGCGCCTGAACCAGTCCAAATCCGAATTCTTCGCCACCGTCTCACACGAGCTCCGCACGCCGCTCACCAGCATCGAGGGGTACCTGGAGATGCTCAGGGATGAGGACGCGGGCCCGGTCACCGCCGCACAGGAACGGATGCTCGAGACGGTCGGCCGCAATACGGTCAGGCTGCGGAACCTGATCGAAGACCTGTTCATGCTGTCGAAGCTGGAATCCGACGCCTTCCAGACCATCCTGCGCCCGGTTAACCTGCTGGATGTTGTCCGCGATGCCGCGCAGGTCTTGCTGCCCTCCGTGGCCGGCACCGGACTGACCCTGACCGTGACCTGCCCGGACGAGAGCCTCGTGGTCAACGGGGACGTCGGCCAGCTGGACCGGGTGGTGATGAACCTGCTCTCTAACGCCGCGAAATACACCTCTCCTGGGGGTGGGATCCGGCTTACGGCCACCCGTGACGGGGACGCCGCGGTGCTGAGCGTCAGCGATACCGGTATCGGCATTCCCGAGAAAGACAAGGAGGCGCTCTTCCGTCGCTTCTTCCGCGCGTCGAACGCGGTCAGGCGGTCCATTCCTGGCACTGGCCTCGGTCTGGCCATCGTCAGCAGCATCGTCGCGGAGCACGGCGGTGACGTGGCCGTCGAGTGAACGGAGGGCGTCGGGACGACGTTCACCGTGCGGCTGCCGCTGCTGCCCGCGGACACCCAGGAGGCTCAGCTGGTTACCGCTTCCATTCTCCAGTGATCAAAGCCTCGACGGCCGGGCGCAGCGCAGTGCCCCGGGCCGCCGCCGCGGCCCGGGCCGCCGTCAGGCTCCGGTCCGCGGTCGACTCGACGACCTCGAGATAAGCCTTGAGCTTCGGCTCGGTGCCGCTCGGCCGGATGACGACCCGGGCGTCGGTGAGCCAGTAGCGCAGCACGTCGGCTGGTGGCAGCCCACCGCCGCCGGCGGCGAGGTCGGCCGACGAGATCACGGGCTGGCCTGCCAGCGCGGTCGGCGGACTGCGCCGCAGTTCGGTCATGACATCCGCCGGGCGCCGGGAGGCGAGCGTCAGCTGCGCGGTCAGGTGCACGCCGTGCGCGGCCTCGAGCGCGTCCCAGCGGTCCAGCAGCGACTGCCCGGCCGACCGGGCGCTCGCGGCCAGGGCGAGCACAGCGAGGGCGGCGCTGATCCCGTCCTTGTCACGAACCGTGTCGCCGACGGCGTATCCGAGGGCTTCCTCGTAGCCGAATACGAAACTGGCTGTCCGGTGCGTACTCCCCGGCCCGGACGATCCACTTGAACCCGGTGAGTGTCTCGGCGTAGCGGACCCCTGCCGCGGCGGCGATCCTGGACAGCATGGTGGACGAGACCACTGTCGTCGCGACCAGCCGGTCCCGTGCCGATGCGCCCGCTCCGCCCTCCTCGAGAGATACGCGCCGAGCAGCGCGCCCACCTGGTCGCCGGTCAGCGTCCGCCAGCCCCCCTCGGCGAGCGGGTCGGGAACCGCGACGGCCAGCCGGTCGCCATCCGGGTCGTTGGCGAGCACCAGGTCCGCCCCGAGCCTGCGGGCCTGCGGCCAGCGCCAGGTCGAGCGCTCCCGGCTCCTCTGGGTTGGGAAAGGCGACGGTCGGGAAGTCAGGGTCGGGGTCCGCCTGCGCCGCGACCACGTCCGGCGCGGGGAAGCCCGCGCTGCTCGATACGCGCGCACCGCCAGGCCGGCCGGCCACGCCATGCAGCGGCGTGTAGACGATGCGCAGCGAGGCGCTGGCCGGGTCCCGCCGGCTCCGGCACACTCTCGCGCGATCGCGTCCAGGTAGGCCTGGGCCACCTCGTCACCGAGCTGGGTGATCAGCGGACTGTCGGGCCGGCCGGCCGGGACCTGGGCCAGCGGGCCGAGCGCCGCGGATGGCGCGCCTCGATCTCGCGCGTCGGCGGGCGGCACGATCTGCGCGCCGTCGCCGAGATAGAGCTTGTAGCCGTTGTCCGCGCGCGGGTTGTGGCTGGCCGTGATCATGACGCCGGCCGCAGCGCCGACAAGTGGCGGACCGCGAACGCGAGCAGCGGGGTGGGCGCCGCGGCGGCAGCAGGTGGACCCGGATGCCCGCCCCGGCGAGCACGCGCGCGGCCTCGTCGGCGAACTCCGCCGCTCGGTGCCGGGCGTCGCAGCCGATGACCACGCCCGGCCTGGCCTCCGCCGGGGCGGCGCTGCCGGCAGCCAGCCCGCCAGAGCGGCGGTCGCGGCCCGGACGACCGCCCGGTTCATCCGGTTAGGGCCGGCGCCGATGGCACCGCGCAGGCCGGCGGTACCGAACTCCAGCCGGCCCGCGAACCGGTCGGTCGAGCTCGGCGCCGGCCACCCGGCCACGCTCGCCGGTTCTGCTGCTGTCGGTGAGCAGCGCCGCAAGTTCGGCCCGGTCGCCGTCGTCCGGGTCGTCGGCTATCCATGCCTGCACGCGGGTACCGCAGATCGGCGCGGAATCACGTCGACCCGATCCGACGGCAGCACGCTAGCCAGCAGCGCGCCCATCTGGGCGGCGGCGGCCTTGCCCGCCGCGACCACCTCGGCGTGATCCAGGCCGTGCGGCGCCAGCCCGGCCGCGAGGTTGCTGACCAGCGAGATCGCCACCACCTCGGCGCCCAGGTGGCGGGCGGCGATCGCCTCCAGCGCGGTTGACATGCCGACCAGGTCGGCGCCGAGCGCGCGCAGCATGCTGATCTCGGCCGGCGTCTCGTAGTGCGGGCCGGGCAGCGCGGCGTACACCCCCTCGGCCAGGCTCGGGTCGGCGGCGCGGGCCAGCCCGCGCAGCCGCGGCGAGTACAGCTCGGACGAGGTCGGCGAACCGGGATCGGATACCCGTCGGGCGGCGGCGGCCCGGCCAGCGGCGACCGGCCGGTCAGGTTGAGGTGATCGCTGATCAGCACGGGCTGGCCCGACGCCGGAACCCGTCGCGGATCCCGCCCGCCGCGTTGGTCAGCACGATCACCCGGCAGCCCGCCGCGATCGCGGTGCGCACGCCGTGCACCACGGTCGTCGAGCGAGTGCCCCTCGTACAGGTGGGTGCGGCCGAGGAAGACGAGCACGCCGGGTCGGGCCGGCGGCGGCGACCGCAGCGCGATCGACCGGAGCACTGCCCGGTGCCGCGTCGGTCTGCCGGGGAACCCGCCCAGCTCGGCCAGCGGAAGCTCGGCCACGGCCGCGCCGAGCGCGTCCGCGGCGCGGGCCCAGCCCGAGCCCAGGACCACCGCGACGTCGTGGCCGCCATGCCGGTCAGCGGGGCCAGCCGCGCGGCGCTGGCCGCGGCGGCGCGTAGGGGTCGCCGGCCAGCTGGTCCACGGGGCGGCGCTCGCATCTCGGTCATGGCTTGATGCACGGCTTCCGATCGATGTCGCGTCAGGCTTTAACGTAAGGCTCTCCGTCGGCCGCCGGCGCGCGGACCCGGCCAACCAGCCCGGCCACCGCGACGATCGTCGCCACGTACGGGGCCATCAGCAGGATGTTAGACGGGATTGGGACGTTAATGGTGGACAGCACGCTCTGCAGCTCGAGCGTGAAGCCGAAAAGCAGCGCGGCGGCCATCGCGCCGAGCGGAGTCCAGCGGCCGAAGATCAAGGCGGCGAGCGCGATGTAGCCCATGCCGGACGACATGTCCGGGGTGAACTTGCCCGACCGACCCGATGGTCAGGTAGGCGCCGCCGATGCCGGCCAGCAGGCCGCCGAGTATGACGTTGCGGTACCGGATCGCACAGCACCCGGATGCCGACCGTGTCGGCCGCGGTCGGATGCTCGCCGACGGCGCGCACCCGCAGCCCCCACCGGGTGCTGAACAGCCCGACCTGGACCAAGATGATCAGCGACGTAGGTGATGTACAGGAAGATGATGAGTCGAAGAAGACCGGCCCGATGATCGGGATGTCGCCGAGCAGCGGGATCTTGATCGGGCAGAAGGTCGAGGGCGAGTTCAGCGAGTTCGCGTACGGCACCAGGGCCCGGTCGTACAGGAATCCGGTCAGCCCGGAGTGCGAACACGTTGAGCACGACGCCGAGGACGACCTGGTTAACCAGGTAGCGTGATCGCGAACACGGCCAGCAGCGCGCCGAGCAGCCCGCCGGCCAGCGAGCCGATGATCAGGCCGAGCCAGAGCACGCCGAAGAAGCTGGCCACCATGGCCGCGGCGAACGCGCCGAACAGCAGCTGGCCCTCGATCGCGATGTTGATCACCCCGGACCGCTCGCACAGGCAGCCGGCCAGCGCGCCGAGGATCAGCGGGATCGAGGCGGCCAGGGTGCCCTGAAGCAGGTTGATGATGTTCAGCGGGATGGGCTGGCCGACGTCGGCCCAGCACAGCAGCGCGATCACGAAGAAGATCAGCACCACGGCGATGCTGACCCGCCGGGCCGCCGCGCCCGAGCCGGACGACCGCGCGCGCGATCCCGAGCGCGACCGAGAAGGCGCCGAACACGTACGCGGTGGCCGCGGCGGGCACGGCGAGGTTGGGCACCGTCACCTTCGCGAACGGCTGGCGAGAACGCGAAGCGTCGCGTCCCCGTGCTTGGCGAACAGCCCGAAGCCCAGGATGTCGACCAGCCCGAGCAGCGATGAACGCGGCCGGCGGCCACGCATCCGGCGGTTCACGCGATACCGGTGCACGGACCGGTGCGTGGCCAGCGCCGTCATCCGTTCCACCCCTTCGCGAGGGCTTCGCCCGGCCGCCGCCCGGGCCTCGCGCAGCCGGAACATGGCCCGGATCAGCGGCGGCGCCGCGACGAACAGGACGACCAGTGACTGGATCACCGTCGACGATGGTCAGCCGGTGTGGAGGTGCTGGCCTGCATAGCGATGCCGCCCGCATGCAGGGCGCCGAACAGCAGCGCGGCCAGCACCACGCCGAGCGGCCGGGCCCG
This sequence comes from uncultured Actinomycetes bacterium, assembly GCA_963822825.1. GTDB lineage: Bacteria > Actinomycetota > Actinomycetes > Streptosporangiales > Streptosporangiaceae > JAWWPY01. The sequence goes on along the minus strand of CAWGIW010000005.1, from coordinate 252,408 downwards.
GCCCGAGCAGCGCCACCGTGATGGCGTCGAAGCCGTACGTGCCGTAGCTCTGGAAGGTCAGCGGTGAAGTCGGTGCCCTGGATCACCGGCCGAGGCGGCCAGCCCGGCCAGGCCGCCCGCGATCAGCATGACCAGGATCCAGGTCCGCGGCACGCTCATTCCCGCGCTGCGCGCCGCGCTCGGGTTGGCCCCGACGCTGCGGAACTCGAAGCCGATCGTGCTGCGGTTCAGCAGCCACCACACGCCCGACGCGCGGCCGCCAGTGCGAGCAGGAAGGCCGCGTTGACCCGCAGGTGCGAGCCCGCGATCAGCGGCAGGTGGGCGTTCGCCCGCGATGACCGGGCTGACCAGGTCGGTCCGGCCGGGCCGCTGCATCGCCTTGGTGCCGAGGATCCAGGACAGGAAGTACTGCATCACGTAGTTGAGCATGATCGTGACGATCACCTCGTGCGCGCCGGTCCTCGCCTTCAGCACCCCCGACGATCCAGCCGATGACCGCCCCGCCGGCGAAGGCGCCGAGCACGCACACGACGACGTGGATGACCGGCGGCAGGCTCACCCCGAAGCCGAGCCAGGTGGCGACCAGCGCGCCGCCGATGAACTGGCTCGGCCGCGCCGATGTTGAACAGCCCGGCCCGGAACGCGAGCGCCACCGACAGGCCGGCCAGGATCAGCGGTGTCGCGTTGACCGCCGTCTCCGACAGCGGGTTGAAGATCGGCGCGCTGACCGAGACCGCCGTGGAAGGTCGCGGCCACCGTATGCGGGTTGAAGATCGACGCCCTCGAACATGGCGCAGTAGGCGCCGGATGCCGAGTCCCACGCTGGCGCCGATCGCGTTGCCCGGCTGCGGCGAAGAAGCGTGCCCCACGCGTGCAGCACGGCCGGGTCGGTGAACGCGATGAGCAGGCCGCCGACCACGATCGCGGCGCACGATGGCCAGGACCGTGACGACGCACGGAGTTGCCCTCGACGATCGCCCGCAGCAACGCCTTGCCGAACTCGGCGCGCCGTCCCGGCCGCCGCCTCACCCGTCCCGGCGGCTTCGCCGGTCCCGGCTGCCGCACTCGTCCGGCCGTCACTGGTCCCGGCCGTCTCGCTCGTCCCGGCCGTCTCACGGGCCCGGCCGTCTCTCAGCCCGGCCGCTCGCTCATTCCGGCCGTCACTCGCCGGCGTCTCGTTCGCCCAGGCTGCTCGCTGGTCCCGGCGGCGGCGGGTGGCTCGGCTGCTCGGCCGGGGCGGCGGGTGGCTCGGGCGGCTTGTCGTCCGTCGGCTCCCGCCACGGCCATGGCCGCAGGTCCGTGCTCGTCCGGCTGGCATCGGCCGCCGTGGGCCCTCGCTGCTGCCGCGGGCTGGCCGTCGCGCCGCGGCTGGCCGTCGGCCCGGCCCATCAGCAGGCCGAGTTCTTCCACCGGGACCGTCGGCGGCCGGAAGCCGGTGATCTTGCCCTCGTACATGACCGCGATCCGGTCGGCCAGCGCGTAGATCTCGTCCAGCTCCGCCGAGATGATCAGGACCGCGACGCCCTCGTCGCGCTGCTCGACGATCCGCTTGTGCACGAACTCGATCGACCCGACGTCCAGGCCGCGGGTCGGCTGGCTGGCCAGCAGCAGCCGCAGCGTCCCGGCCGATCTCGCGGGCCAGGATGACCTTCTGCTGGTTGCCGCCCGACAGCGTGCCCGCCGGCGTGTCGCACCGACGTCGTCCGCATGTCGAACTGGCCACCCGGCTTTCCGCGGTCTCCCGGATCGCGGCCAGGTCCAGCGCGATGCCGCGGGCGTAGGGCGGCCGGTCGTAGACGTCCAGGACCAGGTTGTCGGCCACGGAGAACTCCGGCGACCAGGCCGTCCTCCTGGCGGTCCTCGGGTATGTAGCCGATGCCCTGCCCGGAGCCGCTCCCGCGGCGCGGTCGGCCGTGATGTCCTGTCCGGCCAGCCGCACCGATCCGGCCGCGGCGGGCCGCAGGCCCATCAGCGCCTCGCACAGCTCGGTCTGCCCGTTGCCCTGCACGCCGGCGATGCCCAGGATCTCGCCCGCCCGGACCTCGAAGCGACACCCCGTCCACCGCGGCCTGGCCGCGCTCGCTCGGGACGGTGCAGGTCCGCGACGCCAGCACGACGTCGCCGGGCTGGGCGGCGCGCCTTGCTGACCTGGAGCTGCACCGCGCGGCCGACCATCAGCGCGGCCAGCTCCTCGTCGCTCGCGGTCGGCGGCCGCTCGCCGACGACCCGGCCCCGGCGGATGACCGTGACCGTGTCGGCGATCTCCTGGACCTCCTTGAGCTTGTGCGAGATGAAGACGATCGAGCGCCCGCCCTCCCTGAGCTGCGCGCATGATCGTGAACAGTTCCTCGGTCTCGCCCGGGGTGAGAACGGACGGTCGGCTCGTCGAGGATCAGCACGCTGGCCTCGCGCAGCAGTGCCTTGATGATCTCGACCCGCTGCTGCACGCCGACCGGCAGGTCCTCGACGTAGGCGTCCGGGTCGACATGCAGGCCGTAGCGCTCGGATAGCTCGCGCACCTCGCGGCGCATGCCCGGCGCCGGTCGAGCAGGCCGAGCAGCGCGGGTCCGCTCCAGCGCCGAGCGTGACGTTCTCGGCGACGGTGAACACCGGCACCAGCATGAAGTGCTGGTGCACCATGCCGATGCCCGCCCTGATCGCGTCCTTGGGGGAGCGCAGCGCGGCCGGCTGGCCGTCGATCAGGATCTCGCCCTCGTCCGGCTGGGTCAGCCCGTACAGGACGTTCATCAGCGTGGTCTTGCCCGCGCCGTTCTCGCCGAGCAGCGCGTGGATCTGGCCCGGCTCGACGTCAGGTCGATGTGGTCGTTGGCCACGAGGGCGCCGTACCGCTTTGTGATGCCCCGCAGCTCAAGCTGCACCGGCGCCTCCCTCCTCGCGACGATCGGCCAGCGGCCCAGGCGGCCGGCACCGCCGCCTGGGCGCGCTGGATCCAGCTGCTCTACACCGGGCTCTTGGTGGCCGGCTTGATCGTGCCGCTCTCGATCCCGTCTTGATCGTGGCCAGTTCGGACTGCAGCGCGGCCGGGACCTTGCTGGCAAAGTCGTGGTACGGCGACAGCGTCACCCCGCCGTTGGCCAGGGTGCCGATGTAGTTGCCGCCCTTGAACGTGCCGTTGGCCGCGGTGACGACCGCGTTCTTCACCGCCGGCTGGATGCCCTTCGTCACGCTGGTGATGAAGTACTTGCAGTACTGCGGCGCGCTGACGCAGCCGTCGGTGTCCACCCACATCATGTTCACCTTCTGGCTGCCCGCCGCGTTGTCCGCGTTCTGGACCGCCTTGGCCGTGCCCAGCCCGACGTTGCCCGCGACCGGGAAGATGATGTCCGCGCCCTCGGTGATGAACGTCTGGGTGAGCGTCTGGCCGTCGCTCTGGTTGGTGAAGTTGCCGGTGAAGCTGCCGTTCTGGGTCTGCTCGTTCCAGCCCAGGACCGCGACGTGCGTGTGGTGCTTGGTGTTGTAGTACTGGACGCCGTCCCAGAAGCCGTCCATGTAGATGGTGACCGTCGGCAGCTTCTGGCCGCCGTACGTCGCCACCTTGCCGGTCTTGGACATGCCCGCGGCCAGGTAGCCGCCGAGGAAGCCGTCCTGCACGGTGTTGAAGAGCAGTGCGTCGATGTTCGGGATCACCTTGGCGGTAGGCGTTGTCCACGATGGCGAACTTCTGCTTCGGGTTCGCCTTGGCCGCGGTCTGCGTGTTGTCGGCCCATCAGGAAGCCGACGGTGACGATGATCCCGCACTTCTGGGCGATGAACGTGTTGATGTTCGGCGTGTAGTCGCTGCCGGAGGTTGACTGCAGGTAGGTTCCGGTGATCTTGCTGGACTCGGCCTCCTGGACCCCCTGCCAGGCCGACGCGTTGAACGAGCGGTCGTCGATGCCACCGGTGTCGGTGACCATACATGCCTTGAACTTGCCGGCCGCCGACGCGCTGCTGCCGGACGAGCTGCTGGCTGTGCTGCCGCTGGACGAGCCGCTCTTCGCGGTCGAGCCACAGGCGGCGGCGAGCAGTGCCACCACACTCAGCGTCGCGGCAGCCCGGATGGTCTGTCTCACAGTTACCTCCTTCTCTGGGGCGGCCTGCGCCGCCCGCACGGGCCGAGGGCCCCCGTCTCTGCGGTCCGGCCGGCCAGGGCACCAAGATCCCAAACGCCCCACTCTGGGATGCCCGAAGGCTAGCCCTGGCTGGGCGTTCGTGGAAGTCAGCGGGCCAGACGGCGGCCGTGCCGTTGCCAAATCGAAACGCGACCGACCCTGCCCGCGACCCGGGATGACCGATGTAACTTCACATGCATGGAGATCGACTGGTCCCGGCTGCGGACGACGGCTACGGAGGTTGCCGGGCACGGCTACGCACCATACTCAGGGCTGCAAGTGGGCGCGGCCGGCCAGGCACAAGACGGTCGGGTGGTCCTGGGCTGCAATGTGGAGAACGCCTCCTACGGGCTGACCCTGTGCGCCGAATGCGGCCTGGTCGGCGCGCTGCACGCGAGCGGCGGCGGCACGCTGGTCGCGGTGAGCGTGGTGGCGGCCGACGGCGCCCCGCTGCTGCCGTGTGGCCGCTGCCGCCAGCTTCTCCTCGAATCAGCCAGCCCAGGGCTGCTCATCGACACCGGTTCCGGGCCGTGTGCGCTGGCCGAATTGCTGCCCAGCGCGTTCACCAGCGACGACCTCGTGGCGCGGCGAAGCCGCGATGACTGACGCCGCGCCTCAGGACCCCGCGCCTCAGGACCCCGCGCCTCAGGACACCGCGCCTCAGGACACCGTCGAACTGATCAGGGCCAAGCGGGACGGACGGCCGCTCACCGAGGGGCAGATCCGCTGGCTGATCGCCGCCTATCTGGCCGGCGAGGTCGCCGAGGAGCAGATGTCGGCGCTGCTCATGGCCATCTACTTCCGCGGCCTGGACCGGGCGGAGTTGCGGGCCTGGACCGCGGCCATGGTCGACTCGGGGGACCGGCTCGACCTCGGTGCGGCGGGCCGCCCTACCGTGGACAAGCACTCCACCGGGGGAGTCGGTGACAAGGTCTCGCTGATCTTGGCCCCGCTGGTGGCGAGCTGCGGCGCGGCCGTCCCGCAGCTATCCGGCCGGGGCCTCGGCCACACCGGCGGCACCCTGGACAAGCTGGAGTCCATACCGGGCTGGCGGGCCGCGCTCTCGCCCGCCGAGATGCTGGCCGTGCTGCGGACGGCCGGCTGCGTGATCTGTGCCGCGGGCCCGGGGCTGGCCCCGGCCGACCGGCGGCTGTACGCGCTGCGCGACGTCACCGGGACGGTCGAGTCGATCCCGCTCATCGCCAGCTCGATCATGTCCAAGAAGATCGCCGAGGGCACGGCGGCGCTGGTGCTGGACGTGAAGGTCGGCAGCGGCGCGTTCATGCGCGACGTGGACGATGCCCGGCGGCTGGCCCAGACCATGGTGACCCTCGGTCAGGAGCATGGGGTCCGCACGTCGGCGCTGCTCACCAGGATGGACACGCCCCTCGGGCGGTCGGTCGGCAATGCCCTTGAGGTCGAGGAGGCCGTGGCCACCCTGGCCGGCCAGGGCCCGCCCGACCTGGTCGAGGTGGTGCTGGCCCTGGCCGCCGAGATGCTCCGGCTGGCCGGGATCGACGCGGATCCCGCGGCCGCCCTGGCCGACGGCCGGGCGCTGGCGGCGTACCGGGCGATGATCGTGGCCCAGGGCGGCGACCCGGATGCGCCGCTGCCGCGAGCCGCACGGTCGGTGCTGGTGCCTGCGGCCGCGTCCGGCTGGCTGACCCGGCTGGACGCGCGGGCCGTGGGCGTGGCCGCCTGGCGGCTCGGGGCGGGACGGGCGCGCAAGGAGGATCCGGTGAGCGCGGCCGCGGGTATCCGGTGCCTGGCCAAGCCGGGGGAGCGGGTCACCCGCGGCCAGGCCGTCCTGGAGTTGCACGCCGACGACGAAGGGCGGTTCGAGCGGGCCCTTGAGGCGCTGGCGGGCGCCATCGAGGTCGGTCCCGAGCCAGGGCCACCCGGCGGCCCTCTGGTCATCGAGACCAGTTCCGGGCCGGCGTCCGCAGGCGGCTCACTCGTCGTCGAGGCCAGCCCCGAAACCGGCCCCGGGGGCCCGCTCGCCGTCGAGGCCAGCCCCGAAGCCGCCCCCGGCGGCCCGCTCCCTCGTCATCGGGGGCCGGGTCTGTGACAATGGGCAGGGTGGCTCCCACCGTCGATGAGATCAGGGCGGTTCCCAAGGTTCTGCTGCACGATCACCTTGATGGTGGCCTGCGGCCGGGCACTGTCGTCGAACTGGCCCGTGACATCGGCTATGACCGGCTTCCCTCGTCTGACGTCGAGGAGGTCGCCCGCTGGCTGCGGCGTGGCGCCAACCGCGGCCATCTCAAGTACTACCTGGACGCGTTCCAGCACACGGTGGCGGTCATGCAGACGCCGGAGGCGCTGACCCGGGTGGCGGCCGAGTGCGCCGAGGACCTGGCCGACGACGGCGTGGTCTACGCGGAGGTGCGGTTCGCGCCCGAGCTGCACGTGGCCGGGGGGCTCACCCTGGACCAGGTGGTCGCGGCCGTGCTGGACGGGTTCCGGATCGGCAGCGTGGGACGGGGTATCACGGTGTATGCCCTGCTCACGGCGATGCGTACGGCCGCGCGTTCGCTGGAGATCGCCGAGCTCGCGGTGCGGCACCGCGATGAGGGCGTGGTGGGATTCGACATCGCCGGGGCCGAGGCGGGCAGCCCGCCGACCCGGCACCTCGACGCCTTCCAGTACGTGGCGCGGGAGAACTTCCACATCACGATCCATGCCGGGGAGGGGTTCGGGCTCCCGTCCATCTGGGAGGCGCTCCAGTGGTGCGGTGCTGAGCGTCTCGGCCATGGGGTGCGCATCGTGGACGACATCCGGGTTTCCCCCGACGGCACGGTGGCGCTCGGCCGACTGGCGAGTTTTGTCAGGGACCGGCGGACCGCGCTGGAGATGTGCCCGACATCGAACGTGCAGACCGGTGCGGCGACGTCAATCGAGACCCACCCGATCCGGCTGCTGCGTCAGTTGCCGTTCCGGGTGACGGTGAACACAGACAACCGGCTGATGAGCGGGGTGAGCGCTGTCCTCGGAGTTCAGCCGGCTGGCGGAGGCGTTCGGTTACGGCTGGTCGGACATCGAATGGCTGACGATCAACGCGATGAAGAGCGCGTTCGCTCACTTCGACCAGCGGCTCCGGATTATCAACACGGTCATCAAGCCGGGGTTCGCCACCGCCCGGGCGGCGAGTGACGCGGTGGTCCGGATCGAAGGGCGGGGGAGGTGACCGGGACGTCCCATGCCGGGCCCATCGCGCCGGCCGCCAACCTGCTGGCCGGGCGTACCTGGCCGGCCGAAATCGTGGCCTCGGACGCCGCGCTTCGCCAAGTCCTGCACGGATTGCCTGGAGTTGACCAGGTGGGTGCCCAGGAGCGAGCGGCTGCCCTGGCGACCAGGTCGATCAAGCGGGACGCCAAGATGTGGGCGCTTGATGCGGCGATCCGCATGGTTGACCTCACCACGCTGGAGGGCGCGGACACGCCGGGCAAGGTCCGAGGGCTGTGCGCGAAGGCCCGGCGGCCGGATCCCGCGGACCCGGCCGTCCCCCCGGTCGCCGCCGTCTGCGTATATCCCGACCTGGTGCCCGCGGCGCGCGGCGCGCTGGCCGGCAGCCCGGTCCTGGTGGCCTCCGTGGCCACGGCGTTCCCGTCTGGCCGCGCCTCGCTGGCGGTCAAGCTGGCCGACGTCGCGGATGCCGTGGCGGCCGGCGCCGACGAGGTGGACATGGTCATTGACCGTGGCGCGTTCCTGGCCGGGCGGTATGGGCAGGTCTGCGAGGAGATCCGCGCGGTCCGCGAGGCGTGCGGCCCCGCGCACCTCAAGGTGATCCTGGAGACCGGTGAGCTGATCACCTTTGACAACGTGGCCCGGGCCTCGTGGCTGGCGATGCTGTCCGGCGCCGACTTCATCAAGACGTCCACCGGCAAGGTGTCGCCGGCCGCGACCCACCCGGTCGCGCTGGTGATGCTGACTGCCGTGCGCGACTTCGCCGACGCGACCGGCCGGCGGGTTGGCGTCAAGGTCGCTGGGGGAGTCCGGACGGCCAAGGACGCCATCCGTTATCTCGTCCTGGTACACGAGACCGTCGGCGCCGAGTGGCTCAGTCCGGCGTTGTTCCGCATCGGTGCCTCCAGCCTGCTCAACGACCTGCTCATGCAGCGCAGCAAGCAGCTGACCGGCGCCTATGCCGGAGCCGACTACTTCACGATGGACTGACCAGCCCGCCTCGCCAGGCGTCGCCGTACACCGCCGCGCCGCGACCTGTGCGCCACCATCTCGTGCCTCCGCCATCTCGTTGCCGGGCGTCGCCGTACACCGCCGCGCCGCGACCCCGTGCGTCATCATCTCGTGCCTTCGCCATCTCGTTCCCGTCGATCTTTAGTTCGCTTCATGTTTAAGTTCGGCGGATATTGACGGGATTTGGTGCTTGGGCATAGGAAGTCATCGGGGGGTTCTGCGATGAAGGAGGACTCTCGATGAGGAGATCGTTCCGCGCGCTCGCAGCTGCCTTGGCCGCGGGCCCCCTCGTGGCCGTCGCCGCGGTATCGGTGGCGCCGGCGGCCAGCGCGGAGAACAACGGCGTCGGACAGACGCCGGCTCTTGGCTGGAGCAGTTGGAGCTTCATCCGGTCGTCTCCGACCGCCGCCAAGATCGAAGCCCAGGCCGACGCCATGAAGAGCAGCGGGCTGGCCCGCGCGGGGTTCCAGTACGTCAACCTGGACGACTTCTGGTACGAATGCCCGGGCAGCCAGGGCCCTAACGTGGATCAGTACGGCCGATGGGCCACCGATCCCGCCAAGTTCCCGCCGAGCGGCTCGGAAAATGGCATCCAGGTCGTCGCCGACCACGTGCACTCCGACGGCCTGAAGTTCGGCCTGTACGTGACGCCGGGCATCTCAAAGCAGGCGGTAGCCGAAAACACGCCGATCGAGGGCACGAGTTACACAGCCGACGAGATCGCCACCACGACCAGCGAGCAGAACTACAACTGCGGCGGGATGGTGGGCATCGACTACACCAAGCCGGGCGCGCAGGCGTTCATCGATTCCTGGGCCGGTGAGTTCGCCTCCTGGGGAGTCGACTACCTCAAGATCGACGGTGTGGGGAGCAGCGACATCCCCGACATACAGGCCTGGTCGCAGGCCCTGCAACAGACCGGCCGCCCGATTCATCTGGAGCTGTCCAACAGCCTCAGCATCTCCGGCGCCAGGACGTGGGCGCAGTACTCCAACGGATGGCGCACCGGCGGTGACATCGAGTGTTACGGCTGCGAGTCGGGCAGCAGCTACCCACTGACCGACTGGGCCAACGTGGAATCCCGGTTCAACCAGGTCGCAGAGTGGCAGCCGTATGGCGGCCCTGGCGCGTTCAACGACTACGACTCCCTTGAGGTCGGGAACGGCAGCAACGACGGTCTGACCCCCGATGAGCGGCAGACCCAGATGAGCCTGTGGGCGCTGGCGTCTTCGCCGCTGATCCTCGGTACCGACCTGACCAACCTCGACCCGACTGACCTGAAGTACCTCACGAACAGGGCAGTCCTTTCGGTCGACCAGGACTCGATCGACGCGTCGCGGATCGTCAATACCTCCACCGCGCAGGTATTCGCCAAGACCGAGAAGAACGGTGACGTCGTGGTGGGTCTGTTCAACACCACCACCGAGCCCGAGGTCGTCTCAACGACAGCCTCGGCGGTCGGCCTGCCCGCCAGCAACGCATACCTGCTGAACGATCTGTGGCAGCACTCAGCCAGCGAAACTGGCGCCGCGATCGCTGCGGATGTCGCGCCGCACGGGGTTGCCCTGCTGCGCATCATTCCTGACCAGTTGCCGCTCCTCACGCCACCGAGCACCAGCATCGCGCTGGCCGGCCTCGGGGCGCTGACCGGAGGCCAGCCCACCATCGCCACCGAGACGTTCACTGACAACGGCGTCGCGCCCGTGCGCAACGTCCAGCTGAGCCTCTCGGTGCCTGCTGGGTGGACGGTGACCCCGACGTCGGTGGCGTCGTTCGCGTCGGTGGCGGCCGGCCACAGTGTGCAGACCACGTTCAAGGTTGTCGCACCGGCGCCGACGACGCTGTTCCAGTCGAACACCGTGACGGCCACGGCCAAGGACAGATGGGACATCCTGCTGCCGCAGCAGGTCTCCGAGAGCGAGACGGTGACGACCAGCCCTCCGGTGGCGTCGCCGTACCAGACGTTCTCCTCGGCCACGGATGCTCCGGCGTCGTTCGCCGGGTCGGGCCAGCAGTTCGGCATCTCCGGGGCCGGCGCGGATCTTTACTCCGGCACCGACGCCTACAGCAGCATCTACCTGAAGGGGGCCGTGGGCGACACATCGACGGTCAAGACGGAGGTCACCTCGCAGCAGGGTATGGCCGGCTTCGCCAAAGCCGGCATCATGGTCCGCAACGACATCACCGGGTCCGGCTCGACCGCTGAGGGCGTGATTCTCTTCGAGTCGCCCTCCGGTGGTCTCCAGATGGAGTGGGACAACAACAGTGGCGACTTCATCAACTCGGTGACTCCGCCCAATGGCACGGTCCCCGAGAGCCTGCCGATCTGGCTCGAACTCCAGAAGAGGAGCACGACCTACACCGGCTACTACTCCTACGACGGCAAGAACTGGCTCACGGTGGGCAGCGCCACGGTGCCCGGCCAGGCTGCCACGCAAGACGCCGGGATGTTCGTGACCTCACATGCCAGCGGTTCGCCAGGGCAGGTTGTCTTCAACGGCCTCAGCGTCGCCGGCGGCGCCACGCCGCCGGCCCTGGCGACGTCCTATGAGGCCGAGTCGTCGGCGAACACGATCGCGGGCGGCGCGTCGGTGGCGGCATGCTCCACGTGCTCGGGGGGCGCCAAGGTCGGCTTCGTCGGCCAAGGTGGCACGCTCACCTTCAATAACGTGAACGTCGCCGCCGCAGGCACCTATCAGGTGGTCATCGCCTACCTGGACGGATCGGCAACCGGCCGGCAGGCCACGATCAGCGTGAACGGCGCCGCGCCGCAGACGGTGTCGTTCACTCCGACCGGAAGCTTCAGCGCCGTCGGCACGATGACGGTGCCGCTGCAACTGGCGGCCGGGAATAACACGATCGAGTTCGCGAATCCGACGGCCTTCGCCCCGGACTTCGACCGCATCATCGTCCCCGTGGTACCCAGCTAGCAGGCCCGGGCACAGTTACCCCGCCGCCCGCCCGCGCCTCCCCGCACGGGCGGGCGGGCGGACGGACTTGACGGACGCGCAGTGGGCGGTGCTGGAGCCGCTGCTGCCGCGTGATCCCCTATCCTCTGCGTGTGGCGCACGATGAACGCGGAGTAACCCCGCAGAGCAAGGACTTCTCCGCCTGGTACAACGAGGTCGTCTTCAAGGCCGAGCTGGTGGACCGCGGCCCGGTCCGGGGCACGATGGTGATCCGCCCCTACGGGTACCGGATGTGGGAGCTGTTGCAGGCCGACATCGACCGGCGGATCAAGGAGACCGGTCACGTCAACGCCTACTTCCCGCTGCTGATCCCGGAGAGTTACCTGCAGCGCGAGGCCGAGCACGTCGAGGGTTTCGCGCCGGAGCTGGTGGTCGTCACCCACGCCGGCGGCAAGGAGCTTGAGGAGCCGCTGATCATCCGGCCGACCTCGGAGACGATCATCGGCGAGATGATGGCCAAGTGGATCAGTTCGCACCGGGATCTGCCGTTGCTGCTCAACCAGTGGGCGAACGTGGTCCGCTGGGAGATGCGGCCGCGGATGTTCCTGCGCACCACCGAGTTCCTGTGGCAGGAGGGTCACACCGCGCACGTCGATGAGGCGGACGCCATGCGGGAGACCCTGCTGGCGCTCGACCTCTACGAGCGGGTGTCCAGGGACGTGGCCGCCATGCCGGTGATCGCGGGCGAGAAGACGGCAGGCGAGCGGTTCCCCGGCGCCAGGCGGACCTACACGGTCGAGGCGATGATGCGCGACGGGCGAGCGCTGCAGTCCGGCACGTCGCACTACATGGGCACGAACTTCGCCAAGGTCTTCAACATCCAGTTCGCTGCGGAGAGCGGCGAGCTGGAGCTGTGCCACACCACCTCGTGGGGCATGAGCGCTCGCATGATCGGCGGAGTGATCATGACACACGGGGACGACAAGGGTCTCATCCTGCCGCCGCTGCTCGCTCCCTATCAGGTGGTGATCGTCCCCATCGGCCGCGGCGCGCAGACCGACCAGGTGCTGCCGCCCGCCCGGGAGCTGGCGGCCCGGCTGCATGACGCCGGTATCCGCACGCACGTGGACGACCGCCCGCACCTCTCCCCGGGGTTCAAGTTCAACGACTGGGAGATGCGCGGCGTCCCGATCCGGCTGGAGCTCGGGCCGCGGGACCTGGCGGCGGGCACGGCGCTGATGGCCACCCGGCTCGGCAACGAGAAGACGCCGGTCTCGCTGGACTCCGCTCCGGCCCGGCTCAGCTTCGAGCTGACCGCCTTCCAGGACCTGCTGCTGCGGCGGGCGACCGAGTTCCGCGATCAGCGGACCGTCACGACCGGCACCTGGGACGAGTTCGTGGCGGCGGTCGCGGCCGGCTGGGCCCGGGCATTCCACTGCGGCCAGCCCGAGTGCGAGGACGACATCAAGGCCGCCACTTCCGCGACGCCGCGCGTCATCCCCACAGACGGCGCGCCGGAGCAGGGGACCTGCATCCGGTGCGGTCAGCCGTCCGCCTACGGCAAACGCCTCATCTTCGGCCGCGCCTATTAGCCGGAGAAAGCGGCTCAGGCGATGAACAGGTGCAGGTAACGGCTGATCGTCGTCAGCGTTTCGCTGGTGACCGTGCCCAGGTGGCGTCCGGCTCGCTGGTCGGACACGGTACGGACCTGTTCCGTCATGGCATACGAAACCTGCTTCAGCCCCGTGTCGTCATCCGCAGGAACCTCTATGTGATGGTCGAGGTGGCGATTCCGGATGGTGAGCGGTACTGCGAGGAACAGCCCGGGTATCACCGAGTAGCGATGGTGCGACACCACGACGACCGGGCGTATGCCGCCCTGCTCCCGGCCGACCACCAGATTAAGGTCACAGAGCAATACGTCACCGCTGGTCAAGAGTTGTACTCCGGGTACTCCTCGGCGGCCGTGGCGGCCAGGTCGCCGAGGTCGGCCGATGTCCATTCGACGGCCTCGGCCTGATACGCCGCCATCTCTTCCCGATGTGTCGCGAGCCTCCGATACCCGGCCTCGATGCCCTGCCACATCATCTCGTCCAGCAGCGCCCGCAGTTCCGCGCCGAGGCTCCGGCCGTGCGCTTCAGCCCGGGCGGCGAGCCGGTCCCGCACCTCGGCTTCCACGCGTATCGTTGTCATAGCCACACCTAAAGTATACGTCAATAACGCATACGCCTGCCGGCGGCCAAGCATGTTCCCTTTGGCGATGGCGACCCGTCGGACCTGCCCGGCCCACTCAGCCGACTATTCGCCACCTTGATCAGCACCGGTGCGCCATTGGTGTCGTTGGGACGGCCCCGGTGCGCCATTGGTGCCGTTGCGTCGGCGGGGGCGGACCGCCCCGCCGGGCGCCGCCGTCGCTGCGATGCGCGCCCATCGCGGGCCAGTGAAACAGCACTGGTGCGCCATTGGTCATCCAGCCCGCACGCGATGAATGGCATGCCTGCCTGGCCGGCCTGGCGGCGGCGCCACCGGCACCGAGCCCAGGCACGCCATTACCGCCGGCAAGCCAGGAACCTATGACGGGAACGATCAATAGCTGGGTTACCTCGCGTCCCGGTGGTCAGCGCGGCCGGTTTACGGGCCAGGAGAAAAGACCGCCGGGCCACCGCGACCATCTGCGGGGACAGGTCCACTCCGAACACGGATAGTCCCAGGCCGCTCAGGTGTCCTGTCACGCGGCCGGTGCCGCACCCGATGTCAGCGACCGGCCCTGCGCCGGCGGTGCGCACGAACTCAGCGAACCCGGCGAGCATCGCCCGGTCCAGCGGCTTGGCCGCCAGCTCGTCACGGAAGTGCCCCGAGTAGTCGGGAGCCACAGCGTCATAGGACGCACGGGTAGAGCGCAGGAAGTCTGGTTCAGTCACGGCCGGGACCCTACCCGCCGCACGAGAAGCGGGCGGCCACGACCGCGACGCTTACTTCCGACCCGGACAACGCCTCTACGGACTAACCACCCCGCCTCTTAGGACGCCAAGCAGCAGGGCAGCCCCCAACGAAGCCCGCCGTCTCCGGGCCGCCGTCTCCTGCGCCGCACCAGAATCGCTGTTATCCCTTGGTGAACGATTTAAGCTCCTCGGTGCTGACGGTGGTCGTCTTGCCCTCCGCTGTGCTGATGACATCGGTCTTCACTGGACCGACCCCCAGTTCTGGATTTCCATGTCCAGCGCCACCCCGTCGAAGTGCTCGGTCGGGGTCTCGTCAATGAGGGTGGTCTGGTACGTGCCCGCGGGCACCGTGACGGTCGCCGAGCCAGCGCCCTTCACGACCACGTTCGCGGTCACGTGCCGCCCGAAGCCGGCCCGGATGCCCGCCCCGTCCCGGCTTCGGCCGCCCGGGCTGTGGATAACCCTTGTTGGTGAACCTTTTTGCCCTTGGGGGGGCAAAAAAGTTCACCGTTCCTCATTTTCGGCGGGGCGTCACTCGATGTGTGCGGGGGGTGGGATGGAAGGGCTTCGCGCGGCGCTGGGTGATGATCCATGTGATCGGGTGCTCGCACGCCGCCACATCCGCGCGGGGCTGCTGTCCAAGCGACCGACGGCAGGAGTGGCCGGCGGCCCGGCAAGCGGGCGTGTGAGGCCGGAACCGGGCCTGTGACCTGGTCATGGTCACCTGTTCACCGCCAGAGATGGGCGCAACGGCCGTTATCCGGTTGGTCCAGGCATGGGCCGGGGCCGGCACCGGAGCCGGAACCCGAGTGTGAGCCGCAGCCTGGTACGGCCAGCCCCGCCGCCGCGATGACGGCAGCGAAACCAGCGGGTCCGCGTGACATGAAGCTGGAGCGTGCCCTGGACCGGTCATTCCGGTGGCCTCGACTCACGAGTTCGTCATGGTTGTCAGGGGGAGGGGGTCTGGCCGGTGTGAGACGAGGTGATGTGGTTATTTCAGCAGGTCACTGATGACGCCGCCGATGTCCCCGCCTTCGACCGCCTTGCCTTTGTCCTGCGTGTCGCCCAGGAACGGGGCCAGCGACGCGGCCAGTATCGACAGCGGCATCGACTGCAGCCAGACCGGTGCCCGGTCCGGACAGCACGCCGAAGTGGTGCGAGTCACCGCCGAAGTACCGGTTGGCGATGCCCTGGACCCGCGACGACCTGGAAGGCGACCGACGCCTCGAACATGCCGATGTGCCCCGGATGCACGCGCAGCGACTGGCCCGGGGCCAGCTCGTACCGGACCACCTCGCCGGACAGCTCGACCCAGGCCCGGCCCTGGCCGCCGACGCGCTGCAGGACGAAGCCCTCACCGCCGAAGACGCCCGCGGTGAACGACTGCTGGAAGCCGGCCGAGATCTCGATGCCGGGCGTGCCGGCCAGGAAGCCGTGACGGTGCACCATGTACTCGCGGCCGGACCCCACGTCGACGGGCAGGATGCTGCCGGGCAGCTTTGGCGGCGAACGCGATGATCCCGGGTGCGCCCTGCGCGGTATAGGTGCTCATCAGCAGTGAGGCCCCGCCGATCTTGCGTTTCAGCGCGCCCATCAGGCCCTGACCGCCGACGCCGCCCCCCATGCCGGTGGACATCTGGATGGAGTCGGTCATCCAGGAGAACTCGCCCACCTCGGCCACGACGCTCTCGCCCGCGGCGAGCGAAACTGACAGCACGGGCATGGTCGTGCCGAGAATCTGGTCTTGCATCGAGGTTTCCTCTCCCGCTGAGCGCTGAGCGCGCGCCGCTTACCTGAGCGCTGACGCGCCCGCTTACCTGAGCGCTGACGCGCCCGCTGACTTCGTGAGCACCCCCGGTGACTTCGTGAGCACGCCCGGGCCCCTGTGCCGGGCATGCTCGCGGAAGCCGCCGTTGTCCCGACGAGGTGCTGGCCAGAGCGGGTCGCCATCGCGGGAGCGAAGGCGCACCCAGGAAGATCGCTCTCGCTTAATTTATACGTTCCGGCCGACCGCGTCCGAATCCCCGAAACCATGTAGCCCGGGCGGCCAGCCCCCCGCCGGGGGGCCGGATCTGGACCGGAATGGACACGATGGCCGCCACGATGCCGCAGCGGCGCCCGCGGCGTTATAACACCACCGGCAGGTCAGTGAGGCGGCCCGGCCGGTCCGGGGTGGCCAGCCCGTGCGCGAGGGCGTAGCGCGTCGCCTCCACCCGTCCGCTCAGGCTGAGCTTGCGGTAGATCGTCGCCAGGTGCCGCTCGACGGTGCTCGGGCTCAGGTACAACTCAGCCGCGATCTGCTTGGTACTCATCCCGGTGGCGAGCAGCCGCAGAACTTCGGCCTGGCGGGTGGTGAGGCCGTCCGGCAGCGCGCCGCCCGCGCCCTCACCGATCTCCGCGAGCGCGGCGCGCACCTCGGCGAGCCGTCCCGGATTGCCGATCTCGTCCGCCATCGCCTCAGCGGTCCGCAAGTGCCTGGCGGCCTCCCCGGGCTGGCCCAGCCGGTGAGCCGCGCGGCCGAGCCCGATCAGGGCCTCGACAGCGTCGTGGGCATGGCCGGCCTCCTGGTGAGCCAGGGCGGCGGCCTGGTAGTGCTCGGCGGCCTCCGGCCAGCGCCGCCGGTTCGCGGCCAGGTTGCCCTGATTGCACCGGAGGGTGCCGATGAGCTGCGGATTGCCGAGGTCCGCGGCGAGCTCGGCGGCCTCGGCGAGCGCACGGTCCGCGGCGTCCCACTGGCTGGTGCGGATCAGCACATCGGACAGGTTGGCCAGGCCGATGGCCAGGGAGCGGCGCTCGCCGAGCTGCCGCTTGATGACCAGTGTCTGCTCGAACAGTTCGCGCGCCCGCGCCAGGTCGCCGTCGTCCACCTCCAGCAGCGCCATGTTGTTCATCGCGACCGATACGCCGCGGCGGTCATCCAGCGCGGCGCGCAAGTCCATCGCGGCCTGGAAGCTTAGCCGGGCATCGGCCCGGTTGCCGAGGTAGCGATGCGCCGACCCGAGCACGGTCGCGGCGAATGCCATCTGCTCCTGCAGGCCCAGGGACTCGAAGATGCCGAGCGCCAGCCGCGCCTGGCGCAACGCCTCGGCGTAGTCGCCGTTCTCGGCGGCCAGGACGGCCGCCGACCCGCACGCCCGCCCGGTCCGTTCGTCGCGCCGCGGCCCCGTGCCGGCCAGGAACCTTCCGAGCCAATTCCTTCCCAACGACAATCGTCCGCTGATCAGCCACCATCGCCAGAGCGCGGCGCTCATCTCCAGACCGAGGTCGACGTCCGCGGTCTCGGCCCAGCGCAGCGCCACATCGAGATCGGCGACGGCGGCCTCCAGGCGGGCGGTCCAGTGCGCCGCGCCGGGCCCGGCCAGGCCCGGCTCGCTGGCGGACGCCAGCCCGGCGAAATAGACGGCGTGCCGGCGGCGGACCGACGAGCCATCGGCCTGGTCCAGCCGCGCCGCGGCGAAGGTGCGCATCGTCTCGAGCATGCTGAACCGGTTGTGATCGCCGTCTCTGGTGACCACGAGCCAGGACGAGTTGACGAGCCCGCGCAGCGCGCGGGCCAGCGCGGGCCCGGTCGTCTCGCTGATCGCGGCGGCGTCGTCCATCGTGAACGGCGCGGCGAAGACGCTCAGCGCGGGCAGCAGCCGCTGCTGCTCGGGCCGGAGCAGCTCATAGCTCGTCCGCAGGACGTCCACCAGCCTGCGGCCACCGGCCTGGCCGGGGCCGAGGGGCTCCTCATCGAGCAGGATCGCCCCCTGCTCCAGGATCTCCCGCACCGACAGGGTGCCGACCCAGCCGGCGATCAGCTCGATCGCGAGCGGCAGGCCGTCAAGCCTGCGGCACAGCTCGGCCACAGCGTGCGGGGGGACGTCGGAGCTGCTGAAGCCGGGCAGCCGTTCTCGGCCCGGGCCATGAACAGCTGCACCGCGTCCGATGACGCGATGTCGGCCACGCCCGCCGCGGCGGACGGGCAGGCCAGCGGGGGCACCGTCCAGCAGACCTCGCCCAGCGCGCCCAGCACCACCCGGCTGGTGACGATGATCCGCTGTCCCGGAACCGCGGCGAGCAGCCTGCTGACCAGGTCCGCGACCTCGTCGCGGACGTGCTCCGCGCCATCCAGCACGATGAGCCGTGGCTCAGCGTCGAGCACCGCCTCCACCGACCCGCCGATACGCACCCCGGGCTGGTCCCGGACCCGGAGGCGGGACGCCACCGTTGAGATCAGCGACTGCGGGTGGCGCACCGGCTCGAGTGGGATGAACACGACCTCCTCCGCCGGAACGCAACGACGAACGGCCTCGATGGCAAGCCGGGTCTTCCCGGCACCACCGGGCCCGATGAAACTGATGAACCGGGCGCTCCCCAGCAGGGCAGAGAGTTCCGCCAGTTCATCCTCGCGCCCCACGAAGCTCGTGTGCGGTACCGCGATCGGCTCGGGGGCCGTGCCTGGCTCGGGGGCCGCGACGCGCCCAGCTTCGCTGGCGCTGGCCGCGATCTCGGCCTCGAACCGGGCCAGCGCGAGGCTGGCGCGGGCCGACATCTTCGTGCGCCCGGCCTCCCACCGGTTCACCGTCGCGAACGACACGCCTAGCCGCCGCGCCAGTTGCTCCTGGCTCAGGCCAAGGCTGGCGCGCAGCAGACGAAGGCGCACCTCAGGCGTGGTGTCGGCGTCCCCGCTGGGCGCCTCGCCGTTCACAGGCCGCAGCTTATCGGCTTACGTCCCGGGGTAGGTTGTCCCAGACGAGGGAGGGCCAGCGGCACATGGTGGACGCAGTATCAAGCGCGCCGAAGGACGCGGGACCACGGGCGCCGAAGGACGCGAGACCACAGGCGTCAGAATCGCTGTGGGAATACGCACCGGCACCCGAGTCACGGGAGATCGTATCGATCGCCGCCGACTACGGCCTGTTCATCGACGGCGAGTTCACCCCGGCCGCGGACGGGAAGCGGTTCACGACCGTCAACCCGGCCACCGAGGAGCCGCTGACCGACGTGGCCGATGCGGGCGCTCGCGACGCCGACCGCGCGGTCGCCGCGGCCCGCACCGCCTTCGAGCGGACCTGGGGCCCGATGCCGGGCCGGGACCGGGCCAAGTACCTGTACCGGATCGCCCGGGCCATCCAGGAACGGGCCCGCGAGTTCGCGGTGCTGGAGAGCCTCGACAACGGCAAGCCGATCAAGGAATCTCGCGACGTGGACGTCCCGCTCGCCGCCGCGCACTTCTTCTACTATGCGGGCTGGGCGGACAAGCTGGAGCACGCCGGGTTCGGCCCGCGCCCGCGCCCGCTCGGCGTCGCGGGTCAGGTCATCCCGTGGAACTTCCCGCTGCTCATGGCGGCGTGGAAGCTCGCTCCCGCGCTCGCCACCGGCAACACCTGTGTGCTCAAGCCGGCCGAGACGACCCCGCTGACGGCGTTGCTCCTGGCCGAGGTCATCCAGCAGGCGCATCTGCCGCCCGGCACGGTCAACGTCCTGACCGGCGCGGGCAGCACGGGCCAGGCGCTGGTCAGGCACCCGGGAGTAGACAAGATCGCGTTCACCGGGTCGACCGAGGTGGGCAAAGAGATCCAGGGCGCGATCGCCGGCACCGGCAAGCGGCTCACCCTGGAACTCGGCGGCAAGGCGGCCAACGTGGTGTTCGACGACGCCCCGTTGGAGCAGGCCATCGAGGGAATCGTCAACGGCATCTTCTTCAACCAGGGCCACGTCTGCTGCGCGGGATCCCGGCTGCTCGTCCAGGAGTCGATCGCCGACACGGTGCTGGACAAGCTCAAGCGGCGGCTGGGCACGCTGCGGCTCGGCGACCCGCTGGACAAGAACACCGATATCGGGGCGATCAACTCACGCCAGCAGCTCGACAAGATCCAGGAACTGTCGCTGGCCGGCGAGCGGGAGGGCGCGGACAGGTGGTCGCCGGCGTGCGTGCTCCCAGCCACCGGCTACTGGTTCCCGCCGACGATCTTCAGCGGGGTGAGCCAGTCGCACCGGATCGCCCGCGAGGAGATTTTCGGCCCGGTCCTGTCCGTGCTCACGTTCCGCACTCCCGAAGAGGCCGTGGCCAAGGCCAACAACACCCCCTACGGGCTGTCCGCGGGAGTATGGACCGACAAGGGCAGCCGGATCCTGTGGATGGCGCAGCGGCTGCGCGCGGGCGTCGTCTGGGCCAACACCTTTAACCGTTTTGACCCGGCCAGCCCGTTCGGCGGCTACCGGGAGTCGGGATTCGGGCGGGAGGGCGGCCGGCACGGCCTGGCCGCGTATATCGATGGCTGAGAATGCCCGAACGCCCAGAAGAAGCGTTTTCCGGCTCGACGTCCGCAAGACCTACAAGCTGTTCATCGGGGGCGCGTTCCCGCGCTCGGAGTCCGGGCGGTCCTACCCGGTCACCGGCCGCCCGGACGGCGGGCTGCTGGCCTACGCCGCGCAGGCGTCGCGCAAGGACGCCAGGGACGCGGTCGTGGCGGCCAGGAAGGCGGCGGCCGGCTGGGCCGGTGCGACGGCGTACAACCGGGGACAGGTGCTCTACCGGGTCGCGGAACTACTCGAGGGCCGGGCTGAGCAGTTCGTGCCGGGGATCGTTGAGTATGAAGGGGTTTCTGAGGTGCAGGCGCGGCAGTCGGTCGGCGAGTCGATCGACCGGTGGGTCTGGTACGCGGGCTGGCCGGACAAGGTGGCGCAGGTCGCGGGCGCGGCCAACCCGGTGGCGGGACCGTACTTCAACTTCAGCGTGCCCGAGCCGACCGGGGTGGTCGCGGTGATCGCCCCGGCCGAGGCCGGCCTGCTCGGCCTGGTCAGCGTGCTGGCCCCGGTCATCGCGACCGGCAACACGGCGGTGCTGGTGGCCGCCGAGCGGGCGCCGCTGGCCGCGATCACCCTGTCCGAGGTGCTCGCCACGTCGGATGTGCCCGCCGGGGTGGTCAACGTGCTGACGGGCCGGACCGCGGAACTGGCCCCGGTGCTCGCCGCGCACATGGACGTCAACGCGATCGACCTCACCGGGGTGCCCGGTGCGGACCGCGCGGACCTGGAGCGGCTGGCCGCCGGGAACGTCAAGCGCGTGTTCGCCGCCGGAGAGAACTGGACCGCCGAGGACTGGGCCGCTTCGCCGGGGACAGCCCGCCTGCTGGCCTTCCTGGAAATCAAGACGGTCTGGCACCCGGTGGGAATCTAGCCCGGAGTCAGATCTCGCCGAACAGGCGGTCGCCGGCGTCGCCCAGGCCCGGGACGATGTAGCCGCGCTCGTTGAGGCTGTCGTCCATGGCCGCGGTGACCACCCGGACCGGCAGCGGCTCGTCGCCCGGGAACGCCGTCTCCAGCCTGGACACTCCCTCGGGCGCGGCGAGCAGGCAGACCGCGGTGACCGCGGCGGCGCCGCGCACCGCGAGCATGTCGATGACGGTCTCCAGGGTGCCGCCCGTGGCCAGCATCGGGTCGAGCACGAACACGATGCGGTCCGTGAGGTCGGCGGGCAGCCGGTTGGCGTAGGTAGTGGCGATCAGTGACTCCTCGTCGCGGGCCAGGCCCACGAAGCCGACGTCGGCCGTGGGCAGCGAGCCGCGCCATACCATCGAGCATCCCGATGCCCGCGCGCAGCACGGGGACCACGAGCGGCACCGGCCGGGCCAGCTTGACCCCCTGGGCCTCGGCCACCGGGGTGCGCACCGTCACGGGCTGCACGCTGACCTCGCGGGTCGCCTCGTAGGCGAGCAGGGTGACCAGCTCGTCGGTGAGCCGCCGGAACGTGGGCGCCTCGGTGCGCTCGTCGCGCAGCGTGGTGAGTTTGTGCGCGATCAGCGGATGATCGAGGACCAGTGTCTGCATGGTCGGTAGTGTGCCAGGCCGGCCGTGGAGGCAGAGATGTCATCCACAGTTCTCGTGCTGGTCATGGCGATGAGACCAGTCCAGACATCACGCCATTCACCCTGTGAACTGTGCGCATCGCTATCATCACCGAGTCATTCCGGCCCGACGTGAACGGCGTGGCACATAGCGTCCTTCGCGTGGCCGAGCACCTTGTCCTGCGTGGTCATCATCCACTCGTCATCGCGCCGCGCCCGGCCCGCGGTGTGGCCGACGACGGTGCTTCCGACCACGGTGGCCCGCCCGGCTACCCCGTGGTGCGGGTCCCCTCGCTGCCCATGCCCGGGTACCGGCGCTTCCGGCTGGGCGTGCCGAGCCGGAAGATCCGCACCGCGCTGCTCGGGCACGGCACTGAACTGGTCCATCTGGCCAGCCCGTTCTGCCTGGGTGCCCGGGGCAGTGCGGTGGCCCAGCACCTGGGCGTGCCCGCCGTCGCGGTGTACCAGACCGACATACCGGGCTACGCCCGCGCCTACCACACCGGCCGGCTGGGCGAGGCAGCCGCCTGGCGGTGGCTGCGCGGCATCCACGACGCGGCCGACCGCACGCTGGCTCCCTCCACGGCCAGCGCCGCATGCCTGCATTCCCAGGGCATCGAGCGGGTCTGGCTGTGGGGTCGCGGGGTGGACACCCAGCGCTTCGACCCGGCCCATCGCAGCGAGAGCCTGCGGCGGTCGCTGGCGCCCGGCGGCGAGGTTCTCGTCGGGTACATCGGGAGGCTGGCCGCCGAGAAGCGCGTCGACCTGCTGGCCCAGGTGGCCACGCGGCCCGGGACGCGCCTGATCATCGTCGGCAGCGGCCCGGCCGAGGCCGCGCTGCGCCGCGTCATGCCGTCAGCGGTCTTCCTGGGCCAGCAGGAGGGCAGCGAGCTGGCCCGGACCTTCGCGAGCCTCGACATCTTCGTGCACAGCGGATGTTACGAGACGTTTGGCCAGACCCTCCAGGAAGCGGCGGCCAGCGGGCTGCCGGTGGTGGCGCCGGCCGTCGGGGGGCCGCTGGACATCGTGCAGGACGGGGTCACTGGCTACCTGGTCACCCCGGGGAAGGCCGAGGCGCTCGCCGCCGCCGTGGCCCGGCTAGCCGCCGATCCCGGCCTGCGGGCCGCGCAGGGCCGGGCCGCCCGGGCCCGGGTGCTCGCCCGCAGCTGGACCGCCCTCGGTGACGCGCTGATCGACCACTATGCGGCCGTCCTCAGCGGGGCGACGCGTACCGTGCCACGGACGGGAGTCAGGGCATGAGGATCGTCCGGCTGGCTAATTGCGTCACACCGCGTTCGGGCGGGGTGCGCACGGCCTTGCGTGAGCTGGGTGCCGGGTACCTGGCGGCCGGGCATCAGCCGGTTCTGATCGTGCCGGGCGAGCGGGACAGCGACGAGCGCACCGAGGCGGGCCGGGTGATCACCGTCCGCGCGCCCAAGATCCCGCTCTCCGGTGGCTACCGGCTCATGCTGCGCAAGGGGCACGTGACGGCGCTGCTGGAGTCACTGCAGCCGGACCGGCTCGAGGTTTCCGACCGTACGACGTTGCGGTGGACCGGGCCCTGGGCGCGCAGGCACGGCGTGCCGGCCGTGATGGTGTCGCATGAGAGCATGACCGGCCTGCTGGGCCTGGGCGCGGCCCGGCTCGGCTGGGCCTGCGGCCTCCTGGCCAGGTCGGCCGCGACGCTCGCGGACGCGCTCAACGCCCGCACGGCGCGCCAGTACAGTCAGGTCGTCTGCACCACGCGCTGGGCCGCGGCCGAGTTCGAGCGGCTGGGCATCGCCAACCTGCTACGCATCCCGCTCGGTGTTGACCTGGCCACGTTCCACCCCCGGCAGCGCAGTCCGGCCCTGCGGGCCCGCTACGCCGGACCTCAGGACACGCTCATCGTGCACTGCGGGCGGCTGTCCCTGGAAAAGAGGCCGCGCCACTCACTGGACGCGGTCGCGGTCCTGCGCGCGGAGGGTGTGCCCGCCGTGCTGGTGGTGGCCGGGGACGGCCCGCTGCGGGCCCGGCTGAACCGCCAGGCGGCCAGGGCGTCGCTTCCCGTGCACTTCACCGGCTTCCTGGCCGATCGCGCGGCCGTGGCCACGCTGCTCGCCACGGCCGACGTGGTGCTGGCGCCCGGCCCGGTGGAGACGTTCGGCCTGTCCGCGCTCGAGGCGCTGGCTTGCGGGACGCCGGTCGTGGTGAGCGCGCACAGCGCGCTGCCCGAAGTGGTCGGCCCGGCGGGCGTCAGCGTGGCCGGGGCCGACTTTGCGGCGGGCGCGCTCGCCGTGCTCGCGCGGCCGGAAGCCGGCCGCGGCGGGCGGCCCGCGAGCGGGCCGAGGAGTTCGGCTGGCCGGCGGCGGTCGGCAGCTTCCTCGCGGCGCACGGGCTCACGAAGCACGGGCTCGGCCCGGCGGACCTGGTGACCAGACACGGACGAGGGGTGGGAGTGGCAGAGTGACGACATTCGCTGCGCTCGGCGATTCGATCACGCTTGGGCTGGGTGACCCGCTTCCCGGCGGGGCCTGGCGGGGCTGGGCCGCGCTGCTCTGCGAGAGCTTGTGCGAGCCGGAGCTGCACAATCTCGCGACACCGGGGGCGCGGTACGCCGACATCGAGCAGGATCAACTGCCCCGCGCGCTTGAGCTGCATCCCGACATCGCCAGCGTGGTGGTGGGCATCAACGATACGCTCCGCGCGCGCTTCGACCCAGCGCGCATCGAGCAGGCCGCCGCGCACAGCGTGGGCTCCTTGCGGGCGGCGGGCGCGGTGGTGCTCACCATGCGCATGCCCGAGCCCGGCCGGATGCTCGGCCTGCCCGGATCGCTGGCCCGTCCGCTGGCCCGGCGGATGGCCCTGATCAACGCGATCATGGACGGGGTAGCCGCACGCTTCGGCACCGTGCACTTTGACGCGGCCGCGGAGGCGCAGACTTACGACCGCCGCTCATGGAGCGTGGACCGGCTGCACCCGAGCGAGCGTGGCCACCGGCTGATCGCGTGCCGGTTCTATGACAAGCTCACCGCCGCTGGCCATCCACTCGGCGCGCGGCCGGACGCTGAGCCATCGGAGCCGCTGCCGACCCGCGCCGCTGAGTTCGCCTGGATGGCGACCAAGGGGAGCGCCTGGCTGCTGCGCCGCTCGATTGACCTGGTGCCGTACCTGGTGGCCATGGCGGTCAGGGAATGGTGGGCCGGGCCCACGCCCGCGCTGCCGGAGGCGCAGATGCCCGGGAATGACGCGGAAACGCTTGGTGAACGTTTGGTGTAGCGGCCCCCCGCGCTCAGACCGCCGGCCCTCGCGTGCATATCCTGCCAATGCTCTTGGTTAAGGCAGTTACCTGCCCACTGCTCACGTTCGAGTGGTTCCTGTTCTAACGGTCGGTTCGTTGCCGAGGGGGTCGGAATGCCTGCTGGCGTGCGGCTGTCCGGGCCCGTCGGCCGACCGCTTCTTGCCCCGGTGTTTGCCTCCCGGTCAGGCTCCGGTCGTCGTCCGGTCTTTCCGTTAGGCCACGTTTGGTCCCGCGGTGCCGGACGCCGCATTCTCGCGCGATGGGCAGCGTGCCCGTCGGCGCATTCAGTCCAAACCCTCAGGAGGGCGATATGGGCGATGCCTCAATGGGCGGCCCGGCCAAGGACCGCCGCCGCTGGCGGTTCCGCCGCTACGTCGTAGTCAGCGCCGTGGCCGCCGTCGGCGCTGCGGTCTCGGTCGGCGGGGCTTCGCTGGCGAGCACACCGGCCGGCGGGGAGACCGCCGCCTCGGTGGCCGTCTCGGCCAGCCACTATCGCGTGGTGGCGCCGACTGCCACGCCGATTAAGCACGTGGTCGTGCTGTTCGACGAGAACGTCTCATTCGACCACTACTTCGGCACCTACCCGAACGCGGCCAACACCGACGGCACGCCGTTCTCCGCCAAGGCGCGAACCCCGAAGGTGAACGGCCTGACGCCCCAGCTGCTCACGGCCAACCCGAACAGCTTCAACCCGCAGCGGCTGACCCACTCGCAGGCGCTCACCTGCGACCAGAACCATGCCTACGGGCCGAGCAGCAGGCCTTCGACGGCGGCAAGATGGACAAGTTCGTCCAGTTCACCCAGACGGCCACCTGCACCGGTCAGCCGGTCGAGTACGGTGCCCCCGGCCTGGTCATGGACTATTACGACGGCAACACGGTGACCGGGCTGTGGAACTACGCGCAGAACTACGCGATGAGCGACAACAACTACAACACCAACTTCGGGCCATCCACGCCCGGTGCGGTCAACCTCGTCTCGGGCAACGACGGCGGCGGCTACGCGGTCAGCCCCACGACGGGCGCCCCCGTCGCCGATCCGGGCACGGTGAGCTCGCTCAACAGCCAGGGTCTCGGCACCATCTACGGCGACCTCGACCCGGCCTACGACAACTGCTCCGACGCCAGCCACACCTCGGCCAACCCGGTCGGGATACTGACCGGGCAGAACGTGGGCGACCTGCTCAATGCCCGGCATGTCACGTGGGGCTGGTTCCAGGGCGGCTTCGCTCCCACCGGGACCAACAGCGCCGGTTACGCGGTGTGCGGATCGACCCATACGAACATCGGCGGCGCGACGATAACCGACTACTCGCCGCACCACGAGCCGTTCCAGTACTACAAGTCCACGGCCAACCCCAAGCACCTGCCGCCGACCTCCGAGGCGGCCATCGGCCACACGGACCAGGCCAACCACCAGTACGACCTGTCTGACTTCTACCAGACGGTCAAGGACGGCAACATGCCGGCGGTGAGCTTCCTCAAGGCGGCCGAGTATCAGGACGCCCATCCAGGCTACTCCGACCCGCTCGACGAGCAGAACTTCATCGTCAACACGGTCAACCAGATCGAGCAGTCCAAGTACTGGAAATCCACGGCGATCATCGTCACCTACGACGACTCCGATGGCTGGTATGACCACCAGGTGTCGCCGATCGTGAACGGCTCGAACACCGCCGCTGACGCGGCGATCTGCACCGGCGCGCCGGTGCGGCTGGGCAGCTTCCCGGACCGGTGCGGCTACGGCCCGCGCCTCCCGCTCGTGGTCATCTCCCCTTACACGCGGAGCAACTACGTCAGCCACAACGTCACCGACCAGTCCTCGATCACCAAGTTCATCGAGGACAACTGGCTGCGTGGTGAGCGGACCGGCGGCGGCTCCTTCGACGCGATCGCGGGCGGTCTTTACGTGCCCGGCGGCGTGCTGGACTTCCACGGCCGCCCGAACGACAACCGGATCCTGCTCAACCCCACGACCGGGGAGGTAGCCAGCCGGATCCACTGACGCACGGCGGTAACGCATAGTGAGCGGATCGCCGGCGGCCTGCTCTGGCCGGCGATCCGCTCAGACGTTCCTCAGATCTCGGTGCCGGCGTGAGGGACCGGACCCTGGCCGTCGCCGAAGGCGGATACGCAGAGTATAGTTATTGTAACTGATCGTGTAGTTAGAGCAGAATTTTGCTAATAAACAGGGGGGCCGCGGTGGCGGACGGACCGTTGGCGACAACCGAGGACCTCGGTTTCTACTACATGCAGATGATGAACGGCATCATCGACCACGCCGCCATAACGCTGGACCGCGAGGGTGCGGTCCGGAACTGGCATACCGGCGCGCAGCAACTCACCGGGTACCCGGCCGAGGAAGTCATCGGCCGCCCGATAGCGGTGTTCTACACACCGGAGGATGTCGCCACGGGGGTGCCGGAGGCGGATTTGCGGGCCGCGGACAGGGCTGGCCGGCACGAGGCCGAAGGGTGGCGGACGCGCCGGGACGGCAGCCTGTTCTGGGCCCTGAGCGCGTTCACGCCGATTCATGATCGAACCGGGGAGCCGTGCGGGTACGGGATGGTGGCTCACGACCTGACTCAGCCGCGCGAGCTGGAACTGACCCTGCGCAGCCTGGAGCAGATGGTCAGCAGCATCGCCGACTACGAGGTGATCCGGTTCGACCGGGACGGCCTGGTGCGCTCGTGGAACCCAGGCGCACAGACGCTCACCGGGTACACGGCGGACGAGGTCCTCGGGAATCACCTATCGATGTTCTACACGGAAGAAGACGCCTGCTCGGACGTGCTGGAGCGGGAGATGGACGCCGCCGTACGCGACGGCAGCGTGGAGGCAGAGGGCTGGCGCGTCCGCAAGGACGGCACCCGGTTCTGGGCCAACATCATGCTCAGCCCGATCCGGGACGATGAAGGCGAGCTGACCGGCTTCGTCAAGGTGGCCAGGGACCTTACCGAGCGCCGCGAGCAGGATCAGCTTGTCCAGCAGCAGCGCGACGAGATCTTGGAGCTGTCTACCCCGGTGATCCAGGTCTGGGACAAGGTCCTGGTCCTGCCGCTGATCGGCACTCTGGACAGCGGGCGCGCGGCCCGGCTCACCGAGAGCCTGCTGGAGCGGATCGCGGCCGACCAGGCCGAGGTGGTGATTCTCGACATCAGCGGTGTGCCGGGCATTGACAGCGGCGTCGCGCAGCATTTGCTTGAGACCGTCGAGGCGGCCCGGCTAATGGGCACGGTCAGCATCCTCAGTGGGGTACGGCCTGAAACCGCCCAGGCCATGGTGCATCTGGGTATCGAGCTGGGCGGCCTGCGCAGCCGGACGAGCCTGAAGGACGCGCTGCAGCTCGCGCTGGGGCTGGTCAGGGAGCGGACCCAGGCCGCGGAGCCGGCGGGTTCCGGTGGCTGAGCAGGTCCCCATCATGCGGATGGGGCAAAATCTCCTCATCACCCTCCGGGGCGACCTCGATGACCTGACCGTCGAGTCGATCGAGCGGGACGTCACCAGAGAGATGGCCCGTACGCAGGCGCGCGGGGCCCTGATCGATGTCAGCGGCCTGGATGTGGTTCGACTCGTTCGTGGCCCGGGTCCTCGCCCGCCTGGTGCGGATGGTCCGGCTGCTCGGAACCGACGCGGTCATCGTCGGCATCAGCCCGGCGGTAGCGATCACCCTGGTCCAGATGGGCGTGACCATGTCGGACGTGACCACCGCACTCAACGCCGAACAGGGCATGGCCCGGCTGCGCCGCATGCGCGCTGATGGCCGCGTCCGGGTCCCCCATGACAGCCACCATTGAGAACCCCACGGCTGACCTCCTGGCCGCCACCACCGTGACCATCGGCGGCGAGTCCGACCTGCTGCGGGTGCGGTCCACCATGCGGGCCTACGCCCGTCAGGCCGGGCTTGGCCTGACGGCCACGACCAAGGTGGTCACCGCGGGCAGCGAACTGGCCCGCAACATCCTCCGCTACGCCACCGGCGGCCAGGGCGCCGCCTCCATCGAGGAGGCGACCAGCGGCCAGCACAAGGGTGTGCGGGCCGTCTTCACCGACCGCGGCCCGGGCATCGCTGACCTCGATTTGGCGATGCGCTCCGGGTTCAGCACGGCGGGCAGCCTCGGGCTCGGGCTGCCCGGCAGCCGCCGGCTCGTCCACGAGTTCGCCATCGAGTCGGCGCCGGGGCGCGGCACCCGGGTGGCGATATGTCAGTGGAATCGCTGAAAGCGGACTTGTTCCGCCAGTCCAGTCACCAACGGTTCACCGTGGCCCAGAGTGCTGACGTGGGAGCGGTCCGGCGCGCCGTCACTGGCTACGCCCACCGGCTGCGAACAGATCCGGGACTCGCGGACCGGGCCGGGCGGGCCGCGACTGAATTGGCTACTAACCTGCTGCATCACGCGCTCCCGGGCGGGTGGATCCTGGTCCGTCCGCTGCCACCGGCCGCCATAGAGATACTCGCGGTCGATCACGGCCCAGGCATCGACGACGTGGCGGTCGCGTTCAGCGGTGGGTCAGCCCGCCCGTACGGTCTGGGGTGCGGCTTGTCGGCGGTCGCCCGCGTCTCGTCGTACTTCGACATCGACACCGGCCCCGGCCGGGGTACGACTGTCCTAGCGGTTGTCGCGTCCGGCTATCCCAGCGGCGCCCCGGCGCTGCCGCCGCGTTCCTGGGCAGGCGTCTCCGTGGGTATCGACGAAGCCTGCGGTGATGGCTGGGCCATCGCCGAGGACGGCGGCGGAACAACCGTCACCGTGGTCGACGGGATCGGGCACGGGGCTTACGCCTCCGCGGCGGCCGACGCAGCGGTGCACACCCTGGCCGAGGATCCGGCCGATCTGGACGGCTACCTCTCCCGCGCTAACGCGGCCATGCGCGGGACACGCGGCGCGGTGCTGGCCGTCTGCCGGCTGGAGCCCGGCCGGGGCGAGATGCGCTGCCTGTCGGTCGGCAACATCGGCGGAGGCATCCTCCGCGCAGGCCAGCAGCGCACGGTCATGCCCTGCCGAGGAGCGGTCGGCACCGCCGCCGTGCCGCCGCCGGCCAAGATCACGTGCTATCCGTGGCTTCCCGGCTCCACCCTCGTACTGTGGACCGACGGGCTAGCGAGCCATATCGACCTGGCCGGCCACGCTGGGCTGCTGCGCCACGATCCGGCGATCGCCGCCGCGGCACTCCACCGCGACCACAGCCACAACCGGGACGACGCCACGGTCGTGGTGGTCAGGTACGAAGCGAAGCCATGACGGGTGCCGCGGATCTCGGCCGCGAGGTGCAGGCACTGCGCCACGAACTCGATGAGAGCAATCAGGGTCTGCTGGCGCTGCACGCTGAGCTGTCGGAGCAGCACGACGAGCTGGAGCGGGCCCGGGCTGCCGCCGAGCAGGCCACCCGCGATAAAGCGGACTTCCTGGCCAATATGAGCCACGAAATACGCTCGCCTATGAGCGCCATCCTCGGCTTCACCAGCCTGCTCCGGGCAACCGACCTGACTGCGGAGCAGGTCGAGTTCGCGGAGGCGGCCGAAACCGCGGGCCAGCACCTGCTGGGTGTCATCAACGGCATCCTGGACCTGTCCAAAATCGAAGCCGGGCTCCTCGAACTCGAGGAGATTCCCTTTGACCTGTTCGCTTGCGTCGAGGATGCAATCGACATGCTGGCCACGAAGGCCAGCGAGAAGGACCTGACCCTGGCCGCACTGTTCGGGGCCGGGATCCCGGCCGCCATCCTCGGCGACTCACTGCGGCTCCGCCAGATCCTGGTCAACCTGCTGGCCAACGCGGTCAAGTTCACCGCCGAAGGCAGTGTGATCGTAGAGGTCACGCGGCAGCCTGCCGACGGCCGTTCCTGCCAGCTCGCCTTCCATGTGCGCGACACCGGCAGCGGCATTCCGGCGGACGGTGTTGAACAGCTCTTCGCGCCGTACACCCAGGCTGACGCCTCGACCGCGCGTTCCCATGGCGGGACCGGGCTGGGCCTGGCCATTTGTCGGCAGCTGACCGAACGGATGGGCGGTGCCATCACGGTCGAGTCCGCTGTCGGCGAAGGCTCCACCTTTACCTGCACGATCCGGGCCCGGGTCGCCGAGCTTGCCCCGGCGTCCGGGAACGATGATCCGCGCCTGGCGGGCACTCAGGTCCTGGTGGTCCACGAGCAGGAGCTCCAGGCCAACGCCATCGGCCGGCACTTGACTGACTGGGGCGCCGAGCTCGTCACGGCCTCGTCCATCGATGCCGCGGTCAGCCGGCCCGGCGACTGGCCGGAGGCCGCGCTGGCCATTATCGACGGCCGCCAGTCGGCCACTCTGCCCGGCGACATCGCGCGCCTCACCGCCGCCTCCGCGAACCTGGCCCTGCCCATCGTCTGCGTCGCCCCCATGACCTCCCGCGCCGCCCTCGCCCGTGCTGGGGAACTCCGCCCATCGATCCGTACGCCGATCCGCCGGGATCATCTCCGCCGGACCGTGATCGCCGCCCTGGGCACGGGCCGCTCCCCGCCGCCGGCGGCTCGCGCCACGGAGAGTCCCCCGGAAGAGCCAGGCGGCAGATCAACAGCTGAGGCACCTGCGATAGCAAGGGGTCAGCCCACCCGGCGCGTGCTCTACGTGGACGACAACCCGCTGCTGACGGTCCTCGTCGAACGGATCTTCGCCAAGGATCCGACCGTGACGGTGCAGACCGCGCCGGACGGCCAGACCGCTCTTGATCTGGCCGTTCAGCGGCAGCCGGATATCGTCGTGCTCGACCTGAACCTCGCCGGCATGAGCGGCGAAACGCTGCTGCGGCGGCTCCGCGACGACCCCCGCACCCACTCGATACCCGCCGCCATCGTGAGCGGCGACGCTGAGCCTGCGGCCATCCAACGGCTCACCGGCCTCGGCGCGATCGCCTACGTGACCAAGCCATTCACGGCCGCGCAGCTCAGCGAGCTCGTCCACCGAGTCGCTGCCCCAGGGCGCTAGGCAGGAGTCACTCGGCGCTCACCACTCCACCAGGGTCCAGATCTCCGGCCGGGGCGGCCCACCGGTGTCTACGGCGGCGAAACCGCGGGCGGCCTCCTTCAGGTGCCGAAGCGCCTCGTCGCCTTGCCCGCTGGCATGCAGCAGGTCGGCGAGGTTGGTGTGCAGCGCCGCCACCCGGTGCTGGTCGCCGAGCTCGCTGCCGAGCGCGAGCGCCTCGGTGGCGAAGCCGAGCGCCTCTGCGGTGCGTTCCGCGTCGGCCAGCAGCCGGGCCAGGTTGTTGAGCGCCGCGACCGCGGCACCGCGGTCGGGCAGCCGCCGGGCCTGGTCCAGGCTTTCCCTGAGCCGGTCCTCGGCGGCGCGGTCGTCGCCGGACCGGGCGGCCAGCATGCCGAGCACATTGAGCGACTGAACCGTGGCCGCCGCATCCCCGGCGCGCCGGGCGGCCTCCAGCGCGTCGCGGCCGAGCTGGCCAGCGGCATCGCTGGCGCCGCGGCGGTAGGCCACGACGGCCCGGTCCGCCTGCACGCTGGCCCTCCGGCCGAGGTCCTCGGCGGGCAGCAGATCCAGGGCCACACCGAGGTGGGCATCGGCGAGGGCCCAGTCACCGAGCCGGTGGTGCACCTCGGCCAGCTTGTGCTCGATGGTGGCCAGGGTGGCCTCGTCGTCGCCGCTGCCCGCGGCGGCGGTCTCGAACTCGGCGAGGGCCTCGCGGTAGCGGCCGAGCACAGTCAGCACCTCACCGAGCGCGATGGAACCGGGCACCGCCGGGCAGCCGAGGGCTATGGCCTTACGCAGGTAGAGGAGGGCCTCGGCGTGCGCGTACAGCTCCCGGGCCCGGTCGGCGGCCCGCCACCACCAGCGCGCGGCCTCGGTGTCGCGCCCGCCGCGCTGCAGATGCTCGGCGATGGTGGCCGCTCGGGTGGTCACCGGATCCCGCTCGTACCGGCGGGCGAGCGCGTCGGCGGCGCGGCCGTGCAGGAGCCGGCGGCGGGCCAGGGTCGAGGACTGGTACACGACGTCGCGCAGGGCCTCGTACGGGAAGTCGTAGGACGGCGCCCCGCGATCCCCGGCCGGGGGCACCTCGGTGATGAGGAACCGCCGCACCGCCTCGTCGAGCGCTTCCACGGTCTCCGCGTCGCCCCGGCCGCTTACCACCCTCAGCAGGTCGGCGTCGCAGCCGTTGCCCAGCACGGCCGCCGTGGACAGCATCTGCGATGTCGGCTCGCTGGCCGCCTCCAGCCGCCCGCGCAACAGCTCCCGCACGGACGCGGGCGGCCACCAGCCGTCGCTGTCGCCGCCCCGGCCGCTCACCGCGCGCAGTCCCTCCACGTACTCGCGGACCAGCATCGGCAGCCCTCGCGTCTGCGCCAGCAGCCGGGTCACATCCGCGTCCGCCACGCCGGAGTGCTTGAGCAGGGTGTCAATCTGCGCCACGCCCAGCGCGGCTGGTTTGATCACCCCGCCGCTTCCGCTCCCGCCGCTTCCGCTCCCGCCGCTTCCGCTCCCGGCGGCGGACGCCTCGCTCAGGGCTGACCGGAGTCCACGGAGCCGCCGCGCATGCTCGGAGGCCCAGCTCAGCACCAGGAGCAGTGGCCAGGCCGCCATCCGGCGGGTGAGGTAGGCCAGCAGGTCCAGCGATGGGCCATCGGCCCAGTGCACGTCCTCGACCACCACCACCCCGGGCGGCCTGCCGGGATCGGCCGGGCCCTGAGTGCTGGCCGGGAGCGTGGTGGCCTCGCGCAGGGCCTCCCCGATCGCCCCGTACAACCGGGTCAGCGCCACCGGGCTGTCGAGCGGCGGCGCGGGCGTGTCCCGGTGAGCGACGGCCAGTTCGGGGGCTAGTCGGCCAGCCATCGCCGCCACATGCGCCGGCAGCCGCGCGGGCAGCTCGGGACAGACCGCCAGGGCCGAGCGGAGCAGGTCGGCGGCGATCGCGAACGGCAGCGCGCTCTCGCCGTCGTGGCACCGGTCGGCCAGCACCACTCCGCCCGCGGCGTGGACGTCTGACCGGAACTCCTCGACCAGGCGGCTCTTCCCGCAACCAGTCTCGCCGACCACGGCCACGACCCGCCCCGCGTGAGCGGCCTCGCGCCACGCGGTATGGAGGGCGCGCAGTTCGGTGTCTCGGCCGACGAGCGGCCATCTGGCCGCGCCGCGCGGCCGGCGCTCTCGCGGTGGCAGGCTCCACGGTGCCCCTCCCCACGGTGGCCGACCCCACGGCGGCCGACCCGACGGCGGCTGGGTGCCCGGCGGCTGGGTGCGCGGCGGCTGGGTGCGCGGCGGCTGGGTGCGCGGCGGCTGGGTGCGCGGCGGCGGGCGGCGTGGAGCCTGGTCGCACCGGTGTTTGTGGCGCGGGGGGTGGCGCGAGCCGGTCGGCCCGGACGTCGTCGTAGAGCCGCGTGGTCTCGGGCAGCGGTCGCACGGCCAGTTCGCTGTCCAGGATCTGGACCAGTGTCCGGTACTGGCGGAGGGCGGCGGACCGCTGCCCCGTCCATGCCTGCAGCCTGATGAGAGCCTGATGGGCCGGCTCGTGCAGCTTGTCGAGGCTGAGCCATCGCCGGGCGTGGTCAACCGCGCGGGCCAGGTCTCCGTCCGCCACGCACGCCATGACCAGCCGCTCGAGCGCCCCGGCGAGTTCCTGGCGGAGCCGGTCCGCGGTGGTCGCCTGCCAGTCGTCGAATTCCGGGCAGCCCCGCAGCGCGAAACCG
Source organism: uncultured Actinomycetes bacterium (assembly GCA_963822825.1). Taxonomy (GTDB): domain Bacteria; phylum Actinomycetota; class Actinomycetes; order Streptosporangiales; family Streptosporangiaceae; genus JAWWPY01. The sequence goes on along the minus strand of CAWGIW010000005.1, from coordinate 217,471 downwards.
GCCAGGAAGTCATCCCGGTAGAGCCGGATGGCGCGATCGAGCGGCTCGGCACCCGGCTTGGCGGCCAGCGTCTGGAACTCGGTGATGTCCACCCGCACCCGGCTCGGCTCCAGCGCCACCGCGGTCCGGGTGACCTTGAACCCGTCGCCGACCGCCGCCGCCGTGACCGAGAGTGTGCGGCGCAGTGAAGCCCGCGCCCGCGTGGCGTCCACCTCAGGCCAGAGCAGCGCGGCGAGCCGTTCCCGGCTGAACTCATGGCCATCGGCCGCGAGCAGCGCCAGCACGGCGGTCGCCTTCCTGGTATCGAAGCTGACCGGGTTGCCATGCCGGGTGACCACCGGGGGCCCGAGCAGCGCCAAGCTGATTTCCGCCACCGCGTGCCCCCTGCCTGCATCGGTCCAGATAGACCGGCCGTTGAGCCTCACCGTAACGCAGCATCGTGAAATTTGTCCGGCATGGTGGAATCGCCGTAACGATCTCGTATCGTCAGCTCCATAAAGTGGCATTGCGCCTGATGAAGCAGCGATTCGGAGTGTGACATGGCTCAACGGCTAGGCAGGGCCACCGCCGACGGCTACGGGGCCGCCGTCGGGACTGATGCTGTCGACGCTGACGCCGGGACAGCTGACTTGACCGGGGCAGCTGGCATGACCGCGGCAGCTGACATCGTGCGGACGGCGAACGGGGGGCACCGGGGCTGGCGGCGGCGCAAGGCAACCAGCCCGGCCGTGCCCACCATCACGGTGCCAGGCCCGGTGGATCAGGGCCCGGAACTCGATCTGGCCTCCAACGACCCGCTGGTCGGCTACCTGCTCAGCGAGGCCAGCGCGGTGGACATCACCGCGCTGGAGCTGGCCTCGCCGGCGCTGGACACGCTGAAGGCCGCCGGGGTGTCGCTAGTCGTCCCGCTGATCTCCTCAGGCAACCTGATCGGCCTGGTGAACCTGGGGCCCCGGCTATCGGAGCGCGACTACTCGTCAGAAGACCGGCGGTTGCTCAACGCCCTGGCCGGGTATGCGAGCCCAGCGCTACGGGTCGGGCAGCTGGTCCGCCAGCAGCAAGCCGAGGCCCGCAACCGGGAGCGCATCGAGCAGGAGCTCAAGATCGCGCAGATCATCCAGCAGCAGTTCCTGCCCAAGTCCGTGCCCGACCTGCCGAGCTGGCACGTGGCCGCCTTCTACCGGCCGGCTAGAACCGTCGGCGGCGACTTCTACGATTTCATCGAGCTGCCGGACGGCCGGGTCATGTTCGTCGTCGGCGACGTTACCGACAAGGGCATCCCGGCGGCCCTCGTCATGGCCAGCACGCATGCCCTGCTGCGCAGCGCCGCACCGCGGCTGATCTCGCCCGGCGCGGTCCTCACGCACGTTAACGACCTGCTGTGCGCGGACATCCCGGCGCACATGTTCGTCACCTGCCTGGCCCTGGCCCTCGACCCGGTTAACGGCCAGGTCGAGTTCGCCAATGCCGGGCACGATGTGCCCTACGTCCGGACCGCTGGCGGCGTGGCCGAACTCCGCGCCCGGGGCATGCCGCTCGGCCTCATGCCGGGCATGGAGTACGAGGAGAAGAGCTTCCGGTTCCAGCCGGGTGACTGTGCGCTGCTGCACAGCGACGGGCTGGCCGAGGCACACGCGCCCGACCGGGAGATGTTCGGCTTCCCGCGGGTGGCGGAGCTGGCCGGCCGGGGCCCGTCGGGTGAGGCACTGATCGATCTGTGCCTCACCGAGCTGGCCGCGTTCACCGGCCCAGATGCCGAGCAGGAGGATGACATCACGCTGGTCAGCCTGGAGCGGAGCATGTCAGCCGTATACGCGGGAGGCGACAGATGACATCAGTGGCCCATCCGGCCGGCCGCTGGCTCGACGCGTTCACCGTGGCCAGCGAGCCTGGCAACGAACGGATGGCGCTGGCGCGGGTCGCGGAGGCGGTGGCCGGTCACGGGCTGCCCGCCGCCCGGCTGGAGCGGCTCAAGACCGCCGTAGCCGAAGCCACCATGAATGCCATCGAGCACGGCAACCGGGGCCGCGCGGAGATCCCCGTGGACGTCGAGGTGATCGAGGACGGCGGCGACATCGTCGTCACCATCAGCGACCTCGGTGGGGAGCATGCCCCGGCCGGACCGGTGGAAGAGCCGGACCTCCTGGCGAAACTCGAGGGCGAACAGCGGGCCCGCGGCTGGGGGCTGTTCCTCATCAGGAACATGGTCGACGGCATGGACGTGACGACCGACGGCCCGCGCCATACGGTCCGGCTCACCATGCGGACGGGCAGCGCGCCCGCGCCCGCGGCTGAAGGAGGTGGCCATGAAGAAGGCCTGTGAAGCAAGCGTCCGCGAGCTGCCGGGTGCGGCGGTCATCGAGCTGACCGGTGAGGTTGACGGCGGTGCCGCCGGAGTGCTCACCGCGGCCTATGAACGTGCCGTCGCCGACGGCGACCCGGGCACCGTGGTGCTCGATTTCGCCCACGTCGACTACATCAACTCGACCGGGATCGCGCTGATCGTCAGCGTGCTCGCCCGGGCCAGGTCGCAGCGCCGCAAGGTGGTCGCGAGCGGCTTGTCCGAGCACTACCGGGAGATCTTCGATATCACCCGGCTCTCGGACTTCATCGAGCTCTTCGGAGACCTCGACGCGGCCATGAGCCAGCTACAGCGCCAGTAAACGCAAGGGTCAGTACACAAGGGTGGGTCAGGTGACCCAAGGGGAGGGACTCAGATGGACGGACCTGTGGTCACGATGGATGTCCGGCACGTCGGTGACACCGTGGCGGTGGTCGACATCAAGGGCGACGTCACCTCGGCGTGCGAGCCGATCCTGATGTCGGCGTACGAGGAAGCCGGCGGACAGCGAGCCAGTCGGCTGGTGCTCAACTTCACCGGCCTGGAGTACATGAACAGCGGCGGGATCGGCATGCTCGTGACGCTGCTGGTCCGGGCCAACCGGCAGCGTCAGAAGCTCGCCGCCTACGGCCTGTCCGACCACTACCGCGAGATCTTCGAGCTCACCCGCCTCGATGAGGCGATCACCATCCACGACAACGAAGCATCGGCGCTGGTCGGTGCAGCGACCTGAGGAGGCCGTCATGGCAGAGGCAGCAGGGCCCGCACCAGGGGGGCCCGCACCAGGGGGGCCGGAGCGTGTCCCCTCGGCCGAGGAGATCGAGGTCAGCGTGCGCGAGGCGCAATCAGACGTGGTACCCGGGGACGCGGTCCGGCCCAGGGATGAGGGACGCTGGGCGGCCAAGGTGGACCGCCTGACCGTCGAGCAGCGCGACGGCGTGCGCGGCACCAACGTGGCGGGCCGCCGGCTGACCGGGCCGGTCCAGGGCTTCGGGAAGATGTGGCAGAAGACCTACCGGATGACGGTCGGCGACACGATCTCGCCCGAGCAGGCGATTGCGAGCTGGAAGGCGCACTTTCCCGAGCTGTGGCCGGAAGGGAACCGGTTCGCCGGCGCGCTCACCGGCATCAGCCCGGGTGACGTGGCGCTGCTCGACCTCGCCATAGGTGGCGGTGTCAAGCTGTCCACCGGCGTCTTCGTCCTCTACGCCGACGATGAGTCGTTCACGCTGATGACGCCGCAAGGGCACATGTTCGCTGGCTGGATCACTTTTTCAGCAGAACGGGACCCCACCGCGACGGCCGTTCAGGCGCAGGTGCTGATGCGGGCGAACGACCCGCTGTACGAGGTCGCGATGACCTTCGGTGGGCATGGCAAGGAAGACAAGTTCTGGGCCCAGACGCTGACGGCGCTGGGTGAGAAGCTCGGGGTGCCGGGCGCGGAAGTGCAGACCCGGACGGTCTGCCTGGACTCCAAGCGCCAGTGGCGCAATGCCCGCAACATCTGGCACAACTCCATGGTGCGCAGCATGCTGCAGACCATTGCGGCGCCGTTCACCGGCCGCCACCGGCGCGCGCAACGCGCCGGCTGAAGCACCGTGCCCAAGGGGGGGCCATGTCCGGCGACGCTGACGCGGTGATCGTAGGCAGCGGGCCTAACGGCCTGGCGGCCGCGGTGACGCTGAGCGCCGCCGGGCTGCGGGTGCACGTCATCGAGGGTGCGGCCACGCCCGGCGGCGGCTGCCGGACCGAGGAACTGACGCTCCCCGGCTTCTGGCACGACGTGTGCGCCTCCGCGCATCCGCTGGCGCTCGCCTCACCGTTCTTCCGCCGGTTCGACCTCGCCGCGCGCGGCGTGCGGTTCGCCCATCCGGAGGTGGTGTTCGCGCATCCGCTCGACGGTGGCCGGGCCGCCGTGGTGACACGCTCGGTGCCGCAGACCGCGGACCGCCTGGGCCCTGACGCCGCCACCTATCTCCGGCTGTTCGGCCCGCTCACCGCGCACGCGGAGGCGCTCTGTGACGGGCTCCTGTCGTCGATGCGCAGGCCGCCCCGGCATCCCGGGGTGCTCGCGGCCTACGCGCGGAACGGGGTGCGCGGTGCCTCCGCCATCGCGCGCCGGTTCCACACGGCGGAGGCCCGCGGACTGATCGCCGGGATATCCGCGCACGCGATGCTGCCGCTCACCGTGCCTCCGACCGCCGGGGTCGGGCTGATGTTCGGCGCGCTCGCGCACGCGGTCGGCTGGCCGGTGGCGGAGGGCGGCAGCCGCCGGGTTGCCGACGCGATGATCGAAGCCATTGTCGCCAGCGGGGGACAGGTCGAGACGGGGCGCTGGGTGCGCTGTCTCGATGAGCTGCCGCCGGCTCGGGCGGTGTTGCTCGACGTCACACCGCGTGGGCTGCTTTCGATCGCGGGGGAACGGCTGCCCGGCGCGTACCGTGACGCTCTGCAACGGTTCCGCTATGGGGCGGGCGTGTGCAAGGTCGACTTCGCCCTTTCCGGGCCGGTGCCGTGGGCCAACGACGCCTGCCGCCGGGCCGGCACGCTGCATCTCGGCGGCACGTTCGCGGAGGTGGCCAGCAGTGAGGAGCAGGTAGCCGCTGGGTGCCACCCGGACGCACCATACGTGCTCGTCGTCCAGCCGGGCGTGGCCGACCCGACCCGCGCACCCGGCGGCCAGCAGACACTGTGGGCGTACTGCCACGTGCCGTCGGGATCGACAGTGGACATGACGACCCGGATCGAAGCGCAGATCGAGCGGTTCGCTCCCGGGTTCCGCGATCTGGTGCTGGCCCAGGCCACCCGCACCGCCGCGGACGAGGAGGCGGACAACCCCAACTACGTCGGCGGGGACATCTCGTCTGGCCTGCAGACGCTGCGCCAGACGTTCGCGCGCCCGGCCGCCCGCTGGAACCCGTACCGCACCCCGGTCCACGGCCTGTACCTGTGCTCGGCGTCCACCCCGCCCGGACCCGGTGTGCACGGACGGTGCGGCGAACTCGCGGCGCTGACCGCGCTGCGCGACGTCTTCGGCGTGCGGCATCCGCCGGACCTGGGAATCGGTGCGCCGCGCCAGTCGGCCGCGGCGCGGAGTGGATTGTGACGGCGGGCGCCGCGCCGCGGGGTGCCCTGGTCGCCCGGCGGGCGCCGCGGTTGACGGCGGGCGTACTGGTGATCCTTATCGCGGCGCTGACCGGCACCGTGGTGATCGAGGCGATCCTGGCTCCCAATTCATCGGCCAATTCATCGGCCCGTTCCTTCACGGCCGGGACGGTCCTGGTACTGACCCTCTGGGTGATTGGCGCCACCGGCCTGGTGGTGGCCTGGCACCAGCCGGCCAACCTGATCGGCTGGCTGCTGCTGGCCATGCCCACCTGCCTGCTGCTGACCCTCGTCAGCGACGGGTACGTCGAGCGGTCGTACCGCCCCGGTCAGCATGCCCTCCCGGTGGTGGGCCCGGTGGCACTGGTCTTCGCGCAGGAGTTCTTCCTCGTCTTCCTGGCCGTTCCCCTCATCATCCTGCTGTTCCCGGACGGCCGCCCGCCGACCGGGCGCTGGAGGTGGGCCTTCTGGACCTACCTGGTGCTCGGCGCGTCCGCACCGCTGTCCGCGCTCGGCGTCACCGTCGCCGCCCTCGTCGGGCACCACGTTCATGTGCTGTCCGACGGCCAGCTCGCGCAGGTGGAGATCCCGCCCGCGAGCATGGCCTGGTATAACGTTGTCGGCTTCGTCTTTTTCGGCGTGCTTCTGGCCGGCTGGCTGGGTGCCTTGGGCCGTCAGGTCGTCACCTGGCGCCGGTCCTCCGGCGAGCGCCGCCAGCAGCTCAAGTGGCTGATGAGCGGGGCCGCCGTGTGCGGGATCTTCCTCATCGCCTCGTTCACCTCCGGCTCCCTCTGGGAAGTGCTGATCGTCGGCACCGCCGCGCTGCCGGTGTCGATCGGCGTCGGGATCCTGAAGTACCGGCTGTACGAGATCGACCGGATCATCTCCCGCACCCTGGCGTACGCGCTGGTGACCGGGTTGCTGGTAGGGCTGTACGCCGGGCTGGTGCTGCTGGCCACCCAGGTGCTGCGGTTCTCCTCGCCGGTCGCGGTGGCGGCGTCGACGCTGGCGGCGGCGGCCTTGTTCGCACCCGTGCGGCGGCGGATTCAGCGGGTGGTGGACCGGCGGTTCAACCGGGCGCGCTATGACGCGGACCGGACGGCCGCTGCGTTCGCGGCCCGACTGCAGGACGCCGTGGACCTCGACTCGGTCCGCGATGACCTGGCGGGCGTGGTGCACCACGCACTGGAGCCCACCCACCTCTCGGTGTGGATCGCCGGAGGTGGCGGATGAAGATGAAGGTCGCCCCTGGGCGCTTCCACCTGGCATCTCCCACGGGAGCCGTGGCGCTCGGTGGACTGGTGCTCGCACTGATGGTCGCCCTGGTCCCGCTGGGCGATCTCTCCCATCAGGGTCTGAGCACCTCTGGTGGGAGCGCCTTTCTCGCTCCGGTCTTCGGGGTGGTGGGCTTCGTGGTGGCCTGGCGCAGGCCGGGCAACCCGCTGGGCTGGCTCATGCTCGGCGCCGCGGGCTTCCTGGTCCTCAGCGGAGATGCCGGGGCTTACGCAGTGGCCGACTACCGGCTTCATCACGGGCGGTTGCCTCTCGGCTGGGTAGCTGTGCTCCTGCAGCCCGGCTGGGCGCCGGCGATCGCCTTCTTCGGGCTGGCTGTCCTGCTGTTCCCGGACGGCCGGGTGCCGTCACCGAGGTGGCGCTGGGTGCTGTGGGTTTATGTGGCGGTGGCCGGGGCGTGGGTGGCCGGGGTCGTCTTTATCTCGGCTGGGGCCATCATCGGGCACAACGTTCACGTGGCGGTCACCGGAGACCTGCTGCTCCTTGACCGCCCGACGGGCTCCACGGCCTGGTGGGGGGCGGTCCAGGACGTGTTCTTCCCGCTGCTGGGAGCGTTCTGGCTGGCCACCCTGGCCGGCCAGGCGCTCAGCTACCGGCGCTCCTCGGGTGAGCGCCGCCAGCAGCTGAAGTGGCTGGTGGGGGGGTCGGCTGTCGCCATCGTCGGCGGTGCGCTCGGCGTTCCTTTGTCGGACAACCCGAGGATCCCGCAGATTGTGGGCGGTGTCGGCATTGTCGCGGTTCTCGCCCTGCCGGTCAGCATGGGTGTGGCGATCCTGAAGTACCGGCTGTACGACATCGACCGGCTGATCTCGCGGACCCTGGCCTATGCGATCGTGACAGGATTGCTGGTCGGGCTGTACGCAGCCGTGGTGGCGCTGGCCGGGGCGGCGTCGTTTTCCTCGCCGGTGGAGGTGGCGGCGGCCACGCTGGGGGCCGCCGCCCTGTTCAGCCCGCTGCGGCGGTGGGTGCAGCGGATGGTGGACCGTCGGTTCAACCGGGCCCGGTATGACGCGGACCGGATGGTGGCAGAGTTCGCGGCCCGGCTGAAGGACGCCGTCGACCTGGACGCGGTCCGCCTCGACCTGGCTGGTGTGGTCCAGCAGACCCTGGAACCCGTTCATGTCTCGGTGTGGATAGCCGGGAGCGGCGGATGACGGCTCCGGCGCCGCGATCGCACCTGCGCCTGGCCTCACCGGCGACGGCGGCGGTGCTGGGGGTCCTGGTCCTCGTGCTGGCGGCGGCGCTAGTACCGCTGTCGATCCTGGCCCGGCAGAATCCGCTGACCAACGGTGGCCAGACGCTCATCGTCATGCCGTTCGCGGTGGTCGGCTTCGTGGTCGCCGTGCGGCGGCCGGGCAACCCCATCGGCTGGCTTTCGATGGCTATCGCCGCGTGCTTCATGCTCAGCACGGACAGCGGGTTCTACGCCGTTCTCGTCTACCGTCAGGGCCATCACCTGCCGCTGGGACCGGTGACGTTGGTCCTGTACGAGTTCTGGTTTCCGGCCATCGCCGCGCTCACGCTGGTGATCCTGCTCTTCCCGGATGGCTGGCTGCCGCCAGGATTCTGGCGCTGGACGGCGTGGGCCACGGGCGCGGTGCTGATTGTCTTCGTGATCGCGCTCACCGTGGCCACGGTCGTGGCGATCAACGGGCATCGCGTCCACCTCGACGCGTTCGACGGGCTCGCCGCCATCGACAACCCGACCGGCTGGTTCGCGGTGGCGCAGCGAATCTTCGTGCTGTTCGGCTTGGCCGTCCTGGTGGGCAGCGTCGCCCGCCAGCTACTCAACTGGCGGCGCTCCTCCGGAGAGCGCCGCCAGCAGCTGAAATGGCTGGCCAGTGGCCTGGTCGTCGGCGTGAGCGGCCTGATCGTGAGCCTGTTCACCGGCGGCAGTACCGCGCCCGGTGTACTCCTGGTGAGCAACATCGCCATGGTCGGCATCGCCGCCCTGCCGGTGAGCATCGGGGTGGCGATCCTGAAGTACCGCCTCTATGACATTGACCGGCTGATCTCGCGGACGCTGGCGTATGCGGTTGTCACCGGGCTGCTGGTCGGGGTGTATGCGGGGCTGGTACTGCTCGCCACCCAGGTGCTGTCGATCTCGTCACCGGTGGCGGTCGCCGCCTCGACGCTGGCGGCGGCGGCCCTGTTCAGCCCGCTGCGGCGGCAGGTGCAGCGGGCCGTGGACCGGCGGTTCAACCGGGCCCGCTATGACGCCGACCGGATGGTGGCGGACTTCGCGGCCTGCTTGAAGGACGCGGTCGAACTGGATGCCATTCGCGATGACCTCGCCAGTGTGGTGCGCGCCGCTCTGGAGCCGGCCCACGTCTCGGTCTGGGTCAGGGGGCACGGGTGATGAGTTCACTGGAGGGCAGGTCTCGCTTCCTCATGCCGTCGCCGGTCACGTGGGCCGCCGTGGCGGGCGCACTGGTGGCGTTGTTCACCGCGGCCATGGTGCCGTTGACCATCCTGGTCGGCGGGGACTCGAGTGGGGAGGTGATCACGGCACTGGTGATCGGCGTGCCTGCCGGGGCCGTGGGCCTGGTGGTCGCCCGGCGCCAGCCGCGTAACCCGCTCGGCTGGCTGTTGCTGCTCGTCGCCGCGTGCCTGGTGCTCAGCACGGATGGCCCGCTCTATGCGCTCCTGGACTATCGGGTCCACCACGGCCGGCTGCCCTTCGTGCCGGTCGCCTTGGTGCTCAGCGAGTTCTGGGGCTCCGGTCTCTTCCTGTTCGGGCTCGTGATCCTGCTCTTCCCGGACGGCGGGCTGGGCTCGGCGCGCTGGCGGTGGGCGCTGCGCGCGTATCTCGTGCTCCTGGCCTTCACGGTCACCGCCGATGTCGTGGCCACGGTCGGTGCCATGGTCGGGCGCCCTATCCGGGTTGACGCGAACGGCGGCCTGGTCGCCATGGACCATCCGGGTGGCTGGTTCGGAGCCACGCAGGGTCCGGTCGGCCTAGTGATCGCGCTGCTGTGGCTATCCTTTGTCGGCCGCCAGGTCGCGAGCTGGCGGCGCTCGTCGGGCGAACGGCGCCAGCAGCTGAAGTGGCTGATGAGCGGGGCCGCAGCCAGCTTCGCCTGCGCACTCCTCACTTTTGGCGCATCGGGCAACGGGGGGATCTGGCGAGTGCTGGCCGGCTTCGGCTGGTTCGGCTTTGCGTTGCTGCCGCTGAGCATCGGGGTCGCAATCCTGAAGTACCGGCTCTACGAGATCGACCGGCTGATCTCCAGGACGCTGGCCTATGCGATCGTGACCGGGTTGCTGGTGGGGGTGTACGCGGGGCTCGTCCTGCTGACGACCCAGGTGCTGTCCATATCGTCACCGGTGGCGGTGGCCGCCGCGACGCTGGTGGCGGTGGCGTTGTTCACCCCGCTGCGGCGGCGGGTGCAGAAGGTGGTGGACCGCCGGTTCAACCGGGCCCGTTATGACGCGGACGCCGCGGTCACGGCGTTCGCGGCCCGCCTGCAGGACGCCGTGGACCTGGACACGGTCCGCGCCGACCTGGCCGCCGCCATCCACCGTTCCCTAGAGCCAACCCACGTCTCGGTCTGGATCGGCAAGACCGGGCGATGATCGTTCTTGGCCCGCGCCACGGCCAAGCCCGCGTCCGGTTCGCCAGAAATGTGGTCACCGAACGCGTGGAAGATCGCTGAGCGACGCGGCCACCGGCTGGGGGAGGCGCCGGGGTTCCCCGCCGTGGCGGACCAGGAGCATGGCGGCGTCATCGTCGAGGGCATGACCGACATGCCGGGCAACGTCGCCGTTCAGCCGGTCCAGAACGTCGTCGGGACCCGGATCGTCGCGCCCGGAAGGGCCGAGCGTCAGCGGGAAGAAGGTACCCGCCTTGTCCCGGGCCTCGCTCACGCCGTCGGTGTAGAACAGCATCTGGTCGCCCGGCCCGAACGGGACAGTGGTCTGGTCGCGGTGCTCATCGGCCAGGTGGGCCAAGCCGAGCGGCAGGTTGCGGTCGGCCGGCGGAACGAACCGGGCCGCGCCCCCGCTGGCCAGCAGCGGCGCGGGATGCCCGCAGTTCAGCAGATCGATCTTCGAGCCGTCGTCGCTGACCTGGGCGAGGACGGCGGTGACGAACTGCTCATCGGTGAGCTGGCGAGCCAGGCTGATCTCGATCCGGTCGGCGATCGTTTCCAGGTCGGCTGCTTCGTAGGCCACCTCACGGAAGGTGCCAAGGACCGTCGCGGCGGTCTTGACCGCGGACAGGCCCTTGCCCTGGACGTCGCCGATGATGAGCCGGACGCCGCCCGGCGTGGCCACGACCTCGTACAGGTCCCCGCCGATCCGCGCCCTCGATGCCGCGGACACATAGCGCACCGCGAGCTGGACGGGGCCCAGCCGGGTCGGTACCGGCCCGAGCAGCACCCGCTGGGCCATTTCGGCGATGGCCCGTATCTCCGCCAGTTCACGCTCACGGCGCTGGCGTATCGTGCTGGCGATTACGGCGGCGGCGGTCACGCCGACCACCGTGGCGAAGTCAAAGGAGTCCTGGCCGAGGCTGGTGGCTGGATGGGACCAGGCGATCAGCGCGCAGAGCGCGAGCGCGATGACGCCGATAACCGTCGTCTTGCGCAGCCCGCTGGACACCGCGGCGAACGCCGGGCCCAGCGACAGCAGGGGCAGCAGCCCGGTGGCCGAGTGAGCCGCGGCCACGGCGACCGCCACCGCACTCATGATCGCCAGGGGCAGCACATCAAGCACCAGCTGCGCCCTGGATCGGGTAGCCGGCTCCAATGCCGCGGTCAGCCGCAGGCCGTTGCGCGGCACGAGTCGCCGATTGCCCATGTCCTGGTCTGCTCCCCAGCGTCCTGCTCATGGGAGCAAGAACTGTCGAAATACTACCAGCAGTAACAGGTCGTACTACTCGGGTTACTGCGGGGAGTGGCCCAACAGACCGCACGGAGCGCCACGAAGCGGACGATATCGATCACGCGGAGCTGGGGCGTATCCCGTGGATCTTCAGCGGTGCGGATCGGCGCCCAGGCGACACGCCCTACGGCGCTCGCCGATGCCGCGAATTTTTCATTGGCATGTGCCCGCGCGACCCGCCGTCACCTGGGAGTCGGTGGCTGGCCCGGGGCCGCCGCTTGTGCGGCCCGGCCCGCGGCGGCACCGTGGGCGGGACGCGCCGCAAGGCGGGCTGTGCCATGGAGGCCGACGATGCCGCACCGATATCTTGCCGGATCCCGCCGGGCCCGCCGCGCCGTGCTCGCCACGCTCGCCGCCGCGGGTGCGGCCATCGCGCTGCTGCTCGCGGCGATCCCCGCGAGCGCCCTCGACGTGTCAGGCACACCATCCCCGGTGACCGGCAACGCGACTTGGTTTACCGGCCTGGGTTCCCCCTACGGCGGGTGCGGCCTGCCCCAGGCGGCCCTCGACAGCCAGAATTTTCTCGCCCTCAACGTTCAGAATTCACCTGGTGTCTATACCAACCTGCCGCGGCCGATACCAGCCGCGGACGCGAGCGAGATAGGCATGTTCGACAACGGCCTCAATTGCGGGCGCTGGGTGCAGGTGACGATCGGCAACTACTGCACCGGCACGAACGACGGCGCACCGAACCAGCCTTTCTGCCGCAATGGCTCGTGGGTCGCCGACCAGTTCAACGGCGCGACCCTGGACATGATCGTCGGCGACAGCTGTGACGACGGCAACGCCTGGTGCAAAGACGATCCCTACCATGTTGACCTCGCCCAGGCATCGCTCAACCTGTTCCAGCTCAATGGCCAGCCGGTCGGCGACATGTACCCCAATTCCTGGAATAACCGCCAGGTCAGCTGGCAGTTCATCGCCGCGCCGAACTACACGGGAGACATCAAGATCGGGGCCATCCAGGGCGCGCAGACGTACTGGCCAGCGATCGCCATCTCGCACCTGCCTAACGGCATCCACGGCGTGCAGTACCTGGCCAACGGCTCCTGGGTAAGCGCCGCGATGGACAGCGACCAGGGCGACGACTACATCATCGGGCCGACCACCGGCACCGGGACGGCGGGCACCCAGTACCAGATCCGGGTAACCGACGCCTCAGACAACCTGGTCAACAACGGCGAGATCTACAGCTTCAGCCTGCCGGCGGACTGCACCAACGGGTGCGGCCCGGCCTATACGCCGATCAGCTACACCAGCAGCAGCGGTGGTGGGCCGTCGCCCAGCCCATCGCCTAGTCCGTCGTCGAGCCCGTCCGCGAGCCCATCGCCGAGCCCGACTGGAAGTGCCACGCCAGGCGGCCGGTGCGCCCTCACCTCGTCAATCGTGACCTCATGGTCGGGCGGCTACCAGGTCCAGTTCACCGTGACCAACAGCGGGACCGCCCCCATCACCGGCTGGCAGGCCGGTTTCTCGTTCGGCGACACCGCGGAGAGCATCACGAGCTCCTGGAACGCGGCGATCACCACGTCCGGCGCGAAGGTCACCGCGAGCAACGCGAGCTATAACGGCTCCCTCAGCACGGGCGGCGCGACCACCTGGGGCATCGTGGTCACCGGCAGCAACCCGGCGCTGTCCAGCCTGACGTGCACCCCGACCTAGCTCGTTGGCGGGCCCGGCCGGGAACAATTGGATCAGGCTGACAGGGTGCCCTCCACGGTCTTGAAGCCCCGGAAGTGGCCGTTGAGGACCTGCGCGGCCGTGTCCATGAGGTCAACCTCGGAGAACGGCTTCTCCACCAAGGCCACGTCGGGGTCGAGCATCCCCTGAGAGGTGAGGACCCGCCGGGCATAGCCGGAAATGAACAGCACCTCGACATCCGGCTTGATCTCCCGGATTTTCTCCGAGACTTCCTTGCCGAGCATGTGCGGCATGACCACGTCCGTGACGAGCAGATGGATATCCCCTTCGTATCCGCGGGCGATCACGATAGCTTCCGGGCCGCTCGCGGCGGTGATCACGTGATAGCCGTTGCGGGTAAAGATCCGCCTGGCCACCTCACGCAGCGCTTCCTCGTCCTCGACGACCAGGATGGTCTCTCCCTGGGGAGAGCGCTGATAGGGCGCATGCTCCGCCATAAGGACGGCCGCCTCCGCGGTGACCGGCAGCACGATGCTGAAGGTCGTGCCCGCACCAGGCTCAGAGTAGATCTGGATATCACCCCCGGCCTGGGAGACGATCCCGTAGACGGTGGCCAGGCCGAGCCCAGTTCCAGCGCCCTCCACCTTGGTGGTGAAGAAGGGCTCGAACGCGTGCGCGGCAACGTCGGCCGGCATTCCGGTGCCGCTGTCGCTGACCCGCAGCCGCACGTGCCGGCCGGGCCGCGCTTGCGACCCGCCGGCGATGGAGTCGTCGTCCACGGCGATGTTGCCGGTATCAATGCTCAGCGTGCCACCGCCGGGCATGGCGTCGCGGGCGTTGACCGCGAGGTTCACCAGAACCTGCTCCAGCTGGCCCGGATCAGCCATCACCGGCCACAGATCACCGCCCGGTGAGAAAAGCAGATCGATATGCTCGCCGATAGTACGGCGCAGCATCTCCGCCACGCCGGAAACGACCTGGTCGAGGTCGAGAACCTGTGGTCGCACCACCTCCCGGCGGGCGAAAGCCAGCAGCTGGTGCGTGAGGCCGGCCGCACGTTCGGCGGCCAGCTTGATCTGCCGCACGTCACCGCGTGCCATTTCCCAGCGCTGGGCCCAGTCCGACTCGGTCGCGACGTCGAGTTCCTCCGAGACGAAGGTCGCGTAGTTGATGACCAGGGCGAGGAGGTTGTTGAAGTCGTGCGCGATCCCGCCCGCGAGCTGGCCGAGGTTCTCCAGACGCTGAGCGTGCTGCAGCTGCACCTGCAAATGTTCATTCAGCTCTACTGCCTCACGGCGCTCGCCGTCGCGCCGCTCGTCAAACCGGTCCTGAATTTCCCAGGCGTCACGGCGGACGCTCTCGATCTCCGCCTCGACCTGGTCCTGAGCTTTGCGGGAGCCGCGGCGCTGGGCCTCGACTCTGATGTCGAACCGCTCCTGGGCGTCGCGGGACTCGCGGCGTTCGGTGTTGACCTTGGCGTCGAACCGCTCCTGGGCGTCGCGGGACTCGCGGCGTACCGAGTTGACTTTGATGTCGAACCGCTGCTGAGCCTCCCGCGAATGGCGGCGTTCGCTTTCAATACCCGCCTCAACCTGGTCGTGAACTCCCTGCCTCCCGCCCACCTTCCACGACGTCGTGGTTACCCCGGTGATGGCACCGGCCTGGCCGACGATCGGCGCCACGGTCAGCGATACCCTGACGACCGACCCGTCCTTGCCGACCCGGTCCGTTTCGAACCGCTCCGTCCCGCCGCCCGCGAGGATCCGCCGCAGGACGTCCGCCTCGTGGTCCCGCTCCTCCAGCGGGCAGAGTACATCCGCCGCGCGGCCGACCATATCCTCCGCCAGGTAGCCATACAGGAGGACCGCAGGCGGGTTCCAACTGTTCACAATGCCGGCCTGGGTGATGTCAATGATCGCGTCCCGCGACGACGGCGCGGCCAGTTCGGCCCGTTCGGCGGAACTCGGCCCAGTCGGCTCGACCATATGAATCATCCCCACGGGCTAGCCGGGTCGCGCTGCGCCACGCCACCGATTTGCTCCGAATACTCTATAATAACTGTAAGTCAGTAGTATCACACTTACAGTAACTAATATAGGCCGATGCAGGGCGAGCCGGACTTCCGCACGCCACCCCGCCCGGAACATCTCAGCCACGGAACGCGGGGCGTCGGCCTGGCGTTAACGTGGCATGCCACGCCGTAGATCCCACCGTTTTAGACGCGCCGCCGTTTCGGGAGGTGCCACCGCGCCGGGGTCCACCAGGCCCGGAGTCCGCGGGGCTGGGGCGCGCGGGACCGGGGCGCGCGGCCCGTGGTGAATCGACTGCGTAGCCGGGTCCGGCGATTCCTGCAGAAGCCGGGCACGGCTGACCTGAGTCGCTACCGGGCGATGCTGCCGGAGATCGCGGAACGCGAGCAGCACCTCGCCGCCATGACCGACAGTGAGCTCACCGCGGCAGCGGCCGAGTTCGCCGCGGCCGCAGCGGAGCCAACGGCCGCGGGCCCGGCGATCGGCAACGTCGAAATCTGCGCGCTGGGCCGGGAGGCGGCCCGGCGCGGGCTGGGCGAGCGGCCCTTCGACGTCCAGCTTCTCGGCACCCTGGCCATGCTGGCCGGGCAGGTCGCCGAGATGGCCACCGGTGAGGGCAAGACCCTGGCCGGCGCGCTCGCCGCCGCCGGGTACGCGCTGCGGGGCCGGTCGGTGCAGGTGATGTCGGTCAACGACTACCTGGCCCGGCGCGACGCTGAGTGGATGGGCCCGGTCTACCGGCTGCTCGGGGCGAGCGTCGGCTGGATCGGCCAGGAATCTACCCCCGAGCAGCGCCGCCGCGCCTACGCCGCCCAGGTCACGTACGCGCCGGTCAGCGAGATCGGCTTCGACGTGCTCCGGGACCGGTTCGTCACCGACCCGGCCGACCTGGTGGCCGGCGACCCGGACGTGGTCCTGATCGACGAGGCGGACTCGGTCCTGGTGGATGAAGCGATGGTCCCCCTCGTGCTGGCGGGCGCGGCGGAGTCGGGGGAGCCCGACCGGGACATGGCTGAACTCGTGGCGGGACTGCGCCGGGGCGTGGACTACGAGATCGACCAGGACGCCCGCTCGGTGCAGCTGACGGCCGCGGGGGCGCGGAGCGCGGAACGGGCGCTCGGCGGGATCGACCTCTACACCTCGGAGCATGTCGACACGCTCACCCGCCTCAACGTCGCGCTGCACGCGCACGCCCTGCTCCGCCGGGACGTCGAGTACATCGTGGCGGGGGGCAGGATCCACCTCGTCAACGAATCCCGTGGCCGGGTCGCCCGGCTGCAGCGCTGGCCGGACGGCCTGCATGCGGCGGTGGAGGCGAAAGAGGGGCTGATCGGCAGCGAGAGCGGCGAGGTCCTCGACAGCCTCACCATCCAGTCCCTGGTCCGGCGCTACCCGACGGTCTGCGGCATGACCGGTACCGCCGTGGCGGTGGGTGAGCAGTTGCGCGAGTTCTACGGGCTCGAGATCGCGGTGATCCCTCCGAACCGGCCGTGTGTGCGCGAGGACGAGCCGGACCGGCTGTACCTGACGGTCGAGGCCAAGGAGGAGGCGGTCGTTGACCAGGTGATCGCGTCACACGCCACCGGGCGGCCGGTCCTGCTCGGCACCCTGGACGTGGCGGAATCCGAGCGGCTGGCCCGGAGGCTCGGACGCGCCGGGCTGACCTGTGCCGTCCTGAACGCCAAGAACGATGCCGCGGAGGCGGCGGTCGTCGCCGAGGCCGGGGCCTCGGGCGCGATCACGGTATCGACCCAGATGGCCGGCCGTGGCACCGATATCCGGCTCGGTGGCACGGGCGGCGAGCCCGGCCCGGTCGCGGAACTCGGCGGGCTGCTGGTGATCGGCACCGGCCGGCACGTGAGCAGCCGCCTCGACCAGCAACTGCGCGGGCGGGCCGGGCGCCAGGGCGACCCCGGGGGCTCGGTCCTGTTCACCAGCCTGGATGACGCCCTCGTGGTTCAGTATGTCCCGGAGGGGGCGCCGCGCGCGGCGATCGGGGCGGGCGGCCGGATCACCGACCCCGGGCCGCAGGCCACCGTGGATCACGCCCAGCGGGTCGCCGAGGGCGTCGGCCTGGAGATCCACCGGAACACCTGGCGCTACACCAAGCCGGTCGAGGACCAGCGCCGCATCGTGATGGACCAGCGGGAGCGGGTGCTGCGGACCGACGCGGCGCTGCGGGCGCTGGCCGGCCGCTGCCCCGACCGCGTCGCCGAACTGAGCGCCCGCTGGGACGACGATGTCCTCACCCGCGCCGCCCGGCAGATCACCCTGTGGCACCTCGACCGGTGCTGGGCGGAGCACCTGGCGCAGGTGGCCGACCTGCGTGAAGGCATCCACCTGCGGGCGCTCGGCCGCGGCCTGGGCCCGCTGGACGAGTTCTTTAAGGAGCTGACCCCCCTCTTCGCGCCCCTGCTGGGCGAGGTCGCGACCCGGTCGGCGGGGTCCTTCCGGACGGTGGCGATTACCCCGGCCGGGGCCGACCTCGATGCTGCCGGGCTGAAGCGGCCCACCGCGACCTGGACCTACCTGGTGCAGGACAACCCGTTCGGCACCGATCTCGACCGGGCCATCCGCGGCCTGGCCCGGTTGCTCCGCAAGCCGCCGAGGGCCGATTCCTGAGCCACCCGCAGCCCAGCCGTCTCGGCCGGGTACGGCCAGCCGCCGCGCGCCCGGCTGCCCCGGTCAGCCGGTGTGGGAGTGTTGGAGTAGGCCGCGACAGTGAGCCGGGAAAGGACGCGCATGGATACACCGCACGTGTGGGTGGCCCGAGCCGACGGCAGTGACATCGTCCGCGCCGAGGCGATCGTGGGCGTGGGGGTGGACCTTCACGGGAACATCACGGCGCGGGTGGCGGGCGGTGACGGGGCGTCGGTGACGCTCGTCGCGTCAGGCAGCCAGCACGGCCCGCACATACCGGATGGCTTTCACCGGGAGCTGATCCGGATCCTGGCCGAACTGTCCGACGCCGCCGGAGCCTTCATCGTGCGGCCGATCTTTGACGAGCCGCACGGCTGGCGATGGATCAACGAGCCCCTGTGATCAGCTAGCTCCCGAGGTCAGCTAGCTCTGGGCCGGGGGCGGCAGCGAGGACGCAGATCACTGGCGGGCTGAGGGGGAGGGTCTCGGTGCTCATCTGCGTGAAGCCGGCGCTCCGCAGCAGGTTCCTGGCCTCATCGGCGGCGCTGCGGGACGTGGCGGCCGTGGCGCCGGGACAGCGGGGCTGGGATGCGATGGCAATGCGCCCGCCGGGTGCGAGCCTCCGGCGCAGTTCGGCGAGCCGTTCGGCAGGCGCGGGCCAGAACCCGAGGGAGTTGACGGCGAGGATGGCGTCGAAGGGGCCGTCGAGGGCGGCCGGAAGCTGATCGGCCGATGCATTGATCAGGGTGACCCGGCCGGCCCGGATGGCGGCGGCGTTGCGCCTGGACGCCTGCCGGAGCATGACGCCGGAATGGTCGATGCCATACACGTGACCTGCGCCGGCGCGGATCAGTTCCGCGACCGCGAGGCCGGGGCCGAAGCCGATCTCCAGGACCCGTTCGGCGGGCTGCACGTGGAGCAGCGAGACCACCCAGCCGTTGCGCTGCCGGTTGGACGGGCGATGGGCAAATACCCAGCCGGTCACGCTCCCGGCCGCCCCCCGAGGATCATGGGCCTGGCCGATGACGTCGCGGTCCAGGGCGCGGACGGCGGCTATCCCGGCACTCGCGACCCCGCGCTCGACGGCCGCGGTCACCACCCGCCTCACTGCCCCTGGCATGCTTCCCTCATGTCGTGTTCCCATAGCCGGCAGTCAATGCCTTCAAGTGCACCTGAAGTCAACACGGCCGGCGGCCTGCTCACCATCGGCGAGCTGGCCCGCCGCGCCGGCGTCACGGCCTCGGCCCTGCGCTACTACGAAGAACTCGGCCTGCTCCCCGCGCCGGGCAGGATCTCCGGGCAGCGCCGCTACCCTGAATCGGCGGCCAGGCTCGTCGCCGCCATCCTGCTCTACAGCGACGCGGGGTTCACCCTCGCCGAGCAGAAAGCCCTCATGGCACCGCGCGCGGGCACGCCTGGCTGGAGGCAGCTCGCACAGCGCAAGCTCGCCGAACTTGATGAGCAGATCGCCAGGGCGCAGGCCGCCCGCGAGGCCATCAGGCACGGGCTGCGCTGCCCCCACGAGGACATCACGCAATGCCCCAACTTCAACGCCGGCATCACCGCCCGGCTCGCCGGCCAGCCGCTGTCACGATCCCACCAGCAGCTGCACGGCCAGCGGTTCCACGAGGTGCCAGACAGCTTCTAGCGAGTGACGGCTGCCGCTGGGGAGCTCCCCGGGTCAGCTGGCCACTGTGATGGAGCGGGTGATCTCCACGGCGCTGCGGCACAGTTCGTGGTCGCTGAGGAAGCCGCGGACGAGCCGCCCGTAGTCCCGCCCCCCCTGGCGGAACACCCCGCGCTCCCCGCACCCGCCACATCGAAGCAGGGTCGCATCGCCGCCGGATCCGGCGGACCTGACTTCATCGATGACAGAGCGCGGCACTGCGGGGGACATGACTGGGGGGGCCATGGCCTCAACTTATATCAGTATCAAAAAACTAGCAATAGATTTCTAGTATCTGTGGTAGATTACCGAACGTGCCCAAGTGGACGTTCTTGACCAACCATGCGCAGGTACTGCTGTGTGTCGCGGGCGACCCGGCGGCGCGACTGCGCGACATCGCGGCCAGCGTGGGCATCACCGAACGCAGTGCCTACGGGATCGTCAGCGATCTCACCGAGGCCGGCTATCTCGTCAAGCACAAGGACGGCCGGCGCAACAAGTACCAGATCCAGGCGCATGTTCCGCTGCCGGAATCCCCCATGCGGGAACGTACCGTCGGGGAGCTACTGAACCTCCTCGCAGACTCCGATACCGGTCTTCAGAAACCGTTGAATCCCGCGGCTGAGGCCCATCTAGCGATACCGTGAGCGGCCGGTTGCGCCATGGTGCTAAAGTTGGCGATGGTTGTAGTCGAAATTCGTGTACGTGTTACAGCGCCTGCGGAATTCTGACGGCGGGCGTCGTGGATGCTCAAGTCCAGCCGAAAGGCAGGCGGTCGCAGCAGCCCGGGACACACGTCCGTGCGTCCCGAAGATCGTCTTTGCAGGAGAAAGTACATGGCTCAGGGCACCGTGAAGTGGTTCAACGCCGACAAGGGGTACGGTTTCATCGCCCCGGACGACGGCACTGCCGACGTCTTCGTTCACCACTCCGCCATCCAGACTGACGGATTCCGCAGTCTGTCGGAGAACCAGCGGGTCGAGTTCACCGCCGGCCAGGGCCCGAAGGGGCCGCAGGCCGAACAGGTTCGCCCGGTCTAACCAGTCCGCCCACCCGGGTGCGGGAGTACCCGGGTGGGCGCCTGCTGGCACGCGGTGATGGCCAGAAATAGGCCGTCCGCCTCCACTACAGTTCGCCCTATGCACTGAGCATCGTGGCGGGTAATCTGAAATAGCTGCTCCAGACCCAGGCAGCATTCGCGAAGTCGAGCGGGTGCCCAGGGCCCGGAGTTTTTTTCATGCATGGACTGTCATCAATCGTTGAGAAAAAAGGGTGAAAATCCGCCGAGTGTTCGTCCCATGGACACCTTCACCCGCGGCGGGCTGCTCACGGTTTCGCTGGGCGGCGGCTGCTGTTTCACCTGCCGCTCGACATGATCGGCCGCGGCCGAGAGAAAAGGATCACGATGCCTACTTCGCGCACGGCCGCCGACTACGACGGCACGGCCCCGTTCCCTGACGTCAACACCGGTCCCCGTACCACCGGCGGACGGGTCGGGGTCGGGGTGACGCTGGCGATCGTCCTGGTGCCGTTCGCTGGCCTGGCGGCCGCCGTCTACCTGGCGTGGGGTCACGGCATCGGCCTCACCGACGTTCTCCTCGCGGTCGCCTTCTACCTGATCACCGGGCTCGGCGCGACCATCGGCTTCCACCGTCTGCTGACCCATCGGTCCTTTACCGCGACCCGGCCGCTGCGCGTGACGCTGGCCATCGCCGGCTCCATGGCCTTCGAGGGCGATGTCATCGGCTGGGTCGCCGCGCACCGCCGTCATCACGCCTTCACCGACCGGCCCGGCGACCCACATTCCCCCTACCGCTACGGAACGAGCCTCACCGGGCAGCTCCGCGGGCTGGCCCACGCCCACGTGGGCTGGCTGCTGCGCGACGACCCCACCCCACCCGAGCGTTACGCCCCGGATGTCCTGGCCGACCCCGCCATGCGGGCTGTGTCCGCCGCTTTCCCCGCGTTGTGCGCGGCATCGCTGGCCCTGCCGTTCGCCGCCGGGTGGGCGCTCGGCGGCACCTGGCAGGCCGCACTGACCGCCCTCGTATGGGCCGGGCTGGTCCGCATCGCCCTGCTTCAGCACGTCACGTTCAGCGTCAACTCGCTGTGTCACGTGTTCGGGAGCCGTCCCTTCGTCACCCGTAACCACGATCGCGCCACCAACCTGTGGCCACTCGCCCTGCTGTCCTTCGGCGAAAGCTGGCACAACATGCATCACTCCGACCCGGCCTGCGCGCGACACGGCGCCGACCCCGGCCAGGTCAACATCGCCGCTGAGGTCATCCGGATCTTCGAGCACCTGGGCTGGGCCACCGATGTGCACTGGCCGGTCCCCGCCCGTCTCGACAGCCATCGCCGCAACCGGATCCAGGTTCAGCCCGAACGCAGCGAGCCGGAGCGGGCCCTCGAGTCGGTCGGCCGCTGAGTCGGGCCCGGCACCCGGTCGCGGACCCCGGCCGCGCCCATGCCAGCCAGCCGGTCGGCCCGGATCTGGAGCCTGGTGGCGGTGCACGCCGCCAGCCGGGGCGACGCCGTGTCCGCCGCGGACGTGTGCACGGCATCCCTGGCGGCGGTGGCGGTCACCGGCGCGGGGATGACAGCTGCGAGCCGGGCCGGATCAGGTCATGTCATGTACGCGACCGATGAGGTCAGCGAGCAGATCGCCGAGCTCCAGCTGACCCTCGGCGAGGGGCCGTGCCCCGATGCGGCCGCGGCCGGCGGGCCCGTACTCAGCTCCGATCTCGGTGCTGACGATGTCGCGGTCCGCTGGCCTATTTTCGCGCCCGCGGCCCGCCAGGCCGGTGCCGGGGCGGTATTCGCGTTCCCGCTGCAGATCGGGGCGATCCGGGTCGGGGTGCTTGAGATGTACCGACGCCAGCCCGGTCCACTGAGCGCGGACCAGCTGGGGGATGCGCTGGTGTTCGCCGATATCGCCGCTGTGCTGCTGCTGGAGAGCAGGGACCGGGGCGCGGGAGGTGCCGCGCCGCAGGCCGGTCCGGGGGGACAGCCCCCGTATCTGGCGCTGCACCGGGCTGAGATCGACCAGGCCACCGGGATGCTCACCGAACAGCTCGGGGTCGGCATCGAAGAGGCATTCCTCCGGCTGCGTGCGTACGCTTATGCTCATGAGCGACGGCTGACTGAGGTGGCACGCGACATCGTGGGCCGTCGGCTGCGTCTGCCGCTCGACCCGGATGTGCCCGCGGACGGTGCGAGATGAACAATCAATGGCCGCCGAACGTGCAGCGTGCGTTCTGCTGCGGCCGCATGTCTACGACTGCGAGCAGGTGAGCGGAATGGATGGCCGACTGCTGTCGGAGACTTTCGTTGAACTGGCCGACACCATGGTCGTCGGCTTCGACGTCATCGATTTCCTGCATTTGCTCACCGACCGCAGTGCGCAGCTGCTGGACGTGTCCGCGGCCGGGCTGCTGCTGGCTGACCCACGCGGGGAACTGCGTGTGGTGGCGGCCTCCAGCGAGCAGGCGCGGCTCCTCGAGCTGTTCCAGATCCAAAACGATCAGGGCCCCTGCCTGGAGTGCTTCCGCGGCGGGAAACCGGTCGCCGTGGCCGACCTGAGCACGGCGGCGCGCCGCTGGCCGCGTTTTGCCCCGGCCGCCCGGGAAGCGGGGTTCGGCTCGGTGCAGGCCTTGCCGATGCGGCTGCGTGAGCAGATCATCGGCGCGCTGAACCTCTTCCGCGCCGCCCCGGGTCGCTTCGATCAGGCGGACATGCGAGTCGCCCAGGCGCTGGCCGACGTCGCCACCATCAGCCTGCTCAACGAGAGGAGCCTGCGCCGCAGCGAAACCCTCAACGAGCAGTTGCAGACCGCCCTGAACAGCCGGGTCACGATCGAGCAGGCCAAGGGGAAGCTCGCGGAACGCCTGCACCTGGACATGGACCAGGCGTTCAACGTGCTGCGACGGTATGCGCGAACCCGCAATATCGGGCTTTCCGACCTGGCCCGGGCCTTCGTGGAGGGCTCAGAGAGCTTCCCCGGGCTCCTTGACCCGCCCAGCTCGCGGGGAACCCCCTGACGCCATCCTGCCGACCGCGTTGAGGTAACGCAGGGCCTGCGCGTAGGAGTCGACCAGGCTGGTCTGGCAGTACGGCAGGTCCTGCTGCTGGCAGAAGGCCGCGACCAGGTTCTGGGCATGCTGCAGATTGGGCCGGGGCATGGAGGGGAACAGGTGGTGTTCGACCTGGTAGTTCAAGCCGCCGAGCGCGAAATCGGTGAGCCAGCCGCCGCGCACGTTCCGTGAGGTGAGTACCTGCCGGCGCAGGAAGTCACTCTGGTCATCGGCGCCCAGGATGGGCATGCCCTTGTGGTTGGGCGCGAACGAGGAGCCCAAGTACAGGCCGAACAGGCCCTGCTGGACCAGGATGAACACCACCGCCTTGACGGGTGAGAGGACCAGGAAGACCACGGCCAGGTAGCCCGCGACATTGATCGTGAGCAGCGCCACCTCCCAGGCCCGGTAGCGGGCGGCGCGGCTGGTCAGCGCGCGGATGCTGGACGCGTGCAGGCTGACCGCCTCCAGCAGCAGCATCGGGAAGAACAGGTATCCCTGGTAGCGGAAGACCAGCCGGGACAGGCCGTTGCTGGTGCGCGCCTGGGCGGTGGTGAAGGCGAGCGCGCTGAGCATGATGTCGGGGTCCGCGCCTTCGGTGTTCGGGTGGGCGTGGTGGCGGTTGTGCTTGCTGACCCACCAGCCATAGCTCAGGCCGATACCGAGGTTTCCGAGCAGGATGCCCAGGACGTAGTTGGCCCGCCGGGAGCCGAAGATCTGCCGGTGCCCGGCGTCGTGGCCGAGGAAGCCGACTTGAGTGAACATGACGGCCAGGAACGCGGCCACCGCCAGCTGCCACCACGAGTTGCCCACCAGCACGAAGGCGGCCCAGCCGGCCGCCAGGAACGCCGTCGTGAGCGCGATCTTCCAGATGTAGTACCTGGGCCGCCGCTCGAGCAGCCCCGCCTGCTTGATCTGCCGGGACAGCTGAGCGTATTCGCTGCCACGCCGGGTCGCGGTCGCCGGGGGCGGTGCGGCCGCCGCTCGCCGGTGCTCCCGGACAAGGGCAGGGCCTGATTCGGTGGATCGCATCGCTGGCTCCTGGCAGGGGTGATGGCCGGACTTGGGATCTACCGCCGGGGTCTGGAGCGGGCTGTGCTGGCACTGCGATCCGGATCGGAAATACCGATGGTCTCGAACAGGTCTCGGTTCGAGGTTACCTGCGCCCCTTGCTCACCGCGAACCACGCGGCGGCAACGGGCTGGCGAACATCCGGGCCCCTATCTGAGCGCACGGCCAACCTGGGGTCAACGGCGGGCGACAAATCCGGATCTATCTGGACGTAGGCTAATTCCCTGGCTGGCCGGGCGGCAGGTCGGCCCGCGAAACCAAGCCATTGCGGACTCTCTGGTCATACCATCAGGCCATGTGGCCGGGGGGTTGCGTGGCGCGGCGCTGGACGGCTGGCGCCTTCGGCAGCCCACCGGCTGGTCCCGCGATGACGACTGTCACGTCGGTAGCCGCGCGGACCGCGGCCACCGTCCGCGGCATAACGATCGGGTACATCGCCGTGCAGGTGGTCATCTGGCACGGGTTCTACACAGCCGATCCGTGGCGCCTCGCCGGGCCCGCCGCCGCCATGGTGTGGGCCAGCGCGGTCGTGGCCTACCTGCGCCGACGCGAGCCGGCCTGGCCGCTCGCCGCCCTCGACTCGTGCGTTCATGTGGCGCTTGCGCTCACCGTCTGGCGGTGTGTGCCACCGGCCATGCATAACGACGCCGCCAACTGGCTGTACATCCTGATCGCCGGCCAGATCCTCGTCCCCGCCTGGTTCGTGCCCACCCCGGTGTTCGCGCCGCTGGCGCTCGCATCTGCGGCGGCCTACTGGGCCGGTGCCGGCCGGTCCCCGGGCATTGTGGCCGGGGGCAGTTCGCCCACCGCGGAAGCAGCCTTGCTGCTCGCGCTGGCCGCCGTGGCCTGGTCCGCCCGCTGGACGCTCTACCGCTGGGGCTCCGGGTCGGACGCCGCTCTCGCCCGTGCCGACCAGGAATCCCGTGAGCAGTATGTCGTCCTGTCCAGGAACATCGAGCGCCGCGAGCATGAGCGCCTGCTGCACGACACGGTACTCAACACCCTCACCGCCCTGGCCCGGGCCGATGGCGGCAACGCGGCTGGGGTGGTGGGCCGATGCCGGCACGACGTCACGCTGATGGAGTACGCGCTCAGCGATCCCGGCGACCCGGGCCATGCGGCCCGGCGGCCCTACGGCGGGCTGCTGGCCGGCATTGAGGCCGTCGTCAGCGAGATGCGCGCGCGCGGCCTGCGCGTGCACGTCGAGGTCGCCGGTGACGCCGCGCCCGGGCCGGGGGTGGCGGGCGCCGCCGCCGCCACCGCGGGACCGGCTGCCTCGGGTGTTCCCGTTGTTTCCGTTACCCCGATGCCGGTCGCCGCAGCGTTCGCGCACGCCGTGCGCGAGGCGCTGGCCAATGTGGCCGGCCACGCCGGAACCGGTGAGGCCTGGGTGGAGGTCGGCCTGCCGGCCCTGAGGGCCAGGGTGCGGGGCCGGCTGGTCTCGAGGTGACCGTGCGGGACGCGGGCGCGGGATTCGATCCCGCCCGCGTCCATCCGGCCCGCCTGGGCCTGCGGCGATCGATCGTCGAGCGCATGGCCGACTGGGGTGGCCAGGCGTTGGTCCGGTCGGCGCCGGGCGAGGGCACCACGGTGACCCTGCGGTGGACGGGGCCGTCGCCGGCCGGCGACGGCGCCGTCACGGCCCGCGTCCCCGGCCGGTGGCGTCTGCCATGGTAAGCCGTGAGGACGTGGCACCGGAGGCCTACGAGTCGGAGCTACCGCGCATGGTGGGCGCGGTCGCGACCATCTGGCAGTTCACCATGCTTATCCAGGTGCTGGTCTACCTGCACGACTATCGCCAGCCGGCGGTGCCGCTCGCGGTGTGGCTCGGCATGCTCGCCGCGGCAGTCTGGCTTGTGCCACGGGCCCGCTCGGGCGGCCTCACGGGAGCGGACGCAGCGGTCGCCATGGCGGTCGCGGTCGCTGCGGTCGTCGCGATTGGCTGGGACCGCCGCACGCATGGCGCAGGCGGGTCCGTGGACTGGTCGGTCGTGGGCACGGGCTGGCTGCTGGCCCTCGTGGCGCTGACCCGCCCAGCCTGGGAGTGGGTGTCCGGAGCGCTGCTGGTCTTCGCCGCCCACGCCATCTTCACCATCCACATGTTCGGCATGACCTCGCAGGGCCTGGCCCGGCTCGCCTCGACCGCGTACACGCTGATGGTGGTGCTGATCGTATTCGCCGCCCTGCGGCCGACCTGGCGCACCCAGGCCGGTATGGCCGCGCGCCGTGCCCTGCTGGCGAGCCGGTCGGCGGCCGAACGCGCGGGCGCGGCCGCCGTCCAGGAGGATAGGCAGCGGAGGCTTGCCCTGCTGGAAGCGGAGGCGCTCCCCCTGCTGCGTGGTATCGCGAGCGGGAAGTTGGACCCCGCCGACAGCGATGTGCGGAGCCAGTGCGCCCGGCACGCGGCGACGCTGCGGCACGCCCTCGTGGACGGTGCACAGCCAGCGGACGGGCTGCTGGCCGAACTCGATCCGGCCCTGCACGCCGCCCGGGCCCGGGGCCTGCCGGTGGAGGTTCAGGTGGTTGGCGACCCGGGGCATCCCACCCGGGAGGTGGTGGTGGCGACTCTGGCCGCGGTTGATGGCGTCTTGAGTGCGCTCCCACCGCACCCGGTCACGCTCACCATCCTCGCGTCCGAAGACGACGTGGAACTGTACGTGAGCTTCGCCCGGCCGCCGCAGGTCCCGCTGGACGTGACCGGGCTAAGGCGGACCGTGCCTCCCGCCGCCCGCTGGCGCGCGGCGGTTGACGTCGGCGACACTGGAGCGGGGTGTCTTGAGGTCCGGTGGAGGGCGGTGGCATGACGGGGGCCGTGGAGGGAGGCGTCGCGGTGACCGGTGCCATCGACGTCGCGGCCGTCGATGACCACCCCATCGTGCTCGACGGAGTGACCGGCTGGCTGATGGCGGCCGAGAGCGGCATCCGGGTGGTCGGTACCGCGGCGACCGTGGACGACCTCCTGGCCGGGCCAGGATGCTCGGCGCATGTGGTTCTCCTCGATCTCGACCTGGGCGACGGGACGACCGTCGAGTGCAACGTGGCCGCGATACGCGCCGCGGGCCCGGCCGTCCTGGTCCTCGCCGCTTCCGACAAGCCGGTCTCGGTCCGGGCCGCGATGCGCGCCGGGGCCCTCGGCTATGTCCTGAAGAACGAGGAGACCTCCCAGGTGCGGGCGGCTATCAAGGCGGTCGCCGGGGGAGAGGACTGGATTTCCCCGCGCCTCGCGTACATCTTCGCCACCGACGACGCCCCCGACCGGCCCGAACTCAGTCCGCAGGAGACGCGTGCGCTACGGCTTTACGCTACGGGAATGCCGATGAAATCTGTGGCGAAGAGGATGGGCATCAGCGAGGAGACGGCCAAGCAGTATGTTGGTCGCGTCCGGGAGAAGTACGCACGTGCGGGCCGGGCAGCACCGACGAAATTGGACCTGTACTATCGAGCCGTCGAGGACGGGCACCTCCCTCCAATCCCCTAGCCACGGATCCCCCCCCGGGTTTAGGGGTCTCGGGAGGTACCCGTCCTCGGCCTATTGCCGTGCGAGGCAATGGTATGGCGAACGCCTCGAGCGGTCATGACCCCTTCTTAGGGGTCATGACCGGCTGATGCTCTCCGGCGACCGGCCTGGCCAGGGGACTCCTGCCCCGGTCGGCTAAGCAACATTTGTATAACTGTCTGGCCTGTTCGGGGGGCGTCTAGGTAATGGCTCTGCTCTCTGCGGGCGACTGCCGATCATGGATTCCATGATCGGCAGCCGTCAGGCGGCGCTGGGCCGGAAGGGATTCGGCCGGAGGACATTCGGCCGGAGAGCACGCGAAAAGGCCGCGGAATCTCGGTCCGCGCCCGTTCCTTAGCTTGAAATGCCAATCGATGCATATACATCGACCAGCTCAGGGCGGCGTGCTGGCGTGGTCGGCCAGCCGTTCACGGCGGTCAGAGCTTGGCTAGCAGCACAGTCATCAGGGACCGTTCGCTAGCCAACGGCTTCGGCGCCGTGACGAAGACTGCGATCGTGCCTTTCCGTGCGGCGAGGGTGTTGCTGGCCCGCTGACCCGAGCCGACCGTCGCGAAATATGCCTGATCACCCAGCCCGCCGACGGCGCTGACCGATTGGTGGAGGCTGGTGAGCGAGGTCCGGCTCTGGATGAACTCACCGGCGTTCTCGCCGACTTGGAAACGTACGAGGACCTCGTACTTGCCTAGGTAGGCGCAGACCGACACGGGCCCGTTGACCGAAGTCACCTGCCTGCCCACCGGCAGCTCCAGTGCCGAGCCGACCATCGACGATGGTGCCTGGGCGCAATACGGCGACTGGACATTCGCGGCGGCCGCTGAGCCGGTCCCGCTGGCCGTGGCCGGCACCGAGCCGGTCCCGCTCGCGGTGGCCGGCGCCGGTGAACTGCTGCTGTCGCTGCCGGGCACATCCGGCGTGGCTGCGGGAGATCCGGAGCACGCGGCGAGTGCGCACAGGGCCAGGCTGGTAACGGCGGCCGCGGTGGTCTGGCGCACGGTGGCTTGGCACACAGTCAAGGCCGGTCCCCTTTCCCTTCCGGGCAACTGAGCAGCCCCGATGGTAAGTCGCGTCGGCGTTTGCGCGCCCCCCCGCGCCGTGTGCAGCGTCGCCGTGTGGGGCCAATGCCCAGTTCAGGGGGCGGACGGCCGGATCGTGCGGGCACGAATCTTTCATGCTGTGCGAACGTGGGCACGATGCGTGCCAGCGGCGCCACGGCGGTCGTGGCAACGCTCGTCGTCCTGGTCCGGCCTGACCAGCCGGTTCCCGGATCAGGCCGTCCCGCCAAAGCAGGTTTGATCGCTGCTCACGGGGTAATCCGCGACAAATGGTCCCCCCGATGGATTCCGGCCGCGTCGTCGCGGGGCGTTATCGGCTGGTTACGCCGCTCGGCAGTGGCGGAATGGGAACGGTCTGGCTGGCGCTGGACGGGGTCCTGCACCGCCAGGTGGCGGTGAAGGAGGTTTACCCGCCCCCTGGTGTGAGTGAGAGCGAGCGCGAACTGCTGCGCGACCGCACCTTTCGTGAGGCACGTACCGCGGCCCGGCTGAGCCACCCGAACGTGGTGACCATCTACGACGTCGTGGAGGACGGCAACCAGCCCTGGATCGTGATGGAGCTGGTCCGGGCCCGGTCGCTACGGGACATGGTGCAAGAGGACGGCCCGCTGACCCCCGAGCACGCGGCGAAGATCGGACTGCAGGTGCTGGCGGCGTTGCGGGCCGCGCACGCCCTCGGAATCATGCACCGCGATGTCAAGCCAGGGAATGTCCTGATCGAAACCGACGGGCGCGCGGTCCTCGCCGACTTCGGGATCGCCCGGGCCGAGGACAGCCCGAACACCACGACCACCGGGGTACTCGTAGGGTCGCCGTCGTATATCGCTCCGGAACGGGCCCGCGGTGAGCGTGGCGGTCCCGAGTCAGACCTGTGGTCGCTTGGAGCGACGCTGTACGCCGCCGTCGAGGGGCGTCCCCCCTACGAGCGTGCCGGTGCTCTGGCGACGCTCACGGCGGTGGTCACCGAGGACCCGGATCCGCCCCGCCGCTGCGCGGCGTTGTGGCCGGTCATCAGCGAACTGCTCCGTCGGGAACCGGGCCAGCGCCTTGGAGCGGCGGCCGCGGAACAGGGGCTGCGCCTCGTCGCCGGGGCACGTAACGCGTCGGCTACCGTCCCGCTCCCCGCGGTCACCGAACCCGCGGATCCCGGTGAGGTCGGCGTTGACCAGGCGCATCCCGGGGACACGCTCGAACGCGCCGAACACACTCGTGCATTCCATCCGCGGGCGACGCCGCCGGACGCCGAGCCGGTTGTGCCGGATGCCGATGCCAGGCCGGGCATACCGGGCCGGCCGCCCGAGTCGGTAGCGCCGGAGGCCGAGTCGGCCGCGGCGGAGGCGGAAGCTGAGCCGGTCGTGCCGGATCTGGAAGCTGAGCCGGCCGCTGAGCTGATGGTGCCGGTGCTGGAGGCCGATCCGGTCGTGTCGGAGGCGGGGGCCGATCCGGTCGTGCCGGAGGCGGAGGCCGATCCGGTCGTGCCGGAGGCGAGGGCCGAGCCGGTCGTACCGGATCTAGAGGCTGAGCCGGCCGTGCCGGAGGCGGAGGCCGAGCCGGTGGTGCCGGAGGCTGAGGCCGAGCCGGTCGTACCGGATCTAGAGGCTGAGCCTGCCGCTGAGCTGATGGTGCCGGATCTGGAGGCTGAGCCGGTCGTGCCGGAGGCGGAGGCTGAGCCGGTCGTGTCGGAGGCGGAGGCCGAGCCGGTCGGGCCGGAAGCGGCGGCCGAGCCGGACGCGCCGCCGCACCCCGCAGAAGCATCCGCGCCGCCGGCCTCAGATGTCATCGACGGGGACAGTGACGGGGACAGTGTGGCCACGCCGCCCTCAGGCTTCCCCGTCCATCTCGACGACGCGCCTTCCAGCGCGAGCACCGCGCTAACCGCCGGCGCCGACCCGGACAAGCCGACGCCCAGTGCGCTCCCTCCGGCAGACAGCGCGCGGCGCCTGGCACATCCCGGAACGGACGAGGACGAGCCCCGACCAGACCAAGCGGATGAACTTGCGCCCGAGCCGTCCCCGCCGTCCCCGCCAGAGCTGCAACCCGCGCAGGCCCAGGCCACGATCGTCACGCCACCCCCGGCATGGCCGCCGCCGGCCCGATCCTGGCCCGCAGCCGCTCCCGCCCCCACTCCCGCGCCCCCCACTCCCGCAGCGCCCCCCGCCCCCGCGCCCCCCGGCGCAACGACACCAATGGCGCACCGGGGCCGTCCCAACGATCCCAATGGCGCACCGGTGCGGTTTCACTGGCCTTCGGGAGCGGGGGATGGGCGCGTATCGCAGCAACGGCGGCAGCTCACGTGGATGATCGCGGCCGCAGCGGCGCTGATAGTGGTGGCCGGGGTGCTGATCAGGCTGAATGTGCCCGGCCATCACACGGCCCAGGCGGCGGCGAACCCGGGCCATTCAGCCAGCGGCGGGGCGGCGTCGAACTCCGCCGCCGCGTCGGCGCGGCGTTCGCCCGCGAGATCCACGTCGCTGCGGCCCACAGGACAGCCAGCGTCGCAGCCCGGCGCCGGCGGGCAGGTGGCCATGCCCGCCGGCTATCACAGGTACCAGGACCCGACTGGCTTCTCGATCGCTGTGCCCAACGGCTGGCAAATCTCGCACCAGGGACACTACGTATACGTCACGCCGCCCTCAGGAGCGATGTTCCTCCTCATCGACCAGTCCAGCCATCCCCAGCCCAATCCGCTCGCCGACTGGCAGCAGCAGGAGGCCAACCGGACCGGAACGTACCCCGGCTACCACCGGATCCTGCTCAAAGCCATCAACTACCCGCAGGCGGAAAGGGCCGCCGACTGGGAGTTCACGTACAACCGCCAAGGTGTCCGCACCCAGGTCCTCAACCGCAACGTCCTCGCGAACTCCACGCATGCATACGCCCTGTACTGGTCCACACCGCAAAGCGAGTGGGCCCAGAACTTTCACATCTTTGAAAACTTCGCCCAGACGTTCCAGCCCGCGCAGCCGTAGCCGCTGGAACTCATGCCCTTGTACCCGGCGGGAACTCGTGCCCCTCGCACCGCGGCGAGGTCCACCATCCGCCGTGCGCGGCTCCGTGGGAGTTGACATATTCCCATATGGGAATATGATGTGAGCATGGCCCGGCAGCGGGAGGTGAGCCTGGTGGACGTGCGCGGCGACGGGCGGCAGCGGGTGTACCAGCTCAATGGGCAGCCGCTGCGGCCGGTCTATGACTGGGTGAAGGCCTACGAGCAGACGTGGTCACAGCGGTTCAGCCGGCTCGACGCCGTGCTGGACGAACTCAACGACATGGAGGATGGAGATGGCAGCAGTGGCGAGTAGCGGGACGGCGGTGGTAACGCTCCCGGCGGACACCCAGGTCCTGATCACCCGGCAGTTCAACGCCCCCCGCCACCTGGTCTTTAAGGCGTGGACCACCCCAGAGCTCATCGGGCGCTGGTGGCACGCGAACCGGGGCGAGATCACCAGCATCGAGGTTGACCTGCGTCCCGGCGGTACGTGGCGCTACGTGATGACCGCCCGTGGCGGGTTCGAGGTCGCCTTCCACGGCGAGTACCGCGAGATCATCCCCGGCGAGCGGATCGTCTCGACCGAGATCTACGAAGGCGCCCCCGGTGCGGAGGCGGTGAGCACGGTCACCTTCACCGAAGAAAACGGGCGCACCACCGTCACGATCCTCGTCGAGCACACCAGCCAGCAAGACCGCGACGCCCACATCAACTCCGGCATGGAAGACGGCCTGCAAGACGCGCTGACCCTCCTCGAACAGGTCGCCACGTCACTCCGCTGACCACGCCTGCACCTCACCGGACCACCAGGACAACGTTCCTGGTGGTCCGGCTATCTGGGATGGACTCAGCGCCCGGCGTCGCCCAACCGAAGGCCGCCCGCGCCCGCAAGGCTTGCGGGTCTGCGGTTCGCCCACAGGTTAAGCCGGCGGCATCCACAAGATCTTGGTGGCAAGCGGTCCCACCGTGGGCCGGTTTCGCGTGCCGCGCCGCGCTCACGGCTGCGATTCGGCGGCCAGGTCACGGGGGATCACGACCGAGATGTCGAGGCCGCCGGCAGGCTGGCTGCGGGCGGTGACGGTCGCGCGGTGGGCGGTGACCACGGATTGGGCGATGGACAGGCCGAGCCCGACGCCGTCGCGCACGCCGGTCCGGGCCTCCATGCGCCGGAAGGGCTCGAACAGCGAGGGCACAGCGTCGTCCGGGATGAACTGCCCGCTGTTGGCGATCTCGAGGTACACGGCCGCGTCCCTGCTGCCGGTGCGCAGCTTGATCCAGCCGCCGGGCTCGTTGTGCCGGACGGCGTTGTCGACCAGGTTCCAGATCATCCGCTCCAGCAGCTGCGGGTCTCCGGTTGTCTCGGCCGCGTCAAGCAACGCGTCGACCCGCAGGTCCAGGCGTTCGATCTCGGGAGCGGCGGCGTCGATCGCGTCCTCGGCCCAGGTGGCCAGGTCGGAGAACTCGGTGGTGAGTTTGCCCTGGTCGCTCACGGCCAGGGTGAGCAGCGCCTCGACCATGGTCTCGGCCCGGTCGATCGAGCGCTGGACGCGCACCGCCATGTCCATGAGCTGCCGCGCCGTCGGGGACGGCTTGGCCAGGGTCACGTCGATCGCCGTGCGCATCACGGTCAGCGGCGTCCGCAGCTCGTGCGAGGCATTGGCGACGAACCGGCGCTGGGTGGCGAACGCCGCGTCCAGGCGTTCGAGCATGTCGTCGAAGGTGTCGGCCAGCTCCTTGAGCTCGTCCTTGGCCCCGGTCAGCGCCAGCCGCTCGCCGAGGTGCCGCTCGGACGCCCGGCGGGCGGTCTCGGTGATCACCCGCACCGGGCGGAGCACGCGGCCGGACATGAACCAGCCCAGGCCGCCCGACGCGGCCGTCATGACTCCGAGGCCGACGAGCGAGAACACCAGCAGGTCAGTCAGCGCGCGCTGGCGCTGCGCCTGCAGGCCCGCGGCGGTGCCGACGTTGTAGGCCGCCTCCGCCTGCTTGCATGCGGGCAGAAGCGGTGACGGGATAGGGACCAGGTGCTTGCCCTTTAGCGTGACGCCCGCCGACTTGCACTCATGGATCAGGGTGCTCAGTTCCTGACTGCTGATCGTCGCGGCCGCGGGGGGCCGCGTGGGAAGGCTGCTGGCGACCAGCCCGTAGGTGAGCCCGAGCAGCGCGGACCCGGCGGCGAAGAACAGCGTGGCGTAGAGGAGCGTGAGCCGGGTCCTGACCTTCTGCGGCCAGAGCCGGCGGCCCGGGCGCAGCAGCGCGCGCACCCCGCCCACCTCCCCTTCCCCCTTCATGGGAGCCGGTAGCCGCTGCCGACCACGGTGTCGATCGGGTCGGGCTCGCCGAGTTTGCGCCGCAGCCGGCCGATCGTCACCGTGACCGTGCGGGTGAACGGGTCGGCGTTCTCATCCCAGACCCGCTCCAGCAGGTCCTCGGTGCTGACCACGCCCCCGTCGGCGACTAGGAGCTCCTCGAGGATCCCCATCTCCTTGCGGGTGAGTGACAGCGGCCGGGCCGCCCGGCTGACCCGGCGGCGGCCCCGGTCGAACACGATGTCGCCGCGCACGATCACCGGGGCGGCGGCCGGGACGCGCCGGGCCAGCGACCGGACCCTCGCGACAAGCTCCTCGAACGCGAACGGCTTGCCCAGGTAGTCGTCGGCGCCGAGGTTGAGGCCCTGCACCCGGTCGCCGACCGTGGCGGCCGCGGTCAGCATCAGGATGCGCGCCGCCGAGCGGGACCCGACCAGCGTGGCGCAGACCGCGTCGCCGTGGACTTTGGGCAGGTCCCGGTCCAGGATCACCACGTCATAGGAGTTCATCAGGGCCTTCTCGATGCCGGTCGGCCCGTCATAGGCCACATCCGAGCCGATGCCCTGGTCACGAAGGCCGTCGGCGATGTCGTCCGCCAGCTCGGCCTGATCCTCGACCACCAGCACCCGCATGGGGCCATGATGCCCTGCCGGGCATCACGCGGACATCACATAACGCCGGCCAGCTGTCCCAGCCGCCAGCACGCGACCTGGCCTTTCGCCCGGCGGCGGGTGCCGGACCTCGGCCGGGAACGGCGCCGCGCGTGATGTCGGTGTGACGCCTGGCGGCGTATGCCTGCGGGTGACCGGGCACGGCGCCCGGCCGTGAGGAGGAACACCGATGCCCACTATCCATAAACGCCGCAACGGGTCGCGTACCCGGGGCGGCGCGGCGAGCGCCGAAACGGAGGACGTCGCATGAACGTCATCGAGACCAGCGGCCTGAGCAAGCGCTACGGCCGCACCTGGGCGCTGCGCGAGTGCACGCTCGCGATCCCGGACGGGCACGTGGCCGCGCTGGTCGGCCCGAACGGCGCCGGCAAGTCCACGCTGCTGAACCTGGCGGTCGGCCTGTCAGCGCCGTCCGCGGGCGGTGTGACCGTGCTCGGCGGCCGGCCCGCCGGGTCGCCGGCCGCGCTGGACGGCATCGCGTTCGTCGCCCAGGACACACCGCTGTACAAGAACCTGTCGGTCGCGGACATGCTGTACGTGACCCGCAACCTGAACCGGCGCTTCGACCAGTTCTACGCGCAGACCCGGCTGGACGAGCTCGGCATCCCGCCGAAGCGGAGGGCCGGGAAGCTGTCCGGCGGGCAGCAGGCGCAGCTCGCGCTGACCCTGGCGCTGGCCCGCCGGCCGAGGCTGCTGGTGCTGGATGAGCCGGTGGCGATGCTCGACCCGGTCGCCCGGCACGACTTCATGGCCACGGTGATGACGGCGATGGTCGCCGACGGCGTGTCGGTGCTGCTGTCCTCGCACGTGCTCGCCGAGCTCGAACGGGTGGCCGGTTACCTGATCCTGCTGTCCCGGGGCCGGGTGCAGCTGGCCGGCGAGGTCGATGCCCTGCTCGCCAGCCATCGCCTGCTGACCGGCCCGGCCGCCGAGGTCGACCAGTATGCCGGACGGCCGGTGGTGCACGCCGGCCGCGCCGAGGCCCAGGCCCGTCTGCTGGTCCAGGCCACCGCCGACGACCCGGTCCCGCCGGGCTGGACGGCGCGAGCGGCCAGCCTGGAAGAACTCGCCTTGGCCTACCTGCGCGAACCCGGCGCCGTGGCGCTGCACGGCCCGGGCCGCGACCGGGGCACCGAGAAGTCGGAGGTGACGAAATGACCGCGCTGACCATACCGGCCCGCCCGGAGGAGGGCGACGCCAGCCTGCGGCCGGTGCCGTGGCGGCGGATGGCCGGGGTCACCTGGCGGCAGCACCGCTTCGCGCTAGTCGGCGTCGTCACGCTGCTGGGCGCGGTGGCCGTCTACCTGTGGATAGTCGGCCTGCAGTTGCACCACGCCTACGCCGCCGCGATCGCCTGCCACCCGGCAAGCTCACCTGCCTGCCAAGACCTGGTCAACACGTTCAATGGCATGGACGGCTTCCTGGCCAATGGCGTCATGATGCAGGCGCTGCCCGTGCTGATCGGGGCGTTCGTCGGGGCGCCGGTGCTGGCCCGGGAGCTGGAGACCGGCACCTACCGGTACGCCTGGACCCAGGGCTTCGGCCGGTGGCGCTGGACGCTCGGCAAGCTGGTGCCGCTGGCGATCGCGGTGACGGCCGCCACCGGCGCCTTCGGCGCGCTGTTGTCCTGGTACTACCAGCCGTACTTCGCCACGGGCCACCAGGCTCTGGGCCTGTCCGAGACGTCCCTGTTCAATACCGGCCTGTTCGACCTGCGCGAGGTCGCGTTCCCCGCCTGGACGCTGGCCGCCTTCGCGATCGGCGCCCTGGCCGGCATGCTCATCCGCCGGGTCGTCCCCGCGATCGCCGCCACCCTGGCCGTCTACGCCGGGCTCGCCTTCGCCGCCGGCCTGTTCCTGCGCGAGCACTACCTGACGCCGCTGGTCACCACCAACCTGAACGTGCCCAGCTCCGCGTGGATCATCAGCCGGTGGTGGACCAAGGGCGGCACGATGCTCAGCCAGTCCACGATACGCCAGGTCATGGATCCCGTTTTCCAGCGGCTCATGCCCGCGGTGCCGCCCGATCAGGTCCACCTGTACAAGCTGCCGACGCTCCTTAACGCGGAGCAATACCTCACCCAGCACGGATACACGTATTGGACGAGGTACCAGCCGGGCAGCCGGTTCTGGCCCTTCCAGGGGATCGAGGGCGGCTGGCTGCTCGCACTGTCAGTGCTGCTCATCGCCGCGACCGTCTGGCTGGTCCGCCGCCGGGCGACCTGAACCGCCCGGCAACCATGGCACGGATGACAGCAACGCGGGGACCCGCTGTTTCCCAACGGCATCACAACCACATCCAACGAGGCCACGCGCAGGTAGTCAGGCTCGCCGGCGGCGCGGATGGCGGGCACCCTGGTCAACAGCTCGCGCAGGATCGCGGTGATCTCGCGGCGTGCCAGGTGCCCGCCGAGGGCGACAGCCCCATGCGGGCCCCAACCCGGCCCCACATGAGATCATCAGCCAGGTAGCGGACGGGCGAATGCCCAGGTCAGGGGAACGTCAAACGGGTGAGGTGTTCACGTTTAGGGCTGGCCTGGGGAAACGGGGTCTGGCTGGAGGGCTGCCCACAGGTTAAGCGCTGCGTCCCCACATTTGTCT
The DNA here is from genome assembly GCA_963822825.1 of uncultured Actinomycetes bacterium. Lineage (GTDB taxonomy): Bacteria > Actinomycetota > Actinomycetes > Streptosporangiales > Streptosporangiaceae > JAWWPY01. Next base: position 179,589 of record CAWGIW010000005.1, on the reverse strand, counting down.
TGGCTGGCTAGCGGTTTCAGCGGGGGTCGGCTTCGGCGATGGCGAGGCTGAGTTCCTCGAGCTCGGCGAGGAACTCGCGCAGGCGGCGGTGGTTGTCGAACCAGGGCTGGTAGTCGGCGAGCTGGTCGTCGGTCAGGATGCGGGTGGCGGTCTTGCCGTCTATCTTGCGGGTCCACTGGTGGTAGGGGCCGGGTGGGCGGCAGGAGGGCGCGTCGCGGCGAGTGTGGTCGCGTACCGCAGCCTGCAGGGAGGCGGGCCGCGCACGGTAGCTTGTGCACGACCCGCCCTGGATCTCCGTCAGTCCCCGAGGTCGCTCAGGAACCTGTCGGTGTACTCCAGTGGTGTCGTGCCGGAAATCGAGTTGCAGGTGGGGGACGCGTACGTCGTGGTCGTGGCGCAGGGCGTGTCCCGGTCCAGTGACCAGATATGCAGACCGGCCAGGCCGTTGTCGACCGCGTATGTCGTCAGCGTGTCCACGTCAGAGGCAGTGAAGGTCTCGGTTGTGGCATCGTTCATGCCGATCATCGGGGTGACGGCGATCTTGCTCGCCGGGATTCCGTAGGTGTGCTCGAGGTTCTTCACCGCCTGGATCGCCGACTGCGCCATCTCGCAGCTGCCGGAGACAACGACGCAGACGCTGCTGGACGCGTTGCCGTAGTCCATGGTCATCAGGTTGATGACGTAGTTCTTCAGGCTGGAGCCGAGCACCGCCTCGACGACCTCGTTGCCGAGCGAGTTCACACTGTCGTAGCTGCCATCGGATGATCCCAGCGTGGCGAGCGTGAACGAGAACTGCAGGCTCGGGTACTGCGACTGCGCTCCCGCCGCCGCGCTGACCAGATCTTGGATCTCCGGCTCGGTCTGGCCGCCTTCGATGTCGAAGTCAATGCCGACCAGGTTCGGGCTGGCGTAGCGAGCGATGAACGCATCCATGCCAGCCGTCGAGTCGCAGGTGAAGGTCCCGGCCTCACCACCGGTCGAGACAACGTAATTCAGGCCGGCAGCGTGGAGTTGCGGAACGTTCTCGGACGCGAAGCTGGCACCCGGGACACCACCCCAGTTCTCGCTGCCGCAGGCTCCGGTAGTGAACGCGAGCGTGATCGCAGGCAGCTTCGGAATGTAATTCGACACCAGGCTGCCGGACCCCACCACCGGCAGGTCGCTCCCTTCCACGGCCGACTGCATCTCGTCGGTGTTCCAGTTCATGTTGATGGTGACGTCCTTGTACGGGCTGAAGAGCAGGCCGCTGACCGAGCCGGTCCCTGACCCTGAGCCCGATCCCGAGCCTGATCCCGACCCCGAGCCGCCAGTGCAGGAGCCGTCCGATGTCCACGGCTCTCCCGAGCCGCTTCCGCCGTTGTTGGTCGCCGGGTCGTTACCCTGAGTCCACCAGTTGGCGGTGTAGTTGATCCCGTTCTCGCTGGCCTGCTCGTTGGCGGTATAGACAGTGGTGGAACTCCACGCCGCGGCGCATGCGGTGGATGCCTGCGCGGCTGGCCCGGAGGCCAGTGCGAGGATCGAGCCGCCGGTTGTTAGCCCGAGCGCCGAGCCAGCGATGAGCGCTGTGCGCAGAATCCGTCTTCCAACCTGCATGGACCCTCCAGAGGGGGAGAGGAACTGAGGCGGTCTGGTGCCTCGCATGAGCCGGTAAATCAGTGTTGTTGTCTGTTTGTATGTCCGGAGGCCGGGCGGTCAAGGCTTACTATAAGGAAACTTTCTTATTAATTTGAGCTGGAGTCCCCGGGATCCTGCGGACCAGAACAAACGCGCCGTGGTCTCGCCGGGCACCGCGCGTCAACGGCGGCGCTGGCGGATTCGCTTGATGAGGTAGATGATCAGGATTCTGAGGATGGGGTTGTTTCCTGCGTTCAGCCTGTTCTGGCCCGGTGCCATGGACGTCACCTCCTTCCTTGAGTCTGCGGTCCCGGCAGGCGAGATCAGTCCCGTCGGCCGGGTCATGGGCTGGCGTAGCGGGCGAGCAGGGGGACGAGCGCCTGCGCGTTGGGGCTTCCCCAGCCGGTGACCGGGTCCCAGCCGGGTCCGGCCTGGTAGCCGGTGATGGCCTGGCCGGGGAACGTCACGGTGCTGGTGCCCGTGGTCACGTCGTGGAACGCCTGGTGGTAGTGGTCGCTGCGGCCGATCTGGTAGAGGCCGGGGTTGACGAAGCCGAGGTGCCGTCCGGCGTACTGGTCGGCCAGGGTGATGACGGCGGCCCACAGCGGGGCGGCGACGCTGGTCCCGCCGATCCCGGTAAGGCCGTAGTCCTGGCCGCCGTCGCTGATGGCGAGGGCCATACCGGTACGGGAGTCAGCGTCGGCGGCCACGTCGGGCACGCCCCGGGTGGCCCCGATGCCAGGGGTGCCGTCCTGATAGCCGGGCCGGGGGAACAGCAGGCTGAAGCCGCCGCTGGAGGCCTGAGAGATCCCTTCCGGCGCCGAGGGAGGGTGATTCCACGCAGTCTCGCCGATGTAGGCGCCGGTTGCCCGGCTGGCCTGCAGGCTGGTGCCGCCGACCGCCAGCGTGAGCGGGTCCGAGCCCGGAAGGTTCACCCCCTTGACGTAGGCGGCAGCTATCCTGGCACCGCGGCAATGGTTGATGGCCGCGCCGTAATCACCCGACGACATGACCACGCTCACGCGGTCGTGCTGCGCGGCCTGCAGAGCGACGTTCACCTGGGCCGCCTCAGGCTGGTGTGAAGCATTGCTCTCCCTCGTCGGCGCTGAGCTCGATCACGCCTCCCTGCGTGAGGCCGAGCCGCAGGGCGGCGGCGACGGCCGCGCCCGCCTTCCCGGGGCTGGCCGTGTACGGTGACGGGATCAGGATCTCGCGGATGGCGGCGTCAGGGGCGACCGCGTGCACGATCTCGGTGTCCGCCACTTCCTCAGCGGTCGCCAGCCAGGGCGATGCCGCGTGCGCGAGGGTATTCACGGCCTGCAGTCGCGCGGCAGGCAGGCCGAACGCGGTGTCGAATCGCGCCAGGTCTTGCCGGATGTCGGTCACTGCCGGCGGCGATCCTGCCTCCGCAGGGGGGAATTCCAGCAGCACGACGGTCTGCCCGCGGCCGGTGATCCCGCGGTCCAGCAGCGGCTGGATTCCGTAGGCAACCCGGACCTGCCGGGGCGTGTAACACAGCGACCGGGCCAGGCAGTTAACCACCACGGCCCCAGAAGGGCTGCCCGTCGCCGGCGCTGCGCCGCTGCCCGTTGCCGTGCCGCACCCGGCAACTGCGGGGAGCAGGGCCACCGCGGTCATCCCCGCCGCCGTGGCGCGCAGCCGCAAAGCGGGCCCTGGCCGGGGCGGTCCAAAACGCCGCCTGTTGCCGCTCATCGCGGCTTGCGGAAAGCCGGGGCGCGTCATCGTGTCTTTCTTCCTCTCCTTCAGCGACCTGTTGTACAGAACGGGAGGTGACAGCACAGTGACCGGAAATATGAAATGTGGCCTGGCTGTCAGCTGCGGTCGGCGATCCTGCGAAGCGGGTGGCTGTCATGCCGCAGGGCATAGGAGGCGCCGGGCAGGTGATAAGGGTTCGAGTGACCGCCCGCGTGGTCGGTGTCCCTTCCACCGCGGGTCTGATCATGGCGGGGGCCAATGCGGTTGACGGCTCAGCGGATTGGTGGGGTAAAGGTGAAGCGTTGCTGACGACGCGTCCTCATCAGGTGGATCGGCGGCAGCAAGTGAGCGGCGAGGCCAGCTACGGCCAGCAGTACGGCGACTCCGAGCGGGAGGGTGACTCCCGTGGATGTGCAGCCAGCCGACGCGTGCCGCTGACAGCCAGAACCAGCCGGCGACACTTTCGGCCTGTTCTGGCTGTGCCCGGCGGCGGATGCGGCCGCGGATGAACTCGACGGAAGGAAGCTCGCTCCGCGCCGTGGGCAGGCAACCCCAGGCGATGGCGCGGGGGTGTCTGGCGACGGCCATCGTGCATGCCCCGCGCAGGAGCTGGCTGGCTTGCCTCCGGATCACGCGCCAGCCGCCGAGGACCAGGGTGTGCGGGGTCAGCTGCAGCGGGCGCCGGTGCGGGAACAGCCGCCGCTGATCGCTGCAGGCCCAAAGGCGGCGGGCCAGCGGTGCGCCGGGTCGCCCTCCTTCGGCGCGCCCAGGTAGCTGTCGCTCACTGACGTCTCCTCTCTCCACCGCCAAGGGTGCGCGCCGCGGCCCGGATCTGTCGTCGGGCGCGTGACCGACACCCGGAATCCGTCTTGCGACCGATACGGCTGACCTGCCGGGCCGGTTAGGATCACGGCGTGGCTTCCGGCGTGCCGCTGAGTAACCGCCTCGGTCCCAGGCAGTGGCTGGCGATCGATGCGGCGGTCTCGGTTGCGTGGCTCGCGGTGCTCGTGGGGTTGGTTGTTTCCAGGCATTTCCACCAGTCAGGCGGGGAGCGTACGCTCGCGCTGTTGCTGCTGGCGCCGCTGGCCTCGCTGCCGCTGGCGGTGCGCCGCCGCTGGCCGGTCCCGGTCCTCTTCGTCGTGCTGGCCGCTTCGGTAGCCTGCGGGGTCGTTGGCCTGCGGGTCTCCACGCTGACCGGCCCTACCTACGCGCTTTACACCGTGGCCGTGCAAGCCGATCGCAGGTGGTCACTGCTGGCACTGGCAGCAGTTGAGGCCGGGGCGGCGGTGAACGGCGCTGAGGCCGGGGCCGGGGTGAACGTCACCCTCGCTACGGCGAGCAAGGGCGGCGTGGTGAACGCCGCGTTCACCGCCCTGGCGCAGCTGACAGTCTGGATCGTCGCCGACAGCGTACGGCGCTACCGCGCGTACTCCGCCAGCCTGCGCGAACGCTCGCTTCGCGAGGCGCTGTCCGAGCAGCGTCTGCAGATCGCACGGGAACTGCACGACATCGTGTCGCACGCCATGAGCGTCGTCGCGGTACAGGCCGGGGTGGGCAGCCACCTGATCGCCACCCGGCCCGATGAGGCAGCGAAGTCCCTGCATGCCATCGAGGCCACCGCCCGGGCCGCGCTGTCCGAAACGCGGTCCCTGCTCGGCGTGATCCGCGACGACGACTACGACCTGGCCAGCCGGTCTCCCGTGCCAGGGCTGGATAACCTGCACGCGCTGGTGCAGCGGGTCGCCGACGCCGGGCAGCCGGTGACGCTGCGGGTGGAAGGCCACCCCCGCCCGCTGCCGCAGAGCCTCGAGCTATCGGTATACCGGGTGGTCCAGGAAGCACTGACCAATGTGGTCAGGCATGCGGCACCGCCGGCTAAGGCAACCGTTGTGCTCCGCTATGACGACGACGGAGGCGTGGTCGTGGAGGTCACCGACGACGGCCGCGGCACCGGGACGCAAACCCAGGGGCGGCGGTGGCCATGGCCTGGCGGGCATGCGGGAACGGGTCTCGCTGCTCGGTGGCGAGCTGTCCGCGGGCCCGCGGGCCGGGGGAGGCTACCAGGTGGTGGCGCGGCTGCCGGCCGAGGCCGCGGCACGGTGAGCATCCGGGTCGCGATCGCCGACGACCACGCGCTGGTGCGCGCGGGCTTCCGGGCGCTGATCGAGGCCGAGCCCGGCCTCGAGGTCGTCGGAGAGGCCGCCGACGGAGCTGAGGCCATCGAACTTGCCCGCGACCGAGAGCCCGACGTGGTCTTGATGGACATCCGGATGCCAGGAACCGACGGGGTCGCCGCGACCAGCCAGATCACCAGCCGAGAGATGGCTGGACAGCCGGCCCGGGTTCTCATCCTGACCACCTTCGACCTCGACGAGTACGTATACGCGGCGCTGCGCGCCGGGGCCAGCGGCTTCCTGCTCAAGGACACGCCGCCCGCCGAACTGCTCGCCGCCATCCGGATCATCGCGGCAGGCGACGCCCTGCTGGCCCCGAGCGTCACCCGCAAGCTGATCCGCGAGTTCGCCCGCCAACTCCCCGCATCTCCCCGGCCGTCCCTCGACGTGCTCACCGACCGGGAGCAGGACGTGCTGGCCCTGGTCGCGCGGGGGCTGTCCAACGCCGAGATCGCGGCGGAGCTGTTCATAACGCTGGCCACGGTCAAGACCCACGTGAGCCGACTGCTGACCAAGCTAGCCGCACGGGACCGCGCTCAGCTCATCGTCGTCGCCTACGAGTCTGGGTTCGTGACCCCAGCTTAGGCCAGGCGATCGGCAGGATGCCTGCGGGCGTCGGCACTTCGGGAATTGACACTTCTGTACGGGGTCAATCCCACCAAGGTTAAAACGACGTCAGCGGACAACCGCGCCCCGGTCCTCCTGTACCACCCGCCCCCGCCGGGCAGCACGCCCAGCGGCGTCACCAGGAGACAAGAGACTTCTGTGTCGTCTTGCCGGAGGCCATCCTGCAGGTTCAGCTGTCGGCTCGCAGCACGCGGTTCAGCCGATCCACTGAGCGAGCGTGAAGCTGTCTCTCTGTTACCCGTGTGCATGGTGAGACCAGGATTCGATCTGAGCTCAGGGAGGAGACATGGATCATGGTTCAGTGTTCCGGCGGTGCGGCTGCCGGGACCAGGCGACCGGCAGGCTGATCGGGGCAAGCTGCCCGGAACTGAGGTCGCGACGCCACGGCACGTGGTACTTCAGCAGTGAGCTGCCGTCGCCAGCGGGGGACAGGCGGCGTGTGCGCCGCGGCGGGTTTACGACCAAAGCGGCGGCGGTCGCGGTGCTGGAGGCGCTCACAAGCTCCGCTCCAGGCCCAGCGCAAGGGCTGCGGACAGGGGAGTGGCTGGAGCGGTGGCTGGCGTGCCGGGTGTCGCTGCGCGCCTCGACCAGCCGCGGGTATGCCGCGCACGTCCGGGGCTACCTGGTCCCATATCTGGGCGGCACCCCGCTGGCGGAGCTGTCACCCGCCGATGTCCAGGCGATGTTCACCGCGATCATCCGCGGGGACGCGGCGCTGGGCCGCCCGGTGAGCGCGGCGACGCTGCGCCGCATCCACGCCACGCTGCGGGCCGCGCTCAACGGGGCGGTGCGTGCCGGGCTGATCACCTCCAATCCCGGCCGGTGGCCCGAGCTGCCCGCCGCGGCCAGGCCCCGTCCGCAGGTCTGGACCCCCGCTCTGACCGAGCGGTGGGAGCGGGAGGGCTGGCGGCCGGTGGTCGGGGTGTGGACAGCGGAGCAGACCGCTGCCTTCCTGGCCCAGGTGGAGGGTCATCGGCTGTACGCGCTGTTCCACCTAATCGCGCTGCGCGGGCTGCGGCGCGGCGAGGCTGCTGGGCTCAGGTGGAGCGACCTGGATCTCGATGCCGGGACGCTGGCAGTGACCGGGCAACTGCAGTAGCTCGGCGGTCGCCTGGTGGCCGGCCCGCCGAAAAGTGACGCGGGGCGGCGGGTGGTCGCGCTGGACCGGACTACGATCGCGGCGCTGCGCGCTCACCAGGCCTGCCAGCGGGCCGAGCGCGCCGCCGCTGGGGTCGGCTGGCAGGACACCGGGTATGTGTTCACCACGCCGGCGGGCAAGCCAGTTGCGCCGGACCGCCTGACCCGCTTGTTCCGCCGGCTGGTCGCGGTCTCGGGGCTGCACCTGCGAACCTGGGCACTAAGATGATCATTGCCGAAGGCCGGTCCCTCATGGGACTCACCCTGGCCCCACCAGCCACGGCCAAGATCACGAAAGAGCACTGAAACCCCAGGTCAGGACGGGTGCGCCGCCAGGGACTCGAACCCCGAACCCGCGGATTAAGAGTCCGCTGCTCTGCCAGTTGAGCTAGCGGCGCTTGGAACCCAGTGATGGTAACAGTATCCGCGCGTAGGGTGCCAACCGCGTCCCCATTGGCCGGTGCACAGCTGGATCCAAAGGCTGCCCGTCGGCCAGAGTTCGGCCAAAGTGTCAACTCGCACCACCCGTTGTGGGATAAAGGGCAATGTTTGTCCGGGGCTGGCCACAACTGTGCCAGTCCCGTAGTCAGCCTGGCCGTCTCGACCCACCGAGCCGGGAAAGGTCCGGTCCTCGCTAAAGGAGTTACATGCTGTTGATCTCCCGCAGGTCGGCGCGCAGCGCCGAGCCCCATTCTGGCCAGACGTCACGGGCCAGATCCCACGTCACACGACGTGCGTCCCGCGTTGTGATCCCGGTCGCGGCCGTGACCGGCCTGCTCGCCTTGTCGGCGGCCGCACCAGGCGCGCACGCGACCACCCTCACCCGCTCCACGGGGCCAGTCTCCACGGGGCCAGTCTCCACGGGGCCAGTCTCCACTGCGCCGGTTCCTGCGCTGAGCGGCCCGATCCTTACGGCCAGGCAATACCCGGCGCCGATATCCACGACGGATTGCCTGTCCCAACTCGGGATCAACTGCTACACGCCGTTGCAGTACCGGACCGCGTACGACCTGAACCCTCTCTACAGCCGGGGGATCAATGGACGTGGCCGGACCATCGTCATCGTGGATTCGTTTGGCTCGCCGACCATCCGCAATGACCTCAAGGTCTTCGACGCGCAGTTCGGGTTCCCCGCCCCGGACCTGCAGATCATCAAATTCGGCACCATCCCGCCGTTCGACCCGACCAACTCCACGGAGGTCGGCTGGGCGGAGGAAACGTCGCTCGACGTGGAGTACGCGCACGCCATCGCACCCGACGCGAAGATCGTTCTCGCCGAGACCTCGGTCGCCGAGACCGAGGGGGTGACCGGCTTCCCGGAGATGATGAACGCCGAGCAGTCGCTCATCAACTCCGGCGTCGGTGACGTCATCTCGCAGAGCTTCGGCGCGACGGAGAACACCTTCCCCGGCTTCAGCCAGGGCAACTACTCCAGCCTGCTGAACTTGCGTTACGCGTACAAGGACGCGTTCGCCCACGGCGTCACGGTCCTGGGTGCGTCCGGCGACAACGGCGCGACCGACGACGAACTCGACGGCACGACCCTGTACCCGTACCGGGTGAACTCCTGGCCGTCGTCTGACCCGCTGGTCACCTCGGTCGGCGGCTCCCAGCTATCGCTGGACAACAATGGCCACCGGCTGTCACCGGACGTCGTCTGGAACGACGGCTTCGGCGCCGGCGGCGGCGGCGTTTCGGCCGTCTTCTCCCGGCCGCTCTTCCAGATCGGCGTCAGGAACGTCGTCAGCAGCCATCGTGGCACCCCGGACATCTCGATGAGCGCCGCGGTCAACGGTGGGTGCTGGGTGTACATGTCCTTCGCCGGGATCGAAACCCCGGGGGTCAACAACCCAGCCTGGTACATCTTCGGCGGGACCAGCGAGGCGACGCCGATCTTCTCCGGCATCGTCGCCCTGGCCGGCCAGGTGGCCGGTCATCGGCTGGGTCTCATCAACCCCGCGCTTTACACGCTGGGCGCGCTCAGCGAGCACGGAATCAGCGGCACCGGCATCGTCGATATCACCTCGGGCAACAACAGCTTCGCCGGGGTGACCGGGTACGCCGCCACTCACGGCTATGACCTGGCCAGCGGGTGGGGCACGATCGACGCGGCCAAGTTCGTTCCCGCGCTCGCCCGCTTCGGCTAGCGACGCAGGACGTGGCGCCAGCGGCGCCCAGCCCAACTGCATAAGACCAAACAACGCAGAAACGGCTGGCGCGCCCTGGCTCCCACGTCCAAACCGAACGCACGCACCAGCGGCTTCGCACTGACAGTCGATGCCGGCCGAGGGCCCAGGCGCGCGCTTCGGCAGCTCGCACTGACGGTCAGTGCCGACCGGAAGGCCCAGGCGCGCTTCGGCAGCTCGCACCGACGGTCAGTGCCGACCGGAAGGCCCAGGCGCCCGCCTGGCGGCTCGCACGTCAGTGCCGCCCGAGCGGCCAGGCGCAAGCCTAGGCAGCCCACCGTGACAGTCAGCGCGGGCGGGGACGGGCGGCCCAGCGCGTAAAAGCGCCGCAGGCGCAGCGCCGGGCCGCCCGTCCCCGCCCGCGCGCCGCGCACCACATCAGCCGCCCAGGAATCGCTCCGCGAGCTGAGCTATGCGTGACTGGCGGCCGGTCCTCGTCTCCTGCCGGTCAGCCCAGCTCATGACCTGCAGCCCGGCGTTCATGCCCAGCCAGCGCAGCGGCTCAGCCTCCCAGGGTGGCGAGCGATGGCCGACCCACGGCAGCCGGGTGAGGTCGGTGCCGGCGCCGAGGACGAGGTCGGCCAGGGTCCGCCCGGCCAGGTTGGCGGTCGCCACCCCGTCACCCACATACCCGCCCGCCCAGCCGAGCCCGGTGGCCCGGTCGAGCCCGGCGGACGCGCACCAGTCACGTGGGACCCCCAGGGGCCCGCCCCAGGCCTGCGCGATCGCCACGTCGCCCACCCCCGTGTTACCGAGCACCGGGAACAGTTCCGTCAGCGTCCGCCGCAAAGCGGCGAACACGGCGGGGGACCGGTCGAACTCGGGCCGGATCACCGAGCCCAGGTGGTAAGGCGCGCCGCGGCCGCCGAACGCGAACCGCCCGTCCGCGGTGCGCTGCCCGTAGATGATCAAGTGCCGGTAATCACCGAACGTCGGCCGCCCGGCCAGGCCAATCTGCTCCCAGGTGGTCTCCGGCAGCGGCTCGGTCGCGATCATCAGCGAGTACACCGGGGCGATCGCGCGGCGGTAGCCCGGCAGCGATGGCGTGTAGCCCTCGGTCGCGCGGATCACGTACTCGGCCCGGACCGTCCCGGCCGGGGTGCGCAGCCTCCGTGGGGCGATCTCGGTGACCGGGGTGCGCTCGAACACGGCGACGCCCCGCCGCCGGACGGCGCCGGCCAGGCCGCGGGCCAGCCGGGCCGGGTGGATCGCGGCGCAGTGTGGGGTGAAGGTGCCGCCGAGGACGCCGGTGGCGGCGGCCCGCTCCCGAGCCTCCGCGGCCGACAGCAGCCGCAGGTCCTCCTCACCGAAACCGAACGCCCGCGCCTCCGCCACCTCGTCGGCGGCCCGTTCGAGTTGCGCCGCGGACCGTGCGAGCTGGACCGTCCCGCCCTTGGTCCACTGGCAGTCGATTCCCTCGGCCGCCGCGACCCGGCCGACCTCGTCCACCGTGTGCTGCATGGCCCGGTACATGGCCACCGCCGCCCCGCGCCCGGCCGTCCCGCCTCCGGCCATCCGCTGCAGCTTGGCCAGTGAGGCGGGGAACAGCGCGGAGCACCAGCCGCCGTTCCGCCCGGATGCGCCGAACCCGGCGATCTCCCGCTCGACAACGGCGATCCGCAGGCCCGGCTGCGCGGTCGCCAGGTAGTAGGCGGTCCACAGGCCGGTGAAGCCGGCGCCGACGATCGCCACGTCCACATCGAGGTCGCCGGGAAGCGGACCGGAGGGACTCAGCTCGCCAGGCACCGAATTGAGCCAGTAGGACAGGGACCGGTATGTCTGCGGTGGCGCCATGCCGCCCATCGTGGCATGTGGCATCCCGCTGATCAGGCATGCTTGTGGCATGGCCGCTGACACGTCCGCGTTCGGACAACTGCCGTCCCCGCGTGATCCGGCTGGCCGCTACCGGCTTTGCCTGGTGTGCCTGGGAAACATCTGCCGCTCACCCATGGCCGAGGTGGTGCTCCGCGATGAGCTGGCGCGGGCCGGGCTGGCGGCCCAGGTTGAGCTGGACAGTGCCGGGACGGGTGACTGGCATGTGGGCGGCCCGATGGACGCGGGGGCGCGGGCGGAGCTGGCCAGCCGCGGCTACGACGGTTCCGCGCACCGGGCCAGGCAGTTCGACGCGGACTGGTTCGGGGAGCGGGACCTGGTGCTGGCCATGGACCGGCGGAACCTGGCCCAGCTGCGCCGGATGGCGCCGGACGCCGAGGCGGCCGGCGCACGGCTGATGCTCTTCCGGTCCTTCGATCCCGGGCTGGCCGGCGGCGGCCTCGCCGCGGACCCCTACGTCGGCGAGGTTCCCGACCCATACGGCGGCCACGGCGAGGATTTCGCGCTTGGCGTTCGACCTGGTGCAAGCGGCGGCCCGGGGCCTGGCCGCCGCGCTGGCCGGGTTCCTGGAGGTCCCGGCGCCTGGTCCGGGCGGCTGATGAGCGCCTCGGCCGATCCGGCGGACCCGGCGGCGGTTCCGGGCCGGGCCAGCGGGCCGGGCCAAGCCGGGCCGGGCCAGCCGGCCGGACCTTGCCGCCCGCTGGAGCGGCTTGTGCTCGGGGGGCAGGTGCCGGGGCGCCCCGGTGGACGGGTGCGCGAGGCCCGCCTGCTGGGCACGCAGCACGGGTCCAGCCACTACCGGGTCACGCTCACCGACGGCCGGGTGATGTTCGCCAAGACCGCGGCCGGCCACCTGGGCCGCGCCTTGCAGGCCGAGGCGCGCGGGTTGCAATGGCTGGGCGAGGCGGGCGCGGTGGCGGTTTCCGAGGTGCTGGGCGTGGACCCGGCCCTGCTCGTGCTGGCCTGGATCCCGGAGCAGCAGCCAGACCGGCCCGCCGCCGAGCAGTTCGGCCGGGATCTCGCGGCGCTGCACGCGGCGGGCGCCGAGCGGTTCGGCTCGCCGTGGCCGGGATTCATCGCCAGCCTGCCGCTGGGGGACCAGGCCGGTGACGTGAGCGGCGTCGGCGAAGCATGGTCCGACTGGTACGGGCGCCAGCGGCTGCTGCCCTACCTGCGGCGCGCGGCGGATGCCGGGAACCTGACGCCGGGGGATACCCAGCTGGTCGAGGCCGTCATCGGGCGGCTGGGCGGGCTGGCCGGCCCGGAGGAGCCGCCCAGCCGCATCCACGGCGACCTGTGGTCCGGCAATGTGCTGTGGTCGGGGGGCCGAGCCTGGCTGATCGACCCGGCCGCGCAGGGCGGCCACCGGGAGACCGACCTGGCCATGCTGGCCTTGTTCGGCGCCCCGAACCTGGACCGGATAATGGCCTGCTACCAGGAGGCCGCGCCGTTGGCCGACGGATGGCGGGCCCGGGTTTCGTTGCATCAAATGCATCCATTGCTGGTACACGTCTGCCTGTTCGGCGCGAGTTACCGGGGGGCGCTGCTGGACGCCGCCCGCACCGCCCTCTCGGGTCAGCCGTAACTGCCGATGACGTCGTGTACGGCGGGCAGGACCTGCTCGCACATGCTCGGCCGGTCGCCGTAGATCGCGAGCAAGCTGAGCAGCTCGCGGAGGTGCAGCAGGCGCATGCGCGGCCGCCAGCCGGGCTCTGGCGGGTGAATCTCGTGGTAGGCGGCGAAGAAGCGTTCTGGGGGATGCGGGGCGCAGTACATCATGCTCAGGTCCACCTCTGGCCACACGTAAGAGACCGCTGGATCGATGACGGCGGGCTGTCCCTGGTGGGTGGCCAGGACATTGCCCGACCAGAGGTCGCCGTGGCCGAGCGAGGGCGGCATCGGCGGCACGAGATCACGCAGCCGGGCACAGATTCTCTCGATGGCGGCACGGGCACCAGCGTCCAGGACCGCGCGCAGCCGGGGCTCGGGCAGGAAGCGCAGGATGCGGTGCTGGATGAAGAACTCGTGACCGTCCTGGCCCCAGGCGTTGTGCTGGGGCAGCAGGCCCAGCCAGTTGTCGTGCCGCCAGCCGTGACCCGGACCATGGACGGCGTGCAGGGCGGCCAGGGCCTCGCAGGCCCGCTCCCAGAAGGCCGGGTCGTCGGCCGGGGCGGGCCGGAGGGCCTCCAGGACCAGGTGGCCCGGAGCGGCGTGGAGCACTCGCGGGGTGGCCACCGCGCCGGTGGCCCGGATGGCGTCGAGTCCCTCAGCTTCCGCGGCGAACAGGCCAGGCAGCGGGTTCTCGCTGGTCTTGACCACGGCGCGGGAACCGTCGCGGCGGGTCAGCAGCCACGCCTGGTGATCGTAACCACCGGACAGCCGCCGCGCCTCGGTGATCTCACCGACGCCGGGCAGTCCGGCCGGGATCTCGTGCACCCGATAACCTGCTAGGACGCGTCCGGGACGGCTGATTCGTCCGGGTCTGACTGGCGGTCCTGGGCCTCCGGGGCGAGCGGGAGCGTGATGCGGAACGTCGCGCCGTGGCCGGGCGTGGAATCCACCGACACCGTGCCGCCGTGCGCGGCCACGAGCGCGGCCACGATGGCCAGGCCGAGCCCCGACCCGCCGGTCTTCCTGGTCCGGGCCTGGTCAGCCCGGTAGAACCGCTCGAACACGCGCTCCGCCTGGTTCGCCTGGAGACCCTGCCCCTGATCGGCCACCTCAAGGACGGCACCCAGCGCGCCGTACAGAGTTCCAGAGAGCAGCCTCACCTCGACCGGCGTCCCGTCCGGCGTGTGGGTGAGGGCGTTGCTCATCAGGTTGCCGATCACCTGGCGGAGCCGCACCTCGTCGCCGAGCACCAGGAAGGCGGCGCCGGAGCCGACGGTAAGCTCGATGGAGCGCTCTGGCGCGATCATCCGCGCGTCCTGGACCGCGTCGACGGCCAGGATGAGCAGGTCGACCGGGCGGCGCTCGATGGGGCGTTGCTGGTCGAGCCGGGCCAGCAGCAGCATGTCCTCGACCAGGACCCCCATCCGGGCGGACTCCTGCTCGACACGCTGCATGATCCGGTCCAGATCGGCCTTGGTCAGCGACCCGTTCCCGTTGTTGGGCCGGGAGGCCGCCGCCCCCCGGCCGGCGATCCCGGCGGTCTCGGCGGTTCCGGCGGTTCCGGCGGCCCCGGCAGCCCCAGAAGTCCCGGTGGTCCCGGCAGCTCCGGTGGTCCCGTGCGTCGCCGCGCCGCCGCGCTGCCGGTAATACTCGGCGTAGCCGCGCATCGCGGTGAGCGGTGTCCGCAGCTCGTGGCTGGCGTCCGCGACGAACTGCCGCATCTTCTCCTCGGATCGCCGGGCGGCGGCCTCGGATTCCTCACGGGCCCGGAAGGACGTCTCGATCTGGGCGAGCATGGTGTTGAGCGACCGGCCGAGCCGGCCAACCTCCGTCACCGGGTCACTGTCCGGGACGCGGCGGGACAGGTCGCCGGCGGCGATGGCCTCCGCGGTGCGCTCGATGTCGGTGAGCGGCCGCAGGCTGGCCCGGACGATCGCGACGCCAACAATGGCCAGCCCCACCATGATGATCACGCTCACGATCAGCTCGATGCCAGCCAGGTGGCTGATCGCTGCGTTGATGTCACCCAGATCGACGCCCACGATGAGCGTGCTTGTTTCCTGGGTGGGCTGGCCGGTGGCGGGATCTTGCCCGCTCACGGTGACCTGCTGAGCGATAACCCGCCAGTTGTCGCTTCCCGCCGCGGCCGGGACATTTACCAGCCGCCCGCCGTTGGCCCTGAACCAGGCGGCATTTCCGATGGGCACCTTGGGGAGCGCCGAAGCTGGAAGGCCGCCGTACTCGGCGCCCAGGGCAGTCAGCGAAGTCCCGGGCGGGACGGTGGCAGAGAAGTAAGGGCCGAAGGAAAGGATGTCAGGGTTCAGCGCATGGTCTGGGTGGGCTTCGATCGCATTCATGTCCGTGTTGAAGATCGCGGACGCTTGGTCGCTGGCCTGCTGCACCTGGTAATTGCTGAACACCGTGACGCTGGCCACGCTGATGACGGCGAGCGCGATGGCGACCAGCGCGAGCAGGGCAGTGATCATCTTGACGCGCAGCGGGGTGCGGTCCGGCACCCGCCTGAGCCGCTCCCAGAGGCTGGCCCGGCCCGGTGTGAACGACATGATCAGACTGCCTCTAGGACGATGACGGGAGCCTGAGCACGTAGCCGACGCCGCGCAGCGTGTGGATCAGGCGTGGCTCGGCGCTGTCCACCTTGCGGCGCAGCACCGACACATACGACTCCACGATGCCGGTGTCCCCGCGGAAGTCGTAATCCCAGACGTGGTCGAGGATCTGCATCTTGGACAGCACCCGGTTGGCGTTGCCCATGAAGTACCTGAGCAGCTTGAATTCCGTCGGGGACAGCTGGATGTGCTGGCCGGCCCGCCACACCTCGTGGCTCTCCTCGTCCAGTTCGAGGTCGGCGAACTTCAGCCGCGGTGTCGGCTCGGCGCCGTCGCCCCGGGTCCGCCGCAGCACCGCGCGGATCCGCGCGATGACCTCTTCCAGGCTGAATGGCTTGGTCACGTAGTCGTCCCCGCCGAGGGTCAGGCCACGGACCTTGTCTTCCATGGCGTCCCGCGCGGTGAGGAAGACGACCGGGATCCGGGTTCCGCCGCCCCGCAGCCGCCGGATGACGTCGAAGCCATCCATGTCAGGGAGCATCACGTCGAGCACGATCAGGTCGGGCCGGTGCCGCTGCGCGGCCTGGACCGCCTCCGTCCCGGCCGCGGCGGTGACGACGTCGAATCCGGCATATCGCAGGCTGGCCGAGAGCAATTCGAGGATGTTCGGCTCGTCCTCGACAACAAGCAGCCGGGCACCCGGCTGCTTCCGCCCATCGTCTGACGAGGTGGTCATGGCTGAATCTTCGTTTACTTTCCTGAGTATTCCCTGAAGGCATGCTGGATCTGATCTCATGATCACATGCCAACGAGGGCTACGTTACGCGTAGTCCGGCCACGCTTACAGGTCGTGTTACCGCGAATCGTTCCGTACGTTGTCCCAGCGGGAGATGGCCGCGGCGCGGGAAGCGGCGCCGAGCTTCGCGTAGATCCGGTTGACGTGATTCTTGACGGTCTTCTCGGCGAGGACCAACTGGCTGGCGATCTGGCCGTTGGAGTGCCCTTCCGCGATGAGGGTCATGATCTCCGCCTCGCGCGTCGAAAGGCCGTGCGGGCGGATCATTCGGGGGATACTGTCGGTCCTCATCTGTCCTCCGGGCCGCTGCTACCAGCGTGATTGGCTGGGACGCATGGTACGAACATGACCCTGATGAGCGCAAGGGGCATAAATAGCCTGGACAAGGCATTGTTGCCCGGATCCGCCCGCCGCTGGCCGGATCCGGGCCCGGCTAGCCGGCTGGTGCGAGCACCGGGCCCGGCTAGCCGGCTGCCGCGAGCGACGAGCCGGTCAGCAGGCCGCTCGGCACGGGCTGGTCGTTCTTCAGGGCGTTGAAGAGTTCCGGCGCCTGCGTCGTGCTCCAGAACAGCACGCTGCCCGCGTTGGGCTCCGAGCCGGACGAGCCGATGGGCACGGTACCGGTTTCCGGGTTCCGCAGAGCAAAAGCAACCTCGATGAGCTGATAGAGGTGCGTGCCCTGGTTGACGGTGAGCGCTCCTGCGGCTCCGAACGCGGCGGGCAGGCTCGCGAAGGGATTGACCAGGGTGCCAGTACTGGTCATCTTGCTGAGCAGCGCCCGCAGGAACAGCCGCTGATCCTGGACCCGCTGCAGGTCCTGGGTGGCGAAGTCGTGCCGGCTCCGCACGTAGCCGAGGGCCTGCCCGCCGTTGAGGGTCTGGCAGCCCGCTTTCAGGTTCAGGCCGGCGGACGGGTTGACGATCGGCGAAGGCAGGCACATCCGTACCCCGCCGACCGCGTTGACGACGTTGACCAGCCCACCGAACCCGATGCTCATGTAGTGGTTGATTCGCAGACCGGTCGCGTTCTGCACGGTCTGGGCGAGCAGATTGGCCCCGCCGAAAGCGAACGCGGCGTTGATCTTGTTGCTCCCGTTTCCGGGAATCGGCAGGTAGGAGTCGCGCGGCAGGCTGAGCAGCACGGGCCGGCCGCCGCCCGACGGGATGTGCAGGAGCATGATCGTGTCGGATCGCTGGCCAGTGACGTCGTGCCCGGTGGCGAGCTGGTCTTCCTGCTCCCGCGTCAGGCCCGCGCGGCTGTCTGAGCCGGTGATGAGCCAGTTCTGGCCGGCGGACGCGGCCGGCGCGCCCCGAGTAGTCGACCAGGATGTTGGCCCGGTTCAGCTTCGAGTCAAGGTAGAAGTACATCCCGATGCTCACCACCAGGATGAGGACGATCAGCAGGGCGACGATCTTCACGATCCGGGCTGGGCGCAGCCTGCGCTTCCCGCCGCCGCTCCCGCCGCCGGCGCTCCAGCCGCCGCCGGGGGGGCCGGGCGATCCTGGGGCCTGGCGGGAGCGGGTGGCCGCCCCCGCACGCGGCGGGGGCTGCTCGGGCCAATTTCGTTGGGCCGCACCGGACCCCCGCCCAGCGTCCCTGGCCGGCAAGCTCGCAGTCGGCTCGCTGCCGATGCCCGGGACCTCGCCCGCGGGCGGGCGCGGCTTCGGATCGCGGAACCATTCACCTGACCAGTCGCTCACGCGGAGCCCTCCCACCACATCGTGACCACCTCGCGCCCGGACGATCCCAGGTCACCTGGGCACCCTGGCTGGGTGTCCGGGTCACGGAGCGCGGCTTCCACCTCGCTGGCGCGCTCGGGGGGCAGGCACAGTCTGCGCCTGGTGACCTCCACGAGCGCGCCATAACTGGCGTAATCACGCTCGGCCGGGCGATTCCACCCAGTGTGCCTCGTCCGCAGACCCATCGAGGACAGGATGGCCAGGAGGTCGGCCGCGGTCGGCGCCAGCGGCCGCGTGATCCCGTGGAACCTGAGCCACAGCGCGTTGAGTGATGACAGGGGATGCACGCTGGCCATCTCGAGGATCACCCGCCGGCGGGCATGGCTGGTCAGCGCGGTGATGAACGGCTCGATGTCGGGCACGTTGTACGTGACGTGATGACTGGTCACCACGTCCGCCGGATCGACCTGCCCGGCGACGTCCGGCCACCGGCCGCACACCATCCGGCTGGGGAGGCCGAGCGGTTCGGCTCGCTCCGCGAGCAGCGTGAGCATCCGCGCGTCGGTGTCCACCGCGGTGAGGGCGGTGGCGTGGGAGGCCAGCGGCAGGCTCGCGGCCCCGGCGCCAGCGCCGACGTCGAGCAGGGTTCCCGCCGGATCTAGCGCCTCCCGGGCGCGCTCGTACGAGGGCCCAGCCGGATCCCGGCACTGCCGGTCCGCCCGGCGGGCGAAGACCTCCCGCGGCAGTACCCAGGGAGACTCGGTCGCGGCCGACGAGATGTGGTCAGGGATGGCCCAGGCGGCGAGGTCGTCGCGCCACTGTCCGAGCAGCTCGGTCAGGGTGGGCATGGTTCCATGTCCCATGCGCCTGCCCCGCGGGCCATGACGAACGCGGCAGGGCCGAGCCCCCCCGTGAGTGGGGTGAGTGATGGGATTCGAACCCACGACATCCAGGACCACAACCTGGCGCTCTAACCAACTGAGCTACACCCACCATTGCCTTGCGGCTGCATGAAGCATAGCGGCGCCCGGTCACCGGGCCGAACCGGAATCCCCCTTGACCGCTCCGGTGCCGGGCCGCGTTCCCCGGCCCTCCTGGACCTGGCCCTCCTGGACCTGGCCCTCCTGGACCTGGCCCTCCTGGACCTGGCCCTCCTGGACCTGGCCCTCCTGGACCTGGCCCTCCTGGACCTGGCCCTCCTGGACCTGGCCCTCCTGGACCTGACCCTCCTGGACCTGACCCTCTGGGCTGCCGCCATGGTCTGCCTGCACAGCGTACCGGGCCGCGATCTGCCGCGCGGTCGCCGAATCCGGGCCCGGGGGCGGGACGAAGATCGCCTCGCGGTAGTACCGGAGTTCCTGGATGCTCTCCCTGATGTCCGCGAGCGCCCGGTGGCCACCGCGCTTCAGCGGGCTCGCGAAGTAGGCCCGCAGGTACCAGCGGCGGGCCAGTTCCTTGATGCTGGACACGTTGACCATCCGGTAATGCAGGAAGGCGTCCAGCTCAGGCATGTCGCGGGCGATGAAGGTACGGTCCGTCGCGATGGAGTTGCCGCACAGCGGCACCCGTCCGCGGCTCGGCGATGTGCCCCCGGACGTAGCGGAGCACCTGCTCCTGCGCCTCGGCCAGGGTGACCCCGGACGCCAGTTCCTCGAGCAGCCCCGAGGCCGTGTGCATGTCGCGGACCACGTCAACCATCTGGTCGACGGCCTCGGCGGGGGGCTTGATCACCAGGTCCACGCCGTCGTCCAGCAGGGCCAGCTCGCCGTCGGTCACCAGGCAGGCGATCTCGACCAGCGCGTCACGCTCGATGTCAAGCCCGGTCATCTCGCAGTCGATCCAGACGAGCCGGTCGTTCATACTCCCAGACTAGAGCCTCGGCCCGCCTGACTCGCCCGATGTGAGTCACCATTTGCGCCGACGGGGCTGGTGACAGCCGCGTCCGGGGCCGCGCCGCGGGGCCGGTCGGCCAGCGCCCGGATGTGGTCGGGGGTGGCCACGCCCGGGCGCAGCCGGGGGTCGGGCTGCGCCGCGCCGAACATCAGCACCGCGGGCAGCACGCCCGCCCAGACATCCAGGGCGTAATCCTCCTCGTCGTCCCCGGGAGGGCCGGTCCGGACCTTGACCGAGGCCTCCGCCAGCGGCAGGGCGAGCACCGCGGTGGCGGCCAGTTCCTTGCGGGAAGGGCCCCGGGTGGCCGCCCACCGCCCCGGGATCAGGTGATCGGTGACGACCTCAAGCGCCGCCAGCCGCTGTTCGTCGCCGGTCAGCAGGTGCGCGGTGCCGAACACCATCGCACTCCGGTAGTTCACCGAGTGGTGGAACACCGCTCGCGCGCAGACCAGGCCGTCCAGGTGAGTCACCGTGACGCAGACGTCCTGGCCGTCCGCGCTGGTCAGGCTGCGGTTGGCCGAGGACCCGTGCAGGAAGAGCGTGTCGCCGCTGCGGCCGTAGGCGGTCGGCAGCACCACCGGCGCGCCATCGATGACCACCCCGAGATGGCAGACGAGACCGGCGTCCAGCACCGCGTACAGCTCGGCGCGGTCGCTCTGCCCCCGCTCACGGAGGCGGTGCAGTGTGGTGCGGCCGGTCGTGGAGAGGGGGAGTTCGTTGCTCATGTGGTCTACGGTATCGAGTAAGTGGACTGTTAGCTGTAGCCACTCCAACGGAAAAGCAGATGACCACTTTGACCCACGCACCAGTAGAAGTGCCCTTGGCGGCCGATCGCGACGGGCCGACTCCGCTCATCGCCCAGATCGCCGCCCAGCTGCGCACGGCCCTGGCGGATGGGCAGCTCACCGCCGGTGAGCGGCTTCCATCCACCCGGGCCCTGGCCGTCTCGCTCGGTGTGAGCAGGACCGTCATCACGACGGTGTACGCGCAGTTGTTCGCCGAGGGCTGGCTGGAGGGCAGGCACGGCTCAGGCACCTACGTCGCCATCGGAGCACCAGGCGCACCCAGTGCACCCAGCGCACCGTGTGTAGCCAGCGCGGTGGCCAGGTCAGGTGCGCCGCCCCGTGATCATGGAATGGGCGGCGACGACGCGGGGGGGCCGCCTCCGGCTGGGTGGGATGCGGCCGGGCGGGACGCGGCCGGGCGGGAGACGGCCGGGCAGCAAGGCCAGGAGGCGGCGCCGATCAATCTGCGACCCGGCATCCCGTGGACGGACGGCATCGACCGGACGGTCTGGCGGCGGGCGTGGCGGCACGCGGGGGCCGCGCCGATCTCGAACTGGCCCGACCCCATGGGGCTGCCCGCCCTCCGCGCCGCGCTCGCCGGGTACCTGCGGCGCAGCCGCGCCGTGCGCTGCGCCCCAGAGCAGATCCTGGTGACGCGCGGGGTGTCGGCGAGCCTCAGCCTGCTCGCCGCGGCGCTGCTGCGGCCTGGTGACCGGGTCGGGATCGAGGAGCCAGGGTACCCAGCGGCCAGGTCGGTCTTCGCGGCCCACGGCGCGCGGCTGGTCCCGTGCCGGGTGGACGCCGATGGTCTCGTGGTCCAGGAACTTCCCGGTGATCTCCGGATGGTCTACACGACGCCTGCTCACCAGTACCCGCTGGGCGGGCGCCTCCCGGTGCCCCGGCGGCAGGCGCTCGTCACCTGGGCGAGGGCGACAGGGGCGCTTGTCGTTGAAGATGATTATGACGGGGAGTTCCGCTATGACGTCGGGCCGCTGCCGGCCTTGTTTGGGTTGGACCCCGATGTCGTTGCCTACCTCGGAACAACAACGAAGACCCTCACCCCGACCCTCGGGGCGGGCTGGCTGGTCGCCCGCCCTGATCTCGTCGCCGCGGTCGCGGACGCAGGCTCGGGGGCCGGGGCGCGGGTCCCGGAACCGGTGCAGCATGCGGTGCTCGCGTTGCTTGAGCGCGGCGACCTGGAACGGCACGTCAGGCGGATGCGGCATGACTATGCGCGCCGCCGGGCCGCCATGGTCGGCCTGCTCGGCAGGTCGTCCCGGCTGCACGGTGACACCGCGGGCATGCATGTGTTCCTGGAACTCCCGCGCGGCGCCGACGACGAGGTCGCCGCGGCCGCGCAGGCTCGCGGCGTCGCGACAACGACCCTGCGGCGTTACTTCTCTGCGGCGCCCGTCCGGCATGGCCTGGTGCTCGGGTACGGCGCGGCCAGCCGGGCCGATGTTATCCGTGCCTGCCGGGTGCTGGCCGAGATCCTGGCCGGGCTGAACTACGAGCGCGGCCGGCTGGACGAGCCGGCGTTCCTGGGCGATGATCGCTGAGCGATCATCGAGGTCGGGGCGAGGAGCGGCATGGTGGATGGCGGCGTACCGGGAATCGAGGATGCGTCCCGGCTGGGCCGGTGGCTGACCGACAATGGCGTGCCCGGCGATCAGGACCGGCCGCCGCGTGCGACCCTGATCGCCGGAGGCCGGTCGAACCTGACGTACCTGCTGGACTGCGGGCCATCCCCGGATCCGCCGACGCGGCGCTGCTGGTGCTGCGCCGCCCGCCGCTCGGCCATGTTTTGCCGACCGCCCACGACATGGCCCGGGAATACCGGCTGCTCAGTGCCCTGAACGGGACGGACATCCCGGTGCCCAGGCCGGTGGCGATCTGCCTTGACCCCACGGTCATCGGCGCGCCGTTCTACGTGATGGAGTACGTGGCCGGGCTGGTGCTGCGGACCGCGGAGGACGGCGCCCAGGTCTCGCCGGCCCAGGCCCATGAGCTGTCGCTGCGATTCGCGGACATGCTCACGGCGATCCACGGCGTCGATCTGGAGGCGGTCGGGCTGACCGGGTTCGGCGGGCCGGAAGGCTATCTGGAGCGCCAGCTCGCCCGCTGGCAGCGGCAGTGGGAACTCTCGCAGACCCGGGAGATGCCCGGCTTTGACCAGCTCACCGCGCGGCTCGCGGCCGGGCTCCCAGCCGCGGATGACAGCGATGGGACCTTGGTCCACGGCGACTACCGGCTGGACAACATGCTGATCACGCTTGACGGTCCACCACGGGGGAGCCCACCGAGGATCGCCGCGGTCGTGGACTGGGAGATGTCCACGCTGGGTGATCCGCTCGCGGATCTCGGGCTCGCCCTCGTCTACTGGGCGGACGCCGACGACGACGAATCGATGCAACTCAGCGTCGGGTCAACGGTGACCGCCGGTCCTGGCTTCCTGAACAGGTCGCAGATCGCGGCCAGGTACGCCGAGCTGACCGGGCGGGACGTGTCGAAAATCGGCTACTACATGGCGTTCGGCTGTTTCAAGCTGGCCGTGGTGCTGGAAGGCATCCATGCCCGGTTCCTCCAGCACAAGACGGTGGGCGAGGGGTTCGAGCGGGAGGGCCCGGCCGTCCCGCTGCTGGTCCAGCGCGCGCACCGGTTGCTGGATTTGTCCGGGTGAGTCCGGGTCGAGTGAACGGGCCCGGAACATAGATGTGAGGCCCGGCACCCCGCTCTTGCCGGGCCTCACATCGTGTCCCGGCCTGGCGGCCGGGAGGTGGGTATGAGGCCCGGCACCCCGCTCTTGCCGGGCCTCACATCGTGTCCCGGCCTGGCGGCCGGGAAGTCGTACGAGGCCCGGCGCCCCGCTCTCGCCGGGCCTCATACATGAGGACGCGCGGCGCGGCGGACCGGTTCACACGTTCGCGAAGCTTCGTTCGCGAAAATGGCGCCCGCCGCCGTCCCGGTGCCGATCGCACCCGCCAGGGCGTGTTGCCCTAGGTTGCGCAGTTGGGGTTGGGGGCGCAGAGCCGCCGCGCGAGCGCTTGGAAGAACACCGAGGTGACCTGTGACGGGCTGGTGAGCACGAAGGCCTGACCGCCCGTGGCCGCGGAGATCTGCTGCAGGGCGGGGACGTCACCCTTGCCGCCCAGATCCAGAATGATGATCTCCACTCGCCGTTTGGGGTTATAGAGGGTGCGCAGGTCGTTCGTGAGGGTGGCGGCGGAGATGTCCCCGGGCGCGTTGTCTATCCCGGCCGTGATGACCAGGAGGGCGTTGGTGTAACGAGCCTGGTAGGTGGCGGTCATCTGCTGGTAGCCAGCGAGGATCGTGCCGTACAGCGCGGCAGGCGCGCCCGCCACGGGTTTGTAGGTCTGATCGGTCTGCATGATCTGCTGACGGCGGGTGATCAGGCCAGGCCTGGCCGAGTACCGGGCCGACCGGCACGAGTTCCTTGTAGGGTAGCGGGCCGTTCAGGTGGCTGGCGAAGGACCAGAGACCCATCTGCGTACTGTTGGGGAACTGGGCCATCCCGACGGTGGCCACCTGACTGAGTACCTGTTCCAGCGTCGTGCCATTGGCCGCGACGGGCGTGGCCATCTGCTCGGAGACGTCGATCAGCGCCAGGTCGCGCGAACCGAGACCGAGCCGGGACCAGGCCTGGAGAGCGGTCTCGGCCTGGCCTGGCGGCGCGGGCTGGGCCAGGTTCGGCTGACCGGTGGTCAGCCCGTACTGGCCGACCCAGCCGGACGCCGCTCCGTTGGCCGAGCGGAAACCTTCGTACCGCACGTAGGACTTGGCGTAACTCGAGGTAAGGGCGTTCTCGAAGGCCTGGGCGGCCCGCGCCTTGACGGAATCGGAGGTGGTCAGCACGTAGGGGTAGTCGAGCTCGTAGGAGCCCTGGGTCGGGTACCGGCCGGACAGGGGCTGGTCCGGGTGGGCCTTGTCGTACTGCACGACGGCCTGCTCGGAGGTGACCGTGACCACCCGTCCGTTCCGGGGCGGCTCGGCCACGTTGACCAGGGAGTCGAGGGACGTGCCGCTGCCGAACGGGGGAGTGACCTGGACGTTGAAGACGAACTTGGTGAAGTCGGCCAGGGCGGCCGGGCCGCCGCCCAGCATGTGCTGGAGCTCGATGAGCGTGGCCAGCCCGGCCGAACTCTGCGCCGGATCCGGGAACTCCACCCGGAGGCCCAGCGCGGTCGCCGGCCCGCCCACCGACTCGGGCAGCAGGAACTGCCAGCCCACCTGCGTGCCGAACGCGGGCATCTGAGCCGCCACCGACCGGGGCATCACGATCATGAGCGGGGACCGCGCCACCGTGACGCCCGTGGGCCGGACAAGCTGCGCCCCGATCGGTGAGCTGCGGGCGACATCAACCCAGAGGCTGGAGTCGGGGATCCAGGCGTCCACGGGCTGGCCGCAGGCCGGCTTCTGGCCGGACGCCTCGGCCGCGGCGGTGGCCGACTGCTCGCTGATGACCCGCACTTGCGCGCAGTGCCCGTTCACCAGGTTGTGCTGGGCGTTGAAGTACTGTCCGACATGGGTCACCACCGGGGCCATGTCGTTGGACACGCCGACCGTGAACACGACCGGAGCGGTCGTGCACGACACGCGTGACACCACCGCCTGAGCCCCAAGCGCCACGACAAGTGTCCCGGCGAGCAGCACGGCGAGGGCGCTCAGCCCGACGACCGTCCCGATACGGCGCTTGCGGCCACGCCGCCCCGGTGCGGCCGCCCCGGCGCGTCCAGCGTTCAACGCATCTCTCAATCACCAGACCCGCGGCCCGTTGGCTTACAGCGCCGACTGTATCGGACGATGAATGACAATTCAGCCCGGTCGCCGCTTTCCCGGCCAATCCACGCCAGGCAACACGCCGGGCGGTTCCGGCGCGTCCTCGTGCCGGATCGGCCCCGCGCGTCCTCGTGCCGGATCGGCCCCGCGCGTCCTCGTGCCGGGCCTGAGTCCGCGAGACTGGGCCGCGCCGGAGCCGGCCAGACTAGTGGAGTGGCAGGAACCGCCCCCATCCCCGTCCGTGACGCCGGCGATCCGCGGCTCGCCGACTACGTGGGGCTGACCGACTCATCCCTGCGGAAGAGCCTCGAGGCCGCCCGCGGCCTGTTCGTGGCCGAGGGGGAGAAGGTGATCCGGCGCGCCGTCGGGGCCGGCTATCCGGTGCGTTCCATGCTCGTCACCGAGGACAAGCTGGCCACCCTGACCGGGCTGGCGGCCGGCTGCGGGGCGCCGGTCTACGTACTGCCCGCGGCGACGGCCCAGCAACTGACCGGCTACCAGGTGCACCGCGGCGCGCTGGCGGCGATGGCCCGGCTGGCCCTGCCGTCGGTGGCCGAGATCCTGGCCGAAGCGAAGCGCGTGATCGTGCTGGAAGACCTGGTGGACCACGGCAACGTCGGGGCGATCTTCCGGTGCGCCGCGGCGTTCGGTGCCGGGGGCGTGGTCCTGTCGCCCCGCTGCGCTGACCCGCTGTACCGGCGCGCCGTCAAGGTCTCGATGGGCGCGGTGTTCGCGATCCCCTACGCCCGCATGACGCACTGGCATGGCGGGCTGGAGCAGTTGCGGTCGGCGGGTTTCCAGTTGCTCGCGCTCACGCCGGATCAGTCCGCGGTGCCGCTTGACGGTGCGGTCCTGGGCCAGCGGGTCGCCCTGCTCCTCGGCTCGGAAGGTGACGGGCTGTCGTCCCGCTGGATGCACGAGGCCGACCAGGCCGTATGCATCCCGATGAGCCCGGCGGCGATGGCGCTCGGGGTGGACTCGCTGAACGTGGTCGCCGCCGCGGCCGTCGCCTGCCACGGCCTGATGCGGGGATGCTGATGCGGGGATGCTGATGCGGGATGCTGATGCCGGGATGCTGATGCCAGGCGGTTCCGGGGCGCCGCCGATCCCGGATGGCCCGGTTCCCGCCCGAGCCGATCTGGGTGACTGCGAACGGCCCGGTTCCAGGCGGCCAACGCCTGGAACCGGGCCGTCCCGGCGTCCGCTGCGGGTCAGGGCTGCCGTGAGGCGCCGAAGTACTCGCTGGATGCCTTGCGCCACAGCATGATGATCGCGCCCAGGCCGACCAGCCAAACGAGGATGGTGATCAGCCTGCTGAACGTCGGCTCCGCCTGCCGGAATATGGCCAGTACCCCCAGGGTGTTGAGTCCAAAGAACACGGACGAAGTGATCCTGGCCCAGTTCTTCCCGGCCTTGTTGGCCCTGGCCATCCAGAGCCACAGGCCAATCGAGATGAGGCCGACGATCACGGCGAAGACCACAACGACGACTTCCGCCGAATGGATCTGGGTCTGGGTGTAGCCCGGATACCGGTTGCGGATCGTGGTTCTCAGGCTGCCGATGGTAACCAGGCTCACGATCAGGCTGATCGCGCTCACCGCGGCGCCCGCGTACATCAGCTTGACCGCGGTCAGCACGCTGGCTGGCGGCTCTGGCCGCTGCGGCTCTGGAACCTGCCCGCCACCGGACGGGTAGGGCTGGTACATGCTTGCTCCTTGTACGTTTCGATGATCCCCCGCCACGCCGCCGGCCTGGCTGTCACCGACCTTCGGCGCCATGAGCCTAGCCTTGCGGGTCATCCTTGCCTAGGCCAAATAGCAGACCGGCATACCGGGCAAAACGGCCTGGGTCAGCGGCCCGGTAAACGCCTGGGTCAACGGCTCGGCGAATGCCTGGGTCAGCGGTCCGGTAAGCGTCTGGGGCAGTGGCTCAGTGAACGCCTGGACCAGCGGTCCGGTTCAGGCATCCGGGCGCATCAGGGCCCAGACGACCTTCCCGCCGCCGTCGAGCAGATGCCAGCCCCACCGGACGCAGCACGATTCCACGACATTCAGCCCACGGCCGGACTCCGCGAATGGCCCCGACTCGCGCAGTACCGGGATCGCGGTTCCGGGATCGGTCACCATGCACATCAGATAAGGAGCCTGCCCAAGCAGTTTCAGCCGGATCGGGCACTCGTCCGCGAGCTGCCGGGCGGATGGGATCCCGTGCCGCAGTGCGTTCGTCAGCAACTCAGAGACGACAAGTTCGGCCAAGTCGGTCAGGTCCGCCATGCCCCAGTGCGGCAAAATCACCCGGGTGAAATCACGCCCAATCCTCACCGACTCGGGGAAGGGCTTGAGCGGGCAGGTCGCGGAAGGCTGGGTCAGAGCCGAGCCATTGATCGTCGGCACAGCTGCGTGCGCTGGGCTCAAGTGGCTTGTTCCCGCAGGCCCGCTCGTAGCACGGAGCCAGTCATGGCTCACGCTCATGACCTCCGTTGTGACTGGCGAGGCCGCCCGGTGTGCGGTCATCGGGGTTCCCGTCTGTCTTCACTGGCACATGTCGTGTGTTGGTGGCGCAAGCGCTATCATCCCCTGTATACCTTGCAAGCGCAAGGCCGGATGCACGTGCAGATGAAAAATGCACCCGCACGTGCGAACCGTGAGGAGGCTCAACGGGAGGAGCTGCTGACGGACTTCTTAGGGCAAACGCGTGGGGGGTTGGCATGATCTCAGTTCAACCGGGGAGCGGACCCACGGTTCTCCGCATCCTTCTCGGCTCCCAGCTGCGAAGATTGCGCGAGGCCAAGGGAATTACTCGCGAGGACGCCGGGTACACGATCCGTGCATCCGGCTCCAAGATCAGCCGCATGGAGCTTGGGCGAGTCGGTTTCAAGGAGCGAGATGTTGTCGATCTGCTCGAAATGTATGGCGTTGCCGATGAGGCGGAGCGGGATGCGCTGGTAGCTCTCGCTCGGGAGGCCAACACACCGGGTTGGTGGCACAAGTACAGCGATGTTTTGCCGGATTGGTTCCAGGTCTATGTGGGCCTGGAGGAGGCGGCCTCGCTGATCAGGCTCTATGAGGTCCAGTTTGTTCCTGGATTGCTCCAGACGGCGGACTATGCGCGGGCAGTGGTGGCACTCGGGCAGACGGGTGCGACTGACGAAGAGGTCGAGCGCAGGGTGAGCCTGCGAGTTGCCAGGCAGGAATTGCTCACGAAGGCGGGCGCGCCCCGCCTGTGGGCGGTGGTGGATGAGGCAGCACTGCGGCGTCCGATCGGTGGCAGGGAGGTGATGCGATCGCAGCTCGAGAAGCTGATCGAGGCGACCATGGAGTCGAATATCACGCTCCAGGTCATGCCCTTCAGCTCAGGCGGACACGCCGCCGAGGGCGGGGCATTCACCATCATGCGATTCCCAGAGGTTGACCTGCCGGATGTGGTCTACCTCGAGCAGCTGACGAGCGCCCTCTACCTCGATAAGCGCGACGACGTGGAGAGGTACACCGAGGTGATGGAACGCCTCAGTGTCGAGAGCGAGTCGCCAGAGCACACCACAGATATCCTGAGCAGAATGCTTGAGGAAGTTACATAGATGAAGACATACAACGGAATGTCCGCCGCCGAGCTGGACAATGCTCGCTGGCGCAAGAGCAGTGTGAGCAACTCACAAGGAGCCTGTGTCGAGATGGCCAGGTTGTCCGGTGGCGAGTTCGCCGTCCGCAATTCAAGAAACCCGGAAGGGCCTGCGCTCATTTATACGCACGCTGAGATCGCGGCCCTCATTGAGGGTGTCAAGCAAGGCGAGTTCGACGACCTCCTGGTCTGAGACCAGGAGGTCGTCGCGGCCGGTGTGAGCAGGTTCCCCGCTCACCGCGGCCGCGGGCCCAGACCGCTGGCCGCCGTGTCCCTGCGCGACGCGGCGGCCAGCGCATGCCTGGGCCGCCGCGTTAGAGTCCTCAAGTGACCGAGGTAGTAGAGCAGGTTAACCTCCCGCCACTGACGAAGAAGCTCCTTGGCTGGGAGATCGTCATCGTCTTTGGCCTCTCACTCGGCGCCAGTGGCCTCTTCGCGGTCATCGAGCTCATCGGGTCGCTCACGGCGGCGAAGTCGCTCGGCAGCCAGCAGGCTCTGCTCAACGGGTCGCTTGCCCCCGGCCGTCCCTGGCTGGATCTTTCCCTGCACCTGGCCAACATCCTCACCACGCTCGCGCCGGTCGCGCTGGTCTTCTACCTGCTGGCCAGGGAGGGTGCGGGGCCTTCCGCGATGGGTCTGGACGCCAAGCATCCGGCCCAGGACGCCGCGCGCGGCGCGATCCTCGCGGCCCTCATCGGCGGATCCGGCCTCGGCCTGTACCTGGCCGCGTTCCACCTTGGCCTCAGCCTCAACGTCGTCGCTGAGAGCCTGCCGGCCGTCTGGTGGCGCATCCCCGTGCTGATTCTCGACTCGGCGCAGAACGGAATCCTCGAAGAGGTCCTCGTCATCGGGTACCTGCTCCGGCGGCTGGATCAACTTCAGTGGTCCCCGGCGCGGGCTATCGCGCTGAGCGCGGTCGTGCGCGGCTCGTACCACCTCTACCAGGGATTCGGCGGATTTCTTGGCAACGCGGTCATGGGTGTCATCTTCGCCGTTCTGTATCGCCGCTGGGGCCGGGTGACCCCGCTGATCATCGCCCACGCGCTCATCGACACCGTGGCCTTCGTCGGCTACGCGGCCCTGCATGGCCACGTCTCCTGGCTGCCCTGAACCCGGCCCGGCTGGCTGCTCTGGTAGCTGGCTCTTGTGGCGCCTCTGTGGCTGGCCGCTACCGGCTGGGCTGCTTAGCGGCCCAGATCCGTCAGGAGCGCAGCGCCGGGCAGCCGCCGCAGCAGGTCACCGGCGAGCACGAGCTTGGAGCGCCGGATGCCACTGCCGATCACGACCCGCGGCGTGGCGGCCACCGCTGCGTCCAGGAATACCGGCCAGCCATCTGGGAGGCCAATCGGCGTGATGCCCCCGTACTCCATCTCGGTCGCGGCCACCGCCACATCGACGGGGGCGAACGACGCCTTGCGCACGTCCAGCTGGCGGCGGACGACACCGTTGACGTCGGCGCGCGTGCTGGCCAGTACCACACACGCCGCGAACCGGGTTTCGCCACCCCGCCGCCCGGCTACCACGACGCAGTTGGCCGATTCGGTCAGCGTGACCCCGTACCGCTCGCAGAACTCGGCGGTGTCAGCGACTTCCGGGTCGATCTCGGCCACTGCCACGGCCCCGGCCGGCACCGCGCCGTCTGGTTCAGAAAGCGCGGCACGGACCCGCGGTGCGAGAAGGTCGGGCCGCTCGATGGCCGTCATCAGGTGCAGGTTTCCCATGCGCGTTTCCACCCGGGCAGTCTAGGGCGGCGGCTCATCAGCGCCACATGACCTCCGTACCGGGGGCAGCATCAAGCTCAACGAAACCGCACGTATACTGCTGCACCTCTGGCCATTATCCTTCCCCCATGCCTGAGCGCGCCCCAGCGGCCGAGACCATCGGCGGCACGGGACTGAGCACGGGAAGTGCCACCCTCCCCGCGCTTCAGCAGGCGATGGTGTCCGGCGCGCTGACCTCCGCCCGCCTTACCGAGTTCTACCTGGCCCGTATCGAGCGGCTGAACCCCTTGCTGCGCGCGGTCATCGGGGTCAGCGCCGGGGCGGCCAGCGACGCGGCGGCCAGCGATCAGGTGCGTGGCGGCGGCGCGGTCCGCGGTCCGCTGGAGGGTATTCCCGTCCTGGTCAAGGACAACATCGCGGTCCGTGGCCTGCCTGCCACGGCCGGCTCGCCAGCGCTGCTCGAAGCGGAGTCCGGCGACGCCTTCCTGGTGACCCGGCTGCGCGCAGCCGGTGCGGTGATCATCGGCAAGGCGAACATGTCCGAGTGGGCCAACTTCCGATCGACCCACTCGACCAGCGGCTGGAGCACCCTGGGCGGCCAGGCCGCCAATCCGTACGCGCTGGACCGCAGTCCCTCGGGATCCAGTTCGGGCTCAGGGGTAGCCGTGGCGGCGGGCATGATCCCGGTCGCGATCGGCACCGAGACCGACGGCTCCATCGTGTGCCCGGCCAGTGCCTGCGGAATCGTCGGCCTCAAGCCGACGCTCGGCCTGATCAGCCGCGCAGGCATCGTGCCGATATCGTCTGAGCAGGACACTGCGGGCCCGATGGCCCGGACCGTGGCGGACGCGGCGGCTCTGCTGAGCGTGCTGGCCGGCACCGACCCGGACGACCTGGTGACCGCTGCGGCCGCCGGGCGGCCAGCCGATTACACGGCGTTCCTGGATGCCGGCGCGCTGGGGGGCGCGCGGCTGGGCGTCTGGCGCAACGGATGCACCGGGGCGTCCGGACGGACGATCGCGGTGCTGGACCAGGCGCTGGCTCAGCTGCGTGACCTCGGCGCGGAGGTGATCGACCCGGTCGAACTGCCCGGCGTGGATGACATCAGCGAGCATGAGTTCGCCGCGCTGCTGCACGAGTTCAAGCGCGATCTCAACACCTATCTGGCCGCGCTTCCCGGCCGTCACCCGGCGACGCTCACCGAGCTCATCGCCTTCAATTTCCGCCACGGACGTGAGGTGCTGAGGCACTTCGACCAGGAGTTGTTCGACCGGGCCGAGGCCGCCGGCGATGACCCAGCCGACCCGGCGGCCCGGGCCGCGCGGGAGGCGGCGACCCGGCTGGCCCGGGCGGCCCTGGATGGGCCGCTGGACGCGCACCGTCTCGACGCCATCATCACCCTCACCGCCAATCCCGCCTGCCTGATCGACTATGTGCTCGGTGATCATGACGAGTTCCACACCTCCGCCCCCTCCTCGGTGGCGGGATACCCGGCCGTCTCCGTTCCGTGCGGCTACGTATCCGGGCTGCCGGTGGGCCTGTCGTTCCTGGGACCAGCCTGGAGCGAGCCGAAGCTGATCGGGCTCGCCCACGCGTTTGAGCAGGCCCTGCCGCCGGGCCGGCCGCCGGAGCTGCGGGCGAGTGTTGTCCGGGACAGCGCGGACAGCCGGGTGGTGGCCAGCGATGGGCGGAGCGTTGGCGGGCACCGCTGACGCTGGCCGGGGGAGCCGATTCTGGGCAATTGCCACATCGCAGAGTAATGTTTCGATTACTCTACGTGTAGCACCCAGGGAAGCCAGCCCGCCACGGGCGACCAGGGACCGGCCCTGACGAGTTGCCGGATGAGGCGTTATGAGCACAACCACCACCGACCAGCCGATGCTGTCCCGCGGCCTGGCCGTAGCGGCCCTGGCCCTGGGGATCGTGGGCGTCGCGATCCCGTTCACTGGGCTGGTTACAGCACCGTTGGCGATCATCTTCGGGCACAACTGGAAGCTCGCGGCCTCACCGGAGCGTGGCATGGCCCTGACCGGATTCATCTGCGGAATTGTCGCTGCCTCGGTGTACGCGATCTTTCTCATCACATTCATCGTCTTGCTGATGGTGTGATTCATGGAGGTCAGCGGGTCACGTCAGTACACCTGTGCGGACTCTGGCCGCCTGGTCGCGGCTACCCTGCGGTTATGGATTCCTGGCATGCCCCGGTTGTTCCTGTACTGCCGGGACGAGGTCCCGAGACTCTCGTAACGGACACGGCGACGGGCGAACTCGCGGTGGCGGCGACGGAGCGTACCGCAACGATCTACGCATGCGGGATCACTCCGTATGACGCCACGCATATCGGGCATGCGGCGACGTTTATTGCCTGGGACCTGCTGGTCCGGGCCTGGCGGGATGCTGGCCACGAGGTCAACTACGTGCAGAACGTGACCGACGTTGACGATCCCCTCCTGGAACGCGCGGCCCGGGACGGGGAGGACTGGCGCGTGCTGGCCGACCGTGAGATCGCCCGGTACCGCTCCGACATGACGGCGTTGCGGGTGATCCCCCCCGCTCATCTGGTCGGGGCCGTGGAGGCACTGCCGGACATCGAGCGGTTCACCAGCCTGCTCGCCGACCGGGGCGCGCTCTACGACCTGGACGATGATCTGTACTTCTCCCGGGCGTGTGACGGCGCGTTCGGTTCCGTGTCGGGGCTCGATCGCGCGGCGATGCTGGTGCTCTCCGCGGAGCGCGGCGGCGACCCGGCCCGGCCGGGCAAGAAGGATCCACTGGACGCTCTGGTTTGGCTGGCCGCGCGGCCAGGAGAACCCTCCTGGGAGGCTCCGTTCGGGCCGGGCAGGCCGGGCTGGCACGTGGAATGCGCGGCCATCGCCACGCAGTACCTCGGCCCGGTGTTCGACATCCAGGCCGGTGGCGTTCAACTTGGTCTTCCCCCATCACGAAATGAGCGCCTCGCATGCGCGGGCCGCCCGGGGGAGGACAGGCCGGCGTTCGCGCGCCGCTACGTGCATGCCGGGATGGTGCGGCTGGACGGGAAGAAGATGTCGAAGTCGCTGGGCAACCTGGTGTTCGTGTCGGCCCTCCTGACGGAGGGCACCGACCCGATGGCAGTGCGGCTGGCCATCCTCGCGCACAGCTACCGGCATGACTGGGACTGGACGCAGGCGGGCCTGGCCGCCGCGGAGCGACGGCTGGCCCGCTGGCGCGCGGCGGTGGCTGTCGCACGGGGCGGGTCAGCGCCTGGCTGGGTACCGGCGGCAGAGCCAGATTCGGCTGAGGTGGCGCCCATGGGAGCGGAGACGGTGCGGCCGCCCGCGCCGTCAGCGGAGTTCGTCCTCTCGGCCGTGCGTGAGCGCCTCGCGGACGACCTCGACGCACCCGGTGCGCTCGCGGTCGTGGATCGCTGGGCCGACGCGGTCATCGCCGCGGAATCAGCGACGCCCGGGTCCGCCCAGTTCGTCCGCGACACCCTGGACACCCTGCTCGGCATCGCCCTGTAGCGCCCGCCGGAACCTGCTTGTTTCCGGGGGAAGCATGCTGAAGCCCGTCCCTGCCTTGATGTACCGGGCGATATCGTGATATCGAAGAGTGATATCTCGCGGTTGTTCTCTATACCGGAGTCGACGATGACCGAACCACCGGCGGACCCCGCCGCCACGCCCGACCCGGAGCCAGCCCCGGATGCCGTGGAGTTGCTTGTCCGCGCGGTGGGCAGGCTCGACCCCGCGGACCGGGACCGGGTGTTCGCCTGGCTGCTGCGCCGGGACGCCGGTGGGGCGGGCCCAGCCGGCCCCATCCTGATGGGGCCGGAGGGGGCAGCCCGGCGCCACGCGTGGGCGCTCAACCCTGAATTGCAGACCACCCGGCTGCAGGCACCCTGGCAGGCGGACGTCACGCTTGGGCTGCGCTCATCACCGCCCGCGGCCCAGCAGATGGTTCCGGTCCGTTTCTCCACCGAACAGCACGCCCAGTTGCGCGAGTGGTGCGCCGAACACGGGTTCTCGATGGCGACCGTGATCCGCGGACTGGTCGCCCGGTTTCTCGAAGGCCAGCTCCCAGGGCAGGCCTGACCGGCCGCTCAGCGGACTCCGCTGGGACGGAACTGGACGCTGATCCGCGCGCCGGCGGCCCGCGCGGTCTTGGGCACCGCATGCTGCCAGGTGCGCTGGCAACTGCCGCCCATCACGATGAGGTCACCGTGGCCGAGGTGGTGGCGCAGTACGCGGCCACCGCCGTTCGGCCGGAGCAGCAGCGCGCGGGGTGTGCCCAGCGAGACGATCGCGACCATGGTGTCGGTCGTCGCGCCGCGCCCGATCGTGTCCCCGTGCCACGCGACGCTGTCCCGGCCGTCCCGGTACAGGCACAGACCCGCGGTACGGAACGGCTCACCGAGTTCCCGCCGGTAGTGGGCGCTGAGCGCCTCCCTGGCCTGCTCGAGCGCGGGCTCGGGCAGGGCCTGGTCCTCGCCGTAGAAGCACAGCAGCCGGGGGACGTTGACGACCCGGTCATACATCGCCCGTCTCTCGGCCCGCCACGGCACGCCACGGAGCAGCCGGTCGAACAGCGCACCAGCGCCGGTCATCCAGCCTGGCCGGATATCGATCCAGGCGCCATGGCCAAGGATCGTCCGCCGCAACGATGACCCGAGCGGCCCCGGTGCCGTCTCGTCGCAGAGGTCCAGCAGCGAACCCTGAAGTGCTGGCCCAGGGGGACGCCCCCCGGAACCCCCCCGCGATGGTCCGGTCATGCGTTCGAGTGTAAACCACACTTCAAACACGAGTTCGATCACGCGGCGACGGCCCGGTCTAGGACTTCGTTATCGGTGAACTTTTTTGCCCCCCGGGGGGCAAAAAAGTTCACCGATAACCACAGGCGCGAGCGAGCGCGCCGACCTGCCGGAGGTTACCGACAGCCAGCGCCGCTATGACAGGCGTCCGCAGCCGTTCCCAGCCAGGACGTCACCCGCGCCCACCGGCAGGCCAGAGACATCACCGGCCGATGGCATCCCGCGCTCACCGGGCGCTGGCAAGAAAGGCACCAGCGCCTGGCCGCCGCGATCCCCCGACACGGCACAAGCAGGACCGTGTCCCATACGCAGACAGCGTGTCGCCGCGCCGCACGTGGTCCTGATTCGGGCTCGCTGCCAGTCCAGGCCAGCCGCAGTAGGCTGACTATACGAGTGTCAGTGAGTATCTGATCAGGGTGTGCGCTGTGCCTAAAGCTCGGATTCCCGCTAAACGCGTGACCATCGCGGATATCGCACGCCGGGCTGGTGTCTCCAAAGGCGCGGTATCCTTCGCGCTGAATAACCGCCCGGGACTGGCCGAGGCGACACGGCGACGCATTCTGGCGGTCGCTGACGAACTTGGCTGGTACCCGAGCAGCGCTGCGCGGGCGCTGTCGGCAGCCAGGGCGGGTGCGTGGGGACTGGTCATCGTCCGGTCGGCGCGAACACTGGCAGCTGAGCGCTACTACCTGGAGCTCGTCGCGGGCATCGAGCCGGTCCTGTCCGCCCGTTCAGTCTGCCTGCACCTCCAACTCGCTGCCAGTGCCGAGGAAGAGATCAGTATCTACCGGCGGTGGGGGGCCGAACGGCGGGTTGACGGGGTCCTGGTGACCGACCTGAGAGCCGAAGACCCCAGGCCCGGCGCGCTGCAGCAGATGGGACTGCCCGCGGTGATCCTCGGTGGCCCCGATCCGGCCGGGCAGTCCCCGGCGGCATGGGTGGACGAGAGCGCCTCGATGAACGGGGTGACCCGCTACCTTGCCGCCCTCGGGCACCAGCGGATTGCCCGGGTCGCCGGCATATCGGATCTGCTGCACGTCAGGAAACGGACGGATGCGTTCGTGAGTGCCTGCGAGGAAACCGGCGCCCGTCCGGTCACCGTTTCCACGGACTTCACCCCCGCGAGCGGCGCGGACGCGACCCGGCAGCTCCTGTCGCTGTCGGATCCGCCGACGGCCGTTGTCTATGACAGCGACATCCTGGCCATCGCGGGGCTCGCGGTGACCAGGGAGATCGGGCTGTCGGTTCCGCAGGATCTGTCGATTATTGCCTGGGATGGCTCGGCACTGTGCGAAACCATGTATCCTGCGTTGACAGCATTGGACCGGGACATCGGGGCGTTCGGCGCATACGCCGCGAACACGGTACTGGAGATGCTCGAACACGGCACCGCCCGCGACACCGAGCTTCCAGGCGGCACACTTACCCCACGGGGCAGCACCAGGAGTTTGCGGCCTGCGTGCTAAACCAGTCCCAGTCATCCGGGAGGCGGACCGGCTGACGACCGCGCGAGCCCAGAACATGCCAAGTTGGCTGAGGCGAGAGAAGATCCGCATATCAGTCAATCTGGCATGTCCGTTGAAAAGCAACACTTGCCAACTCAACTGAGACCGGACACCCAGACTCAGTACGGGGCCAGGCCAGTCGGGCATCTGACATGGGGCAGGCCCCGCGATCGAGCAGAGGTCGGCGGGCCGGACTGGACGAGACGGGCAACGCCGAACGCGACGGCGGGATTGATTGAGGCAATGTGACGCACGCCGTTGTCTCACCAAACAGGCCCGCGCAGGTCAGCCACTGGGACCGGGCCGACAAGTCTGAGAATGGACAGCAAGATGTCGGGGAGGCGGTGGGAGTGGTCGGCTACCTTGGGAGTCCAGGCTCGACCGTCACCCGCGTTCGCGAGCAACTTGAGAGAGGCCGGGCAGGCTGACTATTACACCCCTGCGGCCCCTCTATCCCGCGCCTCCGCAGGTCGAAAGCACGGGTCGCTTAGAGACCCTCATCTGGGACGAGACCCAGAATCCCGCCCGGAACCACAAGTACTGGGCCGCACGTGCACTGATCAGTGGGCTGTCCGGCGAGTTTCGTCGAGTTGCGGTCGGAAGCTGCGGCAACTACGGGCTCTCCGTCACGCACGCCGCCCTGGAGCGCGGCCTGGAGCCTGTCGTCTTCGTGCCCCGGAATACTCCCCGCACCGTGACGCTCGCCCTCCGAGCGCTCTCCGCTACCGTTTACTCGGCTGGGGAGACCTACGAGGATGCGGTCAGAATCAGTAAATCGTGGTCTCAGTCACACCCCTATACCGCCGACGCGAATGTAGATGGCCCGCACAGCGAACTGCTGCTAGAGGCCATTGCGGCGCGCATTCATCTGATGGTCTGGAGCCGTCGGCTGACCGGCACCGTCAACTTGTGGGTGCCGACGGGAAACGGGACGACTCTCGCCGGATTCTGGAGGGCAATCTCACGAGAGGGCTGGAGCATCCGCCTATGCGCCGTCAGCAGCCGTGGCAATAACTCCATCGCGCGAAGTCTCCAGCTTGGCCGCGAACATCTGGCCCTCGACCGCCACTCGCTGCACGAGAACGCGGTCAACGTGCCCCTATGCAACTGGAATGCTCTCCACGGCGATCTGGCGGTACGCGCGGTACTGGCCACGGGTGGCTCTGCCACCGAGGTCGCGGATCGGGACCTGATCGCCGCGAGCCGAGACCTGGGCCAGGTCGGACTCGATGCGACGCCATCTGGAGCGGCCGGCTTGGCCGGGCTACGACATAATCGGTCCAACCTCGCTGGTTGCGACATCATCCTCGTCACCGGCGGGAGCCTTACTTAGGTCGGCATCG
Organism: uncultured Actinomycetes bacterium; assembly: GCA_963822825.1. GTDB lineage: Bacteria > Actinomycetota > Actinomycetes > Streptosporangiales > Streptosporangiaceae > JAWWPY01. Next base: position 141,198 of record CAWGIW010000005.1, on the reverse strand, counting down.
TGAAGCCAGCGGGCTCAATAAACTGCGAATCACCGTGACGGCGCGAATCGATCTGGAACAAACGCTGCGAGATAAGATGCCACGCCAACACGATAACAGGATCAGGGTAGCGGTGTTGTTCGGTGGTCGCAGTCCGGAGCACTCGATATCATGCGCCTCTGCAGAGGCCGTTATTCGCACTCTCCGCCCGGACCGCTACGAGGTCATCGCTATCCGGATCTCAGCTTCGGGGGCGTGGACCCTAGCTCCGGGGGCCGGACGTGCCATCACGGAGGACGGCCAATCGGACAGGCGAAGGCGACAGCAGCTGATCCTTTCCGGAGATAGGCTCATCGCGCTGCACCCCGCCGGCGGCTGGCGTGAACTGTCGGTCGTTCAACGTGGTTTTCCCCCTGCTGCACGGGCCATATGGCGAGGACGGTACGGTTCAGGGCTTGTTGGAGCTTTCCGATGTCCCGTACGTCGGATCCGGTGTACTCGCCAGCGCTGTGTGCATGGACAAAGATTTCAGCAAGCGCCTGCTCCGGGACGCCTGGCCTCCCGGTTTCCGCGTACGCCGTAGTGCCTCCCGGCCTCACGCTCTCGCCCGATGACCAGCAGCGCCTCGGTCTCCCTGCCTTCGTGAAGCCAGCTCAAGGAGGGTCTTCATTGGGAATCACGAGAATTACCAGCTGGTCGCAGCTGCCCACCGCGCTGAGGATCGCACGAAAGTTCGACCGAAAGGCTCTGGTCGAGGCCCACGTCGCTGGTCGTGAGCTGGCGTGCGGGGTTCTGGAAGGCAAACCAGGCGAAGCTCCAGAGGTGAGCGAGCCCGCGGAGGCGCTGCTGGGGAACCATCAATGGTACGATTTCGAAGCCAAATATCTGGACGACGCGTGCGAAATGGTTGTCCCGGCCGAGCTGCCAGCACACGTGATTGCCGAGAGCCGCGAGCTGGCGCAGAAGGCTTTCGCCACATTGGGTTGTGCGGGCCTCGCGCGAGTGGACTTCTTTGTCGATACCGAGAACAAGCTTACTATAAATGAGGTCAACACCATGCCCGGGTTTACGCAGCAATCCTTCTTCCCCATGGTCTGGGCGTACGCGGGGCTGAGCTTCGCATCGCTGGTGGACCGCCTGATCGACACTGCGTTGACCTCTTGACGCCTAAAGAACTCCTCTGCGCTCGGGTCGTCGAGCGGCGGCGGCCTGTTCGTGCCAGCCGGATCTTTCGAGGATGATGACCCGTCAGCCGTAGTCCAAATTTCAGTCCAGCGTGTTTGGCGGCCCGGCGAGACGCAAGATTGAGGGAAGCGCCTCTTCTATCGGCACGTTAGCCCACAACTCGCGGATGGCCTGTCTTTGGGGCACGTCGTCGGCTGGATCGGCCAAGGCCATGCGGAGCGTCAGGTCAAGAAGCCCAGCGAGACGCTCCTGGATACCCGGCGGCAGATATCCCAGGGGCTCGCAGGCCGCGGCGATGGCCTGAGAAGTATGGCCAAGTATCGATTCAAGAGTGCCAGGGGGCATCGTCCGGCCGACGCGGTACGGATGGTCTGAGTGGGCCCCCGGCGTTTCCATCTCGTCAGCGATCAACTCCGCCACTCGTGGTGCCAGCGCAAAGCCGGAACGATAGGTCGCGGTCGCAAGAAGTATCCGCGGGTCGGCGCTCGCCCCGACCAGCGGGAGACGGTCAAGGGTGTAAGACCTCCGGCCCGCTCGCACATCGACCAGCTCAGCCTCGAACAGGCGATGATCTATCTCTGAGGTGACCGAGTGCACGAGCACCGCAATCTCATCGAGACTGGTCCTGGCGCCCCGGCCTGGAGCCGAGGGGTGAAGCATGCGGTTGGTGGCACCGACATAGGTCAGCCCGCCGCCGCGAGGCACCAGATGCACCCCGCAGGAAAAGGCGCGATTCGGTGTCCGAATCGTGTGGGCCGGCGGGTCCTGCGCCCTCAGCAGCAGGCCGCTTCCGTGACCGCCGATTATGACCGGGACGTCTAACGTCCTGCCGCTCTCGGGCAGCAGCCCGGCCGTTGCCACCCCGACGGCCAGGACGGCACGATCAGCTGTCACCGGCCCGTTGGCACAGCTGACCGCGACTGATCTCTTCCGCGCAGAGACCGAAATCGCCGAGTCCTCGTGCCAGCGTGCTCCGGGGTGCTCGCGAACGGCCTCAGAGAGGGCATCAACCAGATCGGCAGAATCTACTGCGTCTTCCGAGGGCAGCCACAGACCCGCGGCGATGTGGTGTGTCGCGGATAGGCCAGGCACCTCAACGCCGCGATGCACCTCCGCTACGTGCGCATGCTGCCGAGCCGCGGCGGCGATAGCGTCCAGGGCGACGGACTCGTTGGGCCTACTGATCACCCAGGTGCCGTGGGTGGTGCGTATCTGCCGTCCTGTCTCCTCAGCGAGGCGGCTAAGCCAGATCTCCCAGAGCCTGGACGCCGCCAGCCGCTCTCTGACGTCGGCCGCCACGCGGTCCGGATGGTGGCTGGGCTCGACCTCCGAGAACAAAGACAGCATCGCGCCTGCGGCTCGGCTCCCGGCTCCATCTTCCGGATGAGGCTGTGGTCCTATCACGGCCACCCTGGCGCCTCGGCGAAGCAATTCATAGGCAACGGACAATCCAACCACGCCGGCGCCCACGATAACGACATCGCTCCCCGCGGAGCCACTGTTCACGATCATAGGCTTGGCGGGTCATGTTTGTAGAGTGTGGAGGATATTATGATGGCTTCATAGTCATGCCGCATTTTCTCCACATCCTGGGCCGCCAGGGTAAAGAAGTTAATTACCGGCTCGCCGGCGGCGTTGCTCCGTGTTTCGTACCCGCACGTCTCATCCCATATCACCATGTCAGTGACGAGGCGCGGCGGCAGCCGACCACGGTGGACAGTTCGCACTTCAATACCGGCCTGGCTTTGTTTCCGGGCGAGCTGATCAAGGTCATCATTCCACTTGGAGTATATGAAGACCCTGGTGATCGTAACTTTACGTCCCAGGGCTTCGCGCTGCAGTTCCCAGTAGGGCTCGCTCCTCGGCGAGAGCCACCAAGCGAGATCCATTTCCTGCGCGCTCGTCGCACGTATTTGTTTTACCGCCTTGGAAGTTAGCGCGTTGAAGAGGCGTTGATCCCCATAGGCCGGCTCGAAGTGCCCGCGCTGCAAGTCATTCACGCGATCTAGACAGTCTTGTAGCACCTGCTGGCATAGTTCTACCGCCGGAGTAGCCGAATAATCGCGCTCGACGCGAGTAATATGGCTTGTGATCTCCTCGATTAGCGGGGGGAGCCATGATATTGTCTCGAGCGCCTCGAGCATCCGCCCGCTTCTAGTCGCCACGTCAATTCGCCGGTTCGTCAGGACGATCGACTGAACCTGCGTTGTGATTGTCACGCCGAGGAGGCCGGCGAACACGCCCAGCGCGGTCTTGATGTCGGCACGAGCGTAGAACAGCACGCCGAGGGCCACGGACGTGGCTGTGCCCACGACCAAGACGGGATCGCGTAGCCACCCTGACCAGGCACGGCGTCGTTGCATGAGCACAAGCTAGCGCAAGCCGGCCCTTATGACTCCGTCGTCGCGCACTGTGGGGGAGAGGTCGGTGGCGGCGACCGGGTTACGCTCCATGACGCCATTCCGCGCCCCGACGGCGACCAGCCCGACCGGCCGGCCCAGCCGTCCTCAACGGCACCGGTGGCGCACAGCTGCCGTTGGGACGGCACCGGTGGCGCACAGGTGCCGTTGCGGAGGCCGCCGCAACGGCACCCGCACCGGGCGGCCCGCGGGCGGCTGCTGGTCGTTTCCACGACGGCCCCCGGGTATCGCCAGAGGTCCGGCTCGTGGTCGGATAGACGGGTGAAGGTCCGGATCGGGATCGCGCTGGGCGGAGCCGGGGGCCCCGCGGGCTTCGCGGCCGCCGTTGATCGCCTCGAGGAGATCGGGATCGACTCCTTGTGGCTGCCGGAGATGGTGTACGGCCAGCTCGTGGAGCCGTTCGTCGGGATGGCCCATGCTGTCTCCCGTACGTCCCGGCTGAAAGTCGGCTCCGGCCTGTCGGTGCTGCCTGGACGGCACCCAGTGCTCGTCGCCAAGCAACTCGCGTCACTGGCCGGGCTCGCGCCCGCACGGATACTGCCGGTCTTCGGCCTGCGCCCAGCCCGGCCCGGCGAGCTCGGCCTGTTCCCGGTGCCGCCAGGACGCCGCGGTGCGGTGTTCGACGAGTCGCTGGAGCTGGTGCGGCTGCTGCTGCGCCAGGAGAGCGTGTCGTTCCAGGGCGAGTTTTTCACGGTCGAGAACGCGGGCATCGGCCCGCTGCCCGCCAAGCCGCTCGATATCTGGCTGGGCGGCAGCGCCCCCGGCGCGCTGCGCCGCACTGGGCGGCTCGGCGACGGGTGGCTGGCCAGCCTCCTGACGCCGGTGGAGGCCGCCGCGGGACGGCAGGCCATCCAGGAAGCCGCCGATGAGGCCGGGCGTGAAGTGGAACCCGACCACTTCGGGCTCAGCCTCGCGGTGGCGCTCGACGGTATCCCCGCCGAGCTGGCCGGGGCGCTCCGCCAGCGGCGCCCGGACACCGACCCGGCCACGCTCGTGGCCACGAGCTGGGACGATGCGCGCCGGCTCATCGAGGCGTACGTGGCTGCGGGCCTCAGCAAGTTCGTCATCCGGCCCGCGGCGACACCCCCGTCCGCCGGCCAGTTCATCAACGACTTCGCCCGCGAGATGCTGCCGCTCCAGAACTGAGGGCCGCTGTCAAGACCCACTTTCCCGCTGTGGACGAATGACCATAGGTGCTTACTTATCCACAGAACGTAATTTCCAGGCTGGCTCCTCCCGCTCCGCACCGCCAGCCTGGATCTATGGAAGACACAGAATCCGCTGACCGTTCAGCATCACCCGCCACCCGCCCCAGGGTCCGGATTGGTTCCCCCGCCGACGTCCTCGCCGTCGTGCCCCATCTGCTCGGGTTCCATCCGGCCAACAGCCTGGTCGTGATCGGAGCCGGCCGTCCGCGAGACCGGATAGAACTGGCGTTCCGCTACGACCTCCCTGACCCGCCGGATTCCGGCCACGCAGCCGACATCGCGGCCCACGCGCTCGCCGTGCTGAGCCTCCGGCGGCTCACCACGGTGATCGGGATCGGCTACGGGCCGGGGCGCCTGGTCACCCCCGTCGTCAACGTGCTGGCCGCTGGGCTGCGCCAGGCGGGGTTGCGGCCACGCGAGCTGATGCGCGTCGAGAACGAGCGGTACTGGTCCTACATCTGCCGCAACCCGGCGTGCTGCCCGGCCGAGGGCGTCCCGTTCGACGTCGGCGCGCATCCGGCGGCGGCGGCCATGATAATGGCCGGGATGGCGGCGTTCCCGGACCGCGGTGCCCTGGTCCGCACGCTCGCCCCGGTCAGCGGCCCGGCGGCCGACTCCATGGACCGCGCGACGCGTCGGGCCCGGCAGCGCGCCGGAGACCTCATCGGCCACATGGCGGGGGAATGGCCGGGTGACCGCGCACGGCCGCTGGTCGAGGAGGGGCGGCGCGCCGTGATCGAGGCGATCCAGACGTACCGCGGCGGCGGGCGGCTCAGTGAGGACGACCCGGTCGCCTGGCTCTCCGTGGTCCTCGCCCAGTTACCGGTCCGCGACGACGCCTGGGCCCGGATGGTCCCGGAACATCAGGAGGCGCACCTGCGGCTGTGGTCAGACGTGGTGCGCCGCGCCCGCTCCCGCTATGTGCCGGCGCCCGCGTCCCTGCTGGCGTTCACGGCCTGGCAGGCCGGGGACGGGGCGCTCGCCAACATCGCGATCGACCGGGCGCTCGCGTCCGATCCCGCCTACTCGCTGGCCCTGCTGCTGCGCGACATCATGGACGCGGGCGTACCGCCCTCGGCCGCGCGGATGCCGATGACGCCCGACCAGGTCGCGGCCAGCTATGCCCGGACGGACGACGACGACCCGACGCCGGGAAAGCCGCTGCCCGCCGCGTCCGGCCGCGCTGCCGGGTCCGGCCGCAGGACGAGGAAGCGTCCCTCCCGGTAGCGCAAGGCGGCGCGCGGAAGGTGACCAGGCCTGCCGCTGAGCAGCACCCTGAGCGCTGGGGCGGCCGTCCCGGACTCTGGATGGTCGCGGGCGGGACGCGGCCGGCCGTGGCCGCCGGCGGCCACGGCCACGTCGGTGGCGGCGGCCACGGCCACGTCGGTGGCGGCGGCCACGGCCACGTCGGTGGCGGCGGCCACGGCCCGGCGCAGCGCCTGGGCGGCCACCGCGGCCGCCGATCCGTGCAGGCTGACCCCGGGCAAAGCGGCGGCGATGGCATGTGCCGCGAGTTCGTACTCCGTGCAGCCCATCACGACCGCGCTGACGTGGCTGGGGGTCCGCGCGGCCGCTGCGGCCACGGCCGCGGCGGTCGCCTCTTCATCACCCTCGTTGATCGCGTCGGCGAGTCCTGGGCAGGGGACCTCGGTGACCTCTACCGAGGCGGCGAACTGGGCGATCAGCGCGTGCTGGTAGGCGCTTCCCGTGGTCGCGGCCGTCGCCCAGATGGCGATGGGCTGACCGGCGGCAGCGGCCGGCTTGATCGCCGGTACGGTCCCGACGACCGGGATGCGCGGCTCGAACTGGGACCGGAGCGCGTCAAGGGCGTGCACCGAGCCCGTGTTGCAGGCGAAGACCAGGACATCAGGGTCGTGCGCGGAGGCGGCATGGGCGCATGCGAGAGACCGCTGCGCGATATCGTCCGGCGTCCGCGCGCCCCAGGGCATCCCATCCGGGTCCATCGCGAGAATCAGTTCCACGCCCGGCGATTGCCTGCGCAGTTCGGCCGCGGCCGTCAGCAGGCCGAGCCCCGAGTTGATCAGCGCGATCCGCATGCGCCCAACTGTAGAGGGTCGCCCCATGTATGGCGATCTCATCGCGGGCTGGGCCGCGCCGCTTCGTATTGATCGATCGCGCGGCCAAGCTCCGCGAACTTCTGGGTGTATTCAACCGGGACAACTCCAGCCGGCGTGAGCGGCCGGTTCGGGTCCTGGTACTGGTCACCGAGGTTCGAGAACACGGCGATGATGTAATGGCGGTGTGCCTTACCGGGCAGCGACACCACGATGCCGGTGTCTGAGCCGGAATTCGACACCCAACCGGTTTTATGCATGAACGTCACCTGCGCCGCCTCGTTACAGCGCAGCACGTCGCGGCCGAAGTAGGCGCCATTGATGGTCATAGTGCCATCGGGGTTCCCCGTGTCATGGGCGGTCCCGGTGCTGGCCGCCGCTATCCAGCGCTTGGTGGTGATCTGCGGGATGCCCGGCGCGGGATAGGCGGCGTCGCAGTAGTTCGTGGTCGAGAGCATCCAGTTTTAGCCCTGCTGGCCCAGCTCACTCTGGAAGAGGCTGCGCGAGGACGCGCTCAGGACCGCGCTGGTAACCGGCGTGCCGTTGCGAGCACAAGTATTGCGGCGACTCTGGGTTTGTGCAATGCGATTCCCCGCCCTGGCTTACGTAGCCGCCTGGCGATGATTGGGATGGCATTAAGATAGCTTCGCACATACCCGGTGACGGGGGAGCCCGCACCCTGTTCCGCGACCAGGTAAGGAAGCTATTGGCCTACCCCGGCCACACATTTGCCTTTTGCTTATCTAAAAAGGGGTTGACGTCCGGTTGGGCGGCCCGGCCCGCCTCGGCCTTGGTGGACAAGGCGCCGGGGCGAGCCGCCGCCACGGCCCTGGATGCGGGCTCCGCGGGCCAGTCGCCGGGAGATGCGATTTTGTGTCGTCAGAACGAGCCCGGAAGCGGTTTTGGGTCGTTGCGCGGCCGCCCCGGGCCCGTGGGGTGGCGCCGGAGCATAAGTTACTTAACGGTACACTTCGGGAGCTGTTGGTCCAGATGGGTGCAGGACTTGCCCAAACGGGCGCTCAACGTTCATTCTCTCTGAGAGGCCAGGGCAGCCGCGAGCGGAGGGAGGGTGGCGTGACTGACGCCACGGATGGGCCAGGTAGCCGGGTTCGTGATCACGGCGTTTCCTCAGTCGGCACGGCTGACGGACCCGCGCGATCATCGGACGCTGGGCCGGAGGCGGCGGCGGGCCAGCCCGCGTTGGAGCGGCAGGAATACGCCGCGGCGGTCGAGGTGATCCGGCGCGCCTATGCGGCGATCCCCCCGGGTACCAAGGTCCGGCTGGCCAAGCGCACCTCCAACCTGTTCCGGTTCCGCGACCCGCGACCGGAGCCGGCCGACCTGCCCCGGGCTGGACGTCTCCGCGTTCAGCCGCGTCCTGCGCGTCGACCCGCGGGCCCGGACCGCCGTCGTGGGCGGCATGACCACCTACGAGGACCTGGCCGACGCGACGCTGCGAGCACGGGCTGATGCCGCTGGTCGTGCCCCAGCTCAAGACGATCACCCTCGGCGGCGCGGTGACCGGCCTCGGCATCGAGTCCACGCTCGCTGCGCAACGGCATGCCGCACGAGTCGGTGCTGGCGATGGAGATCCTCACCGGCGACGGCCAGGTGGTCACCGCCGCGCCCGACGGCGAGCATGCCGATCTTACCGCGGTTTCCCGAACTCCTACGGCACCCTCGGCTACGCCCTGTCGCTCACCATCGAGCTCGAGCCGGTCAAGCCGTTCGTGCACCTGCGGCATTTCCGGTTCAGCCGCCCGGAGGCGTGCATGGCTGCCGATCGCGCAGATCGCGGCGGACGGCAGCTACCACGGCCACCGGGCCGACTTCGTCGACGGCACCGCGTTCAGCCTGGACGAGATGTACCTCACGGTCGGCGCGTTCAGCGACGTGGCGCCCTGGCGCAGCGACTACACCGGCGAGCAGATCTACTACCAGTCGGTGCGCGGCCCGCGCGAGGACTTCCTCACCATCCGCGACTACCTGTGGCGCTGGGACACCGACTGGTTCTGGTGCTCGCGCCCGTTCGGCGTGCAGCAGCCGCTGATCCGCAGGCTCTGGCCGCGCCGCTACCGCCGCTCCGACGTCTACCGCACGCTGGTCGCGCTTCGACCGCCGGCACCGGCTGTACCGCCACGCTGGACGCGCGCCGCGGCCGGCCGCCGCGTGAGGAGGTCATCCAGGACGTGGAGATCCCGGTCGACCGCGGCGCCGAGTTCCTGCGGTTCTTCGCGGCCGAGGTCGGCATGAGCCCCGGTCTGGCTGTGCCCGCTGCGGCTGCGCGGCGACGCAGACCTGGCCGCTGTACCCGATGCGAGCCCGGCGAGGTGTACGTGAACTTCGGCTTCTGGGGCACGGTGGCGCTGCCGCCCGGCCGCGCCGACGGCTACTACAACCGGCAGATCGAGGAGCAGGTCACGCGCGCTCGGCGGGCACAAGGGGCTGTACTCGACGTCGTTCTACTCCGAGGATGAGTTCTGGGCGCGCTACAACGGGCCGGCGTACGCCGGCTCAAGCGCGAGTACGACCCGTGCGGGCGGCTGGCGGGCCTGTACGACAAGTGCGTGCGCGGAGCAGTGAGCAGGAGGGAGGACGAGCATGGCGCTGGCCGAGGTGTTCGAGCGGGTCGCGGGGCCGGACGCCCCGGTGGAGTTCCGGGCCTATGACGGGAGCACGGCCGGGCGCCGGCGACGCGCCGGTCGCGGATCACGGTCAAGTCCCCGGTCGCGGTCGCCTACCTGGCCCAGGCGCCCGGCGCGCTCGGCCTGGCCCGCGCCTACGTCGTCCGGCCACCTGGACGTGGACGGCGACATGTACGCCGCGCTGGCCCGGATGGCCGCGGCGCAGCGGCTGGACATGAGCGCCGCCGAGCGGCTCCGGCTGCTGCGCGAGCTGGGCGGCCCGAGGCTGCTGCTGCCGCGGGTGCCGCCGCCGCCGCAGGAGGTCCGGGTCAACCGCCGCTGGCTGGCCGGGCGGCGGCACTCCAAGGGCCGCGACGCCAGCGCGATCTCGCACCACTACGACGTGTCCAACACGTTCTACGAGTGGGTGCTCGGGCCGTCGCATGGCCTACACCTGCGCGTGTTACCCGCGCGCGGACGCCACGCTGGAGGAGGCCCAGGCGTACAAGTTCGACCTGGTCGCCCGGAAGCTCGGCCTGCGGCCCGGCATGCGGCTGCTCGACGTCGGCTGCGGCTGGGGCGGCATGGTCATGCACGCCGCCCGCGAGTACGGGGTCAAGGCGCTCGGCGTGACCCTGTCCGCGCAGCAGGCGTCCTGGGCGCAGCGGGCGATCGAGGACGACGGGCCTGTCCGACCTGGCCGAGGTCCGCCACCTGGACTACCGGGACGTGACCGAGACCGGGTTCGACGCGGTCAGCTCGATCGGGCTGACCGAGCACATCGGCAAGGCCCAGCTGCCCGGCTACTTCTCGTTCCTGTACGGCAAGCTCAGGCCCGAGGGCCGGCTGCTCAACCACTGCATCACCCGGCCGGACAACGCCCGGCCCGGCCAGGGTCACGGCGGGTTCATCAACCGCTACGTGTTCCCCGACGGCGAGCTGGAGGGGCCCGGCTACCTGATCTCGCTGATGCACGACGCCGGGCTTCGAGGTGCGGCACGAGGAGAACCTGCGCGAGCACTACGCGCTGACGCTGGCCGGCTGGTGCGCGAACCTGGACGCGCACTGGGACGAGGCCGTCGCCGAGGTGGGCGAGGGCACCGCGCGGGTGTGGCGGCTGTACATGGCCGGGTCGCGGCTCGGCTTCGAGCGCAACCAGATCCAGCTGCACCAGGTGCTCGGGGTCAAGCTGGGCGACGACGGCGAGTCGGGCATGCCGCTGCGCCCGGACTGGGAAGCAACCGCGACGGACCGCGCCCTCGCGTAACCGGCCCCGCCCGCGCTCGAGTAGCCGGGCGTCGTGGGCAGCCGGGACCAGTTGCCGGGCGTGAGCCGCCGGTAGTTCTCGGCCACGGTGAAGGCCAGGTCCAGGGCCTGGCTGCGGTTGAGCCGCGGGTCGCAGGCGCGTCTCGTACCGCGGTGCAGGTCCTCGGCGATGAGCTCTGTGGCTGCCGCCGACGCACTCGGTGACGTTGTCCCCGGTGAACTCGATGTGGATGCCGCCGGGATGGGTGCCGAGGCCCCGGTGCACCTCGAAGAATCCCTGGACCTCGTCGAGCACGTCCTCGAACCGCCGTGTCTTGTGGCCGCTCGGCGCCTCGAACGTGTTGCCGTGCATGGGTCGCAGATCCAGCGCGACCGGCACGCCTGGCTCCGCGACCGCCTGGACCAGCGGCGGCAGCACCTCCCGTATCCGGGCAGCGCCCAGCCGGGTGATGAAGGTGAGCCGTCCCGGCTCGCTGTCCGGGTTGAGCCTGCCGATCAGCGCCGCGGACGATCGTCGGGCGTGGTCTTCGGGGCCGAGCTTCACGCCGACCGGGTTGCGGACGCCCGACGCGAACTCGACGTGTGCGCCGTCCGAGGGCCCGGGTCCGCTCACCGATCCACAGGAAGTGCGCCGGAGAGGCCGTAGGGAGCCCGGTCCGCGAGTCGACCCTGGTCAGGGCCTGCTCATAGTCCAGCATCAGCGCCTCGTGGCTGGAGTACAGCTCCACCTTGCGCAACTCGTCCGGATCGCTGCCGCAGGCCCGCATGAAGCGCCAGCGCCCGGTCGATCTCGCCGAGCGAGCTGCTCATAGCGCTGGCCGGACGGGCTCTCCGTGACGAAATCCTGGTTCCACGCGTGCACCTGGTGCAGGTCGGCGTAGCCGCCGGTGGTGAAGGCCCGGCACAGATTGAGCGTGACCGCGGAGCTGTGGTAGGCCCGCAACAGCCGGCCCGGGTCGGGCGTCCGGGACTCGCCGGTGAACTCCAGGCCGTTGATGGCGTCGCCGCGGTAGGCGGGAAGCTCAACTCCGTCGCGCGATCTCCGTGGCCCTTTGACCGTGGCTTCGCGAACTGGCCCGCCAGCCGGCCGATCTTGACGACCGGGACGCTCGCCCCGTACGTCAGCACGACCGCCATCTGCAGCAGGGTCTGCAGCTTGGCCCGGACGGCATCGGCGGTTCGCCGCCCGAGAACGTCTCGGCGCAGTCGCCGCCCTGCAGCACGAACGCCTCGCCGCGCGACACGGCCGCCAGCCGTTCCTCGAGCGTGTCGCATTCACCGGCGCCACCAGCGGGGGCAGCGCGGCCAGCTCGGCCGTGACCGCCCGCACATGCGCCGGATCGGGCCATTCCGGCTGCTGCACGATGGGACGCCCGCGCCAGGCGGCACTGCTGGCCGTGTCGGTGCTGGCCGTGTGTGGGGCGGCCGTTCCGGTCAGTCCCACCGTCATCGCCCGAGCCCGCTCGGCTGAGGGTACGTTCCCCGGCTGCGGGACGCGTACGTGATCATGATGAGAATCCCCCTGGCGGCGGTGTACTGCGCTGGGCACTGGCCCGATCACGATAGCCGAGAACACCTGTACGCAGGCGCCTCTTGCCCGGAAGAGCGCCGAACGAGAGGGTCGGCCGATCGCGGGGCGCTTCGTCCCGGGGCTCCGCGGACCAGCCGGGAATGGCGGGTCCCGTGCCGGCTGCCCCGGCTCAGGCGACAATGGCGGGGTGGATTCCCCGAACGCACCGCCGCGTCAGATCGTCTTGCTCGGTTCCACTGGCTCGATAGGCACCCAGGCGGCCGACATCATCCGGCGCAATCCGGGGCGGTTCAAGCTGACCGGGCTCGCGGCCGGCGGCGGCAACCCGGATCTGCTGGCCGCCCAGGCGCTCGAGTTCGGTGCCGAGGTGGTGGCGGTGGCCAGGGAGGACGCGGCCGCCGACGTGCGGGACGCGCTGCGGGCTCAGGCCACCGGCGGCGGGTCCGGGCGGGCGGCCCAGCCCCTGCCCAAGGTCCTGGCCGGGCCGGCCGCGGTGGCCGAAGTCGCGGCGTGGCCGTGCGACGTCGTGCTGAACGGGGTGACCGGGTCGGTGGGCCTGGCCGCCACGCTCGCGGCGCTGGACGCAGGCCGGGTACTCGCCCTGGCCAACAAGGAGTCACTGATCACCGGCGGCCCGCTCGTGGCCGGCCGGGCGGCGCCGGGCCAGATCGTCCCGGTCGACTCCGAGCACTCCGCGATCGCGCAGTGCCTGCGCGGCGGGAGTGCCGGCGAGGTCGCCCGGCTCGTCCTGACCGCGAGCGGCGGGCCGTTCCTGGGCCGCAGCCGGGCGGAACTCGCGGATGCGACGCCGGAGCAGGCGCTGGCCCATCCCAACTGGGACATGGGCCCGGTCGTCACGATCAACTCCGCGACCCTGGTGAACAAGGGCCTCGAGCTCATCGAGGCGCACCTGCTCTTCGGCATCGGTTTCGACCGCATCGAGGTCGTCGTGCACCGGCAGTCGGTGGTCCACTCGATGGTCGAGTTCGCCGACGGCTCGACCATCGCCCAGGCCAGCCCGCCGGACATGCGTATCCCGATCGCGCTCGCGCTGGGCTGGCCGGACCGGGTTCCCGGGGCGGCGCCCGCCATCGACTGGACCGCGGCGCACACCTGGTCTTTCCAGCCGCTCGATGAGGAGGCGTTTCCCGCCGTCCGGCTGGCCCGCGAGGCGGGCACGATCGGGGGGACCGCCCCGGCCGTCTACAACGCGGCCAACGAAGTGTGCGTCGAGGCTTTCCGCGACCGGCGCCTCGCGTTTCCGGGAATCGTGGACACAGTGGCACAGGTAGTCTCTGAGAGTGGAAGCAACGGCAGGGACGCGGTGACGCTTGAGGACGTTCTCGCCGCGGACCGGTGGGCACGAAGCAGGGCGCTGGAACTGACTGGCGCGACGAGGGGAGCCCGCGGGAGGGAGAGTAGCCAGTGACTCCTGATCGGCTGGCTCATCTTCATTTTTGCCCTGCTCTTCTCGATCATCCTGCATGAAGCAGGGCACTTCGTGACGGCGAAAAAGTTCCACATGAAGGTCACCCAGTTCTTCGTGGGCTTCGGGCAGACGCTCTGGTCGACGACGAAGGGGGAGACCGAGTACGGGCTGAAGGTGATCCCCGCTGGCGGCTACGTAAAGATCGTCGGGATGACCGCGCTCGAGGATGACGTCAACCCGGCCGACGAGCCGCGGTCGTTCCGCAGGCAGCCCGGCTGGCAGCGGATCATCGTGCTGGCCGCGGGATCGTTCATGCACTTCGTGCTCGCGTTCGTGCTGCTGTTCATCATGGCGGTGGGAATCGGGGTGCCGAACCTGTTGCCCAGGTACTCGAACTCGACCACGGTCGGCACGATCGATCCGTGCGTGCCGAAGAGCGAGTCGGCGCCCAGCTGCGTCAAGGGTGACCCGGTGTCCCCGGCGGTCAAGGCCGGCCTGCGGCCGGGTGACACGATCGTCGCGCTGGCGGGCCAGCCGGTGCACAACTGGACCCAGCTGGGCAGCGCCATCCGCAGTCACCCGGCGGGCAGCACCGTCGCGGTGACGGTGCGGCGGCACGGCCAGACCCTGACGCTGCACCCGTCGCTGGCCGCGATCAGCGGCCGGAAAGGCTCCTATCTGGGTATCTCGCCGACCACGGTGTTCCAGACGGTCAACCCGGTGCGCGGCGTCATCTCGGCCGGCTCACAATTCGGGCAGATCGTCACCGGCTCCGTCGGGGCGGTGGGCAGCATTCCCGCCCAGATTCCCAAGCTGTTCGCGAAGAGCTCCGGCAGTTCCGGGGGCGTGACCAGCATCGTGGGCGCAGGCCAGATCACCGGCCAGGCCTTCGCCCTCAACGTCAGCTGGCAGGTGAAGGTCACGGTGGTGCTGGACATCATCGTCTCGATCAACATCTTCGTCGGCCTGTTCAACCTGCTTCCGCTGCTGCCACTGGATGGCGGGCACCTGGCCGTCGTCATCTACGAGCGGGCCAGGGCGTGGCTGGCCAGGCTGCGCGGCAAGCCGGACCCGGGCCTGGTCAACATGCGGAAGCTGATCCCCGTGAGCGTCGGAGTGTTCGTCCTGCTGGTCGGGTTCAGCCTGATCCTGATCATGGCGAACTTGGTCAATCCCGTTCATATACCTCTGTGAGGCGATCATGACGATTGATCTGGGCATGCCGCAGCCGCCCGCGGAGCCGCTGGCCCCGCGGCGCAAGTCCCGCCAGATCGTGGTGGGCCAGGGAAAGCACGCGGTGCCGGTGGGCGGCGGCGCACCCGTCTCCGTGCAGTCGATGACGACCACGCTGACCGCGGACGTCAATGCCACCTTGCAGCAGATCGCGGAATTGACCGCTGCGGGCTGCCAGATCGTCCGGGTAGCGGTGCCGTCACAGGATGACGCGGACGCGCTGCCGCAGATCGCCCGCAAGTCGCAGATCCCGGTCATCGCCGATATTCATTTCCAGCCCAAGTACGTGTTCGCCGCGATCGACGCGGGGTGCGGCGCGGTTCGCGTGAACCCGGGCAACATCAAGGCGTTCGACGACAAGGTCGGCGAGATCGCCCGCGCCGCGGGGGACGCCCAGGTGCCGATCAGGATCGGGGTCAACGCCGGCTCGCTGGACAAGCGACTGCTGGCCAAGTACGGCCGGGCGACCGCCGAGGCGCTGGTGGAATCGGCGCTGTGGGAGTGCTCGCTGTTCGAGGAGCATGGTTTCACCGACATCAAGATCTCGGTGAAGCACCACGACCCGGTGGTGATGATCAACGCCTACCGGCAGTTGGCCGAGCGCTGTGATTACCCGCTGCACCTGGGCGTGACCGAGGCCGGACCGGCCTTCCAGGGCACGGTGAAGTCCGCGGTCGCCTTCGGCGCGCTGCTGGCGGAGGGCATCGGGGACACCATCCGGGTGTCGCTGTCGGCTCCTCCGGTCGAGGAGGTGAAGGTCGGCACCTCGATCCTGGAGTCGCTCGGCCTGCGCGAGCGCGGCCTGGAGATCGTTTCCTGCCCGTCCTGCGGCCGGGCCCAGGTGGACGTGTACACCCTGGCCGATCAGGTGACCGCCGGGCTGGAGGGCCTGGAGATGCCGCTGCGCGTGGCGGTGATGGGCTGCGTGGTCAACGGCCCAGGGGAGGCGCGGGAAGCGGATCTCGGCGTGGCGTCGGGTAACGGCAAGGGGCAGATCTTCGTCAAGGGCGAGGTCATCAAGACCGTGCCCGAGTCGCAGATCGTGGAGACGTTGATCGAGGAGGCCATGAAGCTCGCCGAGGCGGGGACGGTCGGCGGGGCCGCGGCCTCAGGGAGCCCGGAGGTCGTCGTCTCCTAGACGAGACCTTGGATCTCAGGGAGGTCTTCCCGGCTCTCAGGGACGTCTCCCGGGGACTCTCAGAGAGTCTCAGGGGGCTCTCCCCCTCAGGGCGTGAGTGGCGCTGGGCTCTCGTTCAGGTTGGCCGGCCCGTCGGCGATGATGAGCTGACCGATCTTGTCGGTGAGGATGGCCCGCGCCTCGGGGTGCAACTCGCTGTCCGTGATCAGCGTGTCCACCTCGTCCAGGTCGGCGAACGAGCTCAGACCGACAATCGCCCATTTGGTGTGGTCGGCGACGACCGTGACCCGGCGGGCCGCGTGCACGAACGCGCGGTTGGTCTCGGCCTCGGCCAGGTTCGGCGTGGTCAGGCCGGCCTCCGGGTCGATCCCGTGGCAGCCGAGGAAGAGCAGGTTGACGTGGAGCGAGCGAATGGCCAGGTCAGCGATCGGGCCGACCAAGGCGTCCGACGGGGTGCGCACACCGCCGGTGAGCACCACGGAGGCGTTCGCTCCCACCTGCACCGCCGGCTGCGCGGATTCGAACAAGTTCGCTACTCGCATCGAATTGGTAACGATTGTCAGCCCCGGTATGTCGAGCAGGTAATGAGCCAGGGCATACGTGGTCGTTCCGGCGGAAAGCGCGATGGCCGTGCCCGGCACCACCAGGGCTGCGGCCGCGCGGGCGATCGCCTCCTTCTCGGGTCGCTCCAGGACGGACTTCGCCTCGAAACCGGGCTCGTGGCTGCTCGGCGCGCCCGGTAGGACCGCCCCACCATGAACCTTCTCGATCAGCCCCGCCCGGGCCAGCACCTCCAGGTCCCTGCGGATCGTCATGTCCGACACGCCGAGCCGCTGGGTGAGGTCACTCACCCGTGCGCTGCCCGCGCGCCGGACGTCCTCCAATATCAGAGACTGCCGGTGTCTGGCAAGCATCCTTGAGCCTTCCTTCTACCGGGGCTATGCGCATGGCGCACGTCAGCCTCCCCGTGATCCCGTCGGAATCGGATCTTTATATCTTGTTCGTTGACGATCGACTCTGTGTGATTTAGCTTAAGGCTCCACAAGGGTGTGCTGCTTCGATCATGGGTTCGATCCGATAGCGCATTCCGGGGGGGCACGGTGCGCCGCCCGGGCACCCATGGGTAACCAGTGGGTGACCGAGCAGGGACGCTCCGCTCATGCACGGCCCCGGAAGACCGACATCGAATCGAGGACGAG
Organism: uncultured Actinomycetes bacterium; assembly: GCA_963822825.1. GTDB lineage: Bacteria > Actinomycetota > Actinomycetes > Streptosporangiales > Streptosporangiaceae > JAWWPY01. Next base: position 123,911 of record CAWGIW010000005.1, on the reverse strand, counting down.
CGATGCAGCGACTGTGGGCAGTGCGCTGCGTAACCTCTTTTTCCGGCGGGGGACCTTGCGGGGCCGGGGAGGTTAGCGTTAACAATTGGTCCGAGCCCGTCACCACGATGCCTACGGCGCCGCCGGTTCCACGTGCCGTGTCCCAGGAGCGAGCCATCTATCCGCTTTTCGGTGTGCCGCACTGTGGTGGCGCGCCGAGCACTGAGCAATTCTTCTGGAGGTAGACACATGAGGAAAAAAATCGACCCAACGGTTGACGAGGCGATCGAGACCCTCAACATGAGGGACGGGGTCACCCGCCGGAGGCTGATCGAGGGCACCGGGCTGGTGAGCGCCTCGGCCGCGGCCGCGGCGCTGCTCACTGCCTGCTCGTCCAGCGGCAGCACCGCTTCGGCCGCGAAGAACGTGGCCGGGAGCTTCCCGAAGACCCCGGCCTGGACGTTCTGGTTCGTCAACCACGTCACCACGAACCCGTTCTTCGTGCCCACCCAGTACGGGTTCTCGGACGCGGCCGCGCTGCTCGGCCTGCCCACCCCGAAGTGGGGCGGCTCGCAGACCTCGCTGACCTCGGAGATGGTCAGCTACATGAACACCGCGATCTCGGCCAAGGCGGCCGGGATCGCCTACGCCGGGATCGACGCCACGTCGTTCACCACCCCGGTGATGAACGCGATGAACGCGGGCATCCCGGTGCTCAGCTACAACGCCGACGGGCTGGTCAAGAGCGGCGTCCCGGACATCGGCACCAACCGGCTGGCCTACGTCGGTCAGGCTCTCTACCTCTCCGGCCAGCAACTGGGAACGAAGATCAAGTCGCTGGTCCCGGGAGGTGGGGACATCGTCATCTTCATTGCCACGCTCGGCTCCGGCAACCTCCAGCCCCGCCTCGACGGCGCGACGTCCGTGCTCGGCAGCAGTTACCACGTGACCCCCGTGGCCACCGGCGCGCTGACCGGCCCCGAGCTCGCGGCGGAGAAGGCGTTCTTTTCCGGGCACAAGACGGTCAAGGGCGCGTTCGCGGTGGACGCGGGCTCGACCGAGCTCCTCGGCCAGGCGCTCTCCACGAGTGGCCTGACCATCCCGAACGGCGGGTTCGACACCACGCCGACCACGCTGTCCAACATCCAGGCCGGGAAGACCAACTTCACGATTTACCAGGACCCCTACCTGCAAGGCTTCCTGCCGACCATCTACTTGTACCTGTACAACCTGTCCGGTGGCACGCTCAGCCCGCCCGACACCGACACCGGCCTGACGTTCATCACCAAGTCGAACGCGGCGCCGTACACGACGAGCAGCCGGTTCCAGGGCTCGACCAGCGGGCAGAAGTACATCCCGCGGCCGTCTGGCGCGATCACCAACCCGACGGCCACGACCAGCACCTGACCCGGTACCAGCACCTGATTCGGCGGGTACTGGCCGGTATGACCGGCGGCGGGGCAGACTGGCTAATATGGGCCAGCCTGTCCTGCCGCCGGTTGACGTGGTGACTTAGGGGAACGGGAGTCGATATGAGCGAGATCACCGAGCGCAGCCCCCAGGCCGTATCGCCGCTCGGGGGGCAGCCCGCCGGGCGTGCGCCGAGTCCGATGCGCGGCCTGCTCGGTGTGCTGGCCCGGCAGCGCGAGGCAACGGTGTTCGTGGTGGCGGTGGCACTGCTGCTCTACTTCGGCATCAAGTACAACTCGACGTTCGTCACCAAGATCAACATGGCGAACCTCCTGTCGGAGACCGCGGCGCCCATCATCATCATCGCCATCGGCGAGGTGTTCCTGCTGATCTGCGGCGAGATCGACCTTTCGGTCGGCTTCGTCTACACGTTCGCGCCGTTCCTCATGCACTACCTGATCGACTTCTACCACGTGCCGGCCTTGCCGGCGATCATCATCTCGTTGCTGTTCGGCCTGGTGGTCGGCACTATTAACGGCTTCCTGACCGTCACCATGGGGCTACCCTCGTTCATCACCACGCTGGGCACCGGCTTCATCCTGCTCGGCCTCACGGACACCACCTCACACGCCTACCCCGCCGCCATTCCCAAATCCTCGGTGAGCTACGGGCGGTGGATCGGCGCGGCACCGTGGTCCCAGATCATCTGGGCGGTCGCGCTCGCCGCGATCTTCTGGGTCGTGCTGAACCGGACCAAATGGGGCCTGTACACGGTCGCGACCGGCGGTAACCAGCTCGGGGCGCGAGAGGCCGGCATCAAGACCGGCCGGGTCAAGTACGGCAATTTCATGCTCACCTCGACCCTGGGCGCGCTGGTCGGCTTGCAGGTGGCCTTCTACGTCAACACGATCGACCCGAGCGCCGGCGGCTTCCAGCCGATGTTCTACGCGGTAACCGCCGCGGTCATCGGCGGCACCGCGATGCTCGGCGGCCAAGGGACCGTCCTCGGCGCGTTCCTGGGGGCGATCGTGCTGGCCACGCTGCTCAACGGGCTCGACGTCGCCGGGGTCAGCGCCTATCCGCTGAACATCGTGCTGGGCGCCGCGATCCTGATCGCCATGATTGTCAACGTCCGGCTGGCCCGGCTGCGGGCCGCAGGGAGGAACTGATGACCGCGGAGCCAGTCCCCGGCACCGGAGCCACCGCCCCGGCTGACCCGGGCGGTGATGTTCTGCGGGTCGAGCACATCAGCAAGCGGTTCGGCCCGGTCACCGCGCTGCACGACGTGAACCTTCACCTGCGCCAGGGCGAGGTGCTGGGGCTCCTGGGTGACAACGGCGCAGGCAAGTCCACGCTGATCAAGATCATGTGCGGCTTTCAGCTCCCGACCTCGGGCCGGATCATCCTGGAGGGCCAGGAGATCACGCTGAAGTCGGTGGAGCACGCCCGCTCGCTCGGCATCGACACCGTGTACCAGGACCTGGCGCTGATCAACGAGCTCACCGTCTACCACAACATGTTCCTGAACCGGGAGCGCACCCGCTGGACACTGCTGGCCAACCGGAGCATGCGGCGCACCGCCAAGGAGCAACTCGACCGGATCGGCGTGAGCATCCCTTCCGTCGAAGCGCAAGTGGCCAAGCTGTCCGGTGGCCAGCGCCAGGCCATCGCCGTGGCCCGGGCGGTGACCTCGAACGCCAAGGTGCTGCTGCTGGACGAGCCGCTGGCCGCGATGGGCGCCAAGGAAGCGGCCATGATCCTCGAGCTGGTCAAGGACCTGAAGCAGCAGGGTGAGGTGTCGATCGTCATGATCGCGCACAACTACGGCCAGGCCCTGGAAGTATGTGACCGGATCAACCTGCTGCAGCACGGCGAGATCACTTTGGACAAGCCCAGCAAGGACACCTCGGTGCAGGAACTGAACGACATCGTCATCGAGGAGTACCGCAAGGCCCTCCTGGAGCGGCAGCAGGAGCAGAACTCGGCGTGAGGGACCCTGCGGCGCCTCGCGCTGGCGGACACCGTTTGGGCCGCGCAGTTCCCTGGCTGCGCGGCCCAAAAACGGCTACGAGTTAGTAACCTGAACTACGGGAGAAGCACCCACAAAGCCCATTCCCAGATGGCACTGTATGTCTGCGTATAAGTACAGTGCGCGTCGAAGCCGTCAGCTACCTCGAAGATATCCCGTTTGTCCGCGCAAGCCGCATATGAGCCGTAGTAGCCTTCGAGCACCCACACATCTGAGTTAGGTACCGCGGTGGCTTCTGCGAGGTTCGGCGAGTAATAGACCGTGGCGGTCGTGGCCACGGCCGGGGAAGCAGGGGCGGCGGACCTGGTGGTGGCCGCTGAGGCTGGCCCGGCAATGGCGGCTAGCATGGCGACGCTGAAGGCGCCGGCCACTATAGGGGCCAGAATACGACGAGGCTTTCTTCCGGCCTGTGCGGCCTCTGGGGGGCTGGAAGTTCTTGACATCATGCTGCACTCCATCCTGCTTACTGTCCTCGTGTCGTCTTGTGTTGCTTAGCGAACCACGCGCCCTCTCAAGCGGAAACAGTTAATTGCCGAAGACGTGATCACTCATATAGATAGGCAGACAGAAACTATCCCTGGCCCATTGGAAACAGTCATCTGCCGAAGAGGTAATCACTTAAATAGATGGGCGCGGCCGAATTATCTCCGGCGATGTGTTTCCAGCGGCACGTCACGGCGCGACGGATGCGATTGTGACCAGCGCACCGACTGCGGCGCCGCGGCGATCGTTCCTGGCGCGCTCAGCCGGCGACCTGGGCGGCGGTGGCCAGCCAGCCCAGCCGCCGGGACATCGTTCGCGCGCAGGTGACGACGGCGCGCACGTGCTCGGAGTGGTCGGCGGCCCGCCACAGGATCGACCATGGATACCAGCACGCAGGCTCGGTCAGCGGCCGCCAGTACGCGCCGGGAAGCGCCGAGATGCATGAGGCCGGCACGCAGCACAGGCAGCGGCCCTGGATGACCAGATCAGCGGCCGCGCGGACGCTCTCGACGGTGCCCTCATGCACGGTGGGCGTGAAACCCGCCGACCGGCACATCTCCACCACGAACTGGTTGAACTCCGGTGCCTGCAGGTCTTCGGCGAGCAGCAGCGGCTCCCGGGCCAGGTCGGCGACGGGTACGCCGTCCAGCGCGGCGAATCGGTGGCCGCGGGGGACCAGCACCCCCAAGGGTTCCTGGCGGAACAGTTCGGAGGCCACCCCGGGCGGTGCGTGCACCGCCCGCCCGATGCCCACGTCCAGGCGGCCGTCGGCGAGCTGCTCGTATTGCCCGGGGACGCCCGCCTCCACCTGGTGGATCACCAAGTCCGGGTAGCTGGCCTGGACCTCATGCAGAATCTGCGGCATCGAGTCGTAGCCGGCGTCGATGATGCCGACCCGCAATGCCGGAGCCAGCCCGAGCGCGCTGCGGGCGATCCCTTCTGCCCTGTTCACGTGGGCGAGGATCTGGCGGGCCTCGACCAGGAACGCCGCTCCCGGCGCCGTCAGGCTGACATGGTGGGTGCTGCGCTCGAGGAGGCGAACACCGATCTGCCGCTCGAGCCGCTGAATCTGCTGGCTCAGGGCTGACTGAACGATGTGCTCCCGCTCGGCCGCCCGGCCGAAATGCAGCTCCTCGGCCAGAGTCACGAAGTAGCGAAGCTGGCGAAGTTCCACACTCGCCTCCAGCCCGCTGATGACGTCAGGTCAGTTCGCAGGCACCTTCCGGCAGCGACAGTCCCGCTGCACGGCAGCCTCGCCGGGCCAGCCTCTAGCCTGAAGGATGACGGACGAGACTGTTCCCTGGCTGTCAGCTCACTGTCAGCCAGTCCTGTAGTGGGCGAGCGGGTGGCGATCTTCACCCGGCCAGCACGTGGGCCGGTTATCAGAAAGCGTGACCAGCCGTGCTCGTATGGCGCGTTTCCGCCCCCGTGCAGGCGTGCTTGACTCTAGGTGACACGCAGCACGCATCGGTGCTCAACCGAGAGGCCAGTGGGCCAATGAATCCGGATACGCATGACGAGACCACGGGTACGGGCGCGGTCAGCCTGAACGGATCGGCACCTCGATGCGGGCATGCCGATGACCTCGCGCCGGTAGATCAGCAGTCGGCTGGCTGCCAGGAATGCCAGGCCGGCGGGGACGCCTGGGTCGCTCTCGTGATGTGCCTCACGTGTGGCTGGGCCGCGTGCTCCGATGATTCGCCCCGGCGGCACGCGCGGGCGCACTACCAGGAGACCGATCATCCGCTCACCGGCGGGCTGCCACCAGGCCCCTCGTCCAGGTGGTGCTATGTCCACGGCCGGGCGGTATGAAGACCTTTGCCGTGATGACGATAACCAGAGGAGCCGATTGGCCAGCTCAGGCTTTCTGGCCGGCTCCTCACCTAGGCAAACCTCGCTAGCGATGACATGACGCCCTCGCTACTTCATGGGCCCGGCCAAAGCGGCCCCCCGGATCGGGCAAGATGGCTCTCATGCCTTTTCCTCACCGGATGAAAGGATCGCGCTCGGCGCGAACCGCCGCGCTGACCGCGTTCAGCCTGTCCTGTGCCGCCGCCCTGGCCGTGAGCGGCTGCAGCGCCGCGGGCAGCACCGGTTCCGGCGGTTCCGGTTCGGGCGGTTCCGGTTCGGGCGGTTCGCAGGAGCCGGCGGCCGGGACTGCGCTGCGGTGGCATTCGTGCGCGGGGCAAGGCGTCCGCATGCGGTGCAGCCGCCTCCAGGTGCCTCTGGACTACACCCACCCGGACGGCAGGAAGATCACGCTGGCCCTGTCCGAGGTGGCGGCCACCGCGCCGGTCAGCCAGCAGCAGGGCGACCTGCTGGTCAACCCGGGTGGCCCCGGCGGCAGCGGGCTCGGGCTGGCCGCGATCGTCGCCCAGGGCCTCGATCCGGCGGTGGCCGCCGACTACAACGTCATCGGCTTCGACCCGCGCGGCGTCGGCTCCAGCGTCCCCGCGCTGAGCTGTGATCCGTCTTTCTTCTCCGGGGTGCGGCCCGACTACATCCCGGCGAACGCGGCCGCGGAGCAGGTGCTCATCGGCCGCGCGAAGACCTACGCGGCCGACTGTGAGAAGCGGTACGGCTGGCTCCTGCCGTTCATGACCTCCGAGAACGTCGCGAGGGACATGGATTCCATCCGTGCCGCCCTGGGCGTGGCCAAGATCAGCTACTTTGGCTACTCGTACGGGACCTACCTCGGCCAGGTCTACGGGACCCTGTTCCCGCAGCGGGTCCGGCGGATGGTCCTGGACAGCACGGTGGACCCGGACGGCGCCTGGTATGGCGACAACATCGCCCAGGACTACGCCTTCGAGGGCCGGATGCTGGCGTTCTTCTCCTGGGTCGCGGCCAACGACAGTGTCTACCGGCTCGGCAGCACCCGCGCGCAGGTTGACCAGGCGTGGTACCGGGCGCGGGCGGCGCTGCGGTCCCATCCGGTCTCCGGCCCCAACGGCCCGATGATCGGCCCGGACGAGTTCGACGACACGTTTCTGCAGGGCGGCTACAGCAACGCGCTGTGGCCGGGGCTGGCCGCGGCCCTGGCCGCCTACCTTCATGGCGGCGCGACCAGCCACCTCGTCCAGCAGTACCAGCAGGAGGGGACCCAGAACGAGAACGAGTTCGCCGTGTACAACGCGGTGGAATGCGGCGACGTCAACTGGCCCCGCAGCTGGGCCAAGTGGGACTCCGACACGCGGACCGTCTACCAGACCGCTCCCTTCGAGGCCTGGGACAACGCGTGGTTCAACGCCGCCTGCGCGTTCTGGCCGTTCCGGGCGCCGGCCAAGGCACCGCAGATCAACGGCGCGGGACTGCCGGGCATCCTCATGATTCAGGGCACCCTGGACGCGGCGACGCCGTACGCGGGCGCCCAGGATGCCCGCCGCAGGCTTCCCTCCGCGCGGATGGTGGTCGTCGAAGCGGGCGGCAATCACGGGCAGTCCCTGGCCACGCCGCCCAACACCTGCGTGAACGGATACCTGAACCGGTACCTGGGCACCGGCGCGCTGCCATCCGGCGCGGGCCTGGTCAGTGCCACCTGCCCGGCGTTGCCGCCTCCCCCGGCCGGCTGACCCGCAGACGGCGACATGCCGATAGTCTGGGAGGGTGCTGCGCACCAAGGCGTTGCGGTCATCATCGCTGCGCCTGCTGAATGACCGTGACCGCGAAGACGTGCTTGCCCTGTGCGAGCAAGACCCGGTGGTGAACGTCTTCGTCAGTTCCCGGGTCCACGAGGCCGGTCTCGACCCGGTACGCCTCGGCGGCCAGATGTGGGGATTCGCGCCGGGCGGCCGGCTGACCTCGCTGTGCTACGCGGGTGCGAACCTCGTCCCCGTGGCCGCGACACCCGATGCCATCGCGGCCTTCGCCGGCCGCGCCCGGCTCCAGGGCCGGCGCTGCTCGTCGATCGTGGGACCGGCCGACGCCATCAGGGACCTGTGGGATCTGCTCCGGCCCTACTGGGGCCGGCCCCGAGAGATCAGGCAGGCGCAGCCGGTGATGGCGATCTCGGAGCCGCCGCACGTCGCGGCTGACCCGCTGGTCCGCCGGGTTCGCCCGGACGAGCTGAGCGTGCTGCTGCCCGCGTCAATCGCCATGTTCACCGAAGAGGTCGGGGTGTCGCCGCTGGGCCCGGACGGCGGGTCCGGTTACCGGGCCCGGGTGGGTGAGCTGATCGGGGCGGGCCGCGCCTTGGCCCGGATCGAGAACGGCCAGGTGATGTTCAAGGCGGAGATCGGGGCGGTCACCCCCCAGGTCTGCCAGGTGCAAGGGGTCTGGGTCCGGCCTGAGCTGCGGGGGCGTGGGCTTGCGGTGGCCGGGATGGCCGCGGTGGTGCAGGAGGCGCTGCGCTCGGTGGCGCCGGTCGTTTCGCTGTATGTCAACGATTTCAACGCCCCCGCCCGGGCGGTGTACCGGCGGGTGGGCTTTACCGAGACGGCCATGCTGATGTCGGTTCTGTTCTAGGCCGGGCGCGGCGGCGGTTTTTCGTTGCGCTGCTAATTCTTTTGGCGCCCGGCGGGTGCGGCCCCGGGTCCCTGCGCGGCACCCGGGACCTCTCCATGAGGCGGGTCCATGAGGCGGGCCCGCCGCGTGGGCGGCGGGCCCGCACCCTGGCCCCCCTTGCGCAGTCTCGCTAGCGGCCGGATCCCCTCCCCTTCGCAAGATGCGTTTCGTAGGCTAGCTCGCATAAGTCGCAGTAAGTTCGCACCCGACCGATAGGGCGCGCCGTGAGCGATTCGCAGTTCGCCGGCCGGCAGGCCGCAGCCGAGTACCTCCGTGAATTACTGCTGCGCCAGGGCCGGTACCGGGCCCAGTGGGAGCGGTTCGCCGAGCGGGTCAGGGCCGGCCGGATCAACCATCTCGCCGTGGCGGAGGTGCTGGCGCAGCACCTCTGGAACGCCCCGCGTGAGTCGGGCGACGCTGATGTGCTGCCGCGCCAGCTGAAGGACACCGTCGGCCGGGCCCTCTCCGGGCGCCTGCTCAGCCGGGCCACGCTGGCGCTCTTCATCGAGGCGTTCGGGCTCTCCGGGCTGGAGGAGGACCGCCTATGGCGGTTGTGGGGCGGTTCGGGCCGGATCAGCGTGCTGTCCGGGCCGCGCGCGATGGCCCCCGGGCCCGCCGCCGAGGTGGCGACCACCCTGGGCCCGCGCAAGCACCAGACGGTCTCCCTGCACGACCATCATCAGGTCGGGCCGCACGGCTTGCCGACCCGCACGCGCACCATGCAGGTCATCGAGTCGATCGTCGAGGAACTTGACCGGATCCCCTACATCTACGACACGAACGCCCTCACCCTGGAGGTGGGGCAGGGGTGCAAGGACCTGACCGGCCCGCTGTACCAGATCGGGGACGGCCTCTACGGCACGGACATCCCGCTGGCCAGATCGCTCGCCGCGGGCGAAACGCTCACGCTCGAATACTGGACCACGTACCACTATCACGGGGCGCCGGAGACCGCCGAGGAGTGCCAGTACCGGCGCGCGGTGATGCGCCGCCTGGAGAACTTCGACATGCGCGTTGAGTTTCATCCGGGCCGGCTGCTGGCCACCATCTGGTGGGCGTCCTGGGACGGGATGGAGGGCGGCGTCATCGAACAGGAGGAAGCCGTCCTGGACGGCCAGTGCTCGGTGCACCGGTACCTGAGATCCGTCGAGCGGGCGGTGGTCGGCTTCCACTGGGTGTGGCCCTAGATGACGGTGGCCGTAGGGCGACTGAGACAGCGCGGGCCCCGACCTCGATTAGGCTCGTCCCGTGTCTGACGCGGAAAAGGCAGTGATCGCCTGCGGCGAATCAGCCCGAGACGGAGTACCGAGCCTGGCCACGGCGCCCGGCGGGGCCATTGACGGCGCGTTGCGCGCGATGGCGGAACTGCTCACCCAGCGGGCGGACGAGATCCTCGGCGCCAACGCCGCCGACGTGGCCGGGGCCGAGGCCGAAGGCCTGGCCAGCGGGGTGATCGACCGGCTGCGGCTCGACGAGACCCGGATGGCCGACATGGCGCGCCAGCTCAGGCTGCTGGCCGACGCCGAGTTCCCGCCGGAGACCACCGCCCTGGGGGAGCTACCCGGGGGGCTGCGGATGGCTGAGCGCCGGGTGCCGGTGGGTGTGGTGGGCGCGAATTTCGAAGCCCGGCCGAATGTCACCGTGGACGTGGCGTCGCAGCTGCTGAAGTCCCGCAACGCGGGTGTGCTGCGCACCGGGGGAGCCGCGCTGCGATCCGCGGCGGCGCTCTTCGATCATGTCATCACCCCGGCGGCGGCCGGCGCCGGCCTCGATCCCGGCGCCTTGCAGCTGGTCCGCACCGCGGACCGGCAGGGCGCGCTCGAACTGGTCCGCCAGCCCCGCCTGATTCCGCTGGTGATCCTGCGCGGGAGCGGGCCGACGACCCGGACGCTGGCCGCGGAGGCCGCCCGGCACGGGGTACGCACGCTCGCGCACGCGGACGGCGGCGGAGTGCTGTACGTGGACCGCGCGGCCGATCCGGCCATAGTGGCGCGGATCGTCACCGGGAGCCTGGACCGGCTGGGTGTCTGCAACCGGCTGAACCTGCTGCTGCTGGGCTCCGACGTGTGGCCGGAGATGCTGGCCGTGGCGGAGGAGGCGTTGCGCTCGGTCGGTGTCGCCGCCTCGCTCCCGCCGCATGACCACCCGCTGGGCTACGAGTGGGCGCTGGACGCCGAGCGCGAGGCCACCGTCACCGTGGCCCCCGCGGCGGGCCCGGCGGAGGCCGCCGAACTGGCCAACGCGCACACCTCGGGGCTCGCCGCCGCCATCGTGACGGCCGACCCCGAGGCGGCCAGGGTGTTCCTGGCCGCCTACCGGGGGACCGGGGCGTTCTGGAATGCGAGCACCCGGCTGCTCGACGGGTTCAAGCTCCGCGGGGTCCCGGAAACCGGGATCAACGTCGATCACGTGCCAGGCCCCCGCGGGCCGGTGACCTTCCATGACCTGTGCCTGCGGCAGTACGTCATCACCCCAGGCTGAGCGACCGAGGCTGGGCGACCGAGGCTGGGCGACCGAGGCTGGGCGACCGAGGCTGGGCGACCGAGGCTGGGCGACCGAGGCTGGGCGACCGAGGCTGGGCGACCGAGGCTGGGCGACCGAGGCTGGGCGACCGAGGCTGGGCGCAACTACCGAGCGATCAGACGGTCGCCCGGTTCCGCCGGGTCAGGGCGTCCACCGTCACGGCCGCGACCAGCACCAGCGCCGTCCACATCAGCTGAGCCGACGCGGACAGGCCGAGCAGCTGCAGGCCGTTGGCGATCACGCCGACGACCAGGCCGCCGAGCAGGGCATCCATGGCCTTGCCGCGGCCGCCGTACAGGCTCGTCCCGCCGATGACCGCCGCGGCGACGGCGTTCAGCACGTTCTGGCCGCCGTTGACGCCGCTGGAGATCGACCCGAGGTAGGACGAGTAGATGATCCCGGTGAGGCCGGCGGTGAGACCGCACAGCGCGAACGCCATCACGCGGATCCGGTTGGTGTTGATACCGGCCCGCCGGGCCGCCTCCGCGTTGCCGCCGATCGCGTAGATGTAGCGGCCGAACCGGGTCCGGCCGAGCAGGACGGTATAGACCACCAGGATGCCCAGGACGACCAGCACCACCCAGGGCAGCCCGCGCACGGCCAGCAGGAGGCTGCCGCGGTTGGTGTTGGCCACCAGCACCACCACGACGCCAGCCACCGCCATGACCGCGATCTTCAGCAGGGTAATGCTGAGCGGCGGGGCGACCAGCCCGTTGACGCGGCGGCGGCGGTCCCGCATGTACATCATCAGGCCGGTCACGGCGACGAGCACGATCATCACGATCCAGCTGGCGGTCGGGTTGAGCCAGCCTTCCTCGATGTCGTTGATGACATTGCTGTTGCAGCCTGATGACACCACCGTTGCCGATGCTCCCGGTGGCGTTGATCAGGAAGAGCAGGACGCCGGACAGGCCGAGGAAGCCGGCCAGCGTGACCACGAAGGACGGCAATCGCAGGCGGGTGATGATGAAGCCCTGCAGCGCCCCGTAGGCGCCGGTGACCGACCAGCGTGACGATGACCGCCAGCCACCATGGGTAGCCCTTGGCCACCATGTACAGGGCGATGACGGCGCCGCAGGCCGCCGTGAACCCGGCGGCCAGGTCGATCTCCCCGAGCAGCAGCACGAACACCTCGGCCATGCCCAGGGTGATGATGAACGCGGCCTGGGTCATCAGGTTGACCAGGTTGCCCGCGGAGAGGAACAGCGAGCTCCTGATCTGGAAGAACAGCACGATCGCGATCAGGCCGAGGATGACCGGCAGCGCGCCGCTCTCCCCGCTGCGAATCCGCTTGAGCAGGATCCGCACGTACTCGCTGATCGATCCGGCCACCAGCTCCGGCGATCGCGACCCGCGGCCGCGATCACATTATCTTCGGCTGAGGTGTCCGGCGCGCTCTCGGTGGTCACCGCGCCCGGCTCGGATTCTGGGTTCGTGGTATGCCAATGGTCAGCCCTCCGGGCCGCTGTCGGGGGTGGGGGCAGGACTGTCCGCGCCGCGGGTCCGGTGCGAGACACCCGATGGTCATCAGGTCCACTGCCGATGCGGTGTCGTAGTCGGACGCGGGGCCGACCGCGACCAGCCGGCCCAGGTACAGGACCGCGAGCCGGTCCGCGACCTGGAACACGTCGGTCAGGTTGTGCGACACCAGCAGGACGGCGATGCCGCGCTCGGACAGCCGCTTGATGAGATCGAGCACCAGCGCGGTCTGCGAAACGCCCGAGCGCCGCCGTCGGCTCGTCCATGATGACGAGCTTGGCGTCCAGCATCACGGCCTTGGCCACCGCCACCGACTGCCGCTGGCCGCCGGACAGCGAGCCGACCAGCTGGCGGATGTTGCGCACCGTGACGACCCGCAGGTCCTTCAGCGTCTGCTTGGCCGTCTTCTCCATGGACACCTCGTCCAGCAGCAGATGCCGCCGCACCTCGTGGCCGAGGAGCATGTTCTGCACGATGTCCAGGTTGTCGCAGAGCGCCAGATCCTGGTAGACGGTCGCGATCCCGGCCGTCGGTGGCATCTCGTCGGCGCGCGGAAGTGCACCGGCCGGCCCTGCCAGATCATGTTGCCCCGCGGAGGGCTCCCAGATCCCCGCGATCGTCTTGATCAGGGTGGACTTGCCCGCCCCGTTGTCCCCGACCAGGGCCGTGACCTCCCCGGCCGGGATGTCGAGGTCGACTCCGCTGAGCGCCGACACCGGGCCGAAGTTCTTGCCGATGCCGCGCAGCTGCAGCAGCGGCGCGTCCATGGTGGCAGTGGCTGTCCTGGGCCGGCGCCGGACGGAGCCCGGCCCGCGATCCGCGGGCCGGGCTCCGTCCTGCCGGGCTACTCGTCACTGCTGGTGTCCCGGCTGGTCATGCGACTCCATTCCTTAGCCCGAGATCCCGGCCGCCGTGCACGCCGCGGCGTACGTGCCGCGTGCAGAGCTGGGAGGCCGGCACGAACTTGTCCGCGATGACGGTCTAGTTCATGTTGGCGGTCGTGACCCACTCCGGCGTCAGCAGCACCGACGAAACCGCGGTGTTGGTCGTCGTGTCCGTGGTGGTCCCGTTGACCAGGCCGCGACGGCGGCGTGACGCCGGCCCGGGCGTACATGGCCAGGGCCGCGGCGGCCTGGGCCTCCAGGTAGATCGGCTTGTACACGGTGCCGCACTGGTAGCCGGCCAGGATGTTCTGCAGCCCGGTCAGCGTGGCGTCCTGGCCCGTGGTCGGGAAGGTCTTGGCCTTGATGCCCTTGCTCTGCAGGTAGTGGATGATCGGCGCGCCGTTCTCGTCGTTCGGGATCAGCGCGGCGTTGATGTTCGGGTGCGCGGTGTACTGCTGCTGGAACTCACTCAGCGCGGTCGGCGGGTCCCAGGTCCCGGCCGGGTTGCTGACGTCCTTCCAGCCCGAGGTGAACTGCGGGCCAGCACCGCGTCGTAGCCCTGGGCGAAGAGCGTCGCGTTGTTGTCGGTCGGCGCGCCCTTCATGACGATGACCTGCGGGGTCTTGACCTTCCAGGCGGCGACGCAGCTGACCAGGCCCTGGCCGATCATGCGTGCCGACCTGGACGTTGTTGAAGCTGACGTAGTACTTGCGGGTGCCGCCCAGGGTCAGCCGGTCGTAGTCGATGACCTCCACGCCGTGCGACTTGGCGTAGGACTCGATGTGCGCGCCGACGCCCGAGTCGAGCGGGTCCACGACCAGCACGGTGGCGCCCTTGGTGATGGCGGTCTGGGCGTCGCTGAACTGCGTGGCGTCGCTGCCCAGGGCGTTCTGGATGGTGAACTGCGACGCCTTGAGCCCGGCCGTCGGAAGGCCTTCTTCAGGTACGGCGCGTCGAACTCCACGTAACGGGTCGAGGAGACGGTGTCCGGGCAGGATCACCGCGACGTTGCCCTTGCCGCGTGCCGCCAGTGGCTTGAGCGCCGTCATGGCCGAGAAAGTGTTATTGAGCGAACTCACTGAGAGCTGCGGTACGGATCCGCCGCTGGCTAGCCGAAGAACTCGGAGACGAACTGCCACTGCTGCCGCAGGCAGCAATAAGGAGCGCTGCGCTGCCGGCCACTGCCGTCAGCCCAGCTCTCTTGGAGAGTGAGTACAAAGTAAACCACCTCGCTTGTGGGCGGGACATGTCAAGACATATCGACCAGGTCAGCATGACCGTCAGCCGCAGGGCCGGAACCTGTCTGTGCAAACAGTAGGGCGCTGCGGGTAAACGGTTGCGTTAACATCTACGTAACCTTATGAAAAATTCATAAACAACGTTTAACGAATGTTGGTCTCGGACTGGGCGCACTTCGGGTATCTGGGGCCACTCCGCTGGACCTTAATCCGCTGCGATCCGGTAGCCCGCCCTGGGCTGGGTCAGGATCAGCGGAGCACCGTCGTCCGACTCCAGCTTCGCCCGGAGCCGGCGGATGTAGACGCGCACGTACTCGGTCTCGGTCTCGTAGCCGCGGCCCCAGACCCGCCGCAGCAGGTGGGCATGGGTCAGCAGCTTGCCCCGGTTGGTGGCCAGCTCACGCAGCAGCGCGAACTCGGTCGGGGTCAGGTGCACGGCCACGCCCGCCCTGGTCACCTGCTGGGCTGGCCAGGTCCATCTCCAGCGTCGCCGATGGTGATGACCGGTGGCGCGCTGTCCGGGGCCGCGTCGGCGGGCCGGGTCCGGCGCAGCGTGGCGGTGATCCGGGCCAGCAGTTCCTCGATGCTGAACGGCTTGGTCATGTAGTCGTCCGCGCCCATGTTCAGCGCGGTCACCTTGTCCCGCTCGCCGCCGCGCGCGGAGACCACGATGATGGCCACCGACGAGCGCTCGCGGATCAGGCGGCACAGCTCGAAGCCGTCCACCTCGGGCAGCATCAGGTCGAGCAGGACGATGTCCGGCGCCTCGGTCTCCAGGAGCCGCAGCGCACGCAGGCCGTCGGTGGACACGACGGTGTCGAAGCCGCGCACGGCCAGGTTCGACCGGATCAGGTCCACGATGTTCGGGTCGTCCTCGACCACCAGGGCCCGCGTGTTCACTGCCTGATCAAGCACCGGCGGGCGGCTCCGGTCGGCCTCGGCGCGCCGCGATCGGCCGCCCGGCTGCGCGTCCCGTCACGTTCACCGTGGTGGCGGGCGTCCGTTCGCGCTGGCCTCGTTCGCGCTGGCCGCGGTCGCGCTGGCCTCGCCCGCTGGCCTTGGGCGTGCCGGTCCCGTTCGCGGGCATCTCCACCGGCAGC
Source organism: uncultured Actinomycetes bacterium (assembly GCA_963822825.1). Lineage (GTDB taxonomy): Bacteria > Actinomycetota > Actinomycetes > Streptosporangiales > Streptosporangiaceae > JAWWPY01. The sequence goes on along the minus strand of CAWGIW010000005.1, from coordinate 108,283 downwards.
CGGATCCGGAAGCAGGTTCCCTGGTCCGGCTGTTCCAGCTCGATCAGCCCGCCGTGAGCAGCCACGATCCCGTTGGATATGGACAGGCCGAGCCCGGCGCCGGCGGTCGGCGTACGCCGCCGCCGGGTCGGCTCGAAGGGCGCGGCAGCCAGCTCGGCGGGCATCCCGGCACCGTCGTCGGCCACGCTCACCACGACCCCGGCGGGCCCGTCCGCGCGCCGCGCTGATCCGCACGCTGGTGCCCTCCGGGTTGTGGCCGAACGCGTTGCTCAGCAGGTTGACGAAGACCTGCTCCAGGCGGTCGTGGTCGGCCCAGACGACCGGCAGCTCCGGCGTCGCAGCTCGACGTGCGACCAGCCGCGCGCTCGCCGGCGGCAGGCAGGCCACGGCCGCGTCGAGCACCAGCGCGATGTCGCACCAGTCGCGCTGCAGCCGCAGGATGCCCGACTCGATCGCCGAGAAGTCCAGCAGGTCATCGACCAGCCGGCCGAGCCGGGCCGACTCGGCCGCGATCCGGGCCATGAACCGGTGCTGCGATTCACCGTCCCAGGTCACGTCCGGCTGCAGCAGGCTGGAGGCGTAACCGCGGATCGCGGTCAGCGGCGTCCGCAGCTCATGGCTCAGCCGGGACAGGAAGCCGCGCTGCAGTTCCTGGGACCGGCGCAAGGCCATGGCTTCCTGGTGGGCGAACCATGCCTCCTCGCGCTCAAGGGCGAGCCGGAGCGAGTGGGCGGCGTCCTCGAGCAGCGCCGTCGCGTCGGCCGACGGCGGTCCGCTCCTCCAGCGGGCCACCAGCGCCGCGAGGCCGCCGGGCGCGGTGAACGTCACGGCCAGCAGTCGCTCGCCGTCGGCTCTGGTCCGGTGCATGGCCGCGCCCTCACGGCCCGGCGAACTGCAGCGCCGACCGGGCCGCGTCGAGCGCGCCGCCGGTCGACGGCGGCAGCGTTCGGCTCACCGCCCGTGCCCGCCGAGGCGCGGCACGCTGGGCGGCCCGTCGGGCGGCTGGATGACCAGCGCGACTTCGTCGGACTGGAGGCCCCGGCGCAGCGACTGGAGCGCGATGCCGAGTCCGTCGGCGACCGGGATGGGCCCGGCCAGGGTCTCCAGCATCTCCCTGATCGTCTCCAGCACCCGATTGCGGGCGGTGACCTCGTCCAGCAGCCGGTCTCGCTCGATCGCGCTCGCGGCGTAGCCCGCGTAGAGGGTGGCCAGGTCGAGATGGTCGCGCTGCGGGCGGCCGGTTATCGCGCTGAACACGGTGATGACGCCGAGCAGCCCGCCTGGGCCCATCACCGGGACCGACCAGGAACTCGCCACCTTGGCCGCCCGGGCCAGGTCGCTGAAGGGCGCCCAGGCGGCGCCGGTCCGCACGTTCTCCGCGATGACCGGCTGGTCCGCGACCGCGGCCAGCCCCACCGGGCCCCCGGCCGGGCCGCGGGGCAGCCGGGCCCACGCCGACAGCAGCACCGGCGGCAGGCCGAGCGACGCGGCGCAGACCAGCGAGGAGTCCTCGAGCAGATGAATGCACAGGCGCTCGCTGCCCAGCGCCGCGCCCAGCGCCGAGAGGATCAGCGACAGGCTGGATGACGGGTCGGCCGACACCAGCCGGTCAGCCAGCCCGTGCAGGCGGGTCAGCTGACGGCGGGCCGAGGAGTCCACTTCCTGGCCCGACATCAGCGCCACCACGTCGTCTGGATGCACGTCGCTGGGCGGCAACCTCGGCGATGACCCGGCCGTGGCGGAGCACGACGATGCGGTCCGCCAGCCGGAACATCTGACTGATGTCGTGGCACGCCAGCACGATCGTCGTGCCCTGCTCCCGCAGCCGCAGGATCAGGTCCTCGACCAGGGCCGACTCCCTCACCCCCAGCGAGGCCGTCGGCTCATCGAGCAGCAGCAGCTCCGGGCTGTGGGCCATCGCCCGGGCGACCGCCACCAGCTGGCGCTGGCCGCCGGACAGGGACCGGATGCTGCGGGTCGTGTCCCGCAGCGGGATGCCCAGGCGTTCGAGCAGCGTTTGCCGCGTCGGAATGCATGCGGATATCCGACAGCAGCTGGCGACGGCGCTCACGGCCAAGCAGCAGGTTCGAGGCGACGTCCAGGTTGTCGCAGAGCGCCAGGTCCTGCCAGACCACGGAGATGCCCCGACGGGTCGCGGCGATCGGGTCCGCGGACACCGGCCTGCCCGTCCAGCGTGATCGAGCCCGAGGTCGGCGGGATGTCCCCGGCGATGCAGCGCACCAGGGTCGTCTTGCCGGCGCCGTTCTCGCCCGCCAGGGCGACGAGTTCGCCCGGCCGCACCTCGAAATCCGACGCCGTGCAGCGCGCGTGAGCGGGCCGAAGCGGACGGCCAGGCCGGACACCGCCAGCAGTGGCGGCGCTGGCTCGTTCAGTCCGGCGGCGGCGACGGTCATGTGCACATTGTGGTCAGAAGTTGCTGGTAACCGCCACTGGGCCGGCGACGCCACGTCGCCACGGGAGGCCGCCACCTCCCGGCGGTGGCCGCGGCGGAAAAAACGGGATGACCGCGGAACCCATCGTTGCTAAGCTCTTGGCCCTTGTGCCAGCCGCGGAGCTGGCTCATAAGTAAAGCCGCGGAGCTGGCTCATAAGTACCGCCGCTGAGCTGGCTCGTTCCCGCCGCAACACCATCGACCCCTTGCCATCGAGGTGATGAGTCATGCCCGTCGGCCAGGATCCCGCCGCCGCTCAGGATGCCGTCCTCGGGACCGAGCAGGCCTACCTGCGCCGGTCGCGCGACTTCCTCCGGCTCATGCGAGACGACGTGCTCTCACTCCGGGCCATGGGCGGCGACCGGGTCTCCGAGGAGTACCTCAAGGCCGACCTGTACCGCCGGGCGGAATCCCTCCGCGACATCCCGGACACGCCGCTGTTCTTCGGCCGGCTGGACTACGCGGCCGAGGCCGCCGCGGGCGAGGGGGTGGCCGGGCACCGGTTCCATGTGGGCAGGCGGCACATCCACGACCCAGACGGGCACCCGGTGGTGATCGACTGGCGGGCGCCGGTCTCCCGCCCGTTCTACCGGGCCAGCCCGGCCGAGCCGATGGGGCTTGACCTGCGCCGCCGGTTCGGGTTCTCCGGCGGAGAACTCACCGCCTACGAAGATGAGACCTTCGGCCGCAACGAACGGCCTGGGCTGCTCCCCGAGACCGCGGTCAGCCGGATTCTGCTGGACGAGATCGAGCGCCCCGGTCCGGGCCGATGCGTGACATCGTCGCGACGATCCAGCCCGACCAGGACGACATCGTGCGCGCGGACGCGAGCGAGACCGCTGTGCGTCCAGGGGGCTCCGGGGACCGGCAAGACCGCGGTCGGCCTGCACCGTGTCGCGTACCTGCTGTACGCGCATCACGCCCGGATGAACCGGGGCGGGGTGCTGGTGGTCGGGCCGAACCGGGCCTTTCTCGGCTATATCCGCAACGTGCTGCCGGCACTCGGTGAGGCCAGCGTGGCGCAGGTGACCGTCCAGGACCTGGTCGCGGCGGTGCCGGTGCGGGCCGCCGACTCCGAGCGCGCGGCGCGGACCAAAGGCGATGCCCGGATGGCGGTGGTGCTGCGCCGGGCGCTGTGGGCGGCGGTGGCGGAGCCCACCGAGGCGGTCGTACTGCCGCGCGGGTCGAGACGCTGGCGGGTGCCCGCGGGCGAGCTCGCCGGGCTGGTCGGTGAGTTGCGCGACCGTGGGGTGCGGTACGGCGCCGGGCGGGACATGCTCGGTCACCGGATCGCGCACGTGATCCTGACCAGGATGGAGGAGGCGGGGGAATCCTGCGATGACCGGACGCATGAGGCCGTGCGGCGGACCAGGCCCGTGCGCTCGGCCGTGGATGCCATCTGGCCGAAGGCGGATCCGGTCCGGCTGGTCATCCGGCTGCTGTCCGACCCCGGCGTGCTCGCCGCCGCGGCGGATGGCGTGCTCGATCCGGCCGAGCAGCGGGCGATCTGCTGGCGGAGGCCGGCCCGGGGACCCGCGTCCGCGCAGTGGAGCGCGGCAGACGCGGTGCTGGTGGACGAGGCGGCCGATCTCATCGAGCGGATCCCCAGCCTGGCGCACGTGGTGGTGGACGAGGCGCAGGACCTGTCGCCGATGGAGTGCCGCGCGGTCGGCAGGCGGTGTGCCACCGGCTCGGCCACCCTGCTCGGTGATCTCGCCCAGGGCACCTCCCCGGCCGCAGCCACCAGCTGGCGTCAGGTCCTCGACAACCTGGGCCGGGCCGACGCCGGCCTGCGCGTGCTCGACACCGGCTACCGGGTGCCCCGGCAGATCCTCGATTACGCCAGCCGCCTGCTGGCCTGTATCGCCCCCGGCCTCACGCCGGCCAGGTCCCTGCGGCAGGACCCGGGCTCACTGGTAATCATCGAGGCCACCGCTGACTCGCTGCCCGGCGACCTGGCCAGGGCGTGCTCCTCGGCCACGAGCCGGCCAGGCTCGGCCGCGGTGATCGTCGCGGATGAGCAGGTGACCGCCGTTTCCCGGCTGCTGCGCCAGGCGGGCCTGCGGCATGACGCCCCCGACCGGATGAGCGGCGGCGGGCTGACCCTGGTGCCGGTGACACTGGCCAAGGGCCTGGAGTTCGACGATGTCATCGTCGTGGAGCCGGCCCGTATCGCGGCCGCGGAATCGCGGGGCCTGCACCGGCTCTACGTCGCCCTCACCCGGGCCGTGTCCCGGCTGACCGTGCTGCACGCGGAGCCGCTGCCTGAACTTTTGCGCTGACCGCGCGGGTGGCCGCCAATGTGCGCGCGGTTCCGGCGGCGGCGTGCTCGTGAGTAGCCCTGTGTCAAGCCGCCTTCGGTTTTTCCTCGGCGAGGATGCGCTGGAGGGCCTTATGGCGGGCGGGGTCGTAGGCGACGCCGTCTTGCCAGCAGTGCCAGATGACGAACAGCCAGGCGCGGGCGAGGATGCGGACGGCGTGGGGGTGGTCGTGGCCGCGGGCGATGGCGTGGTCGTAGAGCCTGGCGGCCCAGGGGCTGGCGTGGCGGGTGTCGCCGGCGAAGTCGGTGACGGCGTCGCGGAGCTGCTTGTCGCAGGACCAGCGGAACCCGACTGCGCGGATCTTGCCCGACTGGCGGGTGGAGGGGGCGACCCCGGCCAGGCAGGCCAGCGACTTCGGGAGTGGGGAAGCGGGCGCGGCAGTCGCCGATCTCGGCGAGCAGGCGGGCGGCGCGGACGCGGCCGGAGCGGGGCAGGCTGGTGAAGACGTGCTGCGTCGGCGTGCAGCGCGAGCTGCTCGCTGATCTGGGCAGTCAGCGCCTTGATCTGCTCGGTGAGGGTGGCCAGGACGGCCAGCAGGGCGCGGGTGACGTGCGCTTGCGGCGGCGCCGTGCTCTCCCGTGGCGCCGCGCGGGGCGGCGGCCAGGCGGGCGTGCAGGACGGCGGGGTCGATGCGGCCGCAGTAGCCGACGCTGGCCAGCCAGGCGGCCATGCGCCGGGCGAGAGCCAGTCGGCGCGGTCCTGGGAGTCGAAGCGGGCCAGGAACGCCAGGCTGATCGCCGAGTCGAGCTCGGCGAACAGGCCGACGGCGCCGGGGAAGACGCGCTTGAGGTGCTCGCGCAACTGGTTGGCCACGCCGACCCGGTGGCCGACGAGGTCCTTGCGGGCCCGGCAGGCGCGGCGCAGGGCGAGCGTCGCCGGGCTGTCCGGGACCAGGGGCCGCAGCCGGGCGCGGTCGGTGCGCAGCGTGTCGGCCAGGACGAAGGCGTCGAACCGGTCGTCCTTGTTGCCGGCCGAGCCGTAGCGGCCGCGCAGGTTCTTGACCTGGTTCGGGCTGATCACCACCACGGTGATCCCCGCCTCGAGCAGGGCGTCCACGACCGGGCCGTCGGGGCGCTCGATCGCGACCTCGCCGACGCCGTGCCTGCTCAGCAGGCCCAGCAGGGCGCGCAGGCCCGCGGCGCTGTGCTCGACCGTGCACCGGTGGATCTCCCGGCCGCGGGCATCGACGACCGCCACCGCGTGATCATCGCGTGCCCAGTCGATACCGCAGGTCACGCCGTTCGGCGGTTCCTCCGGCAGGGCGGATGGGGCAGACTTCATAGACAGCCTCCTCGCTGCTGATCCCAGTGGGGAGGCACCCTCGTCTCGGTGCCGGGACGTGGCTGCCGCATCGCTCACTGTTCGGCGCTCGGCGGCGCACAGCCCTGTCGACGGTCGGCACGCCCCGGGTAACCGCCAGGCCCCGCATAACTCACGATGGACGTCAACAGCGTCAAGCGAGCAGGGCGGTGGCCTGGCGGCACCTCGGGTGCATCAGTGACCATCAGACCACCGACACAAGGATGGTGCACCAGTGAGCACGGCCCGGTAGCGAGTGGTTTCCCGTGATGGGCCAGAATCTTGATGAACTGGTACCCCCTAGCGCCCGCCAGCGGAGGTCAGCAGGTGAGGGTTCTGATCGTGACCGTTGGGTCGCGCGGGGATGTGGCGCCCTTCACCGGCCTCGGCACGGCGCTGAACGCCGCCGGGCACAGCGTGACGATCGCCGGGTATGAGATGTTCGCGGGCCTGGTCACGGGGTGCGGGCTGGAGTTCCGGGCGCTTCCGGGTGACCAGCGGCTGCTGGACGCCGAGACGTGGCAGCGCGGGAGCACCGGGCCGTTAGGTGCCGCCCGGCTCGTCCGGCTGATCGGCGATCACCTGCGGGAGGTCCACACCGGAATCCTGGCTGCGGCGCGGGCGGGCGCCGATGTCTTGCTGCTGACCGGGCTGAGTTCCATCGGTGGTTACCACATCGCCGAGGGCCTGGGCCTGCCCAGCATGGGGCTGGCGCTGCAGCCCGTGTACCCGACCTCCGAGTTCCCTCCGTCCATCGTGACGGCACATTCCTTGGGCCGGTGGGGCAACCGGGCCGCGGGGAGAGCCCTGGTGCTCCTGGGCGCGCCCGCCCTGGCCGCGCCGGTGCGGGACCTCCGGGCCGATCTGGGACTGCCCCGGCTGGGCGCACGCGAGGCGATATTCGGGCGGCAGGATGCCACGCGCTGGCCGGGCTTCTGCGGTTTCAGCCCGGCCGTTGTCCCGCGCCCGGCGGACTGGCGCGACGGCCTTGAGGTCACCGGCTACTGGTGGCCGGCCCGCCCCCCGGGCTGGGGGCCGCCCGCAGACCTGGAAAACTTCCTCAGCGCGGGACCGCCGCCGGTGTTCATCGGTTTCGGCAGCATGACTCCCGCGGGCGTGGATCGCCTCAGCGACCTGGCCGCCGCGGCCGGACGCCAGGCCGGGGTGCGGATGGTGATCCAGGCCGGCCGGGCGGGCCTGGCCCAGGCCGGCGAGCCGCCCGGCGATTCGATCGTGATCGGCGACGTGCCGCACGACTGGCTCTTCCCCCAGATGGCGGCGGTGGTCCATCATGCGGGCGCGGGCACCGCGGCGGCCGGGCTCCGGGCCGGAGTCCCGGCCGTGAGCGTGCCCATGGTCGGCGACCAGCCATTCTGGGCCGCCCGGCTGGCCGCCCTCGGCACGGGGCCGCGGCCTATCCCCCGCAGGCGGCTCACCGCCCCGGCCCTCACCGACGCCATCCAGGAGGCGATCACCCGCCCGTCCTACCGCGGCGAATGCACAGGCGCTGGCCAGCCGGCTGGCCCGCGAGGACGGCACTGTGCCAGTCGTCGAAGCGCTCACCTGCCTGCCGGACTGAGTATCCGCGCGGCCGGTCACTGGTCTTTGATGACGGACATGATGAGCGACGCGGAGTCCTCGAAGGACAGGGCGGTGGCCCGCAGGTGGTTGAAGAACATGTTGTAGCGGTCCACCTCGTTGACATCCTCCACGTACAGGGCGCTGGTCAGGTCCTCCAGGTACACCACGTCCGGATCGGCGCGCTCGGGAAAGGCCAGGATGACGAAGGGCCTGCCCATCGCCGGGTGGGCGCTGGCGCCGAATGGGATCACCTGGATAGCCACGTTCGGCAGCCGCGAGAGGTCAAGCAGGTGGTCAAGCTGGAGCCGCATCAATCCGGACCCGCCGACCGTCCGGCGCAGTGCGGCCTCGTCCAGCACGGCCCACAACCGCGGGGGGTCGTCGCTGGTGAGCGGCGGCTGGCGGGCCATCAGCAGGGCCACGTTGCGTTCCACGCCGTCGTGATCACCGCCCACGGTGCCAGCCGCGATCACCGTGCGCGCGTACTCCTCCGTCTGGAGCAGTCCGGGGATGAGGGTGACCTCGTAGATCCGGATCTCCGACGCCGCGCTCTCCAAGCCGATGTAGGTGGCAAACCGCGGCTCGATCGTGTCGCTGTACGCATGCCACCAGCCTTTCTGCCGCGAATCACGCGCCAGCTGGACCAGGCTTGCCCCTTCTTGCGCAGACACGCCGTACAGATCCAGCATGTCGCGGACGTCCCGGGGGGAGACGGAGACCCGCCCTGTTTCGATCCGGCTGACCTTCGATGTCGAGCACTCAAGGTGCTCGGCTACCTCCTCGCAGGTGAGCCGGGCAGCCTCGCGAAGCCTGCGCAATTCGAGCGCGAGCCTGCGGCGCCGGACAGTCGGACTGTGCTCGGCTGCCATGTGTACCTCCCCTCCCAGCCGTCACATCTGACGCCCCGGTACAGCGGGTTGGTTCCATTGCCGCGCTGGGGGCCTGAGCAGGATCTTGTTAGCGTGAACAGCGACGGGTACCAGTGTGGCGACCTGTCTGCCCGCCGTCCAGCGCCTGCCGGATGCCGGTCCTGGCCACCACGGTTGCTCTTGACCAAGAATTGATCTTGCGAATCACTCTATGCATGTTGCAAGGAGCAATGTGGGACGGCATTCTGAACCTTGCAAGAACTCTGTGCGTCTACATGATTACTAGGGGTGAGCATGATGGCCTTGGGCACCCAGCAGCGGGCAGGCCTATCCTCGCTTGACCAGGCGTATACGGACCGGCTCGACCGGCTCGCCCGCGCGCTGGCTGAGCACGGGCTGCAGGTAAGCCTGCTGGCCCCGGCCGGGCGCGTGCCCAGCCTGCACGTCGTGAATCCCGCCGTCCTGGCCCTGGCCGAGGACATTTACGCGGGATGCTGTGAGGACGGCAGATGGTGGTTCTGGTGGTCGTGGGCCGAGCGGATCGCCGCGGACGATGACCTGGAGAGCGCGGCGACACGCATCGAGCACGTCCTCGCCGCGCCCCACGAAACCTGAGCGGCGGCCGCGGCGGCCGCACGGCCGATGGCAGCCAGCCAGGGTCAGCCAGGTATCGCCGTCACGCCGACGGGCGCGCGGATGCCGCGGCGCCTGCGTCGCCGGGAAGCCCAGGGAAGGCCGCCGCGCGGCCGGACCAGGAGGTGGCGCGCAACGCGGACGCCCGCACCTCACGCGCCCCCCAGGCCCGGAGCCCGGGGTCGTCGAGCGCGACCAGGCCGAGGTAGGCCGCGGCCACCCGGTCCTCGAGGAAGGCTGCCAGCGAGACCGCGGCGCCACCGCTGCGCACCGGGAAAGGCAGCCGGTACGCGTCCTGCGAGGGCACCGGCTGAACCCCCAGCGACGTCAGCCTGTTCTCCAGCGTGTCCCTGGCGACCTCGTGCGCGGCCCAGTCCCGCTGCGCGGCTTGCTCGAGGTTTCCCGTCAGGTGCGCACCGACCACGCCGTAGCCGTAGATCGCCGCGTGCTCGGCGGCCAGCGCCGACTGCAGGGCGCCGCGATCGCGTCCCGTCACGGGGTCCCTCCGCGCGCACGGAGCAGCAGGGCGTGGCTGGCCTCGGAGGCCGCGATGCTCGCGAGCAACTGAGCGAGTGAGGGCGTGACCTCGGCGAGGTGGCCAACCAGAGCGTCGGCGGCGTCCTCTTCTGCGGCCCGCAGAGCACTGAGCGCGGAAGCCGGCGGCACCGCTACGGCGGGAGATGGCGGGCGGGCGTGGCTGGTCGCCCGGGGAGCGAGCAGCCGCGATGCCAGCCTGGCCAGGTGGGCCCGGTGCTGAGCGAGCAGCGGTCCGAGGAACGCGGCCTGCCCGGGGGAGCCGGCGATGGCGGCGCGATACCGGGCGATCATCAGCATCTCGGCGGTGATCGCCTTGCTCAGCACGGCGACGTCAGGCAGCGGCGTCGGCGGCGTGCCGAGCGCTCCGACACCCTTGCAGCCCGGCCGCCACCAGCGGGAACGTCATCGCAGCCGCCGCGAGCACGCTCCGCCGCCCGGGATTGGGCCGCCCGGGATTGGGCGGCCGGGGATCGGGGCGCCCGGGATCTCCGGCACCGGTCCTCCTGCCATGTCCGTGGCTGCTCCCGCTGAGCGTAGGGCGACGTGGTCGTGCGCGGGCATCCAGGATGTTACGGCAGGCCCGTGCGGTAACACCCGATGATCACCCTCTTGTGGCTCCCTGGCCAGCGCCTGAGTCACCCCGCGCAACCGCCGAGTGCGCGGGGCGGCCAACGCCGCCGCCCGGTCCGGTTAGGCTAGACCAGGCTGGACAACAGCACAGGTGGCGGACGAGGAGGTCGTGATGCGCGGAAGTTCCCGTCACGGAGCGTCACGTCCGGATCAGGCCGGGCGGCCTTCCACGGATGGTGCCGCCCCGCACCGCGGTAGCCGCCCCGCACGCCGCCAGCCGGACGCCCGGGCCGGCGGCCGCCCGCCCGCTAGCGGCCAGCCCGCTGGCCGGATGGCGCCGGATCGCCCGCTGGGCGGCCAGCCGGCCGACGTCGAGCGCCTGACTGCCCTGCTCGAGCCGGTGGTCGGCGCCGCGGGCATGGACCTTGAGTCGGTGCGGATCGGCGCCGCTGGCCGGCGCTGGCTGCTCCGGGTCGTCGTGGATGCCGATAACGGGCCGGGCCTGGATGAGATCGCGCTGGTCAGCCGCTCGGTGTCGGCAGAACTCGACGCCTCGGGGGTGATGGGCCAGGCGGCGTACACCCTGGAGGTTTCCTCACCGGGGGTGGACAGGCCGCTGACCGAGCCGAGGCATTGGCGCCGCGCCGTCGGCCGGCTGGTCCGCGCCCCGCTTTCCCGGCCGGCCGCCGGGGCACCCCATCCGGTCCACCAGAAACTTCGTCCAGCTCAACGGAACCACCCAGGTATCTCACGGCCGTCCTGGGCCGGGTCGTTGCGGCGGGTCCGGACGCGGTGACGTTCGAGATCGACGGAGAGCAGCGCGAGTTCGGCTACCGGGACCTCGGCCCCGGCCAGGTGCAGGTGGAATTCAGCAACGCGGGGGGCGCGGGGGCGGTCTCCGGAACGTCCGGGGACGAGGGGGAGCGGGATGGACATTGACCTGAGTGTCCTGCGCAGCCTGGAAAGCGAGAAGGACATCTCGATGGACTTGGCCATCAAGGCCATCGAGGACGCGCTGCTGGTCGCGTATCACCGCAGTGGGGGAGTCGCCGCTACGGCCCGGGTTGAGGTGGACCGCGGCAGCGGGCACGTCACCGTCTGGGCGGCGGAGACCGCCGAGGACGGCACGGTGCTGCGGGAGTATGACGATACGCCGAGCGGGTTCGGCCGGATCGCGGCGACCACGGCCCGGCAGGTGATCTTGCAGCGGCTGCGTGACGCCGAGGACGAGATGACCTTCGGCGAGTACGCGGGCCGTGAGGGGGACATCGTGGCCGGCGTGATCCAGCAGGGCAAGGACCCCCGGGCGGTCCTCGTCGACCTCGGCAAGATCGAGGCCATCCTGCCCCCGGCCGAGCAGGTTCCGGGCGAGCGGTATGCGCACGGCGAGCGGCTGCGCTGCTACGTGCTGCACGTCCGCAAGGGTTACCGCGGGCCGTCGGTGACCCTGTCCCGCACGCATCCCAACCTGGTCAAAAAGCTGTTCTCGCTGGAGGTGCCGGAGATCGCCAGCGGGGCGGTGGATATCGTCGCGCTCGCCCGCGAGGCAGGCCACCGGACGAAGATCGCGGTGATCTCGCGCCAGGCCGGAGTGAACGCCAAGGGCGCCTGCATCGGGCCCATGGGCAGCCGGGTGCGCAACGTGATGGCCGAACTGCACGGCGAGAAGATCGACATTGTCGATTACTCCGACGATTCCGCCCAGTTCGTGGCCAACGCGCTGTCCCCGGCCCGGGTCTCCCGGGTGATCGTCGTGGACCCGCAGGCCAGGGTGGCGCAGGTGATCGTGCCGGACTACCAGTTGTCACTGGCGATCGGCAAAGAGGGGCAGAACGCACGCCTGGCCGCGCGGCTGACCGGCTGGAAGATCGACATCAAGCCGGACACCGCGACTGACGGCCGGGCCCCGGCCTGCCGGCTGGCCCGGCGGATGACGCGGCCCGCCCGGCCGACGACGCCGCCCGCCCGGCGGATGACGCGGGCCGCCCGGCGGACGACGCGCCCGGCTCGGCGGACGACGCGGGCGATGCGGTCGGCTCGGCGGGCGCAGCCGGTGCGGGGCACGGTGCCGCAGACGCTCCGGCGAGGTAAGCTGACGTTAACAATGACCAGACGGTCCTTGCGGCCGGTGCGGGCCGCTCCTGCGATCCGCACGTGCATAGGTTGCAAGAGCCGCGCGGCCAAGTCTGACTTGCTGCGCTTGGTGGCGGCAGGGAACGACATCGTTCCCGACCCTCAAGCGCGGTTGCCCGGCCGGGGCGCGTACCTGCATCCTCGCCAGGAATGCTTCGAGCTAGCGCAGCGCCGAAGGGCGTTTCCGCGGGCCCTGCGCCTGCCGGGACCGTTCGGTACTGGCAGGCTCGCGGAGTACCTGGCGGCGCGCGAAGGGTCTTTGCGGGCCCACCCGGGCTGAGCGACCGGGGCTGAGGCGGAAACGGCATTACTGCCGGGAAAGCGGGATCAGTTGTGATGAGCGCGCGATGAGAACGCGGCGATGAGCACCAGAAGCTGACGCCGGCCGGAGCACGCGCTGCCCCGGACCGGCCACGATGGTCCGGATGATCCGGACCGATCCAGAGGGAGCGCAGTGGCGAAGGTCCGGGTGTACGAACTCGCGAAGGAGTTCGGTGTAGAGAGCAAGGCCGTGATGGCCAGGCTCCAGGAAATGGGCGAATTCGTCCGTTCCGCGTCGTCGACGATCGAGGCGCCGGTCGTCCGCAGACTTAAAGAGGAATTCTCGGCCCAGGCGCCGAAGGCCCAGGCTCGCAAGCCCAGGCCAGCAGCGGGGCCGTCAGATGGCACACCGGCCGGGGCGGTGCCCGCTGGGGCAGCGCCCGGCGGGGCCGGGGCAGACGGGCAGAACGGCGGCCGCCGGGCGCCACGGCCCGGCCCAGCCCGGCCGCCGACGCCGGCCGTGGACGTACCCGCGGCCGGTGCCAGGCCGCACGACATCAGCCCGCAAGCCACCGGTCCGGCCGCGGCCGCGGCCGCTGACCAGACGACGCTCGGCCGCCCGGCGGGTCCGGCCCCGGCCGCGGGCTCACCCCCGACCGGCACCGCCCCGGCCGGACCGCCCACGACGCGGCCGCAGGCACCGGTGCCGAGGGTTCCCATCGAGGACGCACCGCCGGTGGCCGGCCCACCGCCGCAGACCGCGCCAGCGCCGGCCCAGGCCGGCTGCCCCACGCCCGGGTGGCGCGCCGTCCGGCGCGCCCCGGTCCGGAGCCCCCAGGCCCGGTTCGCGCGGCGGCCCGCGGCCTGGGCCGCGGCCCGGCAACAACCCGTTCAGTTCGACGGCCACCGGAATGGGCTCGGCCCCGCGCGGGGCGCCCCGTCCCGGGCAGCCGGCGCAGCCTGGGCAGCCGGCCCCGGCCAGCCCCGGCCAGCCCGGGGCTGGCGCGGCCCGCGGCCGCCCGCCGGGCGGCCCAGCCCCGCAGACTTTCAGCGGCCGGGCGGCCCGCGGCCGGGTGGTCCGCGGCCCAGCCCCAACAGCATGCCGCCCAGGCCTGCTCCCGGCCGTAGCGGTCCCGGCGGCGGTCCTGGCCGTGGCGGTCCCGGCGGCGCTCCGGGTCGCAGCGGCCCAGGTGGCGGTGCTGGCGCTGGCGCTGGTGCCCGCCCGGGTGGCCGTGGCGGTCCCGGCGGCGCTCCGGGTCGCGGCGGCCCAGGTGGCGGTACCGGCGGTCCGCGTCCAGGTGGCCTGGGCGGCGGCGGTGGTGGCCGGCCAGGTGGCGGCGGGCGCGGCCGGAGCGGCACGCAGGGCGCCTTCGGGCGGCCCGGCGGGCGGCCCGCTCGCGGCCGGAAGTCGCGGAAGCAGCGGCGCCAGGAATTCGACAACCTGCAAGCGCCGGCGATCGGCGGCGTATCGATCCCGCGCGGGAACGGCCAGGTCATCCGGCTGTCGAGGGGCGCGTCGCTGAGCGACTTCGCCGACAAGATCGGGGTGAACCCGGCCTCGCTCGTCCAGGTGCTCTTCCACCTCGGGGAGATGGTCACCGCGACCCAGTCGGTCAATGACGAGACGCTGCAGCTGCTCGGCGCGGAGCTCAACTACAACGTGCAGGTGGTCTCCCCGGAAGAAGAAGACAGGGAGCTGCTGGAGTCGTTCGACATCGAGTTCGGCGAGGACGAAGGCAACGAGGAGGATCTCGCGGCGCGCCCGCCGGTGGTCACGGTCATGGGTCACGTCGACCACGGCAAGACCAAGCTGCTCGATGCGATCAGGCACACCAATATGGTGGCCCGCGAAGCGGGAGGCATCACCCAGCACATCGGTGCCTACCAGGTCATTACCGCGGTGGACGGCAACGAGCGCAAGATCACCTTCATCGACACCCCGGGTCACGAGGCCTTCACCGCCATGCGGGCGCGCGGGGCGGAGACCACGGACCTCGTGGTGCTGGTGGTGGCGGCGGACGACGGCGTGAAGCCGCAGACGACCGAGGCGCTCAACCACGCCCAGGCGGCGGGGGTTCCGGTGGTCGTGGCGGTGAACAAGGTGGACAAGGAAGGCGCCGACCCACAGCGGGTACGTTCCCAGCTCACCGAGTACGGGCTCGTGGCCGAGGAATTCGGTGGCACCACGCTGTTCGTGGATGTCTCCGCGAAGGCGGGCACGGGCATTGACACCCTGCTCGAGGCGATCATCCTGACCGCGGACGCCGAGCTCGACCTGCGGGCCAACCCGCACCAGCCCGGCCAGGGCGTCGCGATCGAGGCTCATCTGGACCGCGGCCGCGGTCCGGTGGCCACCGTGCTGGTGCAGCGCGGCACGCTGCACGTCGGCGACTCCATCGTCGCTGGTGAGGCGTTCGGCCGGGTGCGGGCACTGCTCGACGAGAATGGCGCGCCCGTTCCTGACGCGCCGCCATCGCGCCCCGTGCAGGTGCTCGGCCTCACCGCCGTGCCCGGCGCGGGCGACAGCTTCCTCGTGGTCACCGACGACCGGGTAGCCAGGCAGATCGCGGAACGGCGTGAGGCACGTGAGCGTAACGCGATGTTCGCGCAGCGCCGGCCCAGGGTCACGCTCGAGGACCTGGAGTCCGCGCTCAAGTCGGGTGAGCGGGAAGAACTGCTGCTCATCATCAAGGGCGACGTGTCCGGGTCCGTCGAGGCCCTGGAGGATGCGCTCCTCAAGATCGACGTGGGCGAGGAAGTGGTGCTCCGGGTTATCGGCCGTGGCGTGGGCGCCATCACCCAGGACGACGTCAACCTGGCCATCGCGTCGGAGGCCGTGATCGTGGGCTTCAACGTCCGGCCGGCGGACGGGCCGGGGAGCTGGCTCAGCGCGAGGGCGTTGACATCCGCTACTACTCGGTCATCTACCAGGCCATCGAGGAGATCGAGGCCGCGCTCAAGGGCATGCTCAAGCCCGAGTTCGAGGAGATCCAGCTCGGCACGGCCGAGGTCAGGGAGATCTTCCGGGTACCGCGGATCGGCAACGTGGCCGGCTGCATCGTGCGATCCGGCACGATCACCCGCAACAACAAGGCCCGCCTGGTGCGGGATGGCGTAGTCGTATCCGACAACCTCAACGTGGACTCACTGCGCAGGTTCAAGGACGACGTGACCGAGGTCCGTGAGGGCTACGAGTGCGGCATCGGCATCGGCTACAGCGACGTCAAGATCGCGGACGTGATCGAGACGTTCGAGATGCGGGAGAAGCCGAGGGCCTAGCGGCAGGCCCCGGGCGTTCCGATGGGGCGCCCGGGGCCGCCCGGTCACAGCCGGAAACTGCCACAGCCGGGATGCGTCGTGTACGCCACGGCCGGGGAGGCCATCGTGTATGTAGGTGCCCTGACGCTGGACGTGCTGCTGGGTGACGTACGTTCGCTCAAGCAGAAGCGCTCGGTGGTGGCCTCGCTCGTCGCCGAGGTCAGGCGCCGTCATCCCGGGGTGGCGGCGGCCGAGACGGGCCATCTGGATCTGCACCGGCGGACGGAGATCGGCGTGGCCGTGGTGGCATCGACAGCGGCGCACGCCGTCGAGGTGCTCGACGCGTGCGAGCGCCTGGTGGCCGAGC
Source organism: uncultured Actinomycetes bacterium (assembly GCA_963822825.1). GTDB lineage: Bacteria > Actinomycetota > Actinomycetes > Streptosporangiales > Streptosporangiaceae > JAWWPY01. Next base: position 92,002 of record CAWGIW010000005.1, on the reverse strand, counting down.
GCCCCGAGGTCGAATTGCTGTCGGCGCGGCAACGGCTGCGCAACGAGGAGGAATGACACGCTATGGACGCTGCTCGGGCGCGTAAGCTCAGCGACCGCATCGCCCGGATCGTCGCTGAGATGCTGGAACGGCGGGTCAAGGACCCGCGGCTGGGTTTTGTCACGGTCACCGCGGCCAAGCTCACCAACGACCTGCGGGAGGCCACGGTCTTCTACACGGTGTACGGGTCGGCCGAGGACCGGGCGGAGACCGCGGCGGCGCTGGCCAGTGCGGCTGGCCTGATCCGCTCCGAGGTGGGTCATCAGACCGGCCTACGGCACACGCCGTCGCTGGCCTTCGTGGCCGACACCGTGCCGGAGGGCGCACGGCGGATGGAGGATCTCGTGGCGCAGGCCCGCGCGGCGGACGCCCGGCTGGCCGCCGTGCGCGAAGGCGCCGAGCCGGCCGGGGACCCGGATCCGTACCGGCCTGCTCCCGGTGCCGCCGAAGACGAGGAAGACGAGACCGCCGGAGACGGCGCGGCCGGAGACGGTGCCGGTGCCCCCGGCGGAACTCCCGGCGGCGATCTGGCCGGCGGAACCCCCAGCGGCGATCTGGCCGGCGGAACCCCCAGCGGCGGTCATTCCGGCGCGAGATACTCACCAGCGTGAGCGTCGCGTCGCCTCAGGCAGCGGGCGGTCGGCCAGGAATCCCGGCCGATGACTGGGCCAAGGCCGTCACCCTGCTGGACGGGGCGGACGAGATCTGCCTCGCTTGCCACGTCCGCCCGGACGGGGACGCGCTCGGATCCATGCTTGCTGTCGCGCACGCGCTGCGCGCGCCGGGGCGGCCGAACCCGCCGCGCGTCGTCGCCTCATTTGGCGATCAGCCGTTCGAGATCCCGGCCATCCTGCGGTTTCTGCCCGGCACTGACCTGCTCAGCCCGCCTGGCGGCTATCCAGAGCGGCCGCGGCTGATGGTCACGTTCGATGTCGGCAGCATTGACCGGCTGGGCCTGCTCGCGCCGAACGCCTCCCGCGCCGCCGAACTGATCGTGGTTGACCACCACGCCTCCAATACCCGGTTCGGCACGGTCCACCTGATCGACCCGGACGCGGCCGCCACCGCGGTGCTCGCCGCAGACCTCATCAGCGCTCTCGGTGCGGAGCTGACCAGGGATGTCGCGTTCGGCCTCTACGCCGGCCTGGTCACCGATACGGGCTCCTTCAAGTACTCCTCGACGTCGCCCGCAGTGCACGAGATGGCCGCCCGGCTGCTCGGCACCGGAATCGAGCCGGGAGCGGTGGCACGAGAGCTGTGGGACCGGGCTCCGTTCGGCTATCTGAGCCTGTTGTCGGGCGCTCTCGGCCGGGCGGAACTGGAATCGGCCCAGGCCGGCGGGCACGGTCTGGTGTGGACGACCGTCACGCGCGGCGACCGGGCGGCGCACGGCCTGCCCTTCGAGGCGGCCGAACCGGTGATCGACGTGGTGCGGCGCACCGATGAGGCGGACGTGGCGGTGGTCCTCAAAGAATCCGATGATGGCCTGTGGCAGGTGTCGGCCCGGTCCAAGGGGAAGGTGGACGTGGGCCACGCCTGCACCCGGCTCGGTGGCGGAGGCCACCGCTTCGCGGCCGGGTTCACCGCTAGCGGCAGCGCCGGAGATGTGATGGCGCGGTTGCGCCCACTGCTCAGCGAAGGCAGCTAGGGCATGCCTCGTGGCAGCGGGCCGCCGGGATCCTGGCCGTCGCGAGCGGCCAGCCGGGGCGCCCCCCAGTGAGTGCGCGGAGCGGGCTGATCATCGTTGACAAACCCGCCGGATGGACCTCACACGACGTCGTGGCGCGGATCCGCCGCCTGGCGGGCACCCGGCGGGTCGGCCACGCGGGAACCCTGGATCCGATGGCGACCGGTGTCCTGGTGGTTGGCGTGGAGAAGGCCACCCGGCTGCTCGGCCACCTCACGCTGACCGACAAGGACTACCTGGCGACGATCCGGCTGGGACAGGCGACGGATACCGGCGACGCCGAGGGAACGATCAGCGGTGGCGGCCCGGCTGGTGCGCTGTCCATCGACGCCGTGCGGGCTGGTGCGGCCGAGCTGACCGGGCAGATCCAGCAGGTCCCGCCGGCTGTCAGCGCCATCAAAGTCGGCGGTCAGCGGGCATACAAGCTGGCCAGACAGGGAGCGCCGCCGGTGCTGCCGGCCCGCACCGTGGCCGTCCGCTCGTTCGCCATCACCGCTGCGCGGCCGCTGGGTGACCTGATGGACGTGGACGCGGCGGTGACCTGCTCCAGCGGCACCTACATCCGCGCGCTCGCCCGCGACCTGGGCGATGCGCTCGGCGTCGGCGGCCACCTCACCATGCTGCGCCGCACCCGGGTCGGCCCCTATGACCTCAGTGCCGCGCGGAGCCTGGACGACCTCGCGTCAGGCCTGGACCAGCCCGGAGCCGAGCTGGCCATGGTGCCGCTGGAGGACGCGGCAGCAGCCGCATTTCCTTCGCGGTCACTGACGGAGATGGAGGCACGCTCCTTGTCGCACGGCGCGCGCCTTCCGGCCGCGGGCCTGGGACCCGGCCCGGTCGCGGCGTTCGGCCCGGACGGCACCCTCGTCGCGCTGGTGACCGAAGAGGACGGCACGGCCAGATCACTTACCGTGTTCGTCCCGTGACATGCCGATGATTTGATGCCCGGCGAACCCGGCCCTCTGCCGATCGATGTGACATCCAGCGCGCTCTAGCTTTTGTGTTCTGAGCGACATGTTGACTGGGCGTCCCGGGGCGCAGGCCGCCCGCAAGCGGGCCGAGCAGCTGGCCACCCCGTCGCCGCTAGCCGGGCTGCCCGATACTGCCCGCGATGTGGTGGCCGCGCGCTGGGAAGCGCTGACGATCGGCGCACGCAAAGCCACAGTGAAGATCATCATGCCGGACCTGGCGCTGATGCCCGGCCGCCGGGGCGAGGATGTGCCGGTACAGCAGCGAATCACCCCACTCCGGCCCGAGTGAACCAGCCCCGGCAGCGGCAGGCTACGGGTCAGCAAGGCGGCACGGTCTCAAGCTCCCGGGGATCGTCTACTACCAGGGCGAGCTGCGGCGGCGCGGCGGCCAAGCCACAGCGCAGGTCACCCGGAGAAACATGGGAGGTCAGGCGAAGGACCACGAGAGGTACACCAAAAGCCACCCCGAGGACCACGTGAGGTTTACGGCGGGCAGGATGCGAACTCCTCGCGCAAAATGGAGTGGACGACCGAATCCCGCCACGCTCCGCGCGTGAACAGGTGCCCGCGTATGGTGCCTTCCTCGATCATCCCGGCCGCGTGCATGGTCCGCGCGGACGCCTGGTTCAGGGGGCTCCGCGCACCCCAGATTCTGTGCAAGCCGAGTTCCCAGAATCCGAGTTGCTGAAGGAGCCGGACAGTCTCCAGGCCCTTTCCCTGGCCCCAGTGATCGGGCCTGAGCGCGAAACCGATCTGGCCGCTTTCATGCTCCCCGGTCGCCAGCCGCGCCGACCCGATCAACCCTTCGTCCTTGCCAGCAACCGCGAGTGCGTACTCAGTCCTCGGCTCCGCGGTCGCGGACTGCATCGCGGCCTTGATGATGCCTTCAACCTGCTTGGTGGTCCTCGGCTCGAAACTCAGATGGCGGGTCGCTTCCTCATCGCCGTAGACCTTGTGCAGTGGCGCCGCGTCAGCCTCGGTAAGTTCACGCAGCATCAGCAGGGAGCCAGCGATTGTGACTGGATACACGGCGACCTGCCTCAGTCCCGGGCTAGCGCGGCAATGCCGCGGCGGGGGTCCGGCAGTAGTTCTCGATCTCTTCCTGGATATCCCGGGCGACAGGAGCGTCGGGCGACAGCACCGTGACGGCACGGTGGACGTTCAAGACGCTGGTGACGACGCCGTGAATCCGCTGTGCCACAGGCAGTTCCAGCACCGGCTGTATTGCTTCCCTGGCGCCTTCGAGGTTGCCCGCGCGGGCGCGGGCAACCGCGAGGTCAGTCCGGGAGCCTGCCTCGTCACCGAAGGACTTCTCAGCCTCGGGAGCCTGGTCGTAAGCGGTTACCGCATCGGCCGCGAGGGATTCCGTCTCGGAGCGGAGACCGGATTCGTCATGCTCGGGCAGGGCTGCTCCCGCATCGCTTGCGTAGTAGAGCTGCCTGGGCCGGGAGAAGTAGCACATCCCGCCGAGCTGGTCCAGATCGTCCGTCACTAGCCTTTCACGTAGTTCCGCAGCGCGGGCTATGGCCTGGCGGCTGGCGGAGCCGTTGCCAAGGCTTGCCCATGCACGCGCTTCCAGGCTGGCGAGCCAGACGCTGACGGATCCGGCGGTTCCCTGGACCTGCTGGCCGAGCTGAGCGTACTCAAGGGATTCCCGTGGGCGCTGCGCCCAGTATGTGATCAGGGACTGGAGTCCTCGCACCCACGAGGCGAGCCCCGGATGCTCGGCATTGTTCGCGCACAGCAGGGCCGTGCGGGCGTGGGTCATCGCCAGATCCGGGTCACGGAGATCGTGTGATGCCTTCGACAGCATTCCTGATGCAAGCCCGCCAATGACGTAAAGGTCCCGTGACTCGCGGGGACGCTGGCGGCCTTCCAGGAGTGAGAACACGATGTCTTGAAGGGACACGATGTCGCTGGTTATCGCGGGAAGCGGCTGCTGCAGGTATGCGATTGCTAGACGGCTCGTCTCGGCCCACAACTGGTCCATCGATTCACCAGCTATGTTGCTTGACCCAGCCGTAGCGCTGAATCGTATTGCCCGGCGAGCGGCCATGGCGAGAATCCTTTCCGGATCGGACAGGGCAGAGTCCTCAGTCAGCCCGAAGTCGCCAGGGATGAACGCTCCTGGTGTCCAGATCAGGCCGGGCTGCAGCGCCCTCGCTGCGGGCCGGGGCTCTTCCTCTCCTGGCGTTAATGATGTTTCGTGAGACACGCGCGTGGCGGGTGCAAGTAGCTGTCGCACTGGATAGCCGAACATGCGCTCAAGGATCCGGCACGAGTCAGGATGGGGCGACGTCCGCACCTTCCCGCCATACCAGCGCTCAAACTGGCGCGCCGACACCGAGACCTTCGCCAGGCCCGGCTCGCCATCCTCCTCGGCAAGCGTCCCGGCCGCACGCTCGAACTGCACCGCAAACGTCTCGAACCGCTGCCAGTGCCTGGCAGTGATCAGCGTCCGCAAAAGCGTCGGCTGGCCCGGCATCGCTTCCTCCCTGCCTCGCGCCACTACCCACAGGGTAAGCCGCGGGGCGGCGGCCGACCGCCTGAGCGCCAGGCTGATGATCAGATGACGGTACTCGTGACGGTAGTCCAGTCGTCACGCCTTGTGAAATGACGCCGATCGTGACGGTAGCGGCTCGTGCCCGGCCAGTAGCACGCTGAGCAGGCCCAAGGGCGTGTGCTGCTGGAGGCGGAACCGGCACTGTACACGGGAGCGTGTTATCTGTGCGCGGTCCTCTGAAGAGCGGCGCTCCGGTGCCGGTTCTGACTCCCCAATATCAGGGAACAGGCATGGACAGCGAATGGCCGCTGCAAGATTTCATCGAACTGGGCGCGCTGCCGGGCGCGGTACCCTGCGCCCGGCTGCACGCCCGGCAATTACTGTGGGAATGGGGGCTCACCCCCTTTAGCGAAAGCACCGAGCTCCTGGTCTCTGAGCTAGTGACCAATGCGATGCACGCCTCACGCGCCATGGAGCGGATCACCCCAGTGCGGCTGTGGCTGTTCGCGGATAAGACACGGGTCGTGATTCTCGTCTGGGATGCCAGCCCGCAGGCGCCAGAACGCATAAGCTTAAGCGGAGACGCTGAGAGCGGCCGGGGGCTGCTGCTGGTGGAAACCATCAGCGAGAAATGGGACTGGTATTTCCCGCAGGATATGGGCGGGAAAGTCGTATGGGCGGAACTGCAATGACCGCTGCCAGGAGAACGCGCCGCTCGTTCAGGCAATGTCGCGCACCGCCCTTACAATAATCGTGACCATGGACAGAGGAGGACTAAGCCAAAGACCGGAGGGCAACGAATGGCTATCATCACAACAGGCGTTCTGCCGCAGTCCGCGGCGAGCCAGTCACGCTCGGCTGGTATTCCGTCATCCCTGGAGCTGGAAATTAAGGGCTTCTGCCGATTACCGGTTGACCGCTGTGCGGAAAGCGGCCCGCAGGGCGGCTGATGATGAACGCGATCTTCGTCGCCGTGGAGGGACCGACCGGCGCGGGTAAGACCACCCTGGCGACACGGCTCGCGCTGGTCCTGGACGCGCAGGCCATGTTCGACCCGTTCGAGGCCAACCCGTTCCTGCCGCAACTGCTCAGCGGCAAGCCGGGAGATACCGAACTGGCGCTGCGGGCGGAACTGACGTTCTTCGCGCTGCGCGTCGCGCAGCTGCACCACATCGCGGGGCTGCTCGCGGCTGGTCGCGGCGTGGTCTCCGACTGGGCACTGTTCAAGCAGCCGATCTTCGCGGCGACCACACTCGACCTGGGTAACGCGGCCAGGATCGCCGCAACGGTCGGCATCTGGGCCGTCAGCCTGCCCGCCCCGGATCTGGTGGTCGGCTTGTCCGCGCCGGTCTCTACCCTGCGCGGCCGGATATCCGGGCGCGGCCGGGACATGGAAGCCAGGGTCACTGCCGCCCAACTTGCGGCGCTGTCCGGGGCGTTCGAGAACGCCTACGCCCAGTGGCCAGGGCCGCTGATCCGTGTGAGCACCACGACGTTCGACACCTTCGACGAACGTCACCTGTCCGAGCTGGCCGCCCGGGTGCGCCAGCTCCCGATCCCCTTGGAGTTGCGATGAGACAACCTGCGCCCGACGCAGCCGGTGCGATCGTCACGTCCGGGCCAGCGTGCCGGCGGCTGCTGATCACCGCACCCGGCGCCGTCGAGCTGATCGAAGAGCGGCTCCCGCCGCTGGGTAAACACGACGTCTACGCCGACACCGTGGTGTCCGGGATCAGCCATGGCACCGAGATCGCATGGATGCATGGTTCGGCTGCCGCGCTGCACCGTACCTGGGATCCGCAGCGGCGTGTCTACCTCGACGGGCCCGGCCGCGATTACCCGGTCGCCCCTGGCTACGAGTCGGTCGGCCGGGTAGCCAAAATCGGTCCCGCTGTGACCAGCGTGCGTGTCGGTGACCTGATCGCGGTCGACGGCCCGCACGCTGACGGGCATTTACTCGCGGAGACGGCAGCGGTGGCCGGGCTCGTGCCGGCCGGGATCGACCCGGAGCAGGCGGTGTTCTTCATCCTGGCCCGGGTCGCGCTCGGCGGCGTCCACGACGCCGGGCTGGCGGTGGGCGAGACCGCGGTGATCGTGGGGCTGGGCACGGTGGGTCTGCTCGCCGCGCAGCAGGCCCGGCACGCCGGCGCCCAGGTGATCGGCGTGGACCGGTACCCGCTGCGGGTACAGGCCGCCGGAAGTCTCGGCGTGCACGCGATCCTGGCCAGCGATGGTACGGACGTCGCCGCCCGGGTCCGCGAGCTGACCGGCCCGGCCGGCGCGGACGCGGCGATCGAGGCGTCCGGGTCCTACGCGGGCCTGCACGAGGCGATCCGCTGCCTGCGTATCGGGGGCAGGGTCGCGACCGTCGCCTCCTACCACGGTGACCAGCCAGGTCTGCGGCTCGGCGAGGAGTACCACCGCAACCGCATCACCCTCATCTCGTCCATGACGGTCAACGGCTGCCCGCAGCGCACGTATCCGCGGTGGACCTTGGACCGGCTCAGCACCGCGGCCCGGCAGCTGATCACCGCAGGGGCCGTGCGCACCGAGGGACTGATCACCCACCGGGTGCCATTCGGCCGGGCCGCCGAGGCATACGCGCTGATCACCGACACCCCGCAAGACACGATCAAGGTGGTGCTGACCTATGACACCTGACATCCGCTTCGATGCCGCCGACCCGGTCGATGACCGCTACACCCCGCCCGCGTGCGGGGAACTCGACGAGATCACCGACGTGCTCGCCGACGGCCGGCTGTCCGGCGGGGCGCCCGTCCTGGAAATCTACGAGCGGGCACTGGCCGGATGGTTCGGTTCCGCACGCGCGGTGGCGGTCAATTCCGGTACCTCGGCCCTGCACGCCACCCTCATCGCCCTGGACGTCCGTGCCGGGGATGAGGTGATGGTCCCGGCGACCGCACCGCTGCCCACCGCGATGCCAATCCTGACCTGCGGCGCCGTCCCGGTCATCGTGGACACGGCACCCCGGTCCCTGGCCCTGGACCCTGCCGACGTGTCCGCCAAGCTCACGCCTAAGACGAAGGCCGCGATCACGCTGCCACTGTGGGGCTACCCGGCCGACGACGCCGCGGCGGCCCCGCTGCTGGCGGCGGCCGGTGTCCCGATCATCGAGGACGCCTGCCAGGCCCACGGCACAAAAATCCGCGGCCGGTGCGCCGGCACAATTCACCGGGCTGGGTGCTTTTCCACCCACGACCGCAAGCTGCTCGCCACCGGCGAAGGCGGGTTCATACTCACCGACGATGAGGAACTCGCCGAGCGCATCGACTTCTACACCCACCTCGGGCACCTCAAAGGCCATGTCCACGGCGTGAACTACAAACTCGCCGGACCCCTCGCAGCGATCGGGCTGCGCCGGCTGCGCGGCCTGCAGCAGCAATTGCAATCCCGCCGCGCCAACGCCGCCCAACTCCTCAGCGCCCTGCCCGAAGGCGGCACGCTCGCCGAACTCGGCTACGGCCAGACGGATGCACCGAACTACTACAACCTGGTTCTGACCGCCGAGGATTCGGCGGAATCGTTCGCGGGCGGGTTCGCCTGCGCCGGGCTGCCCCCGGACTCGGCCCGCTACGGCTACCAGCCGCTTTACCACCGGCCGATCTTCGCCCCCTACGCCACCGCCTGCCCGAACGCCGAGGCTCTGGCCGCGTCGGCGCTTCAGCTTCCCGTTCACCCGGGAATGCCGCAGGCGGCATTACAGTGGGCCGCGGGCCGCATCCGGACCTTGTCCGCCAGCCACGCCGAAAGGCAGCGTCCATGACCGGCATCCGGCACTTCACCGCCTCCGCGATCGTCTTCGACGACACCGGACGGGTGCTGCTCGTCCACCACAACAAACTCGGCCAGTGGCTCTACCCCGGCGGTCACGTTCGACCCGGACGAGGACCCGGCGCAAGCCGCGCTGCGCGAAGTCTTCGAGGAAACCGGAGTGCGGGCCGAGGTGATCAGCGATCCGCTGTTCGCCCATCCGGCCGTCACGGTGCACGCACCGCCATACATGATCCTGGAAATGCAGGTTACTGACTCCAGCGTCGGGGTTCACCGGCATATCGACCTGGTCTACGTCCTGCGGGCCACATCCACCGACCTCACCGCCCAGTTGGAGGAGGTCGCCGGCGCCCAATCGGGTGCCGGCCGCCAACGTCGCCGGGCTGGACACCCCCGCCGAACTTCCCGCGCTGGTAGCCGACGCTGCGCAGTGGGCGAAGGGCCGCCGATAAACTGAACCAGCAAACTCATCCCCCCGGCCCGTACCAGGCAGCGGGATCGTCTCTCCCAGGATTAACCCCATTTCCAGACTGACCCACGTCGGTCGGACGCTCTCGTCGGCGTCCAGCACCCGCCGCCAGACTGAGCAGCCTTGTTCTGATGATGCGTGGTCTGCCATACGGCCAACTCCCGCGACCCGTGGAGCTCTGCTCAGGGCCTCACCAGCAGCTCGGGGTGGGACGGTTCCATGATCTTTCTTCCTTGCCTTGGATAGACTGGCATCGTCAGAGCCCGTTAGCGGGCCGGGCACATCGGAGTAGTTGGCCTCGGCGGCGCGGCCAGACGGGTCGGCGACGCCTGGGTGGCTCACTAGTCCACGGCCGGCTCCCGCGACCACCTTACCGAGCACGCCAACGCCGAAGACGCCTTGACGGCGGTAATCCGGTCGGTGTTCGCCCGCCGGCTCGGCGCACGCGCTGCGTCCCGCGTCCACTGGTCCGATTGTGCAGGCATGCAGCTCGTGCCACGGCCCGGGGCTTACCTGGCAGAATATGTCCCAGAAAATTGTTACCTAAAACCTAAAAGTCCTATGCCTATCGATGTCACATCGATAGGCCTGGGGCGGGTGGGGACGGCCGGGGCGGCGAGCGGGACGGCCGGGCGGGGGGGTCGGCCGGGGTGAGCGGGCCGGGGGAGCGGCATGGCAGGCTTTACCGGGGGGACGCCTTCCGCGTGCCGCCCGTCGGCCAGGAAAACGAGGGAGCCATATCGTGCAGCGCTGGCAGGGCCTGGACGACGTGCCGGAGGACTGGGGCTCATCGGTGGTCACCATCGGCGTGTTCGACGGCGTGCACCGTGGCCACCAGCACATCGTCTCCAGGGCGGCGGAGTCCGCCGCGGACCTGGGCATACCGGTGGTGGTGGTCACATTCGACCCGCATCCGGACGAGGTGATCCGGCCCGGCTCGCATCCGCCAATGCTGTGCACGATCCGCCGCCGGGCCGAGTTGCTGGCCGGCATAGGTGCGGACGCGGTCTGCGTTCTGCCCTTTACCTATGAATTTTCGCAGCTCGGTCCCGATGAGTTCGTCCATGCCGTGCTGGTGGAGCGGCTGCACACACGCCGGGTGGTGGTGGGGGAGAACTTCCGGTTCGGCCACCGCGCGGCGGGCGATGTCGCATTGCTGGCGGAGTTTGGGGACAAGTACGACTTCAGTGCCGAGGGCGTTCCGCTGCTGATGGACAACGGGGTGACCATCTCCTCGAGCGGCATCAGGGCGCGGCTCGCCGCTGGCGACGTGGCGGGCGCGCGCCTGGACCTGGGCCGTCCGCACCGGGTCGAGGGGGTCGTCGTCCGCGGTCAGCAGCGCGGCCGCGCGCTCGGGTTCCCGACCGCCAACCTGGAGCCACCCCCGCACACCGTGATCCCGGCTGACGGCGTGTACGCGGGCTGGCTGGCCAGCCTCGACGAGGACGGCCACGAAGCAGAGCGCTGGCCCGCCGCGATCTCGGTCGGCACGAACCCCACCTTCGACGGCCGGGAGCAAACCGTGGAGGCCTACGCCCTGGACCGTGACGACCTCGACCTGTACGGAGTTCACATGGCGGTGGATTTCGTCGCCCGGCTACGCGGCATGGTCCGGTTCGAGTCAGCGGCCGCGCTGGCCGAGCAGATGCGGCGCGACGTGGACACCGCACGGGCGCTCCTGGCCGGCACCGGCGGCTGACCAGGCCCGGCCTGGGGCCCGAATTCGGCGGGCACCGGGCGTGTCCCCAGGCGTGGTACCGTAAATGGCGGTCGGAGTACTGCGACCGGGGCTAGCTGTACCCTCAGACGGCTGGCCGAGGGGGACGCACCGACTGCGGCTTGCCGCAGCGGGTCCCACTGATGACTAGTCACAAAGATAGGACTGACACGTGCCGTTGGACACAGCCGTGAAGCAGGAGATCATCGCCGGGCACGGCACCAGTGAGGGTGACACCGGTTCGCCGGAGGTCCAGGTCGCACTGCTCACCCGGCGGATCAATGACCTGACCGAGCACCTCAAGGTGCACAAGCACGATCACCACAGCCGCCGTGGCCTGCTGCTGCTCGTGGGCCGCCGTCGGCGGCTGCTGAAGTACCTGGCCGCCAAGGACATCACCCGGTACCGCGCGCTCATCGGGAAGCTTGGGCTGCGCAGGTAGGGTCAGGAACTACAACTCAACAGATAAACATCCCGCGGCCCCGATCCCGGAGCGCTCAGGGCGCCAGGACCGGTCCTCGGTAGTGGTTCTCGGGTCGGTCAGCGCCTACCCATACGTGGCGCTGTACCGGGCCGAGGGCTTCGATCGAAGACCGGGCCGCCGTCAGCCCGGCCGACATGGCCGGAGCGCGCCACCGGCGGCGGGTAGACGCGGGACCTCAATCAAGGAGGTCTCACCCGTGGAGGGTGTGCATACCGCCGAAGCCGTCATTGACAACGGCCCATTCGGCACTCATACGCTGAGGTTCGAGACGGGCAAACTGGCCCGCCTCGCCGCAGGCTCCGCCGTCGTCTATCTCGACGACGAGACCATGGTCCTGTCCGCGACCACCATGTCCAAGCACCCCAAGGAGGGACTCGACTTCTTCCCTCTCACGGTGGATGTCGAGGAGAAGATGTACGCGGCGGGCCGGATTCCGGGCTCGTTCTTCCGCCGGGAGGGCCGTCCTTCCGAGGATGCGATCCTCACCTGCCGGCTGATCGACCGGCCGCTGCGGCCGTCGTTCGTGAAGGGCCTGCGCAACGAGGTCCAGATCGTCGAGACGATCATGGCCCTGCACCCTGAGCACCTGTACGACGTCGTGGCCATCAACGCCGCCTCGCTGTCCACGCAGCTCTCTGGGCTGCCTTTCTCCGGGCCGATCGGCGGTGTCCGGGTCGCCCTGATCAAGGGTCAGTGGGTGGCCTTCCCGACGCATCCCCAGCTGGCGGAAGCCACGTTCGACATGGTCGTCGCGGGCCGGGTCCTCCCGGACGGCGATGTGGCGATCATGATGGTGGAGGCCGAGTCCACGCCGGGCACGCTGGGCCTGCTCGCCGACCCCGGCAGCGGGGCCGTCGCCCCGACCGAGGACACGATTCCGGAGGGCCTGGAAGCGGCCAAGCCGTTCATCAAGGTGCTCTGCGAGGCGCAGCAGCAGATCGCTGACCAGGCCGCCAAGGAGACCGCGGAGTTCCCTGTCTTCCTGGAGTACCAGCAGGACGTGTACGACGCCCTAGCCGAGTCGGTCTCCGGCGAACTGGCGGCGGCCCTCACGATCGCCGGCAAGCAGGCGCGTGACGCCGAGAGCGACCGGGTCAAGGCCCTGGCCACCGAGAAGCTGGCCAGCCAGTTCGAGGGCCGCGAGAAGGAGATCAGCGGCGCCTTCCGCGCGCTCACCAAGAAGCTGGTCCGCGAGCGGATCATCAGTGATGGATTGCGCATCGACGGGCGCGGGCTCACCGACATCCGGCAGCTGTCCGCCGAGGCGCACGTGCTGCCCCGGGTGCACGGGTCGGCGCTGTTCGAGCGCGGCGAGACGCAAGTGCTCGGTGTCACCACGCTGAACATGCTCCGCATGGAGCAGATGATCGACACGCTCAACCCGGAGCGGACCAAGCGGTACATGCACAACTACAACATGCCGCCGTACTCCACCGGGGAGACCGGGCGGGTCGGCTCGCCCAAGCGCCGTGAGATCGGCCATGGCGCGCTCGCCGAGCGCGCGCTGATTCCGGTGCTGCCGCCGCGGGAAGAGTTCCCTTACGCGATCCGCCAGGTCTCCGAGGCCATCGCGTCCAACGGTTCCACGTCCATGGGCTCGGTCTGCGCGTCCACCATGTCCCTGCTCGATGCGGGCGTGCCACTGAAGGACATGGTCTCCGGCATCGCCATGGGCCTGATCCACGAGGGTGGGAAGTACGTGACCCTCACCGACATCCTGGGTGCCGAGGACGCGTTCGGCGACATGGACTTCAAGGTGGCCGGGACGAAGGATGTGATCACGGCCCTCCAGCTGGACACCAAGCTGGACGGGATCCCCGCTTCCGTGCTGGCCGAGGCGCTGAAGCAGGCGCGCGGGGCCAGGCTCACGATCCTCGACGTCATGCGCGAGGCCATTGACGAGCCAGGCGAGATGAGCCCGCAGGCACCGCGGATCATCACGATCAAGGTCCCGGTGGACAAGATCGGCGAGGTGATCGGGCCCAAGGGCAAGATGATCAATTCGATCCAGGAGGACACCGGCGCCGAGATCACGATCGAGGACGACGGCACCATCTACATCGGTGCCACCGACGGTCCCTCGGCCGAGGCGGCCCGGGCCACGATCAACGCCATCGCCAACCCGCACATCCCCGAGGTCGGGGAGCGGTTCCTCGGCACCGTGGTGAAGACGACCACGTTCGGCGCGTTCATCTCGCTGCTGCCCGGCAAGGACGGGCTGCTGCACATCACGCAGATCCGCAAGCTGCACGGCGGGGCCCGGATCGAGAACGTCGACGATGTGGTCAAGGTAGGTGACAAGATCCAGGTCGAGATCCGCGAGGTGGACGACCGCGGCAAGCTGTCCCTGGTTCCGGTGGAAGTCGTCGAGCGAGAGGCGGCCGGCGGCGCCCCGGGCGAGGAGGACGGCGCCCCCGCCCGTGACCGGGGCGACCGTGACGACCACCGTGACCACGCGGGCCAGGGCGGGGACCGGGAAGGTCACCGCACCCGTCACCGCGAGCGGAGGCACCGCGACTCGTGAGTAGCCCTGTGTCAAGCCGCCTTCGGTTTTTCCTCGGCGAGGATGCGCTGGAGGGCCTTATGGCGGGCGGGGTCGTAGGCGACGCCGTCTTGCCAGCAGTGCCAGATGACGAACAGCCAGGCGCGGGCGAGGATGCGGACGGCGTGGGGGTGGTCGTGGCCGCGGGCGATGGCGTTGTCGTAGAGCCTGGCGGCCCAGGGGCTGGCGTGGCGGGTGTCGCCGGCGAGGTCGGTGACGGCGTCGCGGAGCTGCTTGTCGCAGGACCAGCGGAACCCGACTGCGCGGATCTTGCCCGACTGGCGGGTGGAGGGGGCGACCCCGGCCAGGCAGGCCAGCGACTCGGGAGTGGGGAAGCGGGCGCGGCAGTCGCCGATCTCGGCGAGCAGGCGGGCTGCGCGGACGCGGCCGGAGCGGGGCAGGCTGGTGAACACGTGCTGGTCGGCGTGCAGCGCGAGCTGCTCGCTGATCTGGGCAGTCAGCGCTTTGATCTGCTCGTTGAGGGTGGCCAGGACGGCCAGCAGGGCGCGGGTGACGTGCGCTTCGGCGGCGCCGTGCTCTCCCGTGGCGCCGCGCGGAGCGGCGGCCAGGCGGGCGTGCAGGACAGCCGGGTCGATGCGGCCGCAGTATCCGACGCCGGCCAGCCAGGCGGCCATTCGCCTGGGCGAGAGCCAGCCGGCGCGGTCCTGGCAGTCGAAGCGGGCCAGGAACGCCAGGCTGATCGCCGAGCCGGGGTCGGCGAACAGGCCGACGGCGCCAGGGAAGACGCGCTTGAGGTGCTCGCGCAACTGGTTGGCCACGCCGACCCGGTGGCCGACGAGGTCCTTGCGGGCCCGGCAGGCACGACGCAGGGCGAGCGTCGCCGGCTGGTCCGGGACGAGGGGCCTGAGCCGGGCGCGGTCGGTGCGCAGCGTGTCGGCCAGGACGAAGGCGTCGAAGCGGTCGTCCTTGTTGCCGGCCGAGCCGTAGCGGCCGCGCAGGTTCTTGACCTGGTTCGGGCTGATCACCACCACGGTGATCCCGGCCCCGGGCAGGGCTTCCACGACGGGGCCGTCGGGCCGTTCGATCGCGACCTCGCTGACGCCGCGCCTGCTCAGCAGGCCCAGCAGGGCGCGCAGGCCCGCGGCGCTGTGCTCGACCGTGCACCGGTGGACCTCCCGGCCGCGCGCATCGGCGACCGCGACCGCGTGGTCATCGCGTGCCCAGTCGATACCGCAGGTCAGCCCGTTCGGCGGTTCCTCCGGCAGGGCGGATGGGGCAGACTTCATAACAGCCTCCTCGCTGCTGATCCCAGTGGGGAGGCACCCTTGTCTCGGTGCCGGGACGTGGCTGCCGCATCGCTCACTGTTCGGCGCTCGGCGGCGCACAGCCCTGTCGACGGTCGGCACGCCCCGGGAACCGCCAGGCCCCGCATAACTCACGATGGACGTCAACAGCGTCAAGCGCGCAGGGCGGTGGCCTGGCGGCACCTCGGGTGCATCAGTGGTCCATCTAGAACCACCGACACAAGGATGGTGCACCAGTGAGCACGCAGCCGCAGGCGGGTGGCGACGAGGCCGTCACCCGCACGGTGCTCCCTGGTGGGCTCAGGGTCATCACGGAGTCGCTGCCCTCGGTACGGTCGGCCGCGTTCGGGATCTGGGCGGGCGTCGGTTCCCGTGACGAGGACGTGCCCCATGCCGGTGCTACTCACTACCTGGAGCACCTGCTGTTCAAGGGCACGCCCAAGCGCACGGCGCTGGAGATCTCCGCCGCCATGGACGAGGTCGGCGGCGAGCTGAACGCCTTCACCGGCAAGGAGTACACCTGCTACTACGCCCGGGTGCTCGACGCTGACCTGCCTCTGGCCATCGACGTGCTGTCGGACATGGTGACCAGCTCGCTGATCGAGCCCCGGGACGTGGACGCCGAGCGTGGCGTCATCCTCGAAGAGATCGCCATGAACGACGACGATCCCTCGGACACCGTGCATGAGGCGTTCGTCGCCAAGCTGTTCGGTGACACCCCGCTCGGCCGCCCGATCCTGGGCACCGTGAACTCGATCAACTCGATCACCCGCGAGCAGATCGCGGAGCACTACCACGCGCGGTACACGCCGCCCGACCTGGTGGTGGCGGCGGCGGGCAACCTCCAGCACGACCAGGTGGTCGAGGCCGTGCGTCAGTCGTTCGGTCATGTCCTCAGCGGCGACGTGGTGCCCTCCGGGCCGCGGCTGGGCGGATCGGCCGGACTGGCCGAGACGGACACCGGGGTGAGGCTCGTGTCGCGGAGCATCGAGCAGGCCAACCTGATCCTCGGCTGCGATGGCCTGTCCCGGACGGACAAGCGGAGGTTCGCGCTCGGCGTGCTGAACGCGGCGCTCGGCGGCGGCATGTCCTCCCGCCTGTTCCAGGAGATACGGGAGAAGCGCGGCCTCGCGTACTCGGTGTACAGCTTCTCCTCCCAGCACGCCGACGCCGGCATGTGGGGCGTGTACGTCGGCTGCCTGCCGTCCAAGGCCGACGAGGTGCTCGCGATCTGCCGGGACGAGATTGCCAAGATGGTCTCGGGTGGCCTGGACGATGCTGAGCTGGAGCGCGGAAAGGGCCAGCTGCGCGGGTCGATCGTGCTTGGCCTGGAAGACCCGTCCTCGCGGATGAGCCGTCTCGGCAAGGCCGAACTGGCCTACCCGGAGCTGGAGCCGGTGGATGAGATCATCGCCTCGATCAGCGCGGTCACCCACGACGACGTGCGCCGCGTCGCGGCCGAGGTGCTCGCCCAGCCCAAGGTGCTCGCCGTGGTCGGCCCCTACGACGACGAGGCCGCCTTCGCCGAGGCCCTCGGCTGACATTGGCACTGGGCGGACAGGACACGGGCTGACGTCATGATCAAGGTCGGTGTGCTCGGCGCCAAGGGGCGGATGGGGTCCGAGGTGTGCCAGGCGGTCGCCGCCGCGCCGGATCTGGAGGTGGCCGCGGCGGTCAACGTGGGAGACTCGCGCGACGCGCTGGCCGGATGCGATGTCGTGGTCGACTTCACCCATCCCGGTGCGGTCATGGAGAACCTGCGCTGGTGCATCGGCCAGAGCCTGGACACGGTCGTCGGCACCTCGGGGTTCGACGAGTCCCGGACCGCCCAGGTCAGGGAGTGGCTGGCGGACGCGCCCGGGACCCGCGCGCTCGTCGTGCCGAACTTCTCGCTGGGCGCGGTGCTCATGATGCGGTTCGCCACCCAGGCCGCGCGGTTCTTTGACTCCGTCGAGATCGTCGAACTGCACCACGCGGGCAAGGTGGACGCGCCGTCGGGCACCGCGGCGCGAACCGCGTCGCTGATCTCCGAGTCCCGCCGGGCCGCGGGCCTCGGACCATCGCCCGACGCCACCGTCTCGGCCGCGGACGGGGCCCGGGGCGCGGTGCTGGACGGGGTGCACGTGCATTCGGTGCGCCTGGCTGGCCTGGTGGCACACCAGGAGGTCCTGCTCGGCGGGCACGGTGAGATCCTGACCATCCGGCATGACTCGCTGGACCGGGCGTCCTTCATGCCCGGCGTGCTGCTCGGGGTGCGTGGCGTGGCATCACTGCCACCGGGGCTGACCTTCGGCCTGGACCCACTGCTCGGCCTCTCCGGGTAGTTTCGTTTCATGTGCCGCAGCATCAAAACATTGCGTATCCCGTATGCCGAGAACGTGACCGAGGAGGACATGCGGGCCGCCGCGCTCCAGTACGTCAGGAAGATCAGCGGTTTCCGGCAGCCGAGCCGCTCCAACACAGAGGCGTTTGACCGGGCCGTGGACTCCGTGGCGAAGGCCACCCGGACCCTGCTCGACGAGTTGGACGTGCGCGCGGCCCGGTGACCGCTGCCGGGGCGGCCGCGGGCGGCGATCCTCGTTATCCCTGGTCAGCTCAGTACTTTCGGAGCAGAGTGTCACGGCGCGCCGGCTCCCCGTGGCAGTTCACAATTGCCGCGTTTAAAGCTGCCATCAGCGGGCCGCGGTGGCGTAGTTTCGCTTCATGTGCCGCGATATCAAGATCTTGCGGGCCCCATATGCTCACGGCGTAACCGATGAGGATGTGCGGGCCGCCGCGCTCGAGTACGTCAGGACAGTGAGCGGTTTCCGGCGCACGGTCCCATCCGACATCGTTGCGTTCGATCGGGCCGTGGCCGTGGTCACCGCCGTGACCCGGGATCTGCTTGAGCAGCTCCCGGTGCGTGCCGGGGACCTGGGGGCCTGATCCCGGTCAGCCAGGCACGGGCTGGCTGCGGATGGCCACGGGGGCCCTGGGACCGGCCACGGACGACCCCATGGTGGCCGCGTGCGCGATCAGCATCGAGTCCGGCGGTGTCACATCCACTCCGTCTGGGTCGTTCAGGTAGCCCGGTGCGGTACCCGGAACCCCGGTGTGCCCGTACTGCCAGACGATCCGGTTCAGGGTGGGGTCGATGACAATGACCCGGTGGTTGAAGTCGTCATTGACCAGGAGGTCGCCATTGGGGAGGGGGAGGGCCAGGGACGGGTGGTTGAGCCCGCCGAACCGCCACAGCAGGTTCCCGCGCGAATCGAACTCGACGACCTGCCCGGCGCTGGAGTAATCGGCGGTCAGGAACCGCCCTGGGTAGATCTCGTTGGTGTCGGAGGGGTACGCGACGCCCGGCGGGTGGGTGGACCAGTAGACGTGGCCCTTCAGGTTCATCTCGTTCGCCCAGTCGCCATTGATCTCGGTCACCACGTAATTGCCGTCCGTGGCGGGGAACGCGCCATTCGGGCTGCCGAACCGGTGCGGAGGATCGTGCACACAGGCGTTCGTGGTCTCCCCGATGATTCGCTGGGGATAGTGGGCGGGCGGCTTGATCAGCAGGACCCGGCAATTCTCGATGTCAGCGGAGAGAATGCCGCCACTTGGCAAGAGCATCGCGTCGTCGGGATTGGCCACGTGGTTCGCGGTGCTCCCCGGCCGCCCCGGCGTTCCGTACCGGTACACGATGGTGTGCGTGGCGATATCGATCACGCTGATGACCGAGTAGTCCTCTTCCGTAGCGATGATCTTCCTGCCGTCGGGGGAGAAGAAGGCATCGTCAGGCAGCCGGAAGGACTGTCCCCGGGCCAGGTCACCCGGCTGGGGGAACTGCCATCTGATGCGTCCCCGCGGGTCAACAATCAGCAGCCGGTTGTTCCAGTCATCGGCGATCAGGACGTCGCCGGGCAGCACGGACGGGTCGGAGCCAGGTATCAGATGGCCGCTGCCTCGCGCCGGGGCGAGCCACGGCGCGCTCACCACGACCGCGCTGTCGGCCCCGGCGGCCGGGGTCGCCGAGGCACCGAGGGGCTGGCCCGCTCCGGCCGGGCCGGCTTCGGCTGGATGGGCGGCTGCCGACAGCGCCACCAGCCGGATTCGCGTCACCGTCGGCACGTCTCGCTGCCCGTTATTCCCGCCCACCAGGAAGGCGGTCCCGTTCAGCACCGCGACAGCGGCGTTGGCCACCGGCACCGGGAGTTGGCCCGCGGTCGTGACCGTCTTGGTCTCCGAGTCAAGGCCGAGCACCGCGCCGCTGGTGGCCAGGGGCGCCGAGGGGCTGGCCGTCGTGCCTGCGCCGGGCGGCGCCGCGATCTGGCCGCCCGCGACATAGATCTTCCCGCCCAGGGTGAATGCTGACCCGCCGGTCATCGGCCGCGGCAGGTGGCCCACCACCGCGGCCTTACCGCTGGCCGGGCTGACCTGCTGGATCACGTCAGTGATGCCGGTGGGGGCCTGCCCGCCGAAGACCCAGATCTGGCCGCCAAGCGCGGCCACGGCCGCGTACCGGACCGGCACGGGCAGCCTGGCCACGGTGCGGAACCGCTGGCCGTCGGTGGTGGCCAGCACGGCCGCGTCGTACGTAGCGCCGTCGTACCCGCCGAGCAGGTACGCGGTGCCATCCACGGAAACGGCGGACAGATCGGACCGGGGACCGGGTAGCTGGCCGGTCACCGTGGCGGTGCCATGCGGCGAGATCGCCTGTACCGCCGCCACGCTGGTCTGCTCACCGCCGCCGAAGACCAGCGCCTGGCCGCCAACGGTGGCGGCCCCCGCGTCATGGGTGGCCGAGGCCAGCCGTCCGGCCAGGCTGGTCTGGCCGGTCACGGGATCGAGCGCGGTCACAGTGTCGGCCGAGGTCTCCTGCGGCGTGAGCCCACCGACGATGAGCAGGTTCTGTCCCTGGGGGAAAACCGCCTCACGGGAGATCCCGGCCGGCAGTTGGTAGGCGGCCGGGGTGATTTGCAGTGTCGTGGCGGCCTGCGGGGCCGGCGAGGGCGCGGCAGGCGAGAGCGGGCGGGACCACGAGGGCGGCCGGGACGACGAGGAGGCGGCGCCGTCCGGGTGGCCCGGGCCCGAGCAGGCCACGGCGAGCAGGGCCACGCCGATGCCGGCGACGACGGCCGGGAGACGGCCGCGGCGGGCGAGGCTCCGCTGACATCCGGTCGGCACGGCATCGTCCTTCCTGGGGGTCTGCGCCCGCCTGGCCTGGCCGTCCCGGCAGGATGCCCGGCAGGAGTACCCAAGGAACCAACGACGGCAGCGTCCCGAGGCCTACGCCGCGTCCCGGGGCCCACGGCGGTCCTGACGCCCGGGCCTGGCGGGTGGTGACCGCCCGACGCGGCCGGTTCCAAGCTTCGCATGTGTAACGCAAAGTCTGTGACCGGAATCGTAAAGTAATTTCCAGATGGTCCGCCCGGCCGCCACGCGGTATCGGCCCCGCGCGGCTGGCATAATCAGAGGCCGGCGTCGCTTGGCCGGCAACGGGAGGGAGGTGCGGTCGATGTCAGGTCCGAATCCCGCGCCTTCCTGCCGCGCTGACGTCACGGCGGTAGGTGCCCGCGAGTGAGCGGAGCATGCCGTGAGTTCAACCATCCACAACATCACGTTCGACTGCGCAGATGCCCTGGCCGTGGCCAGTTTCTGGGCCGGGGTGACCGGCTGGCAGGTCACCCAGCCGTACCAGCCCGGGGAGTATGCCGTGGCCGCCGGGGCGGCCAGCAGGCTCGCCCTCTACTTCGTCAAGGTCCCGGAGGGCAAGTCCGGTAAGAACCGCGTGCACCTTGACCTGTCGCCCGCCGACCGGACGCAGGACGAGGAGATCGCCCGGCTAGCCGCGCTCGGCGCCAGCGTCGTCAGTGACCGCCGCCCCGAGGTCGGCTGGGTCATCCTCGCCGATCCGGAGGGCAACGAGTTCTGCGTGGAGCCGAGCCGGCTGGATACGGCCGGAGGGTAGCGCCCCGGGCGCGGGTGCGGCATCCACGGGACACGCGCTTAACCGCCCGCGGCACCCGCACCCGCCGCCCCCGCGGCCGCGCGGCGGGCATCCCTGATCGTCTCGATGGCCAGGATCACAGCGAGCATGAGCACGGGGTTCTCGCCGTCGGCGACGTCGATGGCGAACCGCTCCCTGAGCGCGCGTTGCTGGGACACCGTGGCCACCGTGGCCGCGCCGCGGGTCACCGTGAACGTGCGTCCGGAAAAGTTGCCCCGGGCTTCGAGCGGCCCCGCCGGCGTGGCGATCTCATAGCGCGCATGGAAGACGCCCCGCGCTCGCACGGTGGTCGGCTGGCCGTCAACCAGGATCTCGAACTGGGAGGACAGCGTCTTTCCCGTGATCGTGGCTACTTCCAGGCCAGACGCCTCACGCAGTGAGAGCCGCTTGAACCGGCCCCGAACCTCGAACCGCGCTGCGCCGGCCTCATCGGTGATCGTGAAGCGATCGGTCAGTGACCACTTGCGGGAGAGCACGTAGCGTGTGGGCACACCCGGAGGATATCGCCCGGCGGTCCCAGAACCGGGTCAGGCGGTCTCGGTCCGCGCGGCCGCCTGGAGGCCGAGTTCGGCGATGGAGGTCTCGCGCATCTTGAACTTCTGCACCTTGCCGGTGACGGTCATCGGGAAGTCGCTGGTGATCCGCAGATACCGGGGGATCTTGAAGTGCGCGATCTGGCCGGTGCAGTAGGCCCGCAGATCCTGCTCGGTCAGATCCTGGCCGGGCCGCAACCTGACCCAGGCGCAGAGTTCCTCACCGTACCTGGCGTCGGGCACCCCGATGACCTGGACGTCCTCGATCGCCGGGTGGGTATAGAGGAATTCCTCGACCTCGCGCGGGTAGACGTTCTCACCGCCCCGGATGATCATGTCCTTGATCCGGCCGACGATGTTGAGGTAGCCGGCCTCGTCCATGACGGCGAGATCGCCGGTGTGCATCCAGCGTGCGCCGTCGATCACCTCGCTGGTCCGCTCCGGGTCGTTCCAGTAGCCCAGCATCACCGAGTAGCCGCGGGTGCACATCTCGCCGGCGCCGCCGCGCGGCAGCACCAGGCCGGTATCCGGGCTGACCACCTTCACCTCGACGTGCGGGTGGACCCGGCCGACCGTGGACACCCGCCGTTCCATGTCGTCATCGGCCCTGGTCTGCGCGGAGACGGGGGAGGTCTCGGTCATCCCGTAGCAGATGGTCACCTCGGCCATGTGCATTTCGCTGACCACGCGCTTCATCACCTCGACCGGGCAGGGCGAGCCGGCCATGATGCCGGTGCGCAGCGAGGACAGGTCGTAGGCGGCGAAGTCGGGCAGCGCGAACTCGGCGATGAACATGGTCGGCACCCCGTACAGGGCGGTGCACTGTTCCGCCGCCACCGCCCGCAGCGTGGCCGCGGGATCGAAGCCCGGCGCGGGGATCACGATGGTGCTGCCGTGCGTGGTACAGGCCAGGTTGCCGAGGACCATGCCGAAGCAATGGTAAAAGGGGACCGGGATGCAGACTCGGTCACGCTCGGTGTAACGGCACCCCTCGCCGATGAAGAAGCCGTTGTTCAGGATGTTGTGGTGGGACAGGGTCGCGCCCTTGGGGAAGCCGGTCGTCCCGCTCGTGTACTGGATGTTGATCGGGTCATCGAAGGACAGGCCGGCCTGGCGCTCCGCCAGCGGGTCAGCGTTCCCGCCTCCAGCATCACCCGGCGCCTCGCCCGCGGCGAGCAGCGCACCCCACTCCGCCGACCTCAGGTAGATCACCTGCTCGAGTTCCTCGACCCCGTTGCGGACCTCGTCGATCATCCCGCGGTAGTCGCTGGACTTGAACGCCTCCGCGCTGATCAGCACCCGGACGCCGGACTGGCGCAGCGCGTAGCTGAGTTCGTGGCTCCGGTAGGCCGGGTTGATGTTGACCAGGATGATCCCGGCCTTGGCCGTGGCGTACTGCACGAGCACCCACTCCGCGCAGTTCGGCGCCCAGATACCGACCCGGTCGCCGGCCTGGAGGCCCGCGGCGATCAGCCCCCGGGCCAGGACGTCGGTGTCGCCGTCGAACTCGGCGTAGGTCCACCGCCCACCGGTGGGCACATCGACCAGCGCCTCGTGCTCGGGGAAGGCGGCCGCGATGCGCTTCAGATTGTCCCCGATGGTCTCGCCGAGCAGGGGCTGCTGGGCGATTCCGTGGCTGTACGACAGTTGGGTCCGACCGGTCATGACATGCCTCCGACGCTGGATGGCACCATGATCCCCGCTTAGCGGCCTGGTGGGAACCTCTCGGCCTCGGCGGCCGGCTTGCGGCCAATCCCGCAGTACGCGGCGGGGTCCTCGCCGGGGTCCGGGTCATCCGCCGCGGGGCGCCACCGGTTCAGCGTGACCAGGCCGGGCGGGACCATCTCCAGGCCGGCGAAGTACTGCTGGATCTCCGCCCGGGTGCGGCAGGTCTGGCGGCAGGCCATCCGCGCGTTCAGCCGGCGCTGCGTTTCGGCGGCCACCTCCGGCCGGATGTCGGAGGCGGTGTCCGACACGACCAGGTAGCTGCCGGGCGGCGTGGCTTCCATCAGCCGGGCGACGATCCGGTGCGGATCGTCGGAGTCGGGGATGTGCTGCAGGACCAGCAGCGCCATGACGGCGACCGGCTGGCTGAAGTCCAGCGTGCGGGACGCTCCGGTCAGGATGGCCTCCGTGTCGCGGACGTCCCCGTCGATGAAGGCGGTCAGGCCCTCCGGCGTGCCGGTGAGCAGGGCGCGCGCGTGCGCGAGGACGATCGGGTCATTGTCCACGTACACGATCCGCGCGTCCGGCGCGACGGCCTGCGCCACCTCGTGCGTGTTGTCCATGGCGGGCAGCCCGGTCCCAACGTCCAGGAACTGCCGTATCCCGGCCTCGCCGACCAGGTAGCGGACCGCGCGCGCCAGGAACCTGCGGTTGGCGCGGACTCCGAAGAGAATGCGGGGGTTGGCTTCGAGCGCATGGTCCCCGGCCTCACGGTCCGCGGCGAAATTGTCCTTGCCGCCCAGCCAGTAGTCATAGATGCGGGCCGGGTGAGCGACCCCGGTGTCGATCTCCGCAGGCGGGCACTCGTGGGGGGTGATGCCGCGGAACCACGTTTCCGTCAAGCTGCCTCCTCAGCGCGGCGACCCGCCTTGACGAGCGCGTCCCTTTCAGGCGACGACAGGCCTAGCTTCTATTTTGCTCAGGTCGCGGTATCGCGGCGGTAGCTCCGGACGTCGGCAGATGCGGCGGGGTTTCGTTGCGTAGCTTGTGCTTTTGACGGGGCGGGGAGCGCGCGGGTCGCGGGCAGGCCGTCGCGGGGTTACTGTCAGATCAGGAACGCGGGAGCCGGATGCGTGCGCAGGCCCGCGAAGGCATCCGCTGGTGCTCGTGCCCCGGGAGTGACCATGGGGTCGTGGATTGTCTGGCTGATCCTGGCCGCGGTGCTGGGGGTCGCCGAGGTGCTCACGGCGACGCTGGCCTTCGGCCTGATCGCCGTGGCCGCGGTGGTGGCGGCGGTCGCCGGCGCGGCTGGTCTTGACCTTCCCCTCCAGCTGGCCGCGTTCGCCGCGGCCGGGGGCGCCGGGCTGGCCTTCGTGCGGCCGTTCGCGATGCGGCACATCAAGCAGCCCCCGTTGCTGCGGACTGGAACGTCCGCGCTGGTCGGCCGGTCCGCCCTGGTGCTGGAGGAAGTCACCGGCCACGGCGGCCGGGTCCGTATCGGCGGCGAGGTCTGGTCCGCGCGTTCCTACGACGAGTCCCTGGACATCCCCGTGGGCTCGACCGTCGACGTCTTCCAGATCGAGGGCGCCACCGCGCTTGTTCATCCCAGGGAGTAGCCATGGAAATTGCTCTGCTCGTCGTCGCGATCATCGCGGTGGCGCTCGTGTTCACCCTGGTGTACAAGACGGTCCGCATCGTGCCGCAAGCGCGGGCGCGCAACATCGAGCGCTTCGGCCGATACCGGAAGACCCTGGAGCCGGGGATGAACTTCATCCTCCCGTTCGTGGACCGGGTCAAGCCCCTCATCGACTTGCGCGAGCAGGTCGTGTCCTTCAAGGGGCAGCCGGTCATCACCGAGGACAACCTGGTCGTGAGCATCGACACGGTCCTCTTCTTCCAGGTCACCGATCCGCGGGCGGCCGATTACGAGATCGTCAACTACATCCAGGCGATCGAGCAGATCACCGCGACCATGCTGCGCAGCGTGATCGGGAACATGGACCTTGAGCAGACCCTGACCTCGCGCGACAAGATCAACACAATGCTGCGCGGTGTGCTCGACGACGCGTCGGGCAAGTGGGGGCTCCGGGTCACACGGGTGGAGATCAAGGCGATCGATCCCCCCAAGAGCGTCATCGACGCCATGGAAAAGCAGATGCGGGCCGAACGGGAGAAGCGCGCCGCGATCCTCACCGCCGAGGGTGTCCGGCAGTCGAAGATCCTCACCGCCGAGGGTGAGAAGCAGAGCCAGATCCTGCGGGCCGAGGGTGACAAGCAGGGCCAGATCCTCCGGTCCGAAGGGCAGGCCCAGGCGATCGGCACAGTGTTCCAGGCCGTCCATGAGGGCGACGCTGACCCGCAGGTGCTCGCCTACCAGTACCTGCAGACCCTGCCGCAGCTCGCGCAGGCCCAGGGCAACACGTTCTGGGTGATCCCGAGCGAGGTGACCACCGCGCTGAGGACCCTGAGCAGTGCGTTCGGCGGCCCCGGGGAGGCCACCGGGGCGCCGGGCGTGGGTGGGCCCGGCGCACGGGCCGTGCCGCCGGGCGGCCGCATCCCGGTGGCGGGCGCTCCCGCGGCCCTGACCGGCGACGGTGTGCCTGCCAGCCCCGCCCCGAACGGAGAGGCAGCCCGTGCCGCCGAGGCAGCCCGTGCCGCCGACGCAGCCCGTGCGGTCGAGACAGCCCGTGCGGCCGAGGCAGCCCATACCCGGGACGAGGTAGCCCAGGTGGAGCGGGAGGTGGCCGAGGTACAGCAGGAAGTGGCCGAGGCGGAGCGCGGCTCGGGCCACGCTGGCGAGCAGAAAGCCAGGAAGCCGGCCCGCGCCCGCGACGTCAGAACCTGACCGCGAGCCCGATGCTCAGCAGGGCGCCGAACGCGAGCTGGAGCCGCCCGGTCATGCCGAGCGCGGCGATCAGCGCCGGGCCGGCCGCCCCCGCCCGCACGGACCGGACGGGAGCCAGCGCGAGCGGCAGGGCGGCCAGGGTGAGCAGGGTGAGCGGCCGGGCCGGGGCCATGGCCACGGCCGCGGCGAACGGAACGCCTATGGCGGCGACGTACAGCGTCCGGGTGCGGCTGTCGCCGAGGATGACGGCGAGCGTCCGCTTGCCCGTCAGGGAGTCGGACGGAATGTCGCGCAGGTTGTTGATCACCAGGAGCGCGCAGGCTAGCAGCCCGACGGGAACCGCGGCCGCCACAGCCAGCCAGGTCAGGCCGCCCATCTCGACAAAGGCGGTGCCGGCCACGGCGGCCAGGCCGAAGAAGGCGAACACGGCGACCTCACCCAGGCCCCGGTAGCCATACGGCCGGCGGCCGCCGGTGTAGGTCCACGCGGCCGCCACCGCCGCCGCGCCGAGGACCAGGAGCCACCACGAGGTGACGGCGGCGAGCACGAAGCCCGCCAGGCAGGCGACCGCGAAACAGCCCAGTGCCGCGCGGAGCACCTGGCGCGGAGCGGCCACGCCCGCCGCGACCAGCCGGACCGGACCGACCCGGCGCTCGTCGGTGCCGCGCACGCCATCGCTGTAGTCGTTGGCGTAGTTGACCCCGATCTGCAGGGCGAGCGCGACGACCAAGGCCAGCAGGGCGCGCCACAGCGAGAACCGGCCGTAACCGAAGGCGACGCCGGAGCCCACCACGACCGGGACGACCGCGGCGGGCAGGGTCCTGGGCCGCGCGCCTCCCAGCCAATCCCGTGCCGCGGCCACTACCAGACTCTCGCGGCCGCAGGCCGGATCACTGGCCGAGCCCAGTGCCAGCCGCGCCAGTGCCGGCCGCGTTCTCCGCGGCCGGGCCCGAGACGGCCGGGCCCGCCACGGCCGGGATAGGTCCATAGCCGGCGGCCGCCCCCAGCACGCTGATGTCGCGGACCGCGCCGGTGGACGCGGAGGTCGCCAGCGCGGCGTAGACCCGCAGCGCGTCACTCACCGGCCGGTCCCGGTGCGCCGGCCGGTAGCCGCCCAGCCGGCCCAGCAACCGCTGCCTGCGGGTCTCCAGCTCACCGTCGGGGACATCGAGCCTGATCTCGCGGTCTGGAATGTTGATCTCGACCCGGTCCCCGTCCTCGGCCAGCGCGATCGCCCCGCCGGCCGCCGCCTCCGGCGCGACATGGCAGATCGACAGCCCGGACGTGCCGCCGGAGAACCGCCCGTCGGTGATGAGCGCGCAGGCCCGGCCCAGGCCCCTGCCCTTCAGGAAGCTGGTGGGGTACAGCATCTCCTGCATCCCCGGGCCGCCCCGGGGTCCCTCGTAGCGAATGATCACCACGTCGCCCGGCTTGACCCGGTCGGCCAGGATGCCCTCGACCGCGTCGTCCTGGCTTTCGAAGACCCTTGCCGGGCCGGAGAAGGTCCAGAGTTCCTCGGGAACCCCGGCCGTCTTCACGATGGCGCCTTCCGGCGCGATGTTGCCGTACAGCACGGCGAGCCCGCCGTCGGCCGTGTACGCGTGCTTGAGGTCCCTGACGCAGCCGGCCGCCCGGTCCTCGTCCAGGCTGGTCCAGCGGGACGCCTGGGAGAAGGGCCTGATGGTGCGGACTCCGCCGGGGGCGGCATAGAACAGCTCGACCGCCTCGGGCTTTACCGAGGGGGACCGGATATCCCAATCGTCGAGGAACTCACGCAGCGAGGAGCTGTGCACGGTGTGCACGCCCTGGTTCAGCAGCCCGGCCCGGTCCAGCTCGCCAAGGATCGCCGGGATGCCGCCGGCCCGGTGCACATCCTCGACGTGATAGCTGCTGCTCGGCGCGACCTTGCACAGGCACGGCACCCGGCGGGACAGTTCGTCGATCTCCTTGAGGCCGAAGCCGACCCGCGCCTCGTGCGCGGCGGCCAGCAGGTGCAGGATCGTGTTGGTGGACCCGCCCATGGCCACGTCCAGGGCCATGGCGTTCTCGAACGCGTCGCGGGTCGCGATGGACAGGGGCAGCGCGGACTCGTCGCCGTCCTCGTAGTACCGCTTGGCCAGGGCGACGACCGCTTCGCCCGCCCGGGTGAACAGCGCGCGCCGCGCGGTGTGGGTGGCCAGCGTCGTGCCGTTTCCCGGGAGGGCCAGCCCGATCGCCTCGGCCAGGCAGTTCATCGAGTTCGCGGTGAACATCCCGGAGCAGGAGCCGCAGGTCGGGCACGCGGCTTCCTCCATCTCGCTGAGCCGTTCGTCGGAGACGGACGCGTCCGCCGAGGCGATCATCGCGTCGATCAGGTCGAGCTTGACCGGCTCGCCGGGCACGGTGTCCACCCCCGGCTTGGCCACGCCCGCTTCCATCGGGCCGCCGGACACGAACACCGTCGGGATGTTCAGCCGCAGCGCGGCCAGCAGCATGCCCGGGGTGATCTTGTCGCAGTTGGAGATGCAGACCAGTGCGTCGGCGCAGTGCGCGTTCACCATGTAC
Source organism: uncultured Actinomycetes bacterium (assembly GCA_963822825.1). Lineage (GTDB taxonomy): Bacteria > Actinomycetota > Actinomycetes > Streptosporangiales > Streptosporangiaceae > JAWWPY01. The sequence continues at coordinate 62,966 of CAWGIW010000005.1, read as the reverse complement.
TCGACCGAGTCCGCGATCAGCTCGCGGCTGGGCAGCGAGTACAGCATGCCGCCGTGCCCCATGGCGATCCCGTCGTCCACGGCGATGGTGTTGAATTCCCGCGGCACCGCGCCGGCCGCGTGCACGGCCTCGGCCACGACCTGCCCGACCTCACGCAGGTGCACATGGCCGGGGACGAACTCGGTGAAGCTGTTGGCCACGGCGACGATCGGCTTGCCGATATCTTCGCGTGCGACGCCACTGGCGCGCATGAGCGCGCGCGCTCCTGCCATGTTCCTGCCGTGCGTGACGGTTCGGGATCGAAGCGGTGGCATGTGCCCGGCTCCCCTCAAGGGTGTGGAGCCTTCAGCGTACCGGCGACCCGACCTCGGTTGGGGGCGCCCGGCGACCTCGCCCGCCATCGGCCGCGGCGCGGCACTTTCCCTGGTCAGCGCGCGGGGGGAAGCGCCTCAGTGGCGGCCGCGTAAATCCGCTCGATCTGCTCCGCGTCCAGGCGCACCGCGGAGCGCGCCCTCGCGTCCTGGCGCAGGTACTTGCGGAGCCTCCGGCCGCTGAACACGTCCACGCCGCCGATGCGGGCGACGGCCCACGGGACGGTGGCTCCGTAGATCACCATGGCGGGCTGGACGGCGAGTTCCTCCCCCAGAGCCGCACCGACCAGCCGGCTCGCCTCACCGGCCGCCTGGCGCGCGTGCGCGAGCCGGTCCGCCTGGGAGAACGGGCCGTGATAGAGCTTTCCTCCCTTGGTGGCGCGGACGACCGGCAGCCGCCGGTCCCAGCGCTCGGCGTCCACCGCGTAGACGCCCCCCGGGCCGACGACGAAATGGTCGATGGCGCACTCACTGCCCGGGGCGATGCGCGCGTGCAGTGTCCGGTACCTGGCCCGGCTCAGCATGGCCAGCCGCCGCCTGGTGCGCCGTTGCGCCGATGCGGCCCTGACGGAGGCGGGCAGAGCCGCGGTCGCCCGGGAACGGTGGATGGTGTCCGCGATGGCGATGACGGCCGCGGCGGTCAGGCCGAGCCGCCAGTTGGCCACGTCCGAGACGATGATTCCGGCCACGACGGAGGCCACCGCGCGCCGGATCCACCCGGGTGTCCGCGGATCGCTGGCCAGCCGGGCCCGCAGCGTGCTCCCCGGGGGATGGTTGATGCTCCCGCGATCCGGCCCAGATGTCTCCGGCCCGGTCCGTGGCCGCGGCACCATGCCGGGCGCCGTCTCCGCCGGCGTGGCGGGCATGAACTCCGGCGTGGCGCCTGCCTCGGCCCCGGGGGCGGCGTTTGGCTCGGCTCGTCCGGGTGTCGGCTCCGTGCTCGGATCCACATGTCAGAGAGTAATGGATTGCGCACGCAACGAACGGAAGTACCACACAAGACACCCTGGAAGAGGTGTGCATCCCGGCTCGGGGCCAATTGCGCGCTGGCACCGCCGGCCGCTTCTGGACCAGGCGCCGTGGGCCCGGCTACTGTTCGGTAACGTGGCAGAAATTCATGATCTCACCGTGATTGAGCTGGCCCGGTCGGTGCGCCAGCGTGACCTCTCGCCCGTGGAGATCACCGATCATTACCTGCAACGGATCGAAGCGCTGAATGCCGACGTCGGGGCGTTCTTCACGGTGACCGGCGAACTGGCCCGCGACCAGGCGGCCCAGGCTGAGAAGGCGGTGGCGCGGGCCGGTGACCGCGCGGCCCTGCCCCCGCTCACCGGGGTGCCGATTCCGATCAAGGACCTGAACATGGTCGCCGGGGTCAGGCAGACCCTGGGTTCGGTCGCATTCACGGACAATGTGGCCCCCGAGGACGATTACATCACCGCCGCGATCAGGGCCGCGGGCGCGGTGATCACCGGGAAGACCGCCACCCCCGAGTTCGGCCTGCCCTGCTATACGGAGACCGACATCGGGCCCCCCGCCCGGACGCCGTGGGACCTGACCCGGTCGGCGGGCGGATCGAGCGGAGGCGCTGCCGCTGCCGTGGCCGCCGGGCTCGCGCCCGCCGCGCAGGGCAGCGACGGCGGCGGGTCCATCCGGATCCCGGCCAGCCTGTGCGGCCTGTTCGGGATCAAGCCCTCCCGGGGGCGGACCTCCAGTGGGCCGCTCGTGCCCGACCTGGCCGGGCTCGGCGTCGAGGGCCCCGTGACCCGCACGGTGGCTGACGCGGCGCTGCTGCTCGACGTGATGGCCGGCAACCACCCCGGCGACATGTACACCCAATCGCCGCTCCCGGCGGGCGAGACCTTCCTCGGGCATGCCACCCGCGAGCCAGGCCGGCTGCGCATCGGCCGGACGTTGCGCCACCCGATCGAGGGTTCGGTCGTGCATCCCGACTGCGTGGCCGCGTATGAGGACGCGAGCCATCTGCTGGCCAGCCTCGGGCACGACGTCGAGGACTTCGAGATGCCGTTCGGCCCCGACGTGGTGCCCGCCTTCGAGACGCTCTGGTACACGATGGCGACGCTGGCCCCGGTTGACCCCGCCCAGGAGGGCCAGCTCCGCCCGCTGACCCGCTACCTGCGCGAGCGCGGCGGCCTGCTGACCGCGCATGACCTCATATACGCCCAGGCCTACCTCCAGGCCCTCGTCCGTTCCGCGCTCGCCGTACTGAACGGATACGACGCCGTGCTCACTCCGACCCTGGCTTCGCCACCGGTGCCGGTTGGGTACTTCGAGAGCGTCGCGCCGCCGGAAAACTTCGAACGGCAGAAAAGGTTCACCCCCTTCACGGCCCTGTTCAACGTGTCCGGGCAGCCCGCGGTGAACGTCCCGCTGCACTGGACCGCCGAGGGGCTGCCGATTGGCGTGATGCTGGCCGGGCGGATGGGGGACGAGGCCACGCTGATCTCGCTGTCCGCGCAACTGGAGGCGGCCCGGCCCTGGAAGGACCGCCATCCCCCGCTCTGGTAGCGCCGCCTGTCGTATCCGCTCAGGCTCCGCGAGCCGCCGGGCCCGGGTTCGCGGACGCTATGTGCGGTGATCACCCAACAGCCCGTCCGCCCGGCGTCGTTCCACGCGTTACGACCATGATCACGTCCGGTTTGCCCCGCTATGTGGGCACCGAACGCGTGGAAAGATGCCGAACGCGTGAAAGGTGCACCCCGTCCGCGGGCAGTTCGTGGACGCTGACGGTTGCTGGCACGACACTGTCATTAGATGACTCTTGGTCATCGGGCCACGGTGCCGAGGCGTCGTGCAGTGTGTTCAGGGCTACGGCAGTGCCGTCCGGGGCGCTGGCCTGCCGCAACGTGGTCAAGGGCCGGGTTCGGTGGTGATGCCGGTCATCGTGGATTCTCAAGGGATGGGCAGTCATGGGGGTCCGGGGTCGAAGATGGCGTGGGTGCCGACGCGCCGCCAGATGATGTGGGGTGTGCCCGGGCGCTGCTCGGGTCCGTATTCCCAGGTAGCACGACCGTCCGGTGCCCAGCTCATCTCATACGCGCCCGGCGTGCCCTGCACTCCTTTGACCCGCAGCCCTGGGGGGAACCGCCGGGCATCGGCGCCGGGCACGAACTCAGCCAGCACAACCTTCCTGAACCGCTCCTGCTGAGCGGCCGTAAGCCTGGCGTAGTCCCGGCGGAAACGCGGTGTCGTGGCAAATGTGGGCACCGGGAGCAGCTCACCTGTCCAGGTCAGCGAACATCGCCTCGGGGTCCTGGTACACCGTCGTCTGCCCGGCGGCGATCTGTTCGGTAGCCTCTCGCTCACCGGCCTGCCATTCAGCGGTCCAGAACCAGCGCTGGTCAGCGGGGATCGTAGTCATACCGCGGAGCATCACGTCGCCAGATTCGGTGACGGTGAACTCGACTTCGTCGCCCTCGACGACGTGCAGCGCCTCACGCACCTCAGGCGGCAACGTGACCTGTCCCTTGTGGCGCAGCCGGGCACGTGTCCTGTTCGCCATCGGCGCCTCATCTCTCGCGGTGACCTTCTCATTCCGGTTCAGTATACGTAAGATATTCTCACTTTCCAACTTTCTCGCTGTGTTCCCCGCTGTTGTGACCAAGGACGCATCCCGTTCGAGGTGGCCCGCTTGGATACAACCAGTGGCCAGCGCGAGTCAAAGCTAAGGGCCGATCTCGGCTGGCTGATCTCATTCGTGGACGCTACCTGTCAGAGGCGCAGCAGTTTCCGTCCACGAACGGGACGGAGTGGTGCGGGGGTTCTACGATTCGACCACCGATCCGCGACAGCCACGAACAGGCCCACGTCAGGAGGCAGCCAGATGATGCCGGGGCGGCGGCGCTTCAGGCACGCACGCCGGGTGGTCCACGCGCTGATCGCGCTGTGCGTGTCCGCGGCGGTGCTCGGGGTGCTCGCCTTCGGCTATGGCACGATCCCCGCCCTCGGCCCGGCCCTGGACCCAGGCCACGGGGTGTGGACCTCGGCCATGGGCGCGGACCTGCCCCACTCCCAGACCCTGGCCATCCCGGGTCTCGTTCGCCCGGTACGGGTCTCGTTCACCAGGGAGGGCATCGCCTCCGTCCACGCGGCGGACGACAGCGACCTGTTCCTGGCCCTCGGCTACGTGCACGCCAAGTTCCGGCTGACCGAGATGGACCTGGAACGGCGCTTGGCGCAGGGCCGGCTGGCCCAGCTGGCTGGCCCATCGGCGGTGGGCTCGGACAAGTTCGAGCTGCGGCTCGGCCTGCTGCGCACGGCGCAGGAGGAATGGGCGGCGACGCCGCGGTCAGGCCCGGTCGCCCGTTCCCTGCTGGCGTACTCGCGCGGGGTGAACGACTACCTGGCGCAGGCCCGGGCCAGCCACGACTGGCCGGCCTTGTTCTCCCTGGCCGGTGTGTACCCGGCCACCTGGACCCCGGTGGACAGCCTGCTCGTCCAAGGCGACCTGACCCAGGAACTCGACTTCACCACGACCCCGCTTGACTATGCCCTGCTGGAGCGCTCCCTCGGAGTGGCGCGCACCATGGCCTGGTTCCCGGTCCTGCCTCCCGACCAGCAGAGCCCGTACGACCCGGGACCCTACGTCAAGGCCGGCACTGCGCCCATCGCTACCGGCACACTAACCACGGCGACCACGGCGACCACAAAGACCACGGCGGCCGCAAAAACCACGGCGGCCACTATGGCCACGGCGATACCGGTGGCCACAACGGCCACTATGGCCACGGCGATACCGGTGGCCACAACGGCCACAACGGCCGAGGCGATACCGGCGGCCGGGGCCACCATCCCCGCGGCCGAGGCGACCGCCGCATCAGCGCTCCTGGGCCAGCTGAATGCCCTGCCCGCGGGGGCTGTGCACCGCTATCCGGACAGCAACGCGTGGGCGGTCAACGGCCGGGCGGTCGCCGGGGGCACGTCCATGCTGGCCGGTGACCCGCACTTGCCGCAGACCATCCCGTCCGTCTGGTACCAGGTGGCGCTGTCCGCGCCCGGCTTGTCGGTCACCGGGGTCAGCGTGCCGGGGCTGCCCAGCGTCCTCCTCGGGCACAACGACCACATCGCCTGGTCTCTCACCGACGCGCAGAACCAGGCCACGCTCTTCTACACGGAGCAGACCAGCAAGAGCCGCCCAGGTGAGTACTTCTGGCGCGGTGCGTGGCGGCGGATGCGGCAGGTGCACTACACGATCCCGGTCCGTGGGGGCCCGGCGGTGCGGCTGACCGTGGACATCACTGTGCATGGGCCGGTCATGACGCGGGCGGGGCAGACCACGTCGGTGGACTGGATGGGCAGCATTCCGTCGCCGGACCTGGCGGCGATCCTGGCCGTCAGCCAGGCCACCAACTTCGCGCAGTTCCGTACCGCCCTGGCGAGCTGGCGGACGCCTTCGCAGAATTTCGTGTACGCCGATGACCGGGGGAACATCGGCGCCATCTCAGCCGGCTACTACCCGCAGGTCCGCCGCGGTGACCCGTGGCTGCCGCTGCCGGGCACCGGAGCGGACGACGTGGCCGGCGTGATTCCTTACCGGGCGGTCCCGGAGGTTTACGACCCCCCTGGTCATGTGGTGGCCACGGCCAACCAGCGGCCGGTCGGGCCGTCGTACCCGTACTACATCGGCACCAGCGCCAACTTCTTCGACGTCCCGTACCGGGCCAGCGAGATCTACCGCTCGCTGCGCGGCCGTTCCGGGATGACCGCGGCCAGCTTCGCCGCCGTCCAGAACGACGTGACCGACCCGCTGGCCGTACGCATCATCCCGCGGCTGCTGGCCGCGCTGCGCGGCCAGCGGCTCAGCCAGCGTGAGCAAGCGGCGGCGAGGCAGCTGACCGGCTGGAATGCCGCGATGGGGGCCGCCTCGGCCGCGGCTTCGGTGTGGTGGACGTTCTGGACCGACTACCTGTCAGCCGTGTTCCAGCCGTGGTGGACAGCGGCGAAGGTGCCGGTCGGCCAGGACCGCCCCGGGCTGAAGGTCTCGCCGCAGCACTCCAGCCTGGACGAGAACCTGGAGGCGTGGACCCTCAGCGACCCGGGCAACCCCGCGTTCACCCCGCCCGGCGGCCAGCACCGGGCCGCGGCCGACGTGATGCGGGCCGCGTTCGCCGTGGCGGTGGCGCACCTGGCCGCCACGCCGGGCGGCGCCCCGTCCAGCTGGGCCTGGAGGCGGCTGCACAGCAGGCAATTTCCCTCGCTCACCCAGGCCGCCGGGCTGGGCTACGGGCCCCGGGCCTCGGCCGGGGATCCGTGGACGGTGGACGCCGCCGACGGTGGCCTGGTCTCACGGCAGGGACCGAGCTGGCGGATGATCGTCCGGTGGACGGCCCGTGGCCCGGCCGAGGCGGAGGGCGTGTATCCCGGCGGGCAAAGCGAGAACCCCGCGTCGCCGTGGTACGAGGACCTGGTCGCTGACTGGTGGGACGGGCGCTACCTGCCGCTGCCGCCGGCGGGCGGCTACGCGTCGGGCGCGATCCAGTGGACGCTGCGCCCGCCAGCGACGGCACGGGAGGGCTGACGCTTCATGGCTGACCCGCGCAGGCTCGGAAAGCGGGGCTCCTACCGCCTCGGCCGGCTCGGTGCTCCTCGCGCCGGAGCGCGTCAGGCCGCGCGGGCCGCACTACCCGTCGTTCGCGCCCGGCCACCGTGGGCCGGCTTCCGGCTGGGTCCTCGGCTGCCTCGCCGGGATCGTGGTGATCGTGGCCGGAACCGCGTTTGGCTGGTGGTTCGTGCCGTTCGTGGTGGGGGTGGCGGCCGGGATCGCAGCCCGCTACGGGCACTGGCGGCGGCGGGCGGCGCTGGTCGCGGTCACGCTGATGGCCGCGGCCGGCTGGGGCATCCCGCTGTTGTGGTCGGCCTGGCGCGGGTCGGCGGTCGGGGCCACCGCCCGCGTCGTCGCCGCCCTGGCCGGCCTGCCGCCGCACGCAGTGGTCGCGATCGCGGCCACCCTCCTCGTCGCGGTCATCCAGGCGCTACTCGGCCTCTGGCTGGGCCAGGTGCTCAGCCCGCGGCCAGAACGCGACTAGCCGGGCCGAGTGGCTAGCCAACTGACTGATAGCGGCCCGCAGTCGGCTAGGGACCGAGATCGGGTTGGTCGGGGATTCCGAGCCGCCGCTCTATGGCGGCCAGCCGTTCGCCAATCGCGGTCAGCACGCTCAGAAGACTTCTGTCGCTGACGGCAGAGCCCGTCGGTCCCGACGCCTGTACCTGGACCTGTGAGACCTTGCCCGTGGGCGCGGGCTCATCGCGCTCGCGGCCATGGAACAGCTGGATTCCATTCGGGTCGGCACCAGCCGTGCGCAGGACCTGCGCCGCCACGCCCTCACCTTCCCGCATCAGCCCGAGCAGGATGTGATCCGTGCCGATGTACCCGTGGCCGCGGCGGGTGGATTCCCGTAGCGCTAAGTCCAAGGCCACCTTTGCGCGCTGGGTAAACGGTATATATTCCGGTGGCTCCTGCTGGACCTGGCCGATGATCGCCTCGTTGACCTGCTGCCGCACCGTCTCAAGGCCGACGCCCATCGACTCCAGCGCCTGGGCGCCGTCGCTTCCGCCCTCGTCAATGATGCCGAGCAGGATGTGCTCGGGGCCGACGAAGTTGTGATGAAGCGTCCGGGCCTCTTCCTGGGCAAGAACCATAACCCGCTGTGACCGGGCCGAAAATCGCTCGAACATATCTGCACGCTCGCCTATCTGCACGCTCGCCGTAGGCTACGGAAGGCACTGTAGAAGACCATCTTCGCGCGATGCGCCAGCGGACGAAGACGCGCAATGGCGTCGAACTGGTTGCGCGCCCCTTCGCGGCGGTACCCCGCCAGGTACCTGGTCATGACTCATGGCCGGGGACGCTTCAGCGCAGGTCGGTCAGCAGGTTCTTGCCGTAGGTCAGGACCGTGACCTGGCCGACGTGGTAGACGTGCGCGGGCGGCCCGAACCAGGCCCGTATGTTTCTCTCGCTGCCGATGAATTTGGTGACGGGAGGCTGGTCGGGGCCAATCACGATGAAGGTCGCGTCGTGCAGTCGCGGGTCGTACCAAGCCGCCTGCGACTCTCGCGGGTCGCGCACCAGCGCGCCGTCCCCGAGCACCACTTGCCTGACCTGCGCCCGAGCCCCACTGCCCAGGGTGATGCTGGCCGCCTGCCAGTAGCCGCCCAGCCCGTAGCGGAGATGATGCGCGACCAGCCAGTCGGCGACCTGCTGGTTTTCGGTGGGCAACGCGGGCTGGGCGATGCCTGAGGCCAGGGTGAGCACGTACCCCGCGAGGACGGTGGCCAGCGCGGGCACCAACCGGACGGAGATGAACCGGGCGGCGAGCAGGCGGCCGGCCAGGACCGCGCCGAACGGCAGCACCGCGGCCATCTCCCGCGCACTCTTGGCGTCGATGTCGAACGCGCTGACCGTGTACGCCGCGAGGTTGATGACCACGGCGGCGGCCAGCACCGCCACGACCAGGTCCTGACGGTCGTCGGCGCGGAAGTATCCCCGGATCCCGAGCCAGGTGGCCCAGGCCGCCAGGGCCAGGCCGGCCAGGTGCAGCATCGCGCCGGCGGCGGTGATGCCCAGGTGCAGGCCGAGGAAGTCGGCGCCGAACAGCAGCAGCAGACCCTGGACCGTGGCCGACGCGTGCTGGACCAGCGCAGTGCCGCTCACCAGTGTGCTCTCCAGGGGCGCCACCGTGAAGCCGTGCCGGCTGTGGACGATGGCCAGCACCGCCGAGGCCACCGGGATGGCCGCGGCCGCGGCCGCCACCAGCGACAGGTTGAACCACGCCGAGGCCACCGGCCGCCGCTCCATCACGACCTCGCGGTAGGCCCGCACCCCGCACGCCACGGCCAGTGGCGCGATCCCCGCGTACAGCGCTACCGCGTCGGCCGCGAGCACCCAGGCCAGCATGGCCCCCACCACGGGCGGCACCCACCAGCGCCGGCCTCCCCGGTCCAGCACCAGCCAGGTCGCCAGGAGCGGCACCGACGAGCCGATATGGCCGGGCGACGACTCCAGCACGTAGACGCCGTTGCCGATCTGCGGAGCCAGCATGATCCCGGCCGTGATCAGCATGCGGACCAGCGCCTCCCGGCCGGTCGCGCGTCCCTTGGCCAGCAGCGCCCCGAGCAGCACGACCAGCGTGTAGCTCATGGCCGAACCCACGTGGATCACGTCGCCGTGCCGCCCGAGGACGGCCGCGAGCAGCATGTACTGGGGCAGTTCGGTGGTGTAGAAGGAGGTGTCCGAGAGCGACCAGCCGTGCAGGAACAGGTTGCCGTGCAGCATGTCCCAGGCCTGCAAGACGTTCCCGGCCCCGTCGGAGTTCGCCGCCACCGTCCACGACAGGCGCAGGTAGGCGAGGAACAGCAGGCCCCCGGCGAGGATGATGGCCGCCGGCAGCAGCCACCGGCGGCGGGCCGGGACACGTTCCGGCTGAGCGGCGACGCTGCCGCCGGGCGGGGCGCTGCCGTCTGGCTGCCGCGGAATCCGCTGCTCAGCCACCGGTGAGGGGTCAGTGACCGGTGAGGGGTCAGTCATCGGAAGGCCTCCCTCCGTGCGCCGCGGTCCGCACCTAATGTCCCCGAGGTCCGCAACGAAAGTCCGTCGGCCGTCAGCACGGAGTACCGGAGCCGGGCCAGCACCGGCTGGCCGGCCGCGGCGTATAGGGCGCCTGATGCAGTTGGTAGGTGACGCCGGTGGCTATCTGCCGCGGCCCGCAGATGAACTGGCTGGTTACCGCGAACACCCAGAAATACGGTCCGGTCAGGCAGATGCGCGCGCCGGTCCGCTCCGCCTGGATCACCAGCCCGTCGGCATCGAACGAGGTGGCCGGGGCCACGTCGAGGACGATCAGGCGCCCGGGGGCGCGGACGGCGAGCGCGGTCATCGCGGGGCCCAGCGCGGGCTCGTTGTCGTGCACGTCGGCGCGCAGGCCGGGCGCCGCCGCCGCGGTGCCGACCGCGAGCAGCGCCGCGCCCGCCACGGCCACCCTGGTGACGGCCCGCCCCGGCCACGCGGCCGTCAGCCCGGTCACCACCACGAGGAGGGCCAGCGGAGGCACTGACCAGTAGAAGAACCCGATGTAGTGGGAGGACAGGTCGTTGACGCCGCGCATGGCGTAATAGAGCATGGCCGCGGTCGTGACGGCGATGATCCCCAGGCCGGCCAGCAGGAACCGGTGCACGTCCCCGGCGGCGGCCGGGAACGGGATGACGACCGCCACCGCCAGCGCCGCCACCACGAGGCCGCTCATGACCAGGAGCCCGAGCCAGTGCGGCCCCGGCCACCAGTACCACAGCAGGTAGCCAACCGCCTGGCCCACCGGGTGGTGACCGGCCCGGGCCGAGCGGGCGTAGCTCACGTACTTGCCGAACTCACCGGGCCAGCCCGTCGCGAGGTCGGCCGCGATCGGCAGCGCGAACACCGCGCTGACCGCCGCCGCCGGGACCCAGTGCGTCCATCGGTGACGGAGGAACCGGCGCAGCGCGGCCCACGGCGCGCGCCGGGCCGGCCATAGCGCCCCGGCGGCGGTGGCCGCCACGATCACCGGCACGAAAAACAGGAACTCGACGTGACCGTGGATCAGCAGCCAGCCGGTGACCGCCAGCAGCCACAGATGTTCCGTCCGGCCCGCCGCCACCGACGAGCTGATCACCACGAACGCCAGGAACGTCGGCACATACAGATCCGGCATCCAGGTCGAAGCGAGGATCTCCGGGTTCAGCGGCGCGGGCACCCTGAAGCTGAGCGCGGCGGCAAAGCCCAGAACCACGGCCGCCGCCGCCACCGCGGCCCATGCCGACCGGGCCCAGCCGCCCGCGATCCACGCCACCGTCGCCATCAGCGCGCTGTTCAGCAGCAAGATCGCGATGTACTGGCCGTTCCACGCCGTCGGTACCAGGTGAGTCAGATCGTGCAGCAGCCACTGCCCGGCCGCCATCAGATACAGGTAGGCCGGCCCCGGATGAAAGAACCCCTCCCGCGAGTAGTTCCCGTGCAGCAGCGTGAAATGCTCCGCCTGCACCACCAAGATCGAATTGGCCGCGGGATCGGCGGACTCAAAGAGCCGGGTGGAGAACAGGAACCTGCTCCGCAGCAGCAGGAAAGCGGCCATCGCCGCGAACGTTCCCGGCCACACCCAGCGCGGGGCCTGACCGGTCCGCCGGGTCGGCGGCGCCGCAGGCTCCGTCGGCGCAGCCGCGGCCCGGGCCCCGGCCGCGCCGTTCTTGATGATCACCAGCGGTCTCCCAACTACCCCTGCGCGCTCCCGCAGTCAGGTACATGCTGCTGCGAGAGCGTAGCTCGTGGTCACCCTCGCGGCGGTCTGACTTTTCCAACGTTTGGGGGGCTTGGCCGTGACATCAGGCCGGGCCGCCGGGCGCGGGGCCGCCTGCACGGGCCGGTCGCCGCTGGCCTGATCATTGAAGGGTGACGATTGCGGAGCTGAGACGCCGGGCGGAGGCGCGTGGCGTCGCCACGAGATACCAGGACTGGCGGGGCCAGCAGGTCGAGGTGAGCGAGGAGACACTCGTCGCGATCCTCGCCGCCCTGGGGGAGCCAGGGGAACCAGGGGAGCCAGGGAGCCTAGGGGAGGGGGAGCAGCGGGAGCAGCGGGATCGGGCTGGGCGCGGCCCGCGGGCGGCCGGCGAGGAATGCCTGGACCGTGAGGCCCTGGCCGCCGCCGCGGCCCCCGCACCGCGCGGCCGGTCCTGGGGGTTCGCACTACAGCTGTACTCGCTGCGCTCGCGGCGCTCCTGGGGCCACGGCGACTTGCGTGACCTGGCGGATCTCGCCACCTGGAGCGCGCGCGAGCTGGGCGCGGATTTCGTGTTGATCAACCCGCTGCACGCCGTCGAGCCGCTGCCCCCGCTGAGCCCGTCCCCCTACCTGCCCATGAGCAGGAGGTTCACCAGCCCGCTCTACCTGAGGATCGAGGACGTCCCCGAGTACGCGGGGCTGCCCGGCAGCGACCGCGCGCGCATCGAGACCCTGGCCGCCCCGCTCCGCGCGCAGAGCGCCACCAGCGACCTCATCGACCGGGACGCGGTCTGGCGGGCCAAACGGGCCGCGCTGGAGATCATCTACCGTCAGCCGCTGAGCGGCGAGCGGCGGGCGCGGTTCGGGCAGTTCCGGGCGCGCGAAGGCCAGGCCCTCGCCGACTGGAGCCTGTGGTGCGCGCTCGCCGAGATCCACGGCCCCGACTGGCGGGGGTTTGGGGAGCTGCGGGATGTCCGTTCGGCGGCGGGGGCGGGGGTGGCCGAGCGGTTCGGCGCCAGCGCTGACTTTCATGCCTGGCTGCAATGGCTCGCCGACGACCAGCTGGCCGCGGCGCAGGATGCGGCGCGCGCGGCCGGCATGGGCATCGGCGTCATCCATGACCTCGCGGTGGGCACCCACCCGGGCGGCGCCGACGCCTGGGCCTGCCAGGACGTTCTCGTGCGCGGCGTCAGCGTGGGCGCGCCGCCCGATGAGTTCAACCAGCGGGGGCAGGACTGGACGCAGCCGCCCTGGCACCCGCGGCGGCTGGCGGCGCAGGGCTACGCACCGCTGGCCGGCCTGATGGGCTCGGGCCTGCGGCATGCCGGGGGACTGCGGGTGGATCACGTGATGGGCCTGCTGCGCCTGTGGTGGGTGCCGGCCGGGATGTCCCCGGATCGCGGCACGTACGTGCACTACGACCATGAGGCCATGGTGGGCGTGCTGGCCAGCCAGGCGTCCCGGGCCGGCGCCCTGGCTATCGGCGAGGACCTCGGCACCGTGGAGCCGTGGATCCGTGACCACCTCGCCTCGCGCGGGATCCTCGGCACCGCCCTGCTCTGGTTCGAGCGCGATGCGCGGGGCTTGCCGTTGCCTCCCGGCCAGTGGCGCCGCGCCAGCCTGGCCACGGTCGGCACGCACGACGTCCCACCCGCGGCCGCCTTCATCACCGGTGAGCAGGTGGACCTGCGGGCCCGGCTCGGGCTGCTGACCCGACCGGAAGCTACCGAACGATCGTCGGCCGCGGCGGCCATCTCCACGTGGCGGGACGCGCTGGCCCGTGAGGGCCTGATCCCGGCGGGCCGGGATCCGGGGCCGGCCACGTTCACCGTTGCGCTCTACACCTACCTGGCCCGGACCCCGGCCGCGTTGATCGGCGTCTCACTGACGGACGCGGTCGGCGACCGGCGCCCGCAGAACTTGCCCGGCACGACCAGCGAGTACCCGAACTGGCGAGTTCCGCTGTGCGACAGCGAGGGCCGCGCCGTCCTGCTTGAGGACCTGGCGGAGCGCGAGGATGTCCGGGCCGTGGCGGCGGCCGCCGCTGGCGGCCAGCGCCCGGCCGCCGCCTGCTGAGCATCTGACGGAGCGTCACGAGCCACGGACGCAACGCAGTCATGCGCTCTATGGTGGCCTGATGAAGCACACGGGGACGGGACGGGTCGCGACCCCCGGTGCGCGGCCGGTCGGCCCGGCAGCGCCGGGCGCGAGGACGCCAGGTGTAGGGACGCCGGGTGTAGGGACGCCGGGTGTAGGGACGCCCGGCCCGGCAGCGCCGGGTGCGGGCGGGGCGGGCGCGGCCGACCGGCCGGTGCCTGGCCGCCTCGCCTCCCGCCCGGTGACCGGTGAACTCGCCGCGGCGGCCGGCTTCCTGGCCGCCGGGTTGGCCGCGACCTGGCCCAGGATCAGCTACCTGGCCACCGGCCAGGTGCCCAGCAAGTCCGACGAGGGGCAGTACGTCTGGGGCTTGGGGTGGATGGCGCACCAGGTGACCCACCTTGGGAACCCGTGGTTCACCCGGGCCATGGCCGCCCCCGTGGGCACGTACCTGGGTTTCCACACGCTGATGCCGCTGCCGGGTCTGCTGATGACCCCCGTCACGCTGGCCTTCGGCGCCGTCTTCTCGTTCAATCTTCTCTGCGTAATCGCTCCGGGCCTGGGGTGCTACGCGATGTACCGGGCCGCCCGGATGTGGCTGCCGTCCCGGGCCGGCGCGATCGCGGCCGCCGCGTTCTTCGGTCTGTCGGCCAACCTGACGTGGCGGTCCTGGTATCACGTGAACGTCGCGTTGGGGGCGATCTTCCTTCCGCTGGCGCTGGAAGCCGCGGTCCGGCTGCGCCGCCAGCCCGGCCGGCCGCAGGCGGTGATTCTGGGGCTGGTCGTGGGGGCGTCCGCGCTGGTCGATCAAATAGCGGCCGTCATGGCGGCGTTCGTCGTCGCCGCGGCCCTGCTGCCCTGGCTGGCCCGCGGGCCAGCCGCGCGGAAACGGAAACTAGCTCTGACCGCCGTCGCCGCCCTGGTCGGCATAGCGGTGGCCAGCCCGCAGCTTGCTGCCATGGCTGAGCAGTTGCGGGCGGGCGCGGCCTCGCTCGGCTCGGGTCAGCTGGCGCACTCGTACGTCCGCTACGGGGTCGGCCTGCCGCAGTTGTTCGGGCCGTCACCCCGGGTGGCCGCGTTCGGCCTGAAAAGCCTGGGATCGGCCTACTACGACGGCCGGACCGGTGAGGGCGTGTCCACGTTCGGGCTCGCCCTCACGGCCCTCGCGCTGCTCGGCCTGGCGCTGCGGCGGCGGCAGCGCGCGAGCTGGCTTCTCGCGCTGGGCTGGATCGCCTGTGCGGCGCTGGCCCTGGGGCCGACGGTGTGGATCGGGACCAGGGAGTACGTGCCCCTGGCCGGGACATCGGGTGGGTACCGGCTGTCCGAGATCATGCCCTACACGTGGTTCGTGCGGATACCGGGGCTGGGAAACTTCCGTGAGGCCGCGCGGTTCACGCTGCTCGGCATGGTGCCTGCGGCGCTGCTCGCGGGGAGCGCGGTGGATTGGCTGCGCCGCCACGCCCGGCCGCGGCCCGCCGGCGGGCTCGCACTCGGCGTGCTCACACCGGGCTTGCTGGTACTGGGCCTGCTCGCCCTGGGGGTGCTGGAGGCCGGCTGGACCGGGGACCTGTCCAGCACGCCCGCGGCGCAGCGCGTTGCCGCGGTATCAGCCCGGCTGCCAGCGGTGGACCGGCCCATCGCGGCCGATCACTCGGACTCGATCGTGGTCGACGTCCCGTATGGCCTGTGGGGCGGAACCGGGCTGTACGGGGACTGGCTGCGCCCCCAGGCGCTGGCGCTGGCCGCCGCGGACGGCCACCCGCGCGGTGAGGCGTACATCTCCAGGGTCCCGGCGCCCGTATCGGCGGCTATCAAGAGGCACCCGTTCTACGCGCGTCTGGTGGACACCCAGAACCGGGCGGCCAGTTCCGCGGCCGGCCTGGCCGCGGCGCGAGCCGATGCGCGCCGGATGGGCATCGGCTGGGTGCTGGTCTGGCGGCGCAGTCCCCGTGTCGCCCGCTACCTGACCGAGACCGGCTTCCGGTTCGACTACCGCGCTGACGGCGTCTCGGTGTACCGGCCAGCCAGCCCGGCCCCCTAGTTTCCTTTGATCGAACTGACGAGGGCAACAGCACGAAGATGACCGACCGCATGGCAATTGGCGGTCGGTCTCGGGCTCAGCGGCCGTCCGCCCGGTCACCGGCGTCGAGTGCGATATCGGAGCGGAAGGCGTCGTAGTAGGCCTCGTAGATCAGGTCCGACTCGCGGGCTCTCTGGCGCCTTAGCCCCGTGAGGATCCAGGCAAGCCGCTGCCGCAGGTCGGCGAAGTCCACCGGGTCAGCCAGCTCGTCGAGCTCGGTGAGCAGCGACGCGACGCTGTCCTGCAGCTGGCGGTAGTGAATCCGCAGGCCGCGCACCCGGTTACGCAGCCGCGGCTGGGTGCGGGCGATGTCGGACAGCAGGCTGTCCGGCAGCGCCGCGTTCTCCGCCTCGCTGCTGGCTGCCTCAGCCAGCACGGCGAGGGCGGCCCGTACCCCGCCGCGCCAGGCTTGTTCCCTGTGGGGAGCGGCAGCACCCGACGCTTCCTCAAGCTGGCGCATCGCCTCCATCGTGCGGTCCTGGTCAGCCTGGCGCTGGTCAATCCGGCGGTGCTGCGCGGGCGTCAGCGCTTCTTGGCCCGGCTCCCGGCCCTCCGATGACATCGTTACTCCCCTCTTGGTCCTCCGACGGACCGGTCTCGGGTGCTGGGAACCACGGCCGGCGGGTATCCCGCGGTGCGGCGAATCCGTCGGGTTCTCGCTCAGCTGTTTTCCCTCTTCTGGGGCGCCCCCGCCCCTGGCTTGCGCCTGCCGTTGCCGCCGGCCAGGTCCCGCAGCCGGGCCAGTTCGGCCTGCAACCGCCGCGTTTCCTCCTCCAGGGCAAGGACGCGGCGGATGCCGGCCATGTTCAGCCCGTCGGCGGTCAGGGCGCTGATCTCGTGCAGCCGGTTGACGTCCCGCCGGCTGTACCGGCGGGTCCCGCCCGCGCTGCGCCCGGGGTCCAGCAGGCCCTCCCGCTCATAGACCCGCAGTGTCTGCGGGTGCAGGCCCGCCAGATCGGCGGCAACGGAGATGCTGAACAGGCCCCGGTCCAGATCGCCCCAGCCGCCGCTCACCATGGCCGGGGCCAGTCGTCGCCGAGATACCAGGCGGCCAGGTCCGCTAGCGCCGCCAGCCGGGCGCGCTCAGCGGGCCACCTGCCCGGGGCCGGCGCGGTATCCGGACGGCTGATGAAGACCGGGCCTGCCCGCAGCGGCGGGCCGGGCGCCTGCCCCAGCGGCGTCACGCCGCCGGGGCCGCCCAGGTAGGTGACCCGCAGCGGCGCCCGCGCCGCCGGGCTGGGTGCCGGCGGCGCGCCGGGTGAATCCGGCGTCGGCCTCTCCCGCCGGAGCGACTGGTCGTAGGCGGCCCGCTGGGCCGGGTCGCTGAGCACCCGGTACGCCTGCTCCAGCAGGCGGAACCTGGCTGCGGCACCGGCGTCCCGCGGCTGGGAGTCGGGGTGCGCGCCGCGGGCCTTGCGCCGCCAGGCGTGCGTGATATCCCGGGCGGCAGCGTCCCGGGCCACGCCCAGCAACCGGTAAAGATCAGGCTCAGGCCCGCCGCGATACGGCACGGCCATGACAGTCACCTTTCCCTTCCACGTCAGGCACCACCAGGCCACCTGTCCCAGTATGCAAGCTCAGAAAATCTAAGTCGAGTCTTGTCAGGTAATTGCCAGCATGCTATACAGATCGCATGAGCGTGACAGGACAACCGACAGCAGCGAGGAGGCGTGCGACCATGCTCATGCGTACCGACCCATTCCGGGAACTGGACCGCCTGACCCAGCAGGTGCTCGGCACAGCTGCCCGGCCGGCGGCGATGCCGATGGATGCCTACCGCCAGGGCGATGCTTTCTACATCCACTTTGACCTGCCCGGCGTCCGGGCCGAGTCCATCGACCTGACCGTCGAGCAGAACGTGCTTACCGTCCGCGCTGAGCGCGCCCCGGTGGAAGCCGACGGCGCCCAGATGATCGTCGCCGAACGCCCCTACGGGACGTTCACCCGCCAGGTGTTCCTCGGCGAGACCCTCGACGCCGAGCAGATCGGGGCCGACTACAGCGCGGGCATCCTCACCCTGACGATCCCCGTCCACGAGGCAGCCAAGCCCCGCAGCATCCAGGTCACCGGCCACGACCAGAAGCAGGTCGTCGCCGGGTAGCACGCGGTCCGCACGGCCGCCGCGCGGCGGCGATCCTGCCCCAGCCCGGCGGAAACCTCCGCCTGCCGCACTAGGTTCAGCGCATCAATCCGCCCGACCGGGCTGCCTGGTGTCCTCACCGGGCAGCCCGGTCGCGAGCAGTCCCAAGCGGCACTGACCCGCCTGGACCGGCAGCTCGGACCCGCCTGCGCCGGCAGCTCGCATGATCAGTCCAGGCCGGACACGAACCATTCAGGCTCTGTACCGGGCGGAGCCATGCCCACGACCGCGCAGGCAGTCGCTGAGGCGTACATCCGGCTGGCCGTCTAACCGGGTCTGGGCTTGTGCAGGCCTGTTCAGCCGCGGCTGAGATCCCGGGCACCCGGATGAGCATGCCCCCACGATCCTCCTTGAGACCCGCCACCGGGTGGGTCGATCGTGAAGGAGGTTCACATGATCAAGCCGAAAAGGCTCCGGTCGCGTGCGACGGCGGTGGTCGTGGCGCTCGGATTCGCCGGCGGCCTGGCCCTAGCGGTCGCGCCCGCCGCCAGTGCGTCGATCACGCCACCGTCACCCGACATCTGCGACCTCGGGTACGTCTGGCGCCAGGTGGTGCCGAGCGACCACGTGTGCGTCACGCCGGCCACCCGCAGCCAGGCCTGGTACGACAACAGCCAGGCCGCGTCGCGCGTGGACCCGAACGGCGCCTACGGCCCGAACACGTGTATCCAGGGCTACGTCTGGCGCGAGGCGGTGGCGGGCGACTTCGTCTGCGTCACTCCCGACATCCGCAGTCAGGCCGCGTCCGACAACAGTCAGGCGGCGTCTCGCGCCATCGGCAACGGCATCACCATGACCTCTCCTGGTGGCGGGCTAGTGCTTGCTGGCCGTCGGCCAGAGCCTGCGCGTGATTCCCGAGCCGGCCCTGGCACCAGCCGATGACGGTGAGCGCGTTGGCCTGGCCCGCCTGGTTGCCCGCCCCCTGGAACAGGCGGAGTGCCTGCTGGGCGTGGGCGAAGGATTCCTGATAGCGGCCCCGCCGCTGGCCCACGCCCGCGAGATTGAGCTGGGTCTCAGCTTCGCCCGCGTGGTCGCCGAGGTTCCGGTACAGGCCGAGGGCCCGCTGGACGTGGTCACAGGCGTCGTCACACCGCCCCAGCCGGTCGCAGGCCCGGCCAAGACCGCGGTGAGCGTGGGCTTCACCGGGGCCGTCCTGAAGCCGCCGGGCCGCGTCCAGGGCGGTGCGCTGGGTGGCCGCCCAGTCGTGCCAGTGCCCCCGCCGGTCCAGGTAGTCGGCCAGGGTCCAGGCCAGTTGCCAGGCGCATCGGTCGCGCCGGTCCCGGCAGGCCAGATCGATGCTGGCCAGCAGGACTTGGTGCTCGCCCGTGAACCAGGCAAAAGCCTGGTGATAGCTGGTGAAGGTGTCCGGGGTGACGCCGGGCCTGGGCGGCGCCAGCGCGATGGGCTCCCGGACCGGGTCGAGCTGTATGGCCGCGGCCAGGGCGGTGTGCAGGTAGTAGTCGTACAGGCGATGCCGGGCGGCATCGCGTTCGTCCTCGGTGTCGAGCTGGCGGGCCAGCTCTCGGGCGTAGGCGCGCAGCAGGTCATGGCAGGCGAAACGGCCGGGCGCCTGCTCGGTCTGGAGGTGCGCGTTGGCCAGCTCGGCGAGCGCTGACCGGGTGGACCGGATGTCGGTGGCCGCCAGGGCGGCCGCGGCGGGCACCCCGATGTCCGGCCCGGGGTGCAGCCCGAGCAGCCGGAACACCCGGGCGGTCCGGTCGGGGAGACGGTGGTAGGACCAGGAGAACACCGCGCGGACATCGGTATCCGGGTCCCCGGGGTGCGGTCCGCTCAAGCCGGCGGGTGTATGCGGCAACTCCGCGGCTATCGCGGTCAGGGCGAAGCACGGCTGGCCAGCAATCCGTGCGCCTCCGCGGGAGACAGCAGGCCCAGGGTGAGCGGCTGGGCGTGCTCGGCCAGGATCAGGCCGGTGAGCCGGTTACGGCTGGTCGCGATCACGAGGCAGCCCGGCGTGCCGGGCAGCAACGGGCGGACCTGCCCGACGTCGCGCGCGTTGTCGAGGAGCACGAGCACCCGCAGGCCGGCCAGGAGGCTGCGGTACATGCAGACCTGGGCGTCGAAGCCGGCCGGGATGCGCGCTCCCGGCACCGCGAACGCGTCGAACGAGGCCGCGTATCGCCTCGGACGGCTCGACCGGCGGCCCAGCCGGGTCGAATCCTCGCAGGTTGACGTAGAGCTGCCCATCGGGGAACCGGTGCGCCGCGTGCACGGCGAGAGCGGTCTTGCCGACCCCGGCGGTTCCGTCGATGACCACGATCACCACGCTGCCGTTGGCGCGGGCGGCCTGGTCGGCCAAGTCGGCCAGCACGGCGAGCTCGGCCTCGCGGCCGGTGAAATGGCGGGCGGCCAGCGGAAGCTGCCGGGGCACGACCGCGGGCGGTGCATCCGGGGCGGGATCAGCGGCCCGGTCGCCGCGGGCGGCCGGCCGCGGGGGCACGGTGGTGGCGGGGACGTTCCGGCTGGCCACTGGTGGCGTGCGGCGGAGTTCCTCGATCCGGTCCCGGGCCGTAGCCAGCGCGCCCTGTTCGGCCGACGCGGCGCCGAGCAGCCGGATCAGGGCATCGAACCGGTCGGTCGGCGGCAGCACCTTGCCGGTGAGGTACTGCCCGATGATCGCGTGCGACCATCCGGTCCTGGCGGCTAACTCGCGGTAGGTCAGCTCCCGGCCCCCGCGCCGCCGCGCCTCCCGCCGCCGGAGCTGGCGAAGCAGTGAGGTCAGCTCCTGCTGGCTCCGTACCCAGCCGAAACCCTCCCGTGCCGGGCCGGGAGCATGCCTGTCGGTGATGTCGGCCATCGTCCCCCTGCCCGTCACGACCGCCGGTGCGCAGCCGGCCAGAAGATTGGCCGGGCCGCTGCGCACCGCCGCCTACTCAGGTAATACGGGCCGGCGGGGGATACGGTTTTCTTTTTCCTCAACGGACCGCACCGGCGGCTAATCGCCGCAGGTGGGGACGCCGAGTAAGCAGCGTCTATGAAAATGGTGGACAAATTTCAGGGCGTTCACCGGCGGAATGGCCAATGGGGCACCGCCAGCACGTCGAGGTGGCCTGGTCAGAAGCCAACGTGCCCGCGGGTGAAGGTCAGCGGCTCGTGCCGCACCACCAAGGTGGCCAGCAGTTCGGGCTTCGGGGCCGTCGTCACCACCGCGATGGCGTACCGGCCCACGCTCCCCGGCGGAGGTGGCTCAACGGGCCGTTCGACCTGACCGGGGGTGAAGCTTCCGGCGTAGGCGACCAGGCAGACGTCGTGCGTGGGCGGGGCCGGCAGCAGGCCGAGCAGTTTGTGCAGGGCCCGCTCGCTGCGGGCGGTGAGGTGCGAGGCGTCGACCAGCCGGACCCCCGCGAGCGACCCGCGTCCCCTGACCGCCTGCTTGGCCACGGGCAGGGCGGCGAAACACGGTCCGGCGTTCGTGCCCAGGGCGTCGCGCCCGGCGCCGCAGGCCGCCAGCGCGGAGGCGGTGACGAGGACCGAGACGATGAGGGCCACCGGTCCGCGCAGCCGGCGCCGCCGTGGTCGGCGCCACCGTGGCCGGCGATGGCTCCTCGCCCGCCGGTGCGGGTCCTCGTGTCGCGCTCCGGCCGGCTCCGGCGGGGGCAGCAGACCATACGCGGAAAGCGTCATCCCCCGACCGCCTGGGAGACGTCGCCGTCGTCACCGAGGCGTCCGCTGGCCGGGGGACCGCCGGCGGCCGTGGCGGGTCCGGCGCTGACCGCGGGCGCGGGCGGCGACAGCGGGCGGCGCCGGCTGCTCCGGGCCAGCCAGGCCCACGTGCCCCAGCCGATCGGCAGGATCAGCCAGAAGCTGAGGATCCGGTACAGCAGCACCGCCGCCACGGTCGAGGAGGCGGCGCCGCCGTAGGCGACGATCGCGATGGTGAGGCTGCCCTCCACGACGCCCAGGCCACCGGGGGTGATGGGAAGATTGGCGGCCAGCTGGCCGGCGCCGTAGGCGAGCAGCAGGCCCTTCCACGGCACCCCCCCGCCGACGGCCAGGAACGACACGGCCAGGCAGCCGCAGTCGAGCATCCAGTTGGCCCATCCCCAGCACAGGACGTCGGCCACCTGGCGGGGCGACAGATGCACCACCGTCAGGCGGACGATGATCCGGTTGAACGTGGGCCGCGAGCTCGCCCCGTGGCCATCCGGTCAGCCGCCGGACCAGGCGCACCACGCCCGAGACGGTCCATACCAGCGCTCGTTCCTGGACGAAGACCGTGCCGACGGCCAGGGCGATGACGAGGACCGCCACGATGACGCCGACCAGGTCCAGGCTTGCCCCCTCGGCGCTGGCCACCGTGGCCCCCATGGCCGCCACCACGGCCAGCGTCACCGACGCCACCACGATCGTCGCCACCACCGACCACCCGGCGACGGCCTCGTCGGCGCCGCGGCGCCGGAATTGACGGAACGAGAACAACGTGGCGATGACCGGCCCGGCCGGGAGTGAGTTCGTGATCGAGTTGGCGGCCAGGGTGACGGCCGCCATCGGGCCCAGGGCGACGTCGGCCCCGCCCGCCCGAAGCAGCAATCGCTGCACGGTGGCCAGGGCCAGCAAGGATCCGGCCTCCATCAGCACCCCGGCCAGGACCCATCCCCAGCGCAGGTGGCCGATGGCGGTCGCCGCCACGGCCAGCTCACTCTTCTCATCCGTGAGCTGGTCCAAGACGAGGGCGGCCAGCCCCAGCCCGATGACGTACTTGGCCACCGGCCAGGCCCGGGCCACCCGGGCCCGCCACGGGGCCGGGGCGGTCATGTTTCCGCGGGTGTTGTGACGCCGCGGTCCAAGGTCTCGGCGGGTCGATCCTCAGGCCAGGTCAAACTCGCCGCCCCGCACCCCGCTGGTGAACGCCCGCCACTGCGCGGAGGTGAACACCAGCACCGGACCTTCCCGGTCCTTCGAGTCACGAACCGCCCGGCGGTCATCCGCGAGCGCCGCGACCTCCACGCACGCGCCGCCGTTGCCGCCGCTGAAACTGCTCTTGCGCCACTGCGCGCGGTCTATGCCGTCCATCGTTCCTCAGCTACCTTCCCGATCAGGTCCCGCGAGGCGCTCCGGGGCAGCGCCTCCGCCCTCAGCCGATCGAAGGCCAGGGCCGCTTTGCTGACCAGCGCGGGTTTCTCGATCGTCTGGCCCTCAACGGCCGTCTCTGCGTACAAGATACTGGGCGCGCCGTCGAAACCAGCGACGATGAAGGCCCCGAGCAGGCCGGCGTGCGTGCCGACTTCGGCGGGCACGACCTGGGCGGTGATGCCCGGGCACAGACCCGGATGGGTACCCATGCCGGGTAAACCTGCCAGTAACAAGCGCGGCAGCTCCGGTTCATAGCCGCCTCTGGTGGACCTTCGTGCGTTTACCGGGTGGTTAGCTCGTCCACCCTGTTACCGAACTCCTGGACTGCGGACACAGTCTGGTAAGGCTGGAGATCCTTGCGGAGCTGCCTGATGCGGCCGGTAAGACGTGTGGAATCGACCTGGCCCGATAGTGTATCGATCGCGCGCGTGCCAACTTCACATGCCCGCTCGGGCTCACCTTGCCTGGCGTAGGCGGTGGCGAGATAGGTTAGCCGCGCAACTCCTTCACGGGCGTAAGAACCTGGCTCATCCTGTTCAGCTGGCAGTGACAATTCCAGGTGGTTACAGGCGGACGGGTAGTCGTTCAGCGACATTAGGCATATTCCGATCTGCTCATTGAGGCTTTCCTCGTCCATCCAGTAGCACCAATCTGGCTCACCGGACTCAGGGGGTGAATTGCGGAAAGCATCATAAGCAGCATCGATAGCATTCCTGCACTCGGCCGCTTCACCTTTGATCGCGTAAGGGAGGGCTGCGCGCATGTGCAGGATAGCGGCAACTCGTGGGCTGCTGCCCTTGTATCCGGCCAGAGCCGTTGCCGTCAGCTTAGCGGCATCGTCGGGCCTGCCCAGATTCCATGCCGGTTCACTCATGAAACCCAGTACATTAGCGCCAAGCGCACGGTCACCGGCCGTATGCGCGGAATGAAGCGCCGCGACCCAGAAGCGTTGCGCGCGCGGGTAATCGCCGCCGTCGTAGGAGACCCAGCCAGCCAGTCGGAGCAACTCACCGAGCGTCCCGTGCAACCGCCGCCCGACCGAATCGGTATACCGGCCGTCCCCGAACCAGGCCAGCGACATATCCGGCCTGAGCGCTCACCATATCGATCAGCGGGCCTCCGCCCATCTGATCATCCATACGGCGTAGCTTACCGGCCATATCGTCGAGATCATCTACCAGTCTCGGCCCGATTGTGCGACCGGCAGAACTTGATACGTCATTTATGCGGTGCGCTATAAGCCAGTCGTACGCGGGCGCTGTAATCGCCGCGCCGGCGAGAAAGATGAAAGATCGCCGGTCCACCGGGTTGACCTCCGATACCTCGCGGGCACTCACCACTGTACCGGCAACCGTCCACGGCGTCTTAGACACCCAATCCGAAAATTGCCGCTGATCCAGGGCGCCAGCATCGGCTTCCCATGGACGGTCGCCTAAGCCGAGCATTCTCCCGGGAATGTGCAGGCCGTCTGCGACCCGCTCGAATATCTCAAGGCTTAACGCCGTCCTGCCCCGGGAACATATAATCCTGAACCTGGCTAGGCGTCATTTGGCACCGCCGGGCCAGATGGTTTTTCGAGAAACCAGAACCGCCTAACGCCAAGGCGATCCGGAGCATTGCGCCGAGCTTGCGGTCCGCGCACGCCTCGGCGAAGTCAGGCCGGGCGAGCACATCACGGGGGAGATAGTCCGGTATGCGCCGCCGCGTGACCATGACCAACTACTTCCCTTTAAATGAAGGTAACGGGGGCCATCGGGTAGTTACCCGCGAGTGTACTCCGCATGTGTCCGGCCGCTGGATACTTCCCAGCCTCCTGCCTGGCCAGCATTGTAGAGCGCACGGAACGGCATGCGCCACGGGCGGGCAGGCCCAGGACGGTCCTGTCGATCCTCATGCCAGCCCAGTGCGGGCAGGACGGCCGGTAGCGCTGCCGGATCGAGGACTCCGGCCCGCGCCCGTTGCCGCAAAGCGGCCGCGGAGCGGTTCCAGAAAGGTAAATGAGCATCCAGCCACGGTGCCGTGCCCAGCTGGGTTGCAGAATGACGGATTGAAAGCAGGCAGGGCCATGGCACATAGCTGGACAGAGGATCAGGTAGTCCGCCGCGTCAAGTTCAGCGAGATTCATCCCGAGATCGATTTCGAGTTCCGGCGCGAAACAGGAAAATGGGAAGCGGCTTACCCGACTGGCGGGAACGGCGTCCAGATCGTCTACGGCTCGGAATTGGGAGACGTGCTGGATAAGCTGGAGGAACGTTTTGGCTAGGAAACGCCGACAGCCCGTGGAGAGCGACTCTGGCGGGTCCACGGTGGCCAGTGCAAACGATCTTGTACACGGTGCAGGCCCCGCGCGTGTCTGCACGTAAGGACGCATGCACGCCGGCCGTGCATGCACTTGCGCAAGCGCTATACCGGCCACGTACCGTAACTGACTGCTCAGCGGGAGATGACCAAGTGACCATTGACAGCACCGAAAGGATAGATGATGGAAACCAGGCTGGCAGCAGCGAGACACTCGAAACTCCCGGAGCCTACGCGCAGCGTCAGGCGGACCATTTCGGTGGCTGCCAGGCGCGTATCGCGGTTTCCCCCGCTAAGGGTTGAGTTTCCCGAATGGGTAGTCCAGGGCACCACAAGGCCCGTGTATGACGCTGATCTTGCCTGGGAACTGCTGTCCAGGACGGCCGAGTTTCCTTGCAGCAGAAGCGGGATGCTGGCAGTGCTGCACGAATACCGGTACGCACTACACGACGTGCTCACAGCCGGGCCGGGACACACGGAACAAGTGGAAGAGGCGGGACATGCGGGCGGTCGCCCGTGAGCATCGGCGCGCAAGCGCACGCGCAAACCTTGCGCGCATCCATAGGATCGGCAAAGTCGTGATCTGGGCCTCATAGTGGCAGGAATTTCAGCAGGCGTGTCCGGTCGCGGCTGATGGCTTGGAGAGTGCGGGTGATCTCGGTGATGCCGGCCAGGTGCAGCAGGCTGATCGCGATGTTCCTGAGGGTGGCCATGACCTGCGAGCCGCTCCCGGCATAGCCGGTACCGGCGTCTTCGCCGTATGCGGTGTCGCGCAGCCAGTGCACGGACTCGATACCCCACTAGCCGCGGGCGATCCGGGCCAGGTCTCCGGTGCCGGCTTGGGCGGCGTTCAGGCTGGTGACGGCGTGGACGATTTCCTTGGAGATCAGGCCGCCGGCGGCGTTGTAGCCGTCGCGGCGGATCCCTCCCCGAAGTCAAACCGGGCACCCAGGCGCAGGCGGCGGCATTGGACCGCGCATCACCAGCTCACTAATCCGGCGTCTGTCGCGACCTGGGCATATTCGTGGACCAGGCCGCCAGGCCGCTTCCGTACGGCCGGAAATGGCCCATGTTTCCTTCGCGCTAATGGACCTTTCCTGAGGGCCGTTACCCGGCTAGCGTCGTTCCATGGCAACTGCAGCAGGTCCTGAGATGAGCGGCCAGGCGAAGGCGATGCGGCCTGAGGATGTGACACGGCTGGTGGCCGAGCGGCTCAACGCCGGCGATGCGGCCGGGGTGGCGGCCCTGTACGAGCCGCAGGCGGTGCTGGCCTACCCCGCCGACCGGCCGGTGACCGGGCGGGAGGCCATCCAGGCCATCTACCAGCAGATGGCCGATGCAGGGTTGAAGTTCGCTATCGAGACGCCGCTGCCCACCGTCAGGTTCGAAGACCTGGCGCTGACCTCGACCCGCTCGGCCGACAACACCGGTGTGCGGGTGCAGGTGCTACGCCGCCAGCCCGATGGCTCCTGGCTGCGGATCATCGACCGGCCCGAGGTCCCCCAGCCATAACCGCGGGCCGGGCCACCGCCTGATACACAATGCCGCCCAGGACATGATCTGCGCCGCGGGCGCGGACCTAGACGGCTAGCTCCCGAAGTCAAAACAGGCCCTCAGACACAGACGGCAACACTGGACCCCGCATCACCTACTCGCCGATCCAGTGGCGCGCATCTGCAACTCATAGGCACACCTTTGCGCGATGCGGTCGCCCGTCACGTCTTGCGGACCGCGCCGCGGTTCAGCGCGCTGGCCCATCCGGACATCGTCAACGGCGCGGCCGGGGCCTGGTTCGGGACCAGGGACGGCCCGGTCTCGGTCCTCGGCTTCACCGTCACCGGCGGCCGGATCGCCGGGCTGGACATGATCTCCGGCCCGGCCAAGCTGCGGCACCTCGCCGCCACGACCTGAGCCCGGCCAGACTCGGATCTTCCGCGATCGTGGCGGGCCCCAGCGGCCTGGTGGTCCCGTTCCTGGCAGCGCAGGGCGCGCCGGACGCTGTCGCGGCACTCGGTGAGCAGGCGATGCAGCGTGGCGGGCGGATTGGCCCGGGCCATGTACTCGTCGGTCAGCCCGATCGTGTCCTGCGTGACCAGGTACAGCGGGTACGCGTTGTTCACGAACCACTGCGCCATGTCGCTGCTCCAGTCCCGCCAGATGTCCCCGACCACGTCGAAGTAGCGCTGGGCGTACGGCTGGAGCAGATCGGGCTGGTCGGGGTCGGTGAAGCCGGAAAGCACCGCGCGGAACATGGCATTCGGCAAGGTGCCGCTCGTAATCGTGTCCCAGGCGGCCTGCTTGGCGCCCGGCTCGGGCACGGCGGCCCGGCACGCCGCGGCGCGCCGTTCGCCCGCGTCGGTCGCGTCCCGGGCCAGTTCGGCGGCTATCTCGGATTCACCGGCGGCCCCCCGGCTGACCAGCCGGTGCAGCAGCCGCCAGCGCAGCTCGGTGTCCACCGCCAGCCCGCCGGGCACCGCGGACCCGTCGAGCATGCCCCGCAGCCGGGCCAGGTCGCCGGGCTCGACAGTCACGCCCGTCAGCGCCTGCGCGTAGGCGAGCTGCTGATCCGAGCCCGGCTGGGACCGCTCCAGCAGTTCACGCAAGGTGCCCGCCATGAGGCTGAGCCCGGTGGGCCGCCACGCGGGGTCGGTGTACCGGCGGGCGGCCGCCCCGGCCTGGCGCAGCAGGGTCTGCGCGACGGAAATGTCGCCGACCGATTCCAGACCCGACAGCACCAGGCGCACGTAGTCGCGCGCCGCCATCTCGGCGTCCCGGCTCATGTCCCACGCCGCGGACCAGCACAGCGCGGCGGGCAGCGAGTCCTGGAACTCCCCGATCGCGACGATGAGCGTGCGGAGCGAGTGCTCGTCCAGCCTGATCTTGGCGTAGGTGAGGTCGTCATCGTTGATGAGCACCAGGTCGGGCCGCCGTTCGCCGGCCAGGTCGGTGAGGACGGTGCGGCTGCCGCTGATGTCGGCTTCCAGCTGGCGGCGCCGGATGAGACCGCCCCCGGTCCGGTCGTAGAGGCCAATCGCTATGCGGTGCGGGCGCAGCACGGGGTGGGCCGCGGGTGCCTCCTGGAGCACGGCGAACTCGGTGATGACGCCGTCCGCACTGACCTGGATCCCCGGCCGGAGCGTGTTGACCCCCGCCGCTTCCAGCCATTGCTTGGACCAGGTGGACAGATCCCGGCCCGAGATCTCCTCCAGGGCGGTCAGCAGGTCGGCCAGGGTCGCGTTGCCGAAGGCGTGCCGCTCGAAGTAGGAATGCACGCCGGCCAGGAAGTTGTCCTGGCCGACGTAGGCGACAAGCTGCTTGAGGACGGCGGCCCCCTTGGCGTAGGTGATGCCGTCGAAGTTGACCTCGACCGCCGCGATATCCGGGATGTCAGCCGCGATGGGATGCGTGGAGGGCAGCTGGTCCTGCTGGTACGCCCAGGCCTTGTGCAACTGCGCGAACGTTGTCCAGGCCGACCGCCAGCGGGTCGCCTCGGCCTGGGCCAGCGTGCCCGCCCAGGTGGCGAACGACTCGTTGAGCCAAAGGTCGTCCCACCAGCGCATGGTGACCAGGTCGCCGAACCACATGTGCGCCATCTCGTGCAGGATCGTCTCGGCCCGTAGCTCACGGGCGAAGTCGGTGACCCGGGAGCGGAACACGTAGTCCTCGAGGAACGTCACGCAGCCCGCGTTCTCCATCGCCCCTTCCTTGAATTCGGGCACGAAGAGCTGGTCATACTTGCCGAACGGGTAACGCACGCCGAACGCGCCGTGGTAGAAGTCGAACCCCTGCCGGGTGACCTCGAAGATTTCCTCCGGATCCAGGTACCGCGCCAGGGACGCCCGGCAGTAGATGCCGAGCGGGATGCCGTCGTGCTCCCCGGTGACCAGGTGATACGGGCCGGCCGCGAGGGCGGTGATGTAGGTGGGCATGACCGGCGTCGGCGGGAAGTGCCAGTACGCGGGGCCGTCCGGCCCGTCCCCGACAGCGTCCGCGACGGCCTGCGGGGTCACGTCCGGCGCCATGTTCGAGATGACCCGCCAGCCGCTGGGGGCGGTGACCGAGAACTCGTAGGTCGCCTTGAGGTCGGGCTGGTCAAAGCAGGCGTAGATCCGGTGCGCGTCGAAGGTCTCCAGGTCCGAGTACAGATAGACGCCGCCGTCCGCGGGATCGGCGAATCTGTGCAGGCCTTCACCGTTCCGCGAGTAGGCGCATTCCGACACGACCCGGAGCTCGTTGCCCGCCTGGAGATCCGCCAGCCTGATCCGGTCACCGTCGAAGGCATCGAGGCTGACTGGTTGTTCGTTGAGGATGATCTCGGTGACCGCCGGTGCGGTCATGTCGACGAAGGTGGCCGCGCCGGGGCTGGCACAACGGAATCTGATCGTGGTCACGGAGGTGAACGTGCTGGCCCCGCCGGTCAGGTCAACCTCTACCCGATAGGAGCCGACGTCGAGCAGCCGTGCTCGCTCGCGTGCCTCGTCCCGGGTTAGATTGCTAGCCACCTGATGATCCTTTCCGTCCTCGGCCGGCCCGGGTGGCCCCGGGAACTGACCGTTCCGGCATCTTCCCATGGCGCCGGTGGAATGCCGGTGCCTCAGGCCCGGTTAACGCCTGCGGTACCTCTGGGGGGGTGCGGTGCGCCCGGTGCTGGTGCCTGGGCTCCGCGGTATCCAGAAGATCTGGCACGCCAGGAAAAGGAGCGTTATGGCCGAGCAGGAGCCTACCGTCGTTGATTTCTGGTTTGATCCCCTGTGCCCGTGGGCGTGGATCGCGTCGCGGTGGATTCTGGAAGTGGAGCAGGTGCGCCCGGTCGAACCCCGCTGGCATGTGATGAGCCTGGCGGTGCTCAACGAGGGCAAGGAAGACCTGTCGGAGCGTTACCAGGAATTCATGACGCAGGCGTGGGGACCGGTCCGGGTGTGCATCGCGGCCGAGCAGAAGTTCGGCCCTGGGGTCCTGGGCGGTCTCTACACCGCGCTCGGCACGCGCTTCCACCAGGAGCAGGCGCCCAAGGACCGCGCCACCATCGAGGCGGCGCTGGCCGAGGCCGGGTTGCCCGCGGAGCTCGCGGATGCCATGGACTCCACCGACTACGACGAGGCGCTCCGGGCGTCCCACCACGACGGCATGGACCGGGTGGGATACGAGGTCGGCACGCCGGTGATCTCGGTCGGCGGTGTCTCGGTCTTCGGGCCGGTTCTGTCTCCCATCCCGCGCGGCGAGGCCGCGGCCAAGCTGTGGGACGGCGTCCTGCTCGTGATGGGCACTGACGGGTTCTTCGAGCTCAAGCGGAGCCGCACCCGGGACCCGATCTTCGACTAGTTCATGTCCCGTGGATCTCGCGGGCGGTCTATCCATCCCGACCCGGCGAGGCCGGCCCGCGTTCTGGCAGACTGGCGGGCGTGCGCGTCTACCTGGGTTCTGATCACGCCGGATTCGAGCTGAAGGCCGCCTTGGTTAAGTGGCTGGCTACGGCGGGCCATGAGGCGGTGGACTGCGGTCCGGCTGGCTATGACGGGCAGGATGACTACCCCCCCTACGTGATGCGGGCGGCCAGCGGGGTGGCAGAACATCCGGGGAGCCTCGGCATCGTGATCGGCGGGTCCGGCAACGGGGAGCAGATCGCCGCCAACAAAATCAGCGGGATCCGCGCGGCGGTCGCCTGGAGTGACGAGACGGCGCGGCTGGCCCGGCTGCACAACGACGCGAACGTGCTCAGCCTCGGTGCCCGGATGTACCCGATGCAGGACGCTCTGGGCTTCGCGCGGATCTTCGTTGAGACGGCGTTCTCCGGGGAGTCGCGGCATGCCAGGCGGCTGGGGATG
This sequence comes from uncultured Actinomycetes bacterium, assembly GCA_963822825.1. Lineage (GTDB taxonomy): Bacteria > Actinomycetota > Actinomycetes > Streptosporangiales > Streptosporangiaceae > JAWWPY01. The sequence continues at coordinate 31,801 of CAWGIW010000005.1, read as the reverse complement.
ATCGCGGAGTACGAGAAGACCGGCGTGCTGCCCCCACTGCCGGACGTTACTGGCCCACCAGCCTCGTAACGAGGTGCCCGGCCGGGGGACAGGATCTCCGGGGCCACCGATCCGGTGCCGCCGGCACAGGTCAGCGGTTGAACCTCTTGCGGGAGCGATGCCGCTTCCTCCCGGTCCCGGAAGGGCCACGCGCCCTCCGTCCGCCCGGCTCGCCCGGTGCCGTCTGGCCCGGTGCCGTCTGGCCCGGTGCCCGGGCTGGCCCGGTGCCGGCTGGCCCGATGCCGGGGCGGCGGCCGCGAGCGGGGGAGCCGCGAGCGGGGGAGCCGCCGGGGCGGGAGGCGCGGGGACAGGAGGCGCGGGAGCGGGTGACCTGCGGCCGGGAGGGACGGGGTCCCGATCACGGGGTGAGCGGCTCCGGTCGGCCCGGCCCGTGTCTGGGCGGCCGGTGTCTGGGCGGCCGGTGTCTGGGCGGTTAGCTGCTGGGCCGGATCCGCCCAGCCGCGCGGGAGCGGCCAGTTCGTCGGCGGCCAGCGCCGCCGCCTCGTGATCCGGACGCGGCTGTGACACGTCCCTGACCCGCATGGCGGCATCCAGCGTGATCTTCATTCCCGGCATAGTGCCCTCCAACGCCAGTCTTTCCACGACCGCCGCGAATCAGTCGCCTGGGCGCCATGTCAATTTCGCCCCCGGCCGCCTGGCCACTCCGCCGTGGCCTCCGTTGGCCATGGCCGGACCGCCTCGACCTGGAAACGTGCCAGATCGTCGCGGTGCGGATACAGTGCCGCCATCATGGTTTCCCCGCCCCTGATGCAGGTCGGCCGTGCCTTCCGCTCGGCGACGGCACGCGTTCGCGATCAGACCCGGCGCCAGTTCATCACCAGGAACCGCCGGGTGGCCTTCGGGCTGGCCATCGCCACGGTGGTCATCGGTATCGCGGCGGTCCATGTGTCGGTCTCGTGGTTCTCGCCGGGCCTGATGATCTTGCCGGTGCTCGCGGGAAGCCTCCTGCTCTGGCCGCGGGCGCTGCGGATCCTGTTCGGCCTGATCACGGTCATGCTGGTGTATGACGCGCTGATGGACCGGGCTGGTCCCGGGATCATCGCGGCCATCGCGGTCGCCGCCCTGTTCGCCGATGTGCTGGCCCGCACCAGGTACAAGCTCGGCATGCGCGGGCTGCGGGGGGACCAGATGCTCATCGACCTCCGGAACCGGATCCAGGCCCAGGGCCGGTTGCCGGCCCTTCCCGGCCAACTGGGGATCCACTTCGGTGCTCAGGCCGGCCGGCGGAGCGTCGTTCGGCGGGGACTTTCTGGTGTCGGCCTGTGACGGGAAGACGCTGGAAGTGGCGCTGGTCGATGTGGCCGGCAAGGGCCTGGATGCGGGGACCCGCGCGCTGCTTCTCTCCGGTGCGTTCGGGGGGCTGCTCGGCTCGGTTCCGCAAGGGGAATTCCTTCCCGCGTGCAACGCCTACCTCCGCCGTGGTGCGGCGGCGGAAGGCTTCGTCACCGCGGTGCACCTCGCCCTCGACCTCACGACCGGTGAATTCATGATCGCGTCAGCGGGACACCCGGCACCGGCTCATTTCGACGCGGGCAGCGGAACGTGGCGGATGACCGACGCCCGGGGCATCGTGCTCGGGGTTGTCCCCGACTTGCGCTGCGTGCCGGCGCACGGTGCGCTGCGGCCCGGCGACGCGCTGATGCTGTACACCGATGGCCTGGTCGAGGCGCCGGGCCAGGATATCGACCTGGGCACGGACCGGCTGCTCGGTGAGGCGGACCGGCTGATGGCATCGGGCTTCAAGGCCGGTGCTGGTGAATTGGTCCGGGTGGTGCGGGAAAGCACAGACGGTTCTGACGATTGTGCCCTGGTCCTCATCTGGCGCTCGTGAGGCGATCCGCCTCCGCCACCGAGCAGCGGTGGCCGGTGGCGCTAGCCGGCCGGGACGCCGGCCGTCTCGCGGTCGGTCGGGCCGCTCAGCAACTGGAGGGCGTGCTCGACGAGCACGACCAGCACATCCCGTCCGGACGACGCGCGGCGGGCGTCGCACATGATGATCGGGATGGCCACCTCCAGGTCGAGAGCTCGACGGACGCTCTCGGCACGGTAGCGCCGCGCTCCCTCGAAGCAGTTCACCGCCACGACGAAGGGAATGTGGCGCTGCTCGAAGTAGTCTACGGACGGGAAGCAGTCAGCCAGCCGCCTGGTATCCGCCAGGACGACGGCGCCGAGGGCGCCGCGAGCCAGCTCGTCCCACATGAACCAGAATCGCTCCTGCCCCGGCGTACCGAACAGGTAGAGCGACAAGTTGTCGCGAATCGTGATCCGGCCGAAGTCCAGCGCGACGGTGGTGGTGGTCTTGCGCTCCACGCCCTTGACGTTGTCGACCTGCGTGCTCGGCTCGCTCAGGGGCTCCTCGGTGCGCAACGGCCGGATCTCCGTCACCGAGCCGACCAGGGTGGTCTTGCCCGCCCCGAACCCCCCCGCGATGAGGATCTTGATGGTAACTGGCACGCCTGCTGGGCGATCGGTGACGTCAGAGGCGGCGTAGGCCATCAGCAACCTCCCTCAGGATGCGCGGGTCGGGCAGCCGCGCGGGCGGAATCGGATGATGAATGGAGATGAGCGAGCGCTCTCGCAGATCCGCGAGCAGAATCCGGATCACGCCGAGCGGGAGGTTGAGGTCGGCCGCGAGTTCGGCCACCGAGGTGGGCAGCCGGCACAGACGCAGCACGGCGAAGTGCTCCGGATCAAGCTCCACCGGATCGCCCCGCACCCCGCGGACCGCGGTGATGATCGCGATCAGGTCCAGGCTCTCACCGCTGGGCCGGGTCCGCCCGCGGATGAGGGCATACGGGCGGACCACTGGGCCCGCCTCTTCATCGAGCCACTGGTCGCGGGGGGAGGGCATGGCGGCTCAGTCCGTACTGTCCTCGGCCGGCACTGGCCGGGGCCCGACCGCCAGATGCGGGCCGACACGCTTCACGAGGATCGCCATCTCGTAGGCGATGAGCCCCGCGTCCGCGGCGGCCGGGCTGAGCACAGCCAGGCAGCTGCCTTCTCCAGCGGCGGTCACAAACAGGAACGCAGTATCCATTTCGACGATGGTCTGCCGGACTCTGCCCCCGCCGAAGTGCCGTCCGGCTCCCCGGGCGAGGCTCTGGAAGCCGGCCGCCACGGCGGAAAGGTGCTCGGCGTCTTCACGGGTGAGTCCCTGCGAAGCCCCGATGGCCAGGCCGTCACGGGAGAGGATGACGGCCTTGTCGATCTGCGTTACGCGGGCTACCAGGTCGTCGAGGAGCCAGTTCAGGTCGCCAGCCGACTTCGTACTCAGAGTTCTCTGCTGTTCAGCGCCACTCATGGGACATCCCCCCTACCGTTGCTTCGTAGCCGTGCCGGGTCTAGTCATCGTCTTGCTGCATCCCGTCGTCTTCGGCTGGCGCGGCGCTTACCGTGTCCTTGGCCGACGGGTCGAAGAGCGACCGGCCGCGCTGCCAGCCCTGCTGGATCGCCGACACGGTGGCGCGAGTGTCCTCCGGCGAACGGGCCTCGGCCATATCGCCCTCCGGGTCGGCCTCCTTGCGCCCGTTACCGTCGCGTAGCTGGGGCGCGAGGCTGGCCTGCCGGATGCGCCGCGGCAGCCCCGGCTCCTCCAGGTCATCGCCGCTCACCGGATCTGCGGCCGCGGATATGCGGGCCGTCGCCGACCAGTCCTCGGCCTCCTCCGGGTAGGCCAGCGAACCGGTCTCCTCCGCGTAGGTCCGCGATCCGGGTTCCTCCGGGTAAGCCAGCGAACCACCCTCGTCGGCGTAGCTCAGCGATCCGGGGTCGGCTGGGGGGGCCAGCGAGCTGCCCTTGCCCGGGTAGCTCAGCGATCCGGGGTCGGCTGGGGGGGCCAGCGAGCTGGTCTTGCCCGGGTAGCTCAGCGATCCGGGGTCGGCCGGGGGGGCCAGCCCGGGGTCGGTGCCCGCCCGCCCGTTCGTGGCCCTATCGGCGGCGGCAGGCGGGGCGAATACGCCGGACGCCAGGCTGTCGCTGTCGTCCTCCCGGGCTGCGTGGCGGCCGGTGAGCTGGACCGCGCGCTGGTCTACCGTGCCTGCCGAGGGATCGTGCTCATAGGTGCCTTCCGGCACGACCAGGCCGACCGGGATGAGCACGATCGCGGTCGTCCCCCCGTAGGGAGAGGGACGCAGCGCAATCCGGATGTCGTGCCGCCTGGCGAGCTGACTTGCCACGAAGAGCCCGAGCTGATCGCTGCCGGACAGGTCGAACGCGGGCGGGTTGGCCAGGCGGTCGTTGATCTCGGCCAGTTTTTCCTCGCTCAGGCCCAGTCCCCGGTCCTCGATCTCGACGGCGAACCCGCGTCCTACGATGTCGCCGCTGATCTGCACCGGCGTGTTGGGCGGGGAGAAGACGGCGGCGTTCTCCGCCAGTTCCGCGATCAGGTGAATGACGTCGCCCACTGCTGGCCCGGCCAGCGCCGCCCGAGTGTTCGCGGACACCTTGATCCGCGTGTAGTCCTCGACCTCGGCGACCGCCGCACGGAGCACGTTGACCAGCGGGACGGGGTTGCGCCAGCCACGAGCGGGCGCATCGCCCGAGAGGACGATCAGGCTCTCGGCGTGCCGCCGCATGCGGGTGGTCAGGTGGTCGATCCGGAAGAGGTCCGCGAGCTGGTCCGGCTCGCCGGCGCGGCGTTCCATCGCGTCGAGCAGGGTCAGCTGCCGGTGCAGCAGCGACTGGCTGCGCCTGGCCAGGTTCCGGAAGATGTCGCTGATCCCCGTCCGCAGCCGGGCCTGGCCCACGGCGGCCTCCACGGCCGTCCGCTGCACCGACGCGAAGGCCTCGCTGACCTGGCTGATCTCGTCAGAACTGGAGGCTGGGATCTCGGTTTCCTCGTCGGACAGGTTCGACGTCCTCGCCCGCTGCGAGCCGCCGCACGACGCTCGGCAGGCGATTGTTGGCCAGTTCCAGCGCGGACTCGCGGAGCGCCGCCAGCTCCCGCACTAGGCCCCGGCCGACCCAGATCGACACGATGATGGACAGCGCCACCGCGAGGAGGCCAAGTCCGCCGGCCAGGATCAGCGTCAGGTAGGTCCCGCGGGCCGTCGAGTTGGCCTGGGCGGTGAGTTCGTTGGACGCTTGCTCCCCGGCACCCGAGAGCCCGGCCGAGACTCCGGTCACCGCCTGCTGCCAGGCCGCGGGCGGCACCGCGGGCGGGCCGCCCACGTGGGTGTCGCTGATCACCCCGTTCTCCAGGCTGGTCAGGGCGGCGGAGGCTTGAGGGCTGACGTCCCGCAGGTACACGCCGCGGTACTGCGGATTGAGGTCCGACAGGGTCTGGCTGTAGAGGGCCCGGCGCGCGCCGGCCAGTTCGGCGAACTGCTGGCGGTCGCCGGCCGGGAAGGACCGGGCGGCCATGTCGCCGACCAGGAGCGCGTCCTCCCGCAGGAGCATCTCCTCGGACGTGCCCATCCGGACGAAGGCCAGAGCTTGGGTGACCGCCCCGGCGTTGGCCTCCTGCAGGATCACCTGGTTCAGGACGTGGTCACTGTCCTCGATGATGTTGTCGTATTCGTTGAACGCCCGTGACCTGGTGATGATCTGCGAGGCAATCTGCGAGCGCAGCGCGGGCAGTCCCGCGGCATCCTTGAGGAGCGCGTTGATGGCCGCTAGCTCCGCTGTGGACGCTTTGCTGGTGGTGCCGCCCGAGTTCAGGGCGACCCGGAGGGCGGCGGTCGCGCCGTTGGTCTTCGTCTCCTGCGCCTCAAGCATGGCCAGAGTCGCCCCGCTGGGCGCGGACAGGTAGACCATCGCCAGCGGCCGCTCGGCATCGACCGCACTCAGGAAGTTGCCGGTCGGCACGCCGGTCGCGGTCTTCAGGACGTTCGTCCGGGCCAGGTTGATGGCGTCCCTCGCGGTGAGGGCCATGGCGAAGAGGTATAGCCCCACGAGGGACAGGACTGGAACGAGAACGAGGATGAGAATCCTCTGGCGTATCGACCGGAGACGAAAACCCATGGCTGCTCTGGCCTCAAGGTGTGAGATTCAGCGGATTGTAACCAGAGTGCTACGAAGAAACTTCGAACCCCCCAGGCGATTGGACATTATCAGGGAGGCCGTGGCGTCCGGAGGCAAACAGTGAATCTTTCGATCACAAAATGGGGATTTGCCGGTTATGTACCGAAATGACAAAATTATTACCGGTCGGCCCGGCTGTCCTCCCAGGTCACGCCCATGCTCCCGCCCGGATACGCTGCGGCGCCGGAATCTACTTACTGTCCACAGTCGCGGTCGTCGGCGGGAATCCGGCGGGAATCCCGCAGCGAACCGGGCCGCAACTCGTGCCGGACCTCAACCAGGACCCGGCCCGAATCCGGTGGAGAACCGGCGGCATCTCGCGCGGGATCTCACCGAAATCACGGCGGGTCTCTGGTGGGTTATTTGGGCTCAGGCGACATTGCACCGGCGAAAGTGGACGGTAACTGCTGGGCCGGCAGTGACCGTCCGCGTATGAGTGTTCCGAACTGGGACGCTGACCTATAAACCGCCATAAATCGGTCAGACCGCTCGGCCGGACTGGCGGCGTGGAGGTTTGCGGACTCGGCCGGCCGGGGGCTGGCTGGGATCCGGCCGGGGCTGGCTGGGATCGGGTGGCGGCCGGCCGGGCGGCCGGCTGAAATCCGGTTGCGGCCCGGCGCGGAGCCGGCTGAAATCCGGTGGGACCGGCGGTCGTTGAGTAGGGCTCGAATATGACATTCGTGTCAGCCAATGGCGCCATGCAGGACCGGTGGCCCGGGGCGTCTGACCGTCGCATCGGGCACGGCCGGGCTTTGCCTTCGTGGCGCGATCCGGCGCATAGTGACCGGACGACTGCGGGCCGCAGTACATTTCGCTTGCCGAAGCATGGACGTAACACCGTGTAAACATCAGCAGGCGTGGGTTAATGCGCCGATATAGCACTTGACCTGGGCGGATGGCGCGCGCCCTGGTCCAGGATGGAGCGGGTAATGCCCGGCAATAGATGCTGTGCCCGTGCGTTGCAAATGGCCAACGGAATGTGATAAGAGAGACTGCCGGGGTGGGGCGCCGGGCTATGCTAGCGCATCGCCAGGCATAATAGGTTGCGTAGTTGCGGCCGAAGGGGGCCGCGCCCCGGTTCCTAACAACGACGTCGGTGTCAGGTGACGCCGATGTCATTGTTTGCATTTGTTTGACAACTGTGAAGGGATAGAGCCTGTGATCCGGGAGACGATGCCAGCGGGCGACGCGGGTGTCTCCGGGGCAGCCAGCACGTCAGCGGCGATGATCGGGGTCGCAGCCGCCGGGCAGGCTGTGGGGGAGAACTTCCCGGTCGCGCTGCGTCTGCTGCCCCGGCGGTACCGGCAGCACCTCGCCGCCGTCTACGGGTTCGCGCGGGTCGCCGATGACATGGGCGACGAGGCGCCTCCAGCGGAGCGGCTCGGCCTGCTCAGCGAGCTTGAAGCCGACCTCGGCCGCCTCTACGGCGCCGTGCCCCCCCAACTGGCCGTGGTCCGCGCGCTGGCGCCGGCGGTGGCCCAGTGCGGGATCCCTCAGCAGCCGTTTCGCGATCTGATCGAAGCGAACCGCCAGGACCAGGTCATCACCCGCTACGAGTCGTTCGACGCGCTGCTGGCGTACTGCACGCTGTCCGCGAACCCCGTCGGCCGGATCGTGCTCCACGTCTTCGGGGTGGCCACCCCGCAGCGGGAGATCCTCTCGGACTGGGTGTGCACCGCGCTTCAACTGGCTGAGCACTGGCAGGACGTGGCCGAGGACCTGCGGGCCGGCCGGGTGTACCTGCCGCAGGAGGACATGGCGCGGTTCGGCTGCACCGAGCGCGATCTGGCCGACTCCCGGGCCGCGCCGCAGGTGCGGGCGCTCATCGAATTCCAGGAGCGGCGGGCGCGGGCGCTGCTGGACAAGGGCGGCCCGCTGGTCGGCACGCTGCGCGGCGCGGCGCGGGTGGCCGTGGCCGGGTACGTGGCGGGCGGGCGCGCCGCGCTGGCCGCTATCGCGGCCGCGGACCACGACGTGCTGCGCGCGACTCACCGGCCGCGCAAGCGCCGGCTGGCGACCGAGATGCTGAAGGCCTATGCGACAGGGAGGTGATGTCATGGACACCCGCGCCGCCTACCGGCACTGCGAGGAGATCACCTGGTCGCAGGCAAGGAACTTCTCCTACGGTATCCGGCTGCTCCCCCCGGCCAAGCGCCGGGCGCTGGCCGCGGTCTACGCGTTCGCGCGCCGGATCGATGACATCGGGGACGGCACGCTGCCCGCGCCGGACAAGCTCGCCGCCCTGGGGGCGGCCCGGGCCAGCGTGGCCGCGCTGGCCGCCGGGGCAGCCCCGGCCCAGGCGGCCGTCCCGGGTCAGGCGCCGGTCCCGGGTCCGGCCCCGGTCCCGGTGTCCCGCTCGGCCGCGGGCCCGGGCGTGAGCGAGCCCGCCGTGGCCAGTGACCTGGTGCTCGTCGCCCTGGCGGACGCGGCGCGCCGGTTTCCCATCCCGCTGGACGCGTTCGGGGAGCTGATCGACGGGTGCGAGGCCGACGTGCGCGGCACCAACTACCTGACCTTCGATGACCTGCTGCGCTACTGCCGGTGTGTGGCGGGTTCGGTCGGCCGGCTCTCGCTCGGGGTCTTCGGCACGCCGGATGCCATCGTGGCCGCCCCGCTGGCCGACGCCCTCGGCGTCGCCTTGCAGCTCACCAACATCCTGCGGGATATCCGCGAGGACTACCGCAGCGGCCGGGTCTACCTGCCGGCCGAGGACATCCAGCGCTTCGGCTGCACCCTGCGGCCGGGGGGCCAGCGCGAGGGCGGGCCGGGCGTGGGCGGGCTGGGCGTGGGCGGGCTGGGCGATCCCGCCGACCACGAGAAGCTGGCCAAGCTGGTCGGCTTCGAGGTGGACCGGGCCCGTGGCTGGTACGCCACCGGCCTGAAGCTCATGCCGTTGCTGGACCGGCGCAGCGCGGCGTCGGCCGGGGCCATGGCCGGGATCTACTTCCGCCTGCTCGAAAACATCGCGGCGGCCCCGTCCAGCGTGCTGCAGCGCCGGGTGTCGCTGTCCACCGGAGAGAAGGCCATGGTGGCGGCCAGGTCCCTGGCGGGCATGGCGCGGCCCGCGCTGGCGGGAGCGGCGCGGTGAACGCGGGCCGTCACGTCGTCGTCGTGGGCGGCGGGCTCGCCGGGATCAGTGCGGCGATCGCGCTTCGCGAAGCCGGCATCCGGGTCACGCTGCTTGAGGCCCGGCCCAGGCTCGGCGGCGCGACCTGCTCCTTCACCCGGGACGGCCTGGTCATCGACAACGGCCAGCACGTGTTCCTGCGCTGCTGCAGCGCCTACCGCGAACTGCTCGCCCGGCTCGACATGACCGGGGCGGTGTCCCTGCAGGACCGGTTCGACGTCACCGTGCTCAGCCCGGCCGGCCGGGCCAGACTGCGCCGGACCAGGCTGCCCGGCCCGCTGCACATGGGCCAGGCACTGGCCGGATACTCGTTCCTGTCCCCGGCTCAGCGGCTGCGGGTGACCCGCGCCGCGCTGGCCATGATGCGGCTGGATCCGCAGCGGCCCGGGCTGGACAGCGAGCGGCTCGGCGACTGGCTCGCCGCGCGGGGCCAGGGGGAGAGGGCCCGCCGGGTGCTGTGGGACCTGTTCACGGTCTCGGCGCTCAACGTGGCCGGCGACGACGCCAGCATGGCCCTGGCGGCCACCGTGGTGCAGACCGCGCTGCTCGGGGCCAGGGACGCGGCGGACATCGGGGTGCCCGCGGTCCCCCTCGGCGACCTGCATGGCAAGGCCGGGGCCCGGCTCCTGGAACGCCTCGGCGCGGATGTCCGGATGGGTGCGAAGGTGGCGGGGGTCCAGGCCGCACCGGGCGGCTTCCTGGTACGTCTGGCCGAGCGGGCCGTCAGCACCCGTTCCGCACCTTTGAGCCCCAACGGAGACCCGGCATCCATCGACCCACCGCAGGCCGGCGGCTGGGTGGGCGGCTCAGAGACCCACGCTGGCGGCTCAGTGATTCACGCTGACGGCGTGGTGCTCGCGGTGCCGCCGGACGCCGCGGCCGGCCTGATCCCGGCGGCCGCAGTTTCTTCAAGCACGGGGTCTTCAAGCACGGGTCCCGGCCCCGATCGCTGGCGGAAGCTGGGCGCCTCGCCCATCGTCAACGTGCATGTGATCTATGACCGGCGGGTCACCCGGCTGCCGTTCGCCGCGGCCGTGGACTCGCCCGTGCAGTGGGTCTTCGACCGGACCACGTCCTCGGGCCTGCCGGCCGGGCAGTACCTCGCCGTGTCGCTGTCCGCCGCGGACGATCTGGTGGATGTCCCGGCCGCGCGGCTGCGGGAACGGTTCGTGCCTGCACTTGAAGACCTCTTCCCCGCCGCGCGTGACGCGCGGATCACCGATTTCTTCGTCACCCGGGAACGCCGGGCCACGTTCCGGCAGGTGCCCGGGTGCGCGGTGAGGCGGCCCGGGGCCGTCACCGCGCACCCGGGCCTGGTGCTTGCGGGCGCGTGGACCGATACGGGCTGGCCGGACACGATGGAGGGCGCCGTGCGGAGTGGACTGAACGCGGTACGAGCACTACGACGGGGGCTGGCAGCCGGGCCGCCCCCCGCGGAAAGGCGCGAAGACCTGGTGGCGGGAGCGACAGCATGACGGCTGTGATGCCGGCGGGCGTGGCTACAGCACGTGACCTGGTGGGTCCGGCGATCACCGCGGCGGTGGACCGGCTCAGCCCCGACGTGCGGACGGTGGCCGCCTATCACCTCGGCCTGGATGGCGGCGGGGCGGGGAACGGGACTGGCGGCCACCGAGGCGGGGGCAGCGGGAAGGCGCTGCGGCCGGCGCTGGCGCTGCTGTCCGCGCGCGCCGCGCGGGCCGCGCCGGAGCGGGGTGTGCCCGCGGCGGTGGCCGTGGAGTTGGTGCACAACTTCTCGCTGCTGCACGACGACATCATGGACGGTGACACCGAGCGCAGGCACCGGCCCACGGCGTGGACCGTGCACGGCGTCGGCGCCGCCATCCTGGCGGGCGACGCGCTGCTCGCCCTGGCCCAGGACATTCTGCTGGAGGAGACGGCGCCGCAGGGCCTGTGGGCCGCCCGCTGCCTGTCCGCCGCGGTGCTCCGGCTGATCGCCGGGCAGGGCGCGGACCTCGCGTTCGAGCAGCGCTCCGACGTGACGCTGGCCGAGTGCCTGGCCATGGCGGGCGACAAGACCGCCGCGCTGATGGCCTGCGCATGCAGTATCGGCGCCATCCACGTCGGCGCGCCGCCGGGTCTGGCCATGGGGCTGGCCGGGTTCGGCGCGCATGCCGGCCTGGCCTTCCAGCTCACCGATGACCTGCTGGGCATCTGGGGTGCTCCGGAGGTGACCGGCAAGCCGGTCCGCTCGGACCTCCGGGCCAGGAAGAAGTCGCTGCCCGTGGTGGCCGCGCTGACCGCGGAGGCACCGCCGAGCCGGGACCTGGCCGCGCTGCTGGCCCGGCCCGAGCCACTGAGCGAGGAGGAGCTGGAGCTCGCCGCGCGGCTGGTGGAGGAGGCCGGCGGCAAGAGCTGGACCGAGGACGAGGCGGCGGCCCAGCTCGCGGCCGCGGAAAAGTGCCTGGCCGAGACCGAGATGCCGGACGACGTGCGAGCCGAGTTTGCTGGGATCGCCGAGTTCATCACGGCCCGGCAATGGTGAGCAGCCCAGCGACCCGGGCCCGGGCCAACGGGCAGGCCATGATCTCCGACGCGGCGGGGGCGCTGGCCCGCGCCCGCGATCACCTGCTCGGCCTGCAGCACGAGCAGGGCTGGTGGCAGGGCGAGCTGGAGACCAACGTCACGATGGACGCCGAGGACCTGCTGCTGCGGCAGTTCCTTGGCATCACGGAGCCCGGCCCGACCGCGGCCGCGGCCCGATGGATCGCCAGCCAGCAGCGCGCCGACGGCACCTGGGCCAATTTCTTCGGCGGCCCAGGCGACCTGTCCACCACCGTCGAGGCCTACGTTGCCCTGCGGCTCGCCGGGCATCCGCCGGAGGCCCCGCACATGGCGCTGGCCGCCGACTGGATCCGGGCCCGCGGCGGGATCGCGGCGACCCGGGTCTTCACCCGCATCTGGCTGGCCCTGTTCGGCGAATGGCCCTGGGACGAGCTTCCGGTCATGCCGCCGGAGATGATCTACTTTCCGGCCTGGTTCCCGCTCAACGTGTACGACTTCGCCTGCTGGGCCCGGCAGACCATCGTCCCGCTCACCATCGTCGGGTCGCTGCGCCCGGTCCGCCCGCTGCCCTTCGGCGTGAACGAACTCCGCGTGGCCGCCGGGCCGCAGGTGGCCGGGGAGGGCGGCCCGGCCGGGGAGCCGCACCGCCGGGCCCCCGGCCGGCTCGGCTGGGCCGCCGCCTTCACCGGGCTCGACCAGGCGCTGCACCTCTACGAGCGGTACGGGCAGCAGGTCAGGGCGGCCGGGGCCGTGCGCCGGGCCGCGCTGCGCCGCTGTGCGGAGTGGATCATCGCGCGGCAAGAGCAGGACGGCTGCTGGGGCGGGATCCAGCCACCCTGGGTCTACTCACTGATCGCCCTGCATCTGCTCGGCTACGGCCTGGACCACCCGGTGATCAAACGCGGGCTCGCGGGGCTGGACCGCTTCACCATCACCGAGGATGGGCCCGACGGCCCGGTCCGTCGGCTGGAGGCCTGCCAGTCGCCGGTCTGGGACACCGTGCTCGCCGTGGTCGCGCTGGCCGACGCGGGTGTCCCGGCTGAGGATCCGGCGCTGGTCAGGGCCGGGGCCTGGCTGCTCGATGAGGAAATCCACGGGCCGGGAGACTGGCAGGTGCGCCGCCCTGGCCTGGCCCCCGGCGGGTGGGCGTTCGAGTTCGACAATGACGGCTACCCCGACATCGACGACACCGCGGAGATCCTGCTCGCCCTGCGCCGGGTCGAGCTGGCTGGCCCGGGCGGCGGCGCCGGATCCGGGCACCGTCACCCGGCGGTGCAGCGCGGGCTGCGCTGGATGGCCGGGATGCAGTCCCGTGACGGCGGCTGGGGAGCGTTCGACGCCGACAACACGTCCGAGCTCGTGACCAAGCTGCCCTTCTGTGACTTCGGCGCGGTGACCGACCCGCCGTCCGCCGACGTCACGGCGCACGTCGTCGAGGCCCTGTCAGCGGAGGGCCTGGCTGGAAGCAGAGCCGTGCGCCGAGGAGTGGTCTGGCTGCTGAGGGCCCAGGAGAGCGACGGGTCGTGGTTCGGCCGGTGGGGCGCCAACTATGTGTACGGCACCGGTGCAGTCGTTCCGGCGCTCATCGCGGCCGGGGTCAAGCCGGGCAAGCCGGCCATCCGGCGCGCCGTCGGCTGGCTCGAGGAACACCAGAATCGCGACGGCGGCTGGGGTGAGGACCTGCGTTCCTACGACGACCCGGGTCTGGCCGGCTGCGGCGTCTCCACCGCCTCGCAGACCGCGTGGGCGCTGCTCGCGCTGCTCGCGGCCGGGCCGCCGGGCCCGGCCGCGCACGCCGGCATCCGCTGGCTGATCGAGCACCAGCGGCCCGACGGCACCTGGGACGAGCCGGAGTACACCGGCACGGGCTTCCCGGGCGACTTCTACATCAACTACCACCTGTATCGTCTCGTCTTCCCGCTGAGCGCCCTCGGCCGGTACCTGGCAGGCCGGCCGTGACGGCGGCGAGCAACGGTAGTGCCGTGCCGGAGCCCGACGGCAGCCCCGCGCCGGGGGCCACCGACGGCGGCACCGCACCGGCCCCCGAAGCTGCACCTGTCCCAAGCGCCAGGCTCGCCCCCGAAGTCACACCGGTCCAGGGCGGCACCCCGCCCCCTCACACCCCGCTCCCTCACACCTCAGCCACCGACGCCCCGAGAGCCCCCGTAGCCACAGCGGCCGCTGGCGGGCTGCTGGTCTGCGCACCGCTCCGGCTGGAGGCGAGGGCCGTGCGGCGCGGGCTGGCCGGTGCCGGCCAGGTGCGGGCGACCGGCTACGGGCGGGCGCGGGCCGCCCAGCAGGCGGCGCGGCTGCGTGACACCCCGTTCGGCGCGCTGGCCGTGGCGGGCGTCGGCGGTGGCCTGTCCCGAGACCTGTCACCGGGCGACCTGGTGGTGGCCACGGAGGTCAGTGATGGGTCGTCGACCACCCAGTGTGGCTCGGCCGCGCTGCTCGCCGGCGAACTGCGCCGGGCCGGGCTGACCGCCCGGGCTGGCCGGGTGGTCACCGTCGGCCATCTGGTGCGCGGCGCCGAGCGGGACCGGCTGGGCGCGGGCGGCGCCCTCGTCGTCGACCTGGAGTCGGCGCCGCTGGCGGCGGCCGCCGGGGACCGGCCGGTGGCGGTGCTTCGCGCGGTCTCCGACACGCCGCAGCGGCCCCTGCTGCACCCGGCGACGCTCGGCGGCGGCCTGGCCGCGCTGCGGTCGCTGCGCGCCGCCGGGCCGGTGCTGGCCCGGTGGGCGGCGGCCACTGGGCCGCGGCGGGTGCTGCTCGCCGGGCCGCGGTCGTTCTGCGCCGGGGTGGAGAGGGCCATCGAGATCGTGGAGCGGGTGCTGGACGCTGGCGGCCCGCCGGTGTACGTGCGCAAGCAGATCGTGCACAACACCCATGTCGTCGCGGACCTGGAGCGGCGGGGGGCGATCTTCGTTGAAGAGCTGGACGAGGTGCCGGATGGGGCGCGGGTGGTGTTCTCCGCGCACGGGGTGTCGCCGGCGGTACGGCAGGAGGCGGAGCGCCGCGGCCTGACTACCGTGGATGCGACATGCCCACTCGTCGCCAAGGTGCACGCCGAGGCGCGCCGGTTCGCCGCCGAGGGATACCTCGTCGCGCTGATCGGGCACGCGGGTCATGAGGAAGTCGAGGGCACCCTGGGCGAGGCGCCACAGGCCATGGCGCTGGTGGAGAGCGCCGCCGACGTGTCCCGGCTGCGCCCGGACGACCCGGGGAAGGTCGCCTACCTGATGCAGACCACGCTGGCCGCCGACGAGGCCAGCGAGATCGCGGACACGCTCACCGAGCGGTTCCCGGCCGCCCGCGGCCCCGGCAGCGACGACATCTGTTACGCCACCACCAACCGGCAGCGGGCCGTCCGGGCGGTGGCCACCGAATCCGACCTGGTGCTGGTGGCGGGCTCGGCCAACTCATCGAACTCCGTGCGCCTGGTCGAGACGGCGCGGCGTGCGGGCACGCCCGCGTACCTCATCGACAGCCCGTCGGACATCGAGCTCGGCTGGCTGGCCGGGGCGGCCACCATCGGCGTCACCGCGGGTGCCTCGGCGCCCCCCGCGATCGTGGGCGACATCGTCGCCGCCCTCCGCGGCCTCGGCCCGGTCGAGGTGAGCGAGCGCGTGATCACTACTGAATCCATCCATTTCAGCCTGCCCAAGGAGGTTAGGCAGTCATGAGCGTGTCACTACGCCAGAGCCTTCGCATCGGCTCATACCTGATGCACCAGAAGCTGGCCGGAAACAAGAAGTTCCCGCTGCTGGTCGAGCTGGAGCCGCTGTTCGCGTGCAACCTCAAGTGCGCGGGCTGCGGGAAGATCCAGCAACCGCACGACGTGCTGAAGCAGCGGATGCCGGTCGAGCAGGCGCTGGCCGCGATCGAGGAGTGCGGCGCGCCCATGGTGTCCCTGGCCGGCGGCGAGCCCCTGATGCACCCGCAGATCGACGTGCTGGTCGCGGAGCTGATCAAGCGGAAGAAGTTCGTCTTCCTGTGCACCAACGCCCTGCTGCTGCCCAAGAAGCTGGACAAGTTCACCCCCTCGCCCTACTTCGCCTTCGTCGTGCACATCGACGGGCTGCGCGAGCGGCACGACGAGTCAGTCTGCAAGGAGGGCGTGTTCGACGACGCCGTCGCGGCGATCAAGGAGGCGAAGAAGCGGGGGTTCAAGGTCAACACGAACACCACCGTCTTCAACACCGACACCCCGCAGACAGTCATCGATGTGCTCAATTACCTCAACGACGACCTCGGCATCGACGAGATGCAGATCTCGCCCGCCTACGCTTATGAGAAGGCCCCGGACCAGGAGCACTTCCTCGGCGTCACCGAGACCAGGGAACTGTTCCGCAAGGCCTTCGACAACGGGAACCGGAAGCGCTGGCGGCTCAACCACACGCCGCTGTTCCTGGATTTCCTGGAAGGCAAGGCGGATTTCGGCTGCACCGCGTGGGGCATCCCGTCGTATTCGCTGCTCGGCTGGCAGAAGCCCTGCTACCTGATGTCCGACGGCTACGTGAAGACGTACAAGGAGCTCATCGAGACCACGGACTGGGACGCCTACGGCCGCGGCAAGGACCCGCGCTGCGCGAACTGCATGGCGCATTGCGGCTACGAGCCATCGGCGGTGCTGGCCACCATGGGGTCGCTGAAGGAGTCGCTGCGCGCGATGCGCGCCTGAATGCGCGGTGCCTGACCGGGCTGGCTAACCGGGCTGGCCCGGGCGGGTTTAACCGGGCTGGCTAACCGGGCTGCCTTAGCCGCTAGCCAGCCCCGGGCCAGCGCTAACCCCGCGATGTTCCGTAACCAGATTGTTTCCGGGATCCCGGCGATCCCGCAGGACTCCTTCAGGATCCGGTCAGGAATGGCGGCCAGGATCTGACATGGCGCGACGCTATGCGCCCGGCACGAGGGTGTGCCGTCATTCCTGGGCCAGCCCGTATGCCGATGGCCCGCCGCGGGCATTCCTGGAGGAGTTCCTCGATGTTCTTCACTTATCTCCGCCGAGAGCTGCGCAGGCGGATGCGCCAGGCCATTATCATCGCGCTCGGCCTGGCCCTGGGCATCGGATTGGTGATCACGGTGACCGCCGCGTCCGCCGGGGTCAAGAACGCGCAGGGGACGGTGCTGCACTCGCTCTACGGCGTGGGCACGGACATCACCGTCACCAAGGCGCCGACCGTGGGTTCGGGCGACGGGTTCGGCTTCGCCGCCGGCGGCAACGTCGGGACCAGGACGCGGCCAGCGGCCGGCAGCAAGATCCATATCGACAACCTGGTCGGGCGCGGCCTGGGGACCATCACCACCACGGACGTCACCTCGGTCTCCCACCTGCAGAACGTGGCCGCCGCGGCGGGCGGCCTGACCCTGACCGACCGGGTGGTGACCGGCACTGTGCCGGCCGTCAACACCAGCGGCGGCGGGGGTTTCGGTGGCGGTGGCGGCGGGAGCTTCCGGTCGAACTTCAACGTCAACTCGTTCACGGTGGACGGCGTGAACCTGGCCAAGGGTGAACTCGGCCCGCTCAGCTCGGCCAAGCTGGCCTCCGGCCGGACGTTCACCGGCTCGGACGCCAATTCCAACGTGGCCGTGGTGGACTCCAACTACGCCACCTCGAACAAGCTCAAGGTCGGCTCGGCCATCACGATCGCCAACACCAGCTTCAAGGTCATCGGGGTGGTCAGCGTGCCGGCCTCCGACAACTCCTCGGACGCCTTCATCCCGCTGGGCCGCGCGCAGACCCTGGCCAACATGAAGAACGAGGTCAACACCGTCTACGTGGCGGCGAACAGCGCCTCCAACATCACCGGGGTGTCAAAGGAGATCTCCACGCTGCTGCCGTCGGCTACGGTGACCAACTCCAGCGACCTGGCCAGCGAGGTGACCGGCTCCCTGGCCAGCGCGTCCAGCCTGGCCAACAACCTCGGCAAGTGGCTGGCCATCGCGGTCCTGATCGCGGCGTTCCTGCTGGCCAGCCTGCTTACGATGGCGGCGGTATCCCGCCGGGTCAGGGAGTTCGGCACGCTGAAGGCGCTTGGCTGGCGGAGCAAGCGCATCGTGGGCCAGGTCATGGGTGAGGCCATCACGATCGGCATCGTCGGCGGCGCGGTGGGCGTGGCGCTCGGATTCGCCGGCGCCACGCTGGTGTCCAAGCTCACCTCGCCCCTGTCCGCATCGGTGGGCCAGACCACGGGCTCCGCGACGCCGGGCGGCGCGCGCACCTTCGGCGGCGGCGGTGGCGGCTTCGGCGGTGGCGGCTTCGGCGGCGGTGGCCGCGGCGGCGGTGGCTTCGGCCGGGCGGCCGCTGCGGCAGCTCACACCGTGGCCGTCCATCTGACCGCACCGGTCACGATCAGCGCGGTGGTGCTCGCGGTGGTGCTGGCGGTCGCCGGTGGCCTCATCGCCGGGACGTTCGGCGGATGGCGGGCGGCCCGGCTGCGGCCCGCCGAGGCACTGTCACGGGTCGAGTGACCACCGCCCACGTCGAGTGATCACCGCCCAGGTCTGGGAGCGAGAGGAAGCCATGTACAAGCTGACAGCTGTCAAGAAGCAGTACCAGAAGGGCCGGACCACGGTCGACGCGCTGGCCGGGGTGGACCTGGTGATCGAGGATGGGGAGTGGCTGGCCATCCAGGGCCCGACCGGCCACGGCAAGACCACGCTGCTGCAGATCCTCGGCGGCCTGGACCGGCCGACCTCGGGCATCGTCGACTTCGATGGCCAGGACCTGGCCGCCCTGCGGGAGAGCCAGGTCACCAAAGTCCGCGCCGCTTCCATCGGCTTCATCTTCCAGACCTTCAACCTGATTCCGACGCTGAGCGCGCAGGAGAACGTCGAGGTCGCGCTGGTGCCGCTGGCAGTCGGGGCGAACGAGCGCCGGGCGCGGGCCATGGCGGCGCTGGAGTCGGTCGGGCTCGGCGACCGGGCGCGGCACCTGCCCTCGGAACTGTCCGGCGGTCAGCAGCAGCGGGTGGCGATCGCCCGGGCCCTGGTGAAGGAGCCCAAGGTGCTGCTGGCCGACGAGCCCACCGGCAACCTCGACGAAGACACCAGGGACGAGCTCATCTCCCTGCTAGAGAGGCTCTGGCGCGAGCGCGGACTGACCCTCGTCCTCGTCACGCACGACAGTTCGGTCGCCCGCCGGGCCCAGCGGGTCGGTGTCATGCGCAACGGGCGACTGTCCATCAAGCAGGACATCAGGCGGGCCGCCGAGTGAGCCAGGCGCCCCGGCCGCCGCTAAGACGGCCGGGGGGACGGCCTGCTCGCACCAGACGATCTTGCCCTCCGGTGTGCACCGCGCCCCCCAGCGCTGCGCCAGCTGGCTGACCACCTGCAGCCCCCGGCCATGCTCGTCGTCGCGGGCGGCGTGGCGGTGCCGCGGCAGGGCAGCGGAGCTGTCCAGCACCTCGCAGACCAAGGTGCGCGCCAGGACCAGGCGCAGCGTGACATCGCCCTCGGCGTACCGGATGGCGTTGGTGACCAGTTCCGACACGAGCAGCTCGGTCGTGGGCAGCAGATCCTTCAGCTTCCAGCGCTCCAGCGGGTCGCGGACCAGCGCCCGTGCTCGCCGGGCCGAGACCAGCTCGTGCGGCAGGGTCCAGCAGATGTGATGGTCCGGGGCGATCCGGCTCAGCCGCGCGATCAGGAGCGCGATGTCGTCCCGCTGGTGGTGGGCGAACACCCCGGCCATCGCGGACCGGCACAGATCGTCCAGGGAACTCGACGTCGCTTCGGGACCGAATATCTCCTGCAAATGCGAGAGCCCGTCGTCGATGTCCCGGTTGCGGTCCTCCACCAGCCCGTCGGTGTAGAGCACGAGCAGGCTTCCATCGTCGATCTCGTAGACCCGGCTCTGGATCGGTCCCTCGCCAACCCCGAGAGGGGGCGCCGGGGAGGCGTCGAGGAACTCGCTGCTGCCACCGGGCCGCACGAGCAGCGGCGGCAGGTGGCCGGCCGAGGCCACCTCGCAGGTCCCCGTGACCGCGTCGTACAGGGCGTAGGCGCAGGTGGCGAAGTGTGGTTCAGAGACGCCGAGCGACACCATGAGCTCGTTGAGCTGCTGCAACGACTCGGCCGGCGTCAGCTCCAGCATGGCCAGGGTCTGGATCGCGGTGCGCAGCTGCCCCATGGTGACGGCGGCCCGCACCCCGTGCCCGGCCACGTCCCCGACCACGAGTGCCACCCGTGCCCCGGGCAGCTCGATGGACTCGTACCAGTCGCCGCCGACCTCGACGAGCTCGCTGCCAGGCAGGTACCGGTACCTGACCTCGACCGAGGGTGGCGCGGACAGGCCCGTGGGGAGCAGGCTGCGCTGAAGGGTGAGGGCGGTGGTCCGCTCCCGGTTGTACCGGCGGGCGTTGTCGATGAAGATCGCCGCGCGGGAGGCGAACTCCATACCGATCTCGGCGTCGTAGTCGTCGAACTGCCGGAACCCGACCTTGCGCGTGCAGACGAAGAAGCCGAGCGCGCTCTCCCTCGTGGTCAGCGGGAGCAGCAGCATGGATGTGCCGGTGAACAGCTTGCCGACCGGCCGGTGCAGCCACGACTCCGCGATGCTGAAGGCGCGGTCCCCGTCCAGCTTGGCCTCCCGGATGGGCTTGGCGGTGTCCATGCACAGCACGTAGGGGGTGCCGGGGGGATAGAGGAGCACCTCCCCGGTGGGGAACGCCGCGTCCCAGGATGGATCGCCGTCGTCGGTGGCGACCGCGATGCGCCGGAGCAGCTTGGACCCGTCCGGCAGATGCGCGGGGTAGTCGTCGATCGCCGCCAGGCTTTCCAGCACCAGCAGCCCAGCCGCGTTACAGAAGTGCGGGACCACGATCCCGATCAGGCCGCGCGCCATCTGGTCGAGGTCCAGTGTCGAGCCGAGCCGGCGGAAGGTGTCGTCGAGCAGCGCGTGCCGCATGAGCGCGGGATCGACGAACCGCTCGTCGCCCGGCGGCGGCATGCGCAGGATCACCAGCGAGGCCAGGGCCGTATCGTCACCCTGCATGGGCTGCACGCTGGTCACCGCTTCGAGGGGACCGGTCCGGCGCACCCGCACGGCCAGCACCGCGGTGGCCTCCCGGCCCGCCCGGGCCGCCTCCAGCAGCCCTCCCAGCGGGGAGCCCGGCCCGGTGGGCCCGACGACCAGCTCCGACAATGGCGTGCCCGCCAGGTTCTCACTGTCGTGCTCGAGCACCTCGGGCGCATTGCGGTCGTGCTGAACTATCCGTCCGGATTGATCGATTCCCAGGATCAGTGTCCGCACAGAGGTGTTTGACAGCAGAGCGGTGATCTCAACCACGGTACCCGATATCACCTCGTGCGATCTTGTCGGGCCTGCGGGAACCTTTCCGTTGTATATGCATAACTTATGCCCATCGGCCACGTTTGTTCGGCTGGTTAGCCGGAAGTCCTGCCTTGGCGCCGGGCCGGGGCTGGGACCGGAGAGGACTCACGGCGCCCGGGACAGGGCGATCATCGTCGGGGCCGGGCCTACCGGCCACGCGCTCGACCGCAGGATCGCCCTGGCTGGCGTATCGCGCCTGGTCGAGGGGTTCCCTGGCGTCGATGGGAACTGCCCCGAAGGCCCGCATGCGGGCCTGGGTAGCCCGGCGCCAGCGGCGCGGTTGCTCGCGGGTGTCCCCGATGCGGCCGAAATCGTTGTCCCGGCCGGGGCGTCGAGCCGCGCCAGCATCGTGTGCTCGTCGATCTCCAGGAGGAGCACGTGCGTGAAACGATCGGCGAGGTCTGTCTCGTTGGCGGCGTTGCCGCAGACGAAAATCGTGGATGGCCCCGTGGCTGAGATCAGCTCGTCCAGGCGGGCCGGATTCCATGTCCAGTGATGCCCGGCGAGCCAGGCGAAGCCGGGAGTCGCCGGGCACCGCACCACAGCACCAGAGGCGTCGACGAACCGCGAGAGCACCGGATCATCATCGGCGTCGACGGATGCCAGTCCCTGGCCGGCCAGCGCGGCCGCGGCCGAGGTCTTCCCAGCGCCGGAAGAACCTGTCACCAGCACAGTAGAACCAGCACAGTGCTCATGGCCATATCGTTAGCTGCCCTTGAGCTACTGCGCGAGCGCGTTGCTGGGCCGCGCCGATTGGGCCGACCGGTTGACTGACGACGCCCCCGGAGCACAGCTCGCGGGGGCGTCATCAAGGGTGCTGGTGTGCGGTCGCCTCTCGGCGAGTGGCACAACGCGGCTCCAGCCGGACGGTATTCCGCGAAGGCAGATGAGTTGAGGCCCGGGGGACACAACACACCAGCGATGGGTAGAACACGACGCCCGGCCGCGCTATTCCAGCCCAGCATCCCTGGCCGGCGGATCCCCTGGCTGGCCATCCCTGGCCGGCGGATCCCCTGGCCGGGCATCCCTGGCCCGGGCATCCCTGGCCCGGGCATCCCTGGCCCGGGCATCCCTGGCCGGGCGGATCTCTGGCCGGGCGGATCCCTGGCCGGGCGGATCCCTGGCCGGGCGGATCCCTGGCCGGGCGGAATGGATGAGCCCGACCAGGCCACCGCGGTGACCCGGCCAGGACGTGAACGTGACGACGGGCCCGGTGCATGATGCCCCCACCCGGTGCGCAGCCACCGCCCCACCTCCCCCACCTCCCCGGCGAACGACACCAATGGCGCACCGGTGTCGTCCCAACGACCCCAAAGCAGCACCGGTGCCGTTCGCGCTTGCGCGGCCGGGCCCCCGGCCCCGCTGCTTCGCGGCGCGAGGATGGGGGATGTTCTGGCCGTAAGGGCGGGATCCGCAGACGGTCCAAGGGGGGATAGTGTTGAGCCATATTCGGGGTGTTATGAGGTGTAAGTGGCGGTGCCTGGGGATGTCTCGCTGATCGGCCTTATTGGGGTTCTCACCGTGGCCACGCGCGGCCCAGACGGTCCGGGGGAAGTCCTGGTCACGGTCCGGGGCGGCCGGGAGTGCTATATCGCCTGGTCCGTTGAGCCGATCCCCAAGGGCTCGACGGTGCTGGTCATCGAGTCCCGCGGTACCCGGGCGGTGGACGTCAGTGAGTGGACGGACCCGCTCGACCCCTTTCCTGACAATGCCGGTTAAGGAGCAAGTACATGTTCGGTTACCGTGTCCCCGCACCTGACGAGGCCATGCTGATTTCAGGGGGACGGCACGGCAAGAATGGCGCGCCGTTCCGGGTCGTCACCGGGCATGGCGCCTTCGTGCTCCCCTTCTTCCGCAAGGTCCGCTACCTGACCCTGGCCATGGAAGAGGCGGAGGTCGCCGAGACCTGCGTCACCAAGCAGGGCATCTCGCTGAATGTCCGCTCAGTTATCGCGTTCAAGGTCGGCAACGACGAGGAGAGCATCGTCAACGCGGGCCAGCGCTTCCTCTCCGACCAGGATCAGATGTCCACGCTGACCGGCCGGATTTTCGCCGGTCACCTGCGGTCGATCATCGGCTCGATGACGGTCGAGGAGATCGTGACCGAGCGGCAGAAGCTGGCCAGCGAGGTGCTCGACGGGTCCAAGGCGGAGATGGTAAAGATTGGCCTGACCGTTGACTCGCTGCAGATCCAGTCCATCGACGACTTGAACTCCGGCTATATCGATGCGATGGCCGCCCCGCACAACGCCGCCATTCAGCGGCAGGCCCAGATCGCGCAGGCGCAGGCCAACCAGGCGTCCGCCCAGGCGCAGCAGGAGTCGCAGCGCCAGCAGGCTGAGTACGCGCGGAAGACGGCGGTCGTGCAGGCGCAGTACAAGGCCGAAATCGACAAGGCCCAGGCCGAGGCGGCGCAGGCTGGGCCGCTGATGCAGGCGCAGTCCCAGATGGGCGTCATCGCGGCCCAGTCCGAGCTGGCCCAGCGCCAGTCCGAACTGCGCCAGCGCCAGCTCGTCGCGGAGGTGATCAGGCCGGCCGAGGCGGAAGCGGAGAAGGTCCGCGTCCTGGCCAAGGCCGACGCCGAGCGGATGCGCATCCTGGCCGAGGCGGCGGCCTCGAACGACCGGGTCGCACTGGACCGGACGCTCATCGACCAGCTCCCGCAGATCGTCAGGGAAGCGGCGGCCGGCCTGGCCGGGGCGAATGTCAACGTCCTGAACGGGGCCGACGGCCTCAGCGAGATCGCGGCCGGCTTGGTCGGCCAGGGGCTGACGATCCTCGATTCCATCAAGAAGAACCTCGCCGCCGGGCCGGAGGCCACCGCCGCCGCGGTGGCGCGGCTGCCGCAGGGTACGCAGCAGGACGGTCAGTCGCGGGGCTAGGGGGTTGGGACTAGCCCGCCCGCGGTCGCCAGGCCCTGGTCGGCGACCGGCGCGCTATCATGGGATAGCACGAGGAGGTGGGCGCATGACAGACATGCTGATCCGTGACGTTCCCGACGACGTGATCACAGCGCTGGATGCGCATGCGGGGCGTCTTGGCCTGTCGCGCAGTGAATACGTACGCCGCCGCCTCGCCCAGGATGCCGTGACGTCTGGCTCCCCGGTCCGCGTTCAGGACCTGGCGCGGTTCGCTGATGTTTTCGGCGACCTGGCCGATCCGGACGTGATGGCACAGGCCTGGCGGTGACGTCGTGGCTGATCGACAAGTCGGCGCTGGTGCGGCTGGCCGTCAGCCGGGACGCCGCTGAGTGGGCCGCCCGGATAGAGCGCGGCCTCGTGCGCATCACCACCGTCACCCGCCTGGAGGTTGGCTATTCGGCCAGATCAGGACCGGACCTGCGGGCCGGGCTGGCGCAGCCACCGCTGTCGGCGATGCCGGTCGAGTACCTGACCCCGACCATTGAGGACAGGTCAGTTGAGGTCCTGACCTTGCTGGCGGACCAGGGGCGGCACCGGGCCCCCTCCGTACCTGACCTGATCATCGCCGCGACCGCGGAACTCGCCGGGCTCACCGTCCTGCATCTCGACACAGGCTTCGATGTCATCGCCGAGATCACTGGCCAGCCTGTCCAACGCCTCGACGTGGCGTGACCCCACCGGCCTGCCTGCCACCGCGTGATCATCTTCGCTGTACTGCCTGGATGTCCGGTATGCCAGGCTGTGCGGGTGCCGATTCTCGCAGGTGTCAGTGTGCTCGCCGCGGTCGCGTGGGCGTACTTGCTGATCTGGCACGGCGGATACTGGCGCACGGATCAGCGCTTGCCTGGCGGAGGCGCCGACCCGGAGCGGTGGCCCGACGTCGTGGCGGTCGTCCCGGCGCGGAACGAAGCGGCGGTGCTGCCGCTCACCCTGCCGTTGCTGCTGGCCCAGGATTATCCCGGCGAGTTCTCGGTCGTGGTGGTGGACGACGGCAGCACCGACGGTACTGCCGCGGTCGCTACCGCTCTGGGCCGGGGACCGGGCGCTGGCCGGGAGCCGGGCGCTGGCCGGGCGCTGCGGGTGGTGGCGAGCCGTCCGCTGCCGCCGGGCTGGGCGGGCAAGGTGTGGGCCATGGCGCAAGGCGCCGAGGCCGCCGGGGCGTGCGACTTCCTGCTGTTCACCGACGCGGACATCGCCTTCACCACGGGGGCCCTGACCGCGCTGGTGCGGGCCGCCCAGGCGGACCGCCGCGCCCTGGTCTCCCAGATGGCGCTGTTGCGCGCGGACACCGGCTGGGAGCGTCTCATCGTCCCGGCGTTCGTCTATTTCTTCGCCCAGCTTTACCCGTTCCGCTGGGTCAACCGTCCAGGCGGCCGCACCGCGGCCGCGGCCGGCGGATGCATGCTGGTGCGCCGCGAGGTGCTCGCCGCCGCGGGCGGCCTGGAGCGCATCCGGGCCGCGCGCATCGATGACGTCGCGCTGGGGCGGCTGCTGAAGCGGCCGCCTGCGCGGGCCCGCTGCTGGCTGGGATTCACCAGCGACGTGCTCAGTCGCCTGCCGTACCCGCGGCTTGCTGACCTGTGGGACATGGTCGCGCGGAGTGCGTACACCCAGCTGCGCTACTCGCCGGTGCTGCTCGCGGCGACCGTCGTCGGCCTGCTGTGGCTCTACGCGGTGCCGCCCGCCGGGGCGATCGTCGGCCTGATCGGCCTGGCCGCCAGCGGTGGCGCGGCGGCGGGTGCGGGTGCGGCGGGTGCTGGGGCGGCTGTGTGGTGTGCCGCGGCCGGCCGTGGCCGGGTGGGCCATCATGGCGGCGACCTACCTGCCGGTCCTGCGGCTCTACCGGCTGTCGCCGCTGCGCGCGCCCGGCTTGCCGGTGATCGCCCTGTTTTATGCGGCGATGACCGTTGATTCCGGGCGGCGCCACCACGCGGGCCGCGGCGGCGAGTGGAAAGGCCGCACCGTCCCGGCGAGACCCGGTCAGCGCTGACTCCACCGAGTCACCGGCGAGATTGCGGCGGCGAAATATAGCCGGCCTCGCTGAGACGGGCGGGAATTCGCATGATGGGCGTTTCTCAACCCCACATGGGCGAATCGGCCCGGGTGAAGATCAACAACTGGGCGCCTGAATTGCGTCCGACCCCCCCTGTGAAATGCTTCTTGTTGCGGAGAGTAGTTTTATGACTACACGTGGTAAGGTCAACTAGAACCAGTTGGGGCGGGGGACAGCGCGAAGCGCAAATCAGCACGGAGCACGCACGGGACCGGTTCGAGCAGTACCGCCTCAGTAACCAGAAGTTCGCCCCCGGCCCGGCAATCTAAAGGAAGGACCAACCGATGCGTAGACGCATCAATAGGACGCTCCTCACCGCCACCGCGGCGAGCGCTTCCGTCATAAGCCTGAGCTTCATGGCCGCTGGCGGCGCTGGCGCGACCAGCAATCCGCCGATCGTGACCAACGCGAACTGCGCCACCACGTCATCAGCCTCCCCCGCCAACGACTGCGCCATGGCCGGGTACGATGCCAGCAACCGGCTCTTCCGCTACGCGCAGGCCTCGATCGTGGTGCCGAGCCACATCGGTATGCTCAACGGCGTCGTGGGGACCACCGAACCGGATCCACAGATCTACGTGACCCTCGACGACACCGGGACCGTTTTCGACTATGTCCGGGTGGGCATTGAGCCCCTCTGCACCGTCGTGACCGCTGGCGCCTGCACGACACCGGCATCCGATCCCAGCGGTTGGAAGGTGTTCGCGACGGTTGTCGAGCCCAATGGGGCCTCGACCAATACCTTCACACCGGTCGCGGTCCCGGTCGCGATGGAGGGACAGGGGATCTTCGTCAGCGCCTTCCTGGCGACGACAGGCAACTCGGTGCACACCACGATCAAGACGCCTTCCACGACCCTGGTCAGTGGCGGGGTCACAACCGTTACACCCGGGGCCACGTACAAGACCACGTTCCCGGTGACCGGCCCGACGTACACGGACGCGCAGGCGGTCGCGGACTGGAATGCCATTGGGACCGCCGCGGTGACGCAGCCCTGGCAGCCGACTCTGCTAAACGCGCCTACGTCCGCACTCACCCAGATCGAAGCGGGCCGGTTCACGACCTGGAACGGCACCAAGGGCACGTTCACCGGCAAGTGGATTACCACCAAGATCGAGGCCACCTTGGACGGGACCTCGGCCACGGCGGCCGTCACCTCACCCGGTTACCTATGGAGCAGCACGTCCGGGTATTCGAGTGACGCGTTCGGAGTCTGGCTCCGCCACGTCTGATTAGTTCTCGCGCACGATGATGCTGCCCGGGCCGGGAACGGTCCGGGCAGCATCGCACCACCAGCAGGTCATTCCCGGTAGTACATGAGGAGGCCGGCGATGCGCAGAGGCATCACCCGGACGCTCTTCGCCGCCACGGCGGCCAGCGCCACCGTCATCCTGGCCGCAGCCGCCGCCACTGCGGCCGACGCGGCCACCGTGGCGGCCGTTGCGCGGATATCCCCGCTGACCGGCCCGCCATCCGGCGGGCGGCCCATCTACACGACCGCGAACTGCTACGGGTTCGGCGGCGGCCCGTTGCGCCGGGAAACCAGTGACCAGCCCGCTACCCCGCCGCCATGTGCACAGTCGGGCTATCAGGCCAGCGGCCGGGACTTCCGGTTCGTGCAGGCGCTGATCGCCGTCCCGAAGCACACAGCCGGCCCGGCGGTCGATCCGATGGTGTACGTAGCGCTGGACGCCTCCACCCAGGACACCAGCGACTACGCCCGGGCTGGTATCGAGCCCGATGTCACGAGCCCAACGGGCTGGGACACGTTTCTCGACGTCCAGCAGCCGTCGCTGGCCGCCCCGGTCTTCATCACGCGGGCCATCTCGACCCAGCTGAGGAGGGGCGGGATCTTCGTCAGCATCTACCTGTCCGCGGCCGGGAACTCACTGCACTTCGTCACGGCCCTGCCCGGCGGGAGGACGTTCAAGGACACAGTCGCGGTGAACGGCCCGGTGTACACGGCCGCCCAGGCCCTGACCGACTGGTCCGACACGGACGCGTCGCCGGCGCTCGCCGTTCCGGCGGCCAGCACCCGGCTGGCCCAGTTCCTCCGGGGGAGGTTCACCACGCTGAGCGGCGCGCAGGGCACCTTCGAAGGCCCGTGGGCCCTGAACCCGGTGGCCGCCACCAGCAACGGGTTCGCCCCCCCGAACGGGATCCTGATCGCGGGCCGCAGCTACCTGTGGGCCGACGGGAAGAGCCTGGGCGGGCGGCCCGGCGATGCCTTCGGCGTCTGGCTCTACAGCCGAGCCTCACTGGCGCGAACCCGACGGCACGCTGGGCGCGGGCCGCAGCGCCGGCACGAGGACGGTGGGCGGGCGGGCCAGGTCCAGGTCCAGCGGTGAGGTCGTAGACCCAGATGAGCAGGGTGCTGTTCACCCAGCCGGGTGACCGCCGGTGTCCGACCAGACCTTGCGCTCGTCCCCCCGCGGATCCAGTTCGACCGCGCTGTCGGCGTCCGCGAATACCCGGACCGGGAAGTCTTTGTCGAAGGCACGCCAGCCGGGATCCCCCTTGCGGGCGAAGCCGATCCATGCTTCGTGCATCTGGCTGGCCAGGTGGTACGGGCGGTCCGGCCCGATGACGAGTTCGGCCCCGCTGGCCGCGAGGTTGTCGAACACGAACGGTATCTCCAGCGAGTGGCAGCAACCCAGGCCGCCGATCGGGCTCGGCCAGGCGAACTCGTAGACGTACGTCGGGGCGGGCCCACCGAGTCTCGCCTCGGCTATCGCGAGCGCCGGCAGGCGGAAGAACATGTCGGTCAGCAGCGCTCCGAGGAGGTCGCCAGGAGTCGCGGCGCCGCGGTTGGACCGGTAGAGCTCGGCCACTGGCGGGGTGATGCCCAGCACCGTGAGCAGGCTGGCCAGGACATCATCGGTGATCAAGGCGGCCATGCCGGTCGGGACCAGGAAAAGCCGGTATTCATCGGTGTTGGTTCCGGTCAGCAGCGGGACATCGGCGCCTGCGCCCGCGGCGATGGCCGCCATCGGATGGGCCGGAACCAGGTCACCGTCGATGACGGGGATGAATGCCATCGAGCTCAGCACGATGCTCGCACCGAAGCGCGCCGGATCGGGCTGTGCGGCCAGCGCGTCCCTGACCGCCGCCTGAGCTTCGATGAGTTTCGGCAGGGGGATGTCGGCCAGGTTCGCCGCCGTCGCCTCCAGGCTGATTGCGAGCCCCAGTTCCGCCGTGACGAGGGAGGCATCCGCCGGGCTGGCGGCGGCCTGGGCGGCGCCGCTCTGGGTGATCGCCTTGGCGAAGAGCCCGTGAGCCCGCGGGATCGACAGCAGAGTCGTGATGCTCATGGCGCCGGCGGATTCGCCGAAGATCGTGACGTTGGCTGGGTCGCCGCCGAAGTTGGCGATGTTGTCACGCACCCATTCGAGGGCTGCTATCTGGTCGAGCAGGCCGCGATTAGCGGGCGCATCCGGCAGGAACGCGAAGCCATCGACTCCCAGCCGGTAGTTGATGGATACCAGGACCACGCCATCGCGGGCGAAGGTGTGCCCGTCGTACGTGGGGATGGCCGAATTGCCGTTGCTGAATGAACCACCGTGGATCCAGACCATGACCGGCAGGCCGGAGCCGCCGGGCATCCACACATTGACGGTCAGCCAGTCATCGCCCGGAACGTTCGGCTCAGCCAGCAGAACATCGAAGGGAGCCGAATAGTCGGGCTTCGGCGGGGTCGCGCTGAAGGCGTCGGCCTCCAGGATTCCATCCCATGCCGGGGGAGGCGCGGGGGCACGGAAGCGGAGTGCTCCGGTCGGGCTCGCCGCGTACGGGATGCCGAGGAATCTCGTCACCCCGTTGTGCTCCTGACCTCGTACCTTGCCGTGTGTGGTGCTCACCTCGGAGGGCATGCCGGCACTCTGACACACAACCGCGTATCCGGCTAGGCCCGGGCGGGCTCGGCGGTGCGACGCGGTTGATTGTGAGGTCAAGAGCCGCTGTGCGATAGTTGCAAGTGGACATATAGGCGCTGCTCCAGACCCCGGGCAGTGCTGGAATCTGCTGCCAGGGGATAAGTGAGAGTGCAGATCTGCGCGCCGTTGCCGATGATTCTGCGGTCAGCCATCCGGGTGTTGTCTCGGCGTCGGCCCAGCAGGCGCGTGGGCCGGGGGAGAACTTGTTCTCCGGGGAGACTTTGACGCCAGCGCGCGGGGAACAGGACCTTTCTGCGACTGGCGTTCTGGCTGAATCTTCCGGGCCGGGGTTGCTCCCTCGCTACCGGAGCGGGCGGGTGCCGGTGCGCTCATCGAGACGAAGCTGCATGCTCCTGCGGTGCGTAAGGAGTGGGTGGAGCGCGAGGAACTCGTCGGCTGTCTGGTCGGGTTATGCGGCCTCCAGGCTCGTGCTCGTCGAGGCGCCGGCGGGCTTCGGCAAGACCACGGTGGTGGCGCAGTGGCGGGCCAGCATGCTCGACGACCGGCCGTTCGCCTGGATCTCGCTCGATCGTGGCGATGATGATCCGGCCAGGCTGTGGTTGCATGTCGTGTCCGCGGTGCAGCGGGCCTGCCCGGGGTTCGGTGGCGGAGACACGCTGCGGGCGCTTCGGGCCCAGGTGCCAGACATCTTAGGAAGGGTGCTGCCGGACCTGGTCAACGAGCTGGCCGGGCTGCGGGCGCCGGTTGTTGTCGTGCTGGATGACTATCACGTGATCAGCGAGCCCAGCTGCCACGACCAGGTCGCCTTCTTCCTGGCGCACCTCCCGGACGCTGTCCAGCTCGTGCTGGTGACCCGGGCTGACCCGCCGCTGCCGCTGGCCCGGTTGCGGGCGGCCGGGGAGATGGCCGAGGTCCGGGCGCCTGAGCTGCGGTTCGCGCCGGCACAAGCAGCTGCGTTGGTGCGCACGGTTGCTGCCGTCGATCTCAGCGCACCCGACGTGGCCGATCTCGTCGAACGGACTGAAGGATGGCCCGCCGGTCTGCACCTCGCGGCACTTTCTCTTCGCGGTCACCAGTCGCCCAGGGCCTTCGTTCGCCAGTTCACCGGCGACAACCGGTTCATTGTTCAACTTCCTGGCTGAGGAGGTCCTCAGCCGCCAGCCCGCCCACATCCGGCAGTTCCTGAGGCGGACTGCCGTTCTGGGCCGGTTCTGCGCGCCGCTGTGCGATGCCGTCACCGGGTCAGCCAACGCGGCGGAGATCATCGACCTGGTGGAGCGTGACAACCTTTTCCTCGTGCCACTTGACGACAACCGGCAGTGGTACCGCTATCACCATCTGTTTGCAGAAGTGCTTCGCGGCGAGCTCGCCAGGACCGAGCCCGCCATCGTGCCCGCCCTGCATCAGCAAGCGAGCGCCTGGCACCTGCAGTACGGCTCGGTGGAGGAGGCGATCGATCACGCGCTGGCCGCCGGGGACGTCGCCGCGGCCGTCGAGCTCATCGCGCGTCACTGGCCCGCCTACATGGACATCGGCCGGATCAGCACGGTGCGCGGCTGGTTGCGCTGGCTCGGGGATGACCAGATCGGCGCTGACCCGGTGGCGGCGCACTGCGCTGCGTGGTGCGCGGTCATCGCCGGTGACCCGGAGTCCTTGCGGCGCTGGCTCCCGGTCGTCGAGTCAGCCGACGATGACGGCCCGCTTCCTGATGGCATCGGGTCGCTGAAGTCCTCAGCCGCGCTGCTGCGGGGCAGCTTCGGTTTCGACGGGATCGAGGCGATGCGGGACTCGGCACGCGTAGCGGTCGAGCTGGAGAGCGATCCCCAGTCGCCCTGGTATGCGCTGGCGAGGACAGCGCTGGGCGCAGCGCTT
>CAWGIW010000004.1:0-190150 GCA_963822825.1 uncultured Actinomycetes bacterium | reverse complement strand
AGCAGTTCCGGCGCGGAGGAGATGCCGGAGAAGGGGTTGCCGACGAACACCATCGTGACCACGCCCAGCACGACGCCCGGCCGCCCCAGCAGTGTCCCGAGCCCGGTGACGGCCGCGGCGATGGCCAGTACCGTCAGGCTCAGCACGGCCGCGTTGAGAGCCCAGGGACCTGGGATGATGCCGAGCCAGCCCTCCACGATCCCGATGGCCACCAGCCCGGCCAGGGTGGCCGCGACGAGCAGTGCCGCGATCCGGCGAAGTCCTGTTCCACCGGCCGCCCAGATGACCAGGCCGGCGATAGCGCCGACGATGACCAGGGGCAGCAACGACGAGTCCAGCCCGATGCCCTCCGGGTCATGAGCGTCCGCCGGCACCACGCTGACCACGCGGACCCCCGGCGCCGTGCCGGCCCCGCCGGCGGACCGGCCAGCCAGCTGGGCAGCGGTCAACGCGGCTAGCAGCTGGGCGACCGCGGGACTCGCCGCGGGCGCGATGAGCACGGTGGTTCGGCTCGGGGTCAGCGGGATGGGAGGGTGCGCTGGCGGAGCCAGTCGTACCAGGTGGAGATGCCCTCGCCGGTGGTGGCGGACACCGGCAGGATCTGCGCGCGGGGGCTCACCCGCTTCAGGTCGGCGGCGTACCGGGCGGTGTCGAAGTCCAGGTAGGGAAGCAGGTCCACTTTGCTGAGCAGGACCAGATCCGCGGCCCGGAACATCTGCGGGTACTTCAGCGGCTTGTCGGCGCCCTCGGTCACCGAGGCGATCACCACCCGGGCCTGCTCGCCGAGGTCGAAGAGCGCGGGGCAGACCAGGTTGCCCACGTTTTCTATGACCAAAACGGATCCCGGCCGTGGGTTCAGGACGTGCAGCCCCTGGGCCACCATGGCGGCATCGAGATGGCACCCAGCGCCGGTGTTGATCTGCACCACGGCGGCGCCCGCGGATTCGATGCGCCCGGCGTCGAGGGTTGTCTCCTGGTCCCCCTCGATGACGGCGAGGCCGAGTTCGGCACCCGCTTCCCGGGCTGTGCGCTCCAGCAGGGTGGTCTTGCCGGCCCCCGGCGAGCTCATCAGGTTGACCGCGAGGATGCCCCGTTCCTCCAGCCAGGCGCGGTTGCCCTCGGCCAGCCGGTCGTTCTTGGCCAGTATCTTCTGTTGCAGCATGACGGTCCGGGAGGCGCCGCCGTCGCGGGAGTGAACATGGCCATCGTGATGGTCGTCGTGGTCGTCATGAGTACGGACGCCAGCAGCGGGGGTGCCGGGGCGTTGCACCCGGACCCCCGCTCCGTCCTCGCAACCGCACGTTGCGCACATCTCAGGCCACCTCCACGGACATGATCCGCAGCTCGGTCCCGGCCAGGATGGCCACGTCGGCGCTGCCGCAGGCGCAGAGCGCGATCGGGCCGTCCGGCTCGAACTGTGCCCCGCAATCCCGGCACCGGCAGCGAGCCGGCCGCTCGCTGATCTCCAGCCGGGCACCCTCCAGGTTCGTTCCGTGGGTGACCAGGTCGAAGCAGAACAGGACGGAGTCCGCGACCACCCCGGACATCGCGCCGATCTCCAGGTGGACACAGTTGATCCTGGCGTCGGGCAGCCGCTGTGTCACAGCGTCCACGACGCCCTCGGTGATCGCTAGTTCGTGCACCTGGGCCCTTTCCTGAATCGGCTAGCAGCGCCTCAGCAGATCCGCGGCAGAGGGTCGCCGACCAGCAGGTCGACGATCCGGGTGCCGCCAAACGCGGTCTTCAGCAAGACGATGCCCGGCGGTTCCTCGGCGATGTGGCCGATGATCGCGGCCTGAGCGCCGAGCGGGTGGGCGCGCAGCGCGCCGAGCGCGGTCTCCGCCACGGCGCCGTCCACCACCGCGACGAGCCGTCCCTCGCAGGCCACGTACATGGGGTCGATGCCGAGCAGTTCCGAGGCGCCGCGCACCTCGGTGCGCACCGGGATGGCGTCCTCGGTGACCACCACGCTGACGTTGGCCGCCGCGGCCACCTCGTTGAGGATGGTGGCCACGCCGCCCCGGGTGGCGTCGCGCATGGCCCGGACCCCGGTGGTGGCCGCGAGCAGGTCAGCGATCATGCCGTTCATCGCGGCCGTGTCGGACAGGAGGTCGGCCTCGATGTCCAGTTCGCCGCGGGCCAGCATGATCGTCACGCCGTGGTCACCGATCGGCCCGGACACGATCACCGCGTCGCCGGGCCGGGCGGTGGCCACGCCCAGCGACACGTCGTGTTCTACCACGCCGATCCCCGCGGTGTTGATGTAGCAGCCGTCCGCCTTGCCCTTCTGCACCACCTTGGTGTCGCCGGTGACCACCTGAACACCAGCGACCGCGGCGGCGTCCTTCATGGACGCGACGATCCGGTTCAGGTCGGCAACGGGGAAGCCTTCCTCCAGGATGAAGCCGGCCGACAGGTACAGCGGGGTGGCGCCGGATACCGCGAGGTCGTTGACGGTCCCGTTGACCGCGAGGTCGCCGATGTTCCCGCCGGGGAAGAACAGCGGTGAGACCACGTATGAATCCGTCGTGAGGGCCACCCGCGATCCGTTTAGGTGCAGCTGGGCTGAATCTTCCAGCGGCTCGAGCAGCGGGTTGCGGAACGCATCCAGGAATATCGCCTCGACCAGGGTGCGGGTGGCCTTGCCGCCGGCCCCGTGAGACATCGTGATCCGTTCTTCCCTGACTCTCGGCCGGCGGCGGCGGGCCCGGTCGATCCGGTCGAGGACCTGCTGTTCGCGTTCTGGTGCCGCGGTGGTGGGCCGCGACATGGCCGCCCCGGTGTGTTCTTCATGCTCACGTAGGGCTTCGTCCGCCCAGCCGGTCATGTGATGCTCACCTCGACCACCCGGTGACGGTTCATCCGGCCGAAGTTGTAGTAGGCCGCACAGGCGCCCTCGGGTGAGACCATGCAGGTGCCGATGGGTGTCTCGGGCGTGCACGCGGTGCCGAACACCTTGCATTCCCACGGCTTGAGCACGCCCTTGAGTACCTCACCGCACTGGCATGCCTTGGGGTCGGCCACCCGCACGCCTGGGACCTGGAACAGCAGTTCCGCGTCGAAGGCGGAGTAGGCCGGGCGCACCCGCATCGCGGAGTGCGAGATGAAGCCGAGGCCGCGCCATTCGAAGTACGGCCGGAGCTCCATTACCTCGTTGATCGCCTTCAGCGCGGCGAGGTTGCCGTCCCACGGCACCACCCGGGTGTACTGGTTCTCCACCTCCGAGCGGCCCTCGGACAGCTGCTGCATCAGCATGTATATGGACTGCAGGATGTCCAGCGGCTCGAAGCCCGCCACAACGACCGGCTTGCCGTACTCCCGGGCGATGAACTCGTACGGGCGGCAGCCGATCACCGTGGACACATGACCGGGGCCGATGAAGCCATCCAGCCGCAGGTCGGGTGAGTCCAGGATCGCCTTGATGGCCGGGATGATCGTGACGTGGTTGCAGAAGATCGAGAAGTTGGTGAGGCCCTCGGCCGCGGCGCGGAGCACGGTCATCGCGGTGGACGGCGTGGTGGTCTCCATGCCAATCGCCATGAAGACGACCCGCTTGTCCGGGTTCTGCCTGGCGACCTTCAGTGAATCCAGCGGGGAGTACACCATGCGGATATCGGTGCCCGCCGCCTTGGCGTCGTAGAACGATCCCTGGCTGCCCGGGACCCGCATCATGTCGCCGAACGAGGTCATGATGACATCGGGCTGCGAGGCCAGGTGGATGGCGTCATCCACCCGTCCCATCGGGATGACGCACACCGGGCAGCCCGGGCCGTGCACCAGCGTGACCGACTCGGGGAGGTAGTCCTCGAGGCCGTGCTTGTAGATGGTGTGGGTGTGCCCGCCGCACACTTCCATCAGCTTGTACTGGCGCCCCGGCTCGCACAGGGCCGCAATCTTCGCGGCCAGGGCGTGCGCCTTGTCGGCGTCCCGGAACTCATCGACGTACCGCATGGCTGTGTCCTCATCCGAATTCTCGTTATTCAGATAACTGTGCTCGTCCCGTCCGCGCCACCTGCACCGACCGCTCCGCCCGGGCCTGAAGGCCCGGGTGGCTAGTCGGTCCTGAATAACGCTCACGGGCCGCTCCTATTCGATCCGTGATTCCGCTAGTGCCGCGAGCTCGTCCGCGTAGGCCTGCCCGATCCCCTCCAGGAACTCCAGGGCGGCCGCCGCTTCGCCCTCGTCGATCTTGGAGAGCGCGAAGCCGACGTGAATGAGCACCCATTCGCCGGGCTCAGGCGGGTCGTCGGCGAGCAGGCCGACGTTGATCACCCGCTTAACCCCGCTGACGTCCACCCTGGCCAGATCTGGCTGGTCAGGGAGGAATTCGATCACCTCGCCTGGGATACCAAGGCACATGCGATCACCCCTTCGTGCTCCTCGGAGGGCTTCCCTATCCCCTAGCCGTGCTTTCTGACTGCGGCCCCGCCGCATGGCCTGTTTGGTGTGGCTGAGCCGGGCCGGCTGCTGGCCACGGGTCCGCCGCGTTGACTTCCTTGTCCGGCTCGTCCGGCCGCGGCACTCCGGCCGTCACCAGCCTGATGACGGCGCGGGCCGCCTCCTCCACGGCGGCGGCCACTGGCTGGCTGAGCCCGATCCCCTCCTCCAGGCTCGCGGGCTCGCAGCCCACCACCAGCACCCGGCCGGCCTCGGCGCCCAGCGTCCCGGCCATCTCCAGCACGACATCCGGCTGCATCCCGTGCGCATTGAACAGGCTCATAGCGGCCAGGGCCGCATCTTCACCGGTCCCGCCGCCCGCGGTGCCCGCCGAGACGGGGGTGGCGGGGTGCGGCGCGGGCTCCGGCTCGATGACATAGACGGTTCCTGGCTCGTCGCCGCGCTGCACACAGTCGACCAGGATCGTGGTCTCGAACCCCTCGGCCAGGTCATAGGCCAGGTGCATGCCACGGATGCCGTAGTCGGTGACCCGGACCCCGGCGGGCAGTTCCTGCCCGGCGAGGTGCTTGGCCACCTCCACCCCGAAACCGTCGTCACCGAGGAAGATGTTGCCGAGACAGGCGATCAGGGTGCGGCCAGTCATCCCGGTCACCCGCCGTCGCCGAGGGCGGCCAGCGTGAGCTGCCACAGCGCGTGGTAGATCGTGGTCTGCGCTTCCTGGATCCTGTGCACCGACGACGAGGGGGCGACAAAGAGGTAATCCAGGCCATCAAGCTCGGACATCTTCCCCCCGTCGTATCCGGCGATGCCCACGGTCAGCATGCCCCGCCGGGCCGCCTCGTCCAGACCACGCAGCAAATTCTCGGAATTACCGCTGGTGGACAGCGCCACCGCGATGTCCTGGCGGCCGCCGAACGCGGCGATCTGCCGGGCGAACACGACGGCGACGCCCACGTCGTTGCACAGCGCGGTGACCACCGCGGTGTCGTTGGCCAGGCCGAACGCGGGCAGCGGCGGGTCGCTGCCGCCCGGGTTGAGGAACAGGGTGGCCAGCTGCTGGGCGTCGGTCGCGCTGCCACCGTTGCCAAAGGCCAGCAGCCGGCCACCCGCCACGAACCGGCTGGCCATCTCCTCAGCGCAGGACCGCATCCGCCCGGCGTCCCGGGCGGCCACCACCCGGCGCAGCTCGATGATCTCGTGCGCCTTGGCCACGGTCAACTGGCGCACTTCCGCCAGCACCGCGTCGAGGTCGGTCTGGCCCGAGTAGAGGAACGGGTACAGCGACTCCATCGCCGCCGCATTGGCCTGGCTGTCCCGCGGGGCCGCCGGGGTCATTTCGCCACCACCGCGATCGCCTCGCCCGCGTGGACCAGGATCGTGTCCCCCACAGCCGCGGTCACCAGGGCGACGCTGACCTCTTCCGACCCGGACCCAGTGTCCACCAGCGCGAGATCGTTGGCCAGCAGCCGGACGACGGATACG
The DNA here is from genome assembly GCA_963822825.1 of uncultured Actinomycetes bacterium. Taxonomy (GTDB): domain Bacteria; phylum Actinomycetota; class Actinomycetes; order Streptosporangiales; family Streptosporangiaceae; genus JAWWPY01. The sequence continues at coordinate 184,270 of CAWGIW010000004.1, read as the reverse complement.
GCCACGGCCGTATCCGAGCAGGTCACGCAGACCTCGTCAAGGCACTGACCAGGGGATTGCGCTTCCGGCGATGGTGTGGTCATCTGCCGACCTCGGGGGCCAGCACGCCCGGTTGCTCGAAGAACACGTGCACCAGTTCCCACAGCAGGTGGTACATGGTCACGTGCACCTCCTTGACGATGCGGGGATCCGCTGACCGCGCGACGAGGAGATGATCGACGGCGGCGCTGCGACCGATCGCCCCGCCGTCCCCGCCGACCAGCCCGATCGTGAGCATCCCCATCTCGTGCGCGCAGACCAGGCCACGCAGGACGCTGTCGTCGTTTCCGTCGGCGCCGATGCCGAGCGCGATGTCGGCGGGCCGGCGAGGTAAAGGAGCTGGTGAGCGAAAATGCTGCCCATGCCCTCGCGGGCGGCGAGGCCGGTGACGGTCGCGATGTCCGCGGTGAGCGAGATGGCAGGCAGGGCACGCTTGCCGACGATCACCGGATGGACGAACTCCACCGCCACGTGCAGGGCATCGGTGCTCGCCGCGCCGATCCCGAACACCACGAGCTTGCCGCCCTGGTGGAAACGCATGGCCATGGCGTGACAGGCCGCCGCCACTGTTCCCGCGTGATCGGCAAGATCCTCGATCGCCGCGGTCCGTTCGTCGAACAGCCTGGCGACGTCGTCGTCTCCGATGGTTGGCCGCACTACTTCGGTCACTTCCTCAGCGAAGTCTCGATCTCAGGCATCTCCTGGCGCGGGCAGCTCGACCTCGGCCTCGACCACGACCGCGTCCCGCACTTTGAGCGTTCCGAAAAATCCCGAGTATGGCTTGATGCCATAGGCAGACTGCACGACGGAGCCGGTGGCCTTGAATGAGCCAGGGGCGGTCTGGGTGACCTCCAGGCTCAGCGGCCGCGACGCGCCGTGCAGCGTGAAGTCTCCCTCGATCATGCCGCCGTGTCCGCTCGGCTCGAACCGGGTGGCGGCGAACACCGCCTCGGGGTACTGGCCCGTGTCGAGCAGGCGGCGCATGGTCACGCCGATCTCGCGGCGGTCCCGGTCGGTCAGTGGCTTGAGGCCGCCGCTGCCGTCGCGCACCGTGAGCGCGCCCACGTCGACACGCACCTCCAGGGAGACCGGGCTGCCGTCGTCCTTGACGACCAGGTCGCCGGACCACCGGGGCGCGTCGATGGTGAGGTCATGGCCGGCCGTCGCAGCCAGGCCATCCCGGGAGGTGCGGAGCACGACCCGGCCGGCATCGGAGGCGAGTCGGTAGCGTCCAGCGGGAACCGCCATGGCAGCACGTTAGGACACTTGTGGGGGGACGTCCAGTGGACCAGACAGGGATGGCTTGCTGGCGGTCGGCCGGCCCCCCGAACCGGCGGTCGGCCGGCCCAGGCAGGGCGGGGCTGGCCAGCGGAAAACCGGCCCCGGGGAGATGCAGGGGACCCGCGGAAAGGCCCGGCCCGGGGGGAGGTGCGGGGCCCGCGATAGGCCCGGCCGGGGAGCGCCACCCGGCCCGGGGAGCGCCCGGCCCGGGGGAGCGCCCAGCTAGCGGGCCAGTTCGGGCCAGCTAGGGAAAGGGCAGTTCACCGAAGAGTTCCTGGATCCGCCGCAGATCCCGGAGCCGCGGTTCTGTCTCGCCGCCGACCCAGCGGCCGACGGTCTTGACTGACACACCGAGCTGGCGGGCGGCGGCCTCCTGGGTGAGCCCCTCCCGGCGCAGCGTGCTGGACATCCAGTCGGCGAAAGTGTCCGGGCGCGTGCGTACTCCCGTCTTGCTGGCGGCGGACGGGGCCGCTGTGGTCACCGGTTCGGTGGTCACCTGCTGATTGGAGTGGAGGACGTCGACCTCGACATGTTCGGGGAAGATCCGGAACGAGACCTGGATCGCGCCCTCGGGGCCGGCGGCGTCCAGCAGGGCACGGAAGACGGTCTCCCCGACCTCACGGTTCCCCTGCTCAGTCAGCGGCGATTCCGCCAGGCAGCGGCGGACGAAATCGCGGATCTCGGGGATCCATGACGGACGCGCTGGAAAAGTCTGGGACAGAACCACCACGGGGACGACCTCGATTGGCGAATCCCCATGCCCGTCGGCCAGATCAGGCACCGGCGTCTCCCTTGTCCTGCCTCCGGCCATCGGGGCGGCCGGCCCATGCTCCGGTCATCAGCGGACTGGTTGACCACAGAGTACGCGCGAAGGGGGATGGCCGCGTTCCTGGTGGGAGTTCTGTGGCGAAGTCGGCAGCATTGACTCGCCAGGCCGAGCCGTGATCCCAGCTCTGTCGCCCAACAGGACATTTATGTCCGTTGAGTTGACGGTTCGTCTTGCCGCCCCTGGTGGCCAGGTTTAACATGACGGCGTCTGCACATATGCAGCCAGGTCCTGCCATGAACAGTTTCTCCGGCGCTGCCGCGCTCCCATGGTTGGGCCGTCCGGCGGTCAGAGTGGCCCGCCAGGCGGCGGATACCTGCTGGTCACCAGCGGGTATGCCGTCGCCGGGAGGCCAGGCTCCGGGCCGCCTCCCGCCACGAACCTGGCCGCCTGGCAGTTGGACCTCCGGCGCGTTACGGCGCCCCCTCCCCCAGGAACCTTCCCTCCAGGTCGCGACGCATCCAGCCGCAACGCATCCGGCCGCAACGCATCCAGCCGCAACGCACCACCATCCCGCCGACACCGCAGCGAGGAGGTGGCCTAGCCATGGCCACAGCCGAACAGACCAACGACACCACGTCGGCCGAGTCGGCCGAGCCAGTCGTCCACATCCTCTGGATGAACGGGGGACTGGGCTGTGACGGCGATTCGGTGGCGCTCACCGCCGCCACGCAGCCGAGCATCGAGGAAATCGTCCTGGGCGCGCTCCCGGGGCTGCCCAAGGTCGCGGTTCACTGGCCGCTGATCGACTTCGAGTGCGGCCCCGAGCAGGGTGCGGACAACTTCATCGAATGGTGGCACAAGGCCGACCGCGGCGAACTTGATCCGTTCGTCCTCGTCGTCGAGGGCTCGATCCCGAACGAAGCGATCAAAGACGAGGGGTACTGGTGCGGTTTCGGGAACAACCCGGCCACCGGCCAGCCGATGACCACCAACGAATGGCTGGACCGGCTCGCGCCGAAGGCCACCGCGATCCTGGCCGCGGGCACCTGCGCCACCTACGGCGGGATCCATGCCATGGCGGGGAACCCAACCGGGGCGATGGGGGTCCCCGACTACCTCGGCTGGGAATGGCGGTCCAAGGCCGGCCTGCCGATCGTCTGCGTCCCGGGCTGCCCGACCCACCCGGACAACCTCTCGGAGACCATTCTCTACTTGCTCTATCAGGTCGCGGGGCAGGCCCCGATGATCCCCCTGGACGAGGCACTCCGGCCGACGTGGCTGTTCGGCGCCACCGTCCACGAAGGGTGCGACCGGGGCGGCTACTACGAGCAAGGTGACTTCGCCAACGAGTACGGCTCACCCAAGTGCCTGGTCAAGCTTGGTTGCTGGGGCCCGGTCGTGAAGTGCAACGTGCCGAAGCGCGGCTGGATCAACGGGGTCGGCGGCTGCCCCAACGTGGGCGGGATCTGCATCGCCTGCACCATGCCCGGCTTCCCGGACAAGTTCATGCCGTTCATGGACGAGCCGCCGGGTTCCAAGGTGTCGATGACGGCGAGCACGCTTTACGGGACGGTGATCCGCTCGCTGCGTGGCTTCACGGCCAGGACGGCCGACGAGGAGCCCAAGTGGCGTAAGAAGGGCGACGACCTGCTTACCGGCTATCAGAAGACCTGGTGACCGAGCATCTGGCTACACGGCCCAGCGCCAGCCCGCGGGCAGTGGCGCCCGACAGCAGCGAGAGGGATAAGCCATGACCACGGCCTCCGACACCGGCATTGTCGAGATGAACTGGGATCCCATCACCAGGATTGTGGGGAGCCTAGGGATCTACACGAAAATCGACTTCAAGCAGAAGAAGGTGGTCGAGTGTTTCAGCACCTCGTCCATTTTCCGCGGCTACAGCATCTTCATGAAGGGCAAGGACCCGCGCGACGCGCACTTCATCACCAGCCGCATCTGCGGTATCTGCGGTGACAACCACGCGACGTGCTCGGTGTACAACCAGAACATGGCCTACGGGGTCCGCCCGCCGCACCTCGCCGAGTGGATCATCAACCTGGGTGAGGCCGCCGAGTACATGTTTGACCACAACATCTTCCAGGAGAACCTGGTCGGCGTGGACTTCTGCGCGAAGATGGTGGGCGAGACCAATCCGGGCGTGCTCGAGCTGGCCAACCGCACCGAGGCGCCGCACGCTGGCGACCATGGCTACAAGTACATCGGCGACATCATGCGGTCGCTCAACCCGCTGGAAGGCGAGTTCTACCGCGAGGCGCTCCAGGTCAGCCGGTCCACCCGGGAGATGTTCTGCCTTATGGAGGGGCGGCACGTTCATCCCTCGACCCTCTACCCCGGCGGCGTGGGCACCACCCCGACCGTCCAGCTGTTCACCGACTACCTCACCCGGCTGATGCGCTACGTGGAGTTCATGAAGCGCGTCGTGCCCATGCATGACGACCTCTTCGACTTCTTCTACGAGGCCATGCCCGGGTACGAGGAGGTGGGCCGCCGCCGCGCCGACATGGTCTGCTGGGGCAGCCTGAACGACCCGGAGCACTGCGACTTCCGGTACGACCACATGACCGACTGGGGCCGGAAGATGTTCGTGAGCCCCGGCGTCATCCGGGACGGGCAACTGCTCACCAACGACCTCGTCAACATCAATCTCGGCATCCGCATCCTGCTCGGCAGCTCCTACTACGAGGACTGGGAAGACCAGGAGATGTTCGTGACCCGCGACCCGCTGGGCAACCCGGTGGACCGCAGGCACCCGTGGAACCAGCACACGATCCCGCGGCCGGCCAAGCGTGACTTCGACAGCAAGTACAGCTGGGTCATGTCGCCGCGGTGGTTCGACGGAACCAACTACCTGGCCGCCGACACCGGCGGCGGCCCGATCGCCCGGCTATGGGCGACGGCACAGGGCGGGCTCGTGGATTTCGGCTATGTCAAGTCCACCGGCCACAGCGTGGTGATCAACCTGCCCCGAACGGTGACCAGGCCCGAGGTCACGTTCGAGTGGAAGATCCCGGTGGACAAGGCTGGGGCGCCCCTGTCGAACGCGATCGAACGGGACCGGGCCCGCACCTACTTCCAGGCCTATGCGGCCGCGGCCGCGCTGCACTTCATGGAGAAGGCCCTGGCCGAGGTACGGGCCGGGCACACCAAGACCTGGGAGCCGTTCGACGTCCCCGACGAGGCCAACAGCTGCGGATTCACCGAGGCCGTGCGCGGCGTGCTGTCGCACCACATGGTGATCCGCGATGGGAAGATCGCGAACTACCACCCGTACCCGCCGACACCCTGGAACGCCAGCGTGCGCGACAGCTACGGGACCCCCGGCCCCTACGAGGACGCGGTGCAGAACACCCCGATCTTCGAGGAGAACTCGCCGGACAACTTCAAGGGCATCGACATCATGCGGGCGGTCCGCAGTTTCGACCCCTGCCTGCCGTGTGGCGTGCACATGTCCCTCGGTAACGGCAAGCTGCTCGAGAAGATCCATACGCCGATGGCAGCGATCCTGGTCACCTGAGCCATCCGCTGCGGCGTGACCTGATCGGCTGATGGAGAGGCGACGTGGATGCCCGAGGTTCGGCAGGTCGGGGCGCGGGTCGAGGAACTGCTCGGTACCTTGCGATCGAGCGGCAACACGGCCGCGGCCCCGGCTGCGGAGGAACTGGTCCGCGTCCTGCTCGGCCTGTATGGCGACGGGCTCGGCCACATCATGGCGGCGCTGCACGAATCGGGCGACGCAGGGGCGGCGGTACTCGACCGGCTGCTGGCGGACCCGCTGGTGGAAAGCCTGCTGGTGCTGCACGACCTGCATCCGCTGGATCTCGACACGCGGATCCAGCGCGCTCTGGACGGGGTCCGGCCCTACCTCGGCTCACATGCGGGCGGGGTGGAATACCTGGGCGTGACCGACGATGGCGTCGCGCACCTGCGGCTTGAGGGCAGCTGCCACGGCTGCCCATCGTCCACCGTGACGGTGCGGCTGGCCATCCAGGGCGCTATCGAGGAGGCCGCGCCGGAGGTCACCGATGTCGTCGTGGAGGGCGTGAGCGAGCCGGCTGGCCGGGAGACGTTGCTCCAGATCGGCATCGGGCCGCCCGGCGGGCCCGGGGAGGTGCCACCCGCCGTGGCCGGCGCCGGGCCGGCCACGGCGGGTACCGCGGGCGATCCCGCCTGGGTCACCCTGCCGGACATCGGGCCGCCCAACGGACGGCCGCTCGCGACGGTGGCCGGTGGCCTGCCGGTGCTCGTGTGTTCTGTCCGCGGGACCCTGTACGCCTACCGGGACGCCTGTCCCGCCTGCGGATCCTCGCTGGCGCAGGCCACGCTGACCGGTGAGCGGCTGGACTGCGCCAGGTGCGGCGCCGCGTACGACGTGCGGGCGGCCGGGAAGGGCCTGGGCGATCCGACTGCCCATCTCGACCCGCTTCCGTTGCTCGCCGACAGCCAGGGTGTCCGGGTGGCGATTCCGGCGCCCCAGGAGGCGATGCGATCGTGACCGGCCAGACCGGACTGCGCCGGTTCCTGGCCCCCCCGCCGGCTGCCCCGGCGGGGGTGCCGCCTCGAGGCGCGCCACAGGAAGCTGGGTCGCGAGGGGCAGGGGAGCCGGAGGCGGGCTCGGCGCAGGAACGCTGCGAAATGTGTGCCACGGAGGTCGGTCCGGCGCACAGCCACGTGGCGGATCTGGAGCAGTCCAGCCTGATGTGCGTGTGCCGGGGGTGCTACCTCCTGTTCACCCACGGCAGTGCCGGCGGCGGGCGGTACCGCGGCGTCCCTGACCGCTATGTCCGCGACCCGTCGCGAACCCTGTCCGTGATGGAGTGGGACGACCTGCAGATCCCGGTCGGGCTGGCCTTCTTCCTGTTCAGCTCGCAGCGCGGCGAGGTGAGCGGCTTCTACCCGAGCCCGGCCGGTGCCACCGAGTGCCTCCTTGACCTGCAGGCATGGGCCCGGCTGGCGGAGGCGCATCCGCTGCTGCGCGCGGCGGAGCATGACGTCGAGGCCGTTCTGATCTGCCGCGGCCGCTCTGGCGTGGAGTACTTCATCGTGCCTATTGATGCCTGCTACGAGCTGGCCGGGCGGATGCGGATGCTCTGGAAGGGCTTCGACGGCGGCACCGAGGCCCGGGACAGCATCGAGGCCTTCCTGGCGGATGTGCGGGCCCGGGCCAAAGACTTCGTTCCCGTGGTCACAGATAGCCCCGTGGTCGCAGCAGACAGCGCAGAGTCCTGAACATGGCCGAGCTGTCGTTCGACGTCATCGGCGCGCAGGCGGAGCGTTATGCCGTGGTGCCGTCTTTCACGCTGAAGCTCCGGATCAGCGAGACGACGGGCCAGCGGGTGGATGCGATCGCGCTGCGCTGCCAGATCAGGATCGAGCCGATGCGCCGCCAATACACCGACGCCGAAGCGGAGCGGCTCAATGACCTGTTCGGCGAGAAGCAGCGGTGGTCGGACACCCTCAAGCCGCTGCAATTCACCATGCTGTCCGTGATGGTGCCCTCCTTCACCGGCAGCACCCAGCTTGACCTGCCCGTGCCGTTCAGCTACGACCTCGAGATCGCTTCCACCCGCTACTTCAGCGCACTGGACGCCGGTGAGATCCCGCTGCTGATGCTGTTCAGCGGGACCATCTTCGGCACGGCCGACGGCCGCCTCCAGGTCCAGCAGGTGCCTTGGAGCAAGGAGGCCACCTTCCGGCTTCCGGTGAGTGTCTGGCGGGACTCCGTCGACGCGCACTTCCCCAACAGCGCGTGGATCAGGATGAGCCGCCAGACGCTGGATGAGCTGATCCGCTTCAAGAACCGTAAGGCCCTCCCGACGTGGGACGCCACGGTGGCGGCCCTGCTGGCCGAGGCGTCGCAGGAGCAGCCGCCATGACCAGCGGCCAGGCGGGGCGCGGCCCCGTGTTCCTGGAGCAGGCGCGGCGGGTGGCCGATGCGATCCTCTACGAGGGATACCTTCTCTACCCTTACCGTGCCTCCGCGCAGAAGAACCAGGAGCGTTTCCAGTTCGGCGTGCTGATGCCCCCGGCGTACCGGGGCCTCGACGAGCACGAGCCATCCGCCACCCAGACCGAGTGCGTGCTCGAATGCGCTGACGATGCCGAGATCGAGGTGACGGTCCGTTTCCTGCAGTTGCAGCGGCGGGCCGTGCAGGCTCCATCGGATCCGGGTGGGTTCATAAACGTGGATTCGCTGGAGGTGGACGGGTCCGAGGTCATTCCCTGGGACGAGGCAGCCGAACGGGAGCAGCGGGCGGCTGCCCCGCTCAGCGCGTTGCTGCGGGCCGAGATCGAGGTCCCGTTCCAGGTCGCGGCCGACGAGACGACCGAGGACGTCACGAACGCTGGCGGCCATGTCGTGGGCCGGCTGGTCCGGCGGCAGGCCGCCCTCAGCGGGGTCATCCGGCTCGGCGCGGACCGGCTCCCTGGCCCCTACCGCGCGCTGAGGCTGCGGGTGCGGGTGGAAAACCACACGGAACCAGACGAGCCGCTGCGGCGGCGCGCGGATGGCCTCCGGTTCGCCCTGGTCGCCACGCACTCCCTGATCGGCGTTCCAGGCGGCCGGTTCCTGTCCATGACCGCACCACCCGAGTGGGCCGCTGGCATGGTCGGAGAATGCGTCAACATCGCCACCTGGCCCGTGCTCGCCGGCCCGGAAGACTGCCGTGAGCTGATGCTCTCGTCCCCGGTGATCCTCTATGACCACCCGGAGATCGCCGCCGAGAGCGCGGGTGAGCTTTTCGACTCGACCGAGATCGATGAGATTCTCACCCTGCGTACGATGACCCTGACCGATGCGGAGAAGCGCGAGGCCCGCAGTACGGACCCCAAGGCGGCCGCGCTGCTGGACCGGCTCGACGACCTGCCGCCCGAGATGCTGGAGCGCATGCACGGCGCCATCCGGTACCTGAAGGCCGCCCCGCCACGGCAGGCCAGCGGGTTGCCGCAGGCCAGCGGGTTCCCGCAGATCGGCGGGCTGCCGCAGGCCGCGGGTTCCCGCAGATCGGCGGGTTCCCTCAGGGCGGGGACGCCGTCACGGCCGGCCAGGCTCCCTGGTGGGATCCGGGCGCGGATAGTTCGGTCTCCCCGGAGACCGATCACGTCCTGATCGGCGGAGTCCGGGTCGCGCGGGGCAGCCGGGTCCGGATGCGCCCTGGTGCCCGGCGCGCCGATGCCCAGGATCTCTTCCTCGTCGGCCGGACGGCGCTCGTTGAGGCCGTCCTGTTCGACGTCGATGGCCATGTTCACCTGGCGCTGGTACCGGAGGACGACCCGGCCGCCGAGATGCAGCGCAACCACGGCAGGTTCCTGTACTTCGCACCAGACGAGGTCGAGCCACTAGGAGGCAACCCATGATTACGAAACTGATCAAGGCGGGCTTGCTCGCGGTCGTGCTGGCCGCGGTCATCCAGTCGCTGCCCGACATCAAGCGCTACCTCGAACTGCGCGAGATGTAGCACCGCGCGGGCAGCTAGCTCGCGCTGTAACCCTGACAATGGCCGACCCTGACAAGGCAGGCACAACAATGGAAACGATCATCGGGTTCCTGGTCGGCTACCTGGTCGGTGTCAATGGCGGCCAGGGCGGCCTGACGCGCGTGCGCTCGTCGTGGCAGGCCATCAGGACGTCACCGGAAGTGCGCCGCCTGGTGTCGGAAGGGGCGGCGATGGCCCAGGTGGCCGTCGGCCGGGCGTACCGCGGTGGCCTGGGCGAGGCCATCGGCGGTGCGACCGACCTGATCGCCGCCCGGGCGACTGGCTCACGCGACCGGCGCGCGGCCTGAGCACCGCGCCCCCGGCCGCGGCCCGGCGCCGCCGGTCCGATCCGGAATGACGGATTGGTCCCGGTAAAGCTTGCCTAAAGGCGTCGGATGACTCTCATCGCTGCAGTTCAGGCGCTGAATGGTGGGGTAAGACCAGCATCGTTGGTTACCGGTCCCCTCTCATAACCGTCCTGACGCCGCAACCAGCGCCTGCGGCGTCAGGACCCCCGTCGTCGGGCCCGCGCCGGGATGCACGCGCCTGGCCGCTCGCCACCGACAGGCTCATCGACACCCTGCTGGGCTGCGGCGTCGCGCTCCTGGTCGGCTACGCGTCATGGCCGATGAGCTGGCATGTACACCTGCGGGAGCAGTTCGCGGCGGCGGTGGATAGTGTCGGCCTCTATGCACAGCGAGCGCTGCTCAGCGGCTCACCTGGGCGGTCGCGGCGGCGGCGGCGGACCCACCGGGCTCTGTCGGATCTGCGGACCGAATTCCAGCGCACCATGGCGGAGCCGCCCCCGGTCGGCAGGCGGGCCGTCGTCTGGTGGCCAGGCGCTTCTGCCGCTGCCGGACGAGGAAATCCTCCGGCCGATCGCCGACGCGGTCCGCGAGGTGCGGCGCGGTGTAGCGAGCCCGGCGGCCAGTGGGGCCAACCGTGAACCGTGATCTTTCCCGGCGGTCCCGGGACCTGCTGGTGGTGCTGCTCACGCTGCCCACCGGCGCGGTGGACGCCGCCTGCTTCCTGCACCTGGGCCACGTCTTCAGCAGCGTGGTCACCGGAACCATGGTGCTGCTGGGCATCGCCGCCGGGTCGCACGACACGAGCCTGGCGATCCACTGCGGGGTGGCCCTGGCCAGTTACACCTGCGGGGTGCTCATCGGGGCGCCGCTCGCGGTCAAGCCCGGCCAGCGGCCGGCCGGGGCCGCCGGGCCGCGGCCAACCTGGCCCCCGGGCGTCACGGTCGCTCTCACCGCCGAGTTCTGCGTCCTGGCCGCGTTCTGTGTCGGCTGGGAACTGCAAGGCGGCCGCCCGCACGGAACCGGCCAGCTGATGCTGCTCGCGATCGTGTCCGTCTCGATGGGAATTCAGGCGGCCGCCGTCCGGCAGCTCGGCCAGATGTCGACGACCTACCTGACGGGAACGCTCACCGGGATCGTGGCGGTGCTCGCCACCCGGCAGAAGCCGGAGGGGCTGGCCCGCAGCCTGGGTATCTTCGCGGCCCTGATCGTCGGCGCACTTGTCTCGGCCACCGTCACCGCGTACGCCCCGGGCTGGCTTCCCCTCGTGGTGCTGCTACCCCTCGCCGTTGTGCTCATGATGTCCGCCGGCGGTTCCCGGTCCGTCGCTTTGTCCGGACGGCGCCGCGTCCGCTGATCACAGCGTGCCCACCGACGGTCCTTAACACGCCGAGCGGTTCGTTCTGGCCATCGGCGTCCCCGCTGGCTGGCCTGCCGCCGGTGGGACCCTCTCCGGCTTCCCCGGCCGAGGGTGACCGGCGCGGCGGGTGAGGGCGCGCTGGCCGCCGGTGCCGGGAGGCGAGATAGCCGCCGATGACGGTGAGGCCCAGGGCTCCGGCGGGGGGCAGGGTGATCAGCGCGGGGAGCTGGTAGCGCCACGAGAACTGGAACACGTCGGAGCCGAGCAGCACCGCCGCTCCGGCCGCGAAGACCAGCAGGCAGGCGGTGGCCGTCGCGCGCTGCGCGGCGGTGGCGCGACGGCGCACGACAGCGAGGCTGCCGAGCAGCCCGGCCACGGTGGCGAGCAGCAGGAGCGGCCCGGGCGTGTAGCCGCCGTCCAGCTGGTAGGCGCGCAGGAAGCTGGCGAGCGGCTTGACCACCAGCGGGTTACCGCCGCCGAAAGGCTGGCCGCGGCCCAGGAGCTGTACCACTCCGGTGGGCTGCTGGGCCATCTGGAGCTGGCCGTTCTTGATGGAGATGTAGGGAGGGTACTGCGGGTAGTGATCCTGGAACTGCCAGCGGCTGATCGGCGTGTCCCCTGCGTCCTGCACCCGCCGCCCGGCGAACAGCTTCGCGGCGTCCTTGCCGATCGCCAGCCCGATACCGACCGGGTCCTGCATCTCCAGCCGGCGGTCGAAGTTGGAGACGACGCTCGAGCCGGCCATACCGGCGGGCGCCACGTAGAGCCGCAGCGGTGACGTGCGGTCGTGTTCCAAGGCGTCGATGCCCAGCGCGAGCGCCTGCTGGTGGGTCGGGCACAGGGCCCGCTCGTATGCGGGGAGGCTGAGTGCCTTGCAGTTGGTCGCGAGCACGAGCCGCCCGTAGAGATCGTTGGTTCCGGTAGAGGCCAGCCTGAAGTGCCCGTTTTGCACGAGTGATACCGAGCAGTAGAAGGCAATGGGCAGGGCGAAGGCGGCGCACAGGGCGATGCTCTGGATGAGCTTGGCGCGCCCGCCGGGGATGGCGGCGAGCAGGTAGATGAGGGCGGGCAGGATGAGGATCTCGCCTATCTGGGCCACGGTGGCGGAGGCGCCGAGGGCGAGCCCGGCGCCGATGATCATCCAGGTTTTCGGTTTGGGCCGCCACAGCAGGAGGACCAGGCCGGCGACGATCAGTGCTTCGAACAGGGTGTCGGGCATGATGGTCTGCTCGTTCTGCAGCTGGTAGCCGTCGAGCAGGATGGGTGCGGTGGCCAGGGCGGCGAGCCAGCGGGGCACGCCGCGGCGGCGCATGAGCAGGTACAGGGCCACGGCCATGGCCAGGCCGAGCAGGTGCTGCACGGCCGCGACCAGGTCCAGGTTGCCGACGGCCAGGAGGGGTGTGAGCAAGACCCGGTAGCCGACCGGATCGTTCCCGTTCGCTACGTACAGGTACTTGATGGAGTCGATGTAGAGCAGGGCGGGGCGGTAGGCGATCTGGGCCAGGATCCGCATGACCAGGCCCGCTGTCAGCAGTACCGCTAGCATCCAGTGCCGGCGCGCGACCGCGCCCGGGCTCATCCCGCGCCGGTCGGCCTTCCGCGGGGCCGTCCGGTCCAGGCTGGTCCGCTGTGGGTCAGTCGTCGGCGGGCCCGTCCGCTGCGGCGCTGGGGGGCCCGCCGGGGCGGCAGCATGCCCGGCCGGCTGGCCGTCAGCTATCGGGCGAAGTCGCATGAGCGTCATCCTGGCGGGCGGTTATCGGGTGGCTCCCTCAGGGGAGCTTAACCGGCCGAAGCGCGGTCCCTCGCCTGAAGGCCGGGACGCTCGTCACCGAGCGCGGCTGCCGTCCTCGATGCCTGGGCAGGCACCGTTTGCCCAGGGCGAGGGTTCAGGTAGCCAAGCACGGCGGTGATGCCAAGGGCGCCGGCCGGAACCAGCGTAACCAATGCGGGGAGCTGGTAGCGCCAGCTGAACTCGAACGCATCCGAGCCCAGCAGGATCCCAAGAGCGGCCAGGAAGGTGACCAGGCAGGCGGTGACGGTCCCGCGCGCAGCGGCGGTCCGGCGCCGCGCCGGGCAGGCGCGGCGGCGCAGGACGCCCAGGCTGCCGAGCAGTCCGGCCACCGCGGCGAGCAGGAACAGTGGGCCGGGCGTGTACCCCCCGTTGAGCTGGTAAGCGCGCAGGAACGATGCGGCGGGCTTCGTTACCGCCGGATTCCCGCCGCTGACGGGGCGGCCATGCCCGAGGATCTTCAGCCGGCCCGACGGGGTGGTCTGGACGAACCGCAACCGCCCGCCGGTGAGGGTGACGTACGGAGGGTACTGCGGGTAGTGATCCTGGAACTGCCAGCGGCTGATCGGTGTGTCACCCGGGCTGGTGGTCCGTGCGATGGCGAACAGCTTGACGGCATCCCGGGAAATGGCGCTCAGGACGCGGAGTGGCTGCTGGATCGCGACCGCGTGGCTGAAGGTCAAAGCAACCTTGTACGCGGGCATCCCCGACCGGGTGCGGAAGGCCTTGATCGGCGACCGAGAAGCATGATCTAGCCCGTCAGGGCCGAGAGCCCGCTGCTGGCGGGTCGGGCACAGCGGCCGCTCGTAGGTGGGGATCCGGAGCGTCTGGCAGTCGGCCGCCTCCGCCATTCTCCCGTAGATCGTGCTCTGCGCGTAGGGCGCCAGCGAGAAGCGGTGGATGGTCACGTAGTCGCGGAAGCTGACGGCGAGGATGGGCAGGGCGAAGGCGGCGCACAGGGCGATGCTCTGGATGAGCTTGGCGCGCCCGCCGGGGATGGCGGCGAGCAGGTAGACGAGGGCGGGCAGGATGAGGATCTCGCCTATCTGGGCCACGGTGGCGGAGGCGCCGAGGGCGAGCCCGGCGCCGATGATCATCCAGGTTTTCGGTTTGGGCCGCCACAGCAGGAGGACCAGGCCGGCGACGATCAGCGCTTCGAACAGGGTGTCGGGCATGATGGTCTGCTCGTTCTGCAGCTGGTAGCCGTCGAGCAGGATGGGTGCGGTGGCCAGGGCGGCGAGCCAGCGGGGCACGCCGCGGCGGCGCATGAGCAGGTACAGGGCCACGGCCATGGCCAGGCCGAGCAGGTGCTGCACGGCCGCGACCAGGTCCAGGTTGCCGACGGCCAGGAACGGCTTGAGCAGGAGCAGGTAGCCAGGCGGGTCATTGCCCGCATAGGCGCCGTACAGGTACTTGATGGAGTCGATGTAGAGCAGGGCGGGGCGGTAGGCGATCTGGGCCAGGATCCGCATGACCAGGCCCGCTGTCAGCAGTACCGCCAGCATCCAGTGCCGGCGCGCGACGGCGCCGGGGGTCGTGCCGCGCAGCGCGCCCTGGCTGATACCGCGCAGGCCGCCGTGGCGGCCGGTGACCCCTGGGCCGCAGGTACTCGCGGTGCCCGGCCCCTCTGGCTGCCCGGCGTTCCCCCCTGTTGGCATAACCCCATCCCGGCGAAGGTCGGCTATGGTCCGGATGGCCGAAATTAAGCAACTGTGCCGGCCGTCTGGAATGCGTTGAAGGGCTGGTCAGGCTAACTGGCGAGATGCGGCGTGCCCCCCCGGAATCGCCCTTAGTAATGGTAGCGGAACTCTGCGTATCCGACGGTCGGCTTACGTCTACCCGGCCGCCGCCAGCCCGGGCGATACCCGCGGCGCCGCGCGAGGCACCCGGGGTGCCACCCGTCGGCGTGCCGCCGTGGCTGGACCAATGCGGGGTGCACCGCGGCGGCCGCGGCCTTATTAGGCTGGGTGGGTGATCCAGGATCCCCCTTCGAGGACCGCTCTGGTCCGCCGGGCGCGTCGCATCAACCGCGAACTGGCGTTGCTCTACCCCGACGCGCACACCGAGCTCAACTTCACGTCCCCGCTCGAGCTCCTCGTGGCCACGATCCTGTCTGCGCAAACGACGGATAAGCGGGTCAACATGGTCACGCCCGTCCTCTTCTCCCGCTACCGGACCGCGGCGGACTATGCGGCCGCGAACCGCGCCGAGGTCGAGAAGATCATTCAGTCCACCGGGTTCTTCCGGGCCAAGACCACCAGCCTCATCGGCCTCGGCCAGGCGCTCTGTGACCGGTTCGGCGGTGAGGTGCCACGCAGGCTGCGTGATCTGGTGACCCTGCCAGGTGTCGGCCGCAAAACGGCGAACGTCGTGCTGGGCAGCGCGTTCGGCATCCCCGGCATCACGGTGGACACACATTTCGCCAGGCTCGCCCGCCGCTTCGGCTGGACGACCGAGACCGACCCCGTCAAGATCGAGCAGGACGTCGGTCAGTTGATACCTCGGGCCGAGTGGACCGCGCTCTCACACCGGCTGATCTGGCATGGCCGGAGGATCTGCCATGCGCGCCGGCCAGCCTGCGGGGTATGCCCGCTGGCCCGGCTCTGTCCCTCCTACGGGGAAGGGCCCACGGATGAGAAGACGGCCCGGGCGCTGGTCAGGGCGGGGCCCTTCTCATGACCGGAGTTCCTGACTGGCTGCGCGGCCTGGCCGCCACCGCGCCGCGGATGACTGTGCCGCCCGCCCTGCGGCCGCCGCCGGACAGCGGGCGGCGGTCCGCGGTGCTCATGCTCTTCGGGGACGGACCGGACGGCCCCGATCTGCTGCTCGTCCAGCGCGGACCGTGGCTGCGCCGGCACGCTGGCCAGCCCGCCTTCCCCGGCGGGGCGATCGAGGAATCGGACGGCGGGCCGGTTCACGCCGCGCTCCGCGAGGCCGCCGAGGAGGCAGGCGTCGACGCGTCCGGCGTGCAGGTGCTGGCCGTGCTGCCGGACCTGTTCATCCGGCGCAGCGGGTTCGCGGTCACGCCGGTGCTCGCCTGGTGGCGCCGGCCGGGCCCGGTCGCCCCAGGCGACCCCACCGAGGTCACCGGCTGCACCCGGGTGCCGCTCTCCGAACTGGCCGACCCCGGCCACCGGCTGACCATCCGCCATCCTTCCGGCGCCGCCGGCCCGGCCTTCAGGGTGCAGGGGATGCTCGTGTGGGGGTTCACGGCCGCCCTGGTCAACATGCTGCTCGCGCTGGGTGGCTGGGAACAGCCCTGGGACCGTGGTCATGAGGAGGACCTGCCGCCGGACGCGCTCGCATCCGCGGCCCGCAGCTGATGATAAGCGCCGTGGCTGATATCCATTGCCCAGCGGCGCCTTGTGGACGGGCCAATCATCGGGCGGCGCACTATACGGTGGTGACGTGTCAGGCGATCTGCTCGATCTGATCCTGGTTGTGCTCGCGGCGGCATTTGCCGTGGCCGGCTACCGCCAGGGTTTCATCGTCGGCGTGCTGAGCTTCGCCGGGTTCCTCGGCGGCGCGGCCATCGGCGCGGTTTTCGCGCCATCAGTCGCTCGCGCGGTGGTCAATGACCAGACCAAGCAGGCCCTGGTGGCTATCGTCGTGGTTTTCCTCGCGGCCATGATCGGCCAGCTGCTGGCCTCCGCGGTCGGGGCGGCGCTCCGTTCCCGGGTGAGCTGGCGGCCAGCCACATTCCTCGACGCCGCGGCCGGCGCCGCGGTAAGTGTGCTCTCTGTCCTGCTCATCGCGTGGCTGATCGGTTCCGCGGTGGTGAACGCGCCCTTCGCGGCCATCTCCAATCAGGTGAACAGGTCCGCGGTGCTCCAGGGGGTGGACAGGGTCATGCCCCCGGCCGCGAAGACGATGTTCTCCGACTTCCGGAGCCTGCTGGCCAGCGGCCCGTACACGACGGTCTTCGGCGCGCTCGGCGCCGAGCCCGCGCTGACTGTGGCCGCCCCCGACCCGCGTGTCCTGTCGTCCGCAGGATTTCAGCGGGCGGAAAACAGCGTTGTGAAGGTGACGGGCCTCGCCCCGTCCTGCTCGCGCCGGATCGAGGGCTCAGGCTTCGTGTTCGCCCCCGACCACGTGATGACGAACGCGCACGTGGTAGCCGGGGTCAGCCAGGAGCAGAGCGTCACCACGCGGCTGGGTACCCGTTATACGGCCCGGGTCGTTTACTTTGACCCTGAGCGGGACGTCGCGGTGCTCTACGTGCCAGGCCTCGCCGCCGCGGTGCTGAACTTCGCCGGGCCCGCGAACGTGGGCGCCGACGCGATCGTCGCCGGCTACCCGGAGAACCATCCGTTCACAGGGGTTCCCGCCCGGATCGACCTGGACCAGGCCGCCAACGCCCCGGATATCTACCAGGCGCACATTGTGAAGCGCCAGATCTACTCGGTACGGGCGCTGGTCCAGCCAGGCAACTCGGGCGGGCCGCTGCTCGCCCCGGATGGCCAGGTCGACGGCGTCGTGTTCGCCGCCGCGGTGGGCCAGAACGACACCGGGTTCGCGCTGACCGCCTCCGAGGTCATATCGGACGCCCAGGCCGCGCACAGCGCCACTGCGGCGGTGTCAACCCAGGGCTGCGCCTAAACGGCAACCCAGGGCGGTGCTCAGGGCATCTCCTGAGCACGGCCGATCACTCCGCCGTGAGCTGGACGCGCAGGTCACGGCGGCCCTCCGGCGCGGCGCCGCCGGATTCGATCCGCGCCGCCAGCTCCGCGCTGGCCCGCGCGACGCCGGCGGCGTCGACGCCATGCGGGGCGGCATCCGCGTACCCGCCGACCGCGCGTCCGCCCCGGCGCAGGAGCGCGGCGGCGCCCCGGGCATTGCCGCGCTGCGCGTGGGTGAGCCCCACCGCCACCTGGGCCAGCCCCCGCCACAACTCCCGCTCGGCCTGCGGCGCTGCCTTCCACGAGGCCTCGAGGACCTCGTGGGCGTGGAACGGGCGGCCGGAATCGATCAGGCGCTGGGCGAGCGCGAGCGCCTCGCCGGGCGGCAGCAGCAGGTCGTCGGGGACGCGGTCCTCCCCGGGAGCACCACGAGGCAGCGGCCGCCCCAGCGCATCGCGAGGCCTGGCGCTGCGCGGGCGGCCAGCGGAATCCCTGTCCCGGCCCACGTCGTCGCGCCCGCGCGCGGTCATCGTTCGGGTTCTGGGTCCGCCAGCCAGCCGATCAGCTCGGTGTCGAAGCGGTCCGGCTGCTCCTCCTGCGGGAAATGGCCGGAGCCGTCGAGCAACCGCCACCGGTACGGGGCGTCCACGTGCCGGCCGGACCCGCGCGCGGTGCCAGGCAGGACGCAGGTATCGAGGGCCCCGTGCAGGTGCAGGGTGGGGGCCTGGATCGGCGCCCGCATGCGCTTGGCGTAACGCATCCCGTCGGGCCGCATCCGTGAGCGCAGGAACCAGCGGTGATACTCCAGCGCGGAGTGTGCGACCGACGGTATGCACATGGCGGTCCGGTAGCGCCGCTCGGTGTCCAGATCTGGCCAGCCGGGCCGGGACCAGGAGCGCAGCATCCGGCCCACCTGGCGCGCGTCGTCCTTGACCAGCTGCCGCTCGGGCAGCACCGGAACCTGGAAACCGAACGCGTACCCGCTGTGCCTGCCCTGCCCGAGGGGATCGGTCAGCACAGCGGACCGCATCCGCAAGGGATGGGCGACGGAAACGACCGCCAGCCGCCGCACCACCTTGGGAAAATAGGCCGCCATGGTCCAGGCCACCAGGCCTCCCCAGTCGTGCCCGACCACGACGGCATTGGCTTCGCCGAGCGCCCGGACCAGCCCGGCGGCGTCGGAGGCCGCCGTCACCAGGTCGTATCCTCGCGGCGGCTTGTCACTGCCGCCGTAGCCCCGCAGATCGGCCGCGACGGCCCGGTAGCCCGCGTCCGCCAGGGTCTCCAGCTGCTGCCGCCACGTCCACCAGAACTGCGGGAAGCCGTGCAGGAGGAGGACCAGCGGCCCCTCGCCGGTTTCGGCGATGTGGAACCGGGTCCCGTTGGCGCTGACTGGCCGGTGCGTCCACGGGCCGTCGACGTAGATCGCCGTGTCACCCCGCAGGGTCATCGCTCATCCTGCCTCGACCGCCGGCCGTGCCGAGTTCTCCTCGTCGCGCTTCAGCATGGCAAAGTCCTCTTGCACGGTCTTCCTGGTCTGGCGCAACCCGCTCAGCCTGCGCACCTTCATGACCACGATCAGGATGACCAGCCCGGCCAGCAGCACGCATCCTCCCGCCACGATAAGGAAGGCGGCCCAGTCCCAGATGCCGAGCGCGATCAGCCCGTAGGCCATCGCGAAGCAGATCAGCACCAGGACCAGGCAGCCCGCCATGGCGGCGATAGCGAGCAGCGCCGCGGCCAGACCCAGGCGGCGAGCGTCGGCCCGTAGTTCGAGCTTAGCGAGGTCGAACTCGAACCTGGCCAGCTGGGTAACGTCCTTGACGGCCTGCGCTACCAGGTCGCCGACGGACTGCTCGCCGGCGCGGTCCAGAGACTGCGGCGCTGTCGGCTTGGCCATCACATGCTCTTCCCTCCTGCGCCCTCCTGCGCTCCTGGCTGTAGCCCCTAAGTCTCGCGCACCCCCGTGCTTTGCGCGCGTGCGTGGCCATCTCAGCCGAGCCAGGCGGCCAGGATTCTGCCCGGGAGCATTGTGACTCCCGGGACACCGGTCCCCCACGGCAAGTGATCTTACGGGATCGGCGGGAGGAACACGTCCCGCCCCGCGGCACAGCGAACGGCGCCCCGGGGCGGGGCGCCGTTCCCTGACACGTCAGGCCCGGGGTACCAAGCGTGCACCTCATCCTGCCGGGCAGGTCGCAGGGCCGTGGCGCCACTTGAGGGCGCTAGCCGGCCATTGCCGCGCCTGCCACGGCACGCCTCCCGCGGCTGGTCGCGCGTGGGTTCCCGGTTGCCGTGTCCGGACGCGAGTCCGTGAGACCTTTCTACGACGGATCGGCGGCGGAGCATAGCCCCCGGCGTCATCAATTCGTTATCTCGATCGGTCCGGCCGCTCACATTGCCGCAGCGAGGCATGTGACCGTGCCGCCGGGCGCCCCGGGACCGTGAGCGAAGTCTCGCGGCCCGTGGCCGGGAGCGGGCTCAGCGGCCCCGGGGCCGTGAGCGAAGTGCCGCGGGGCGCTGGCCGTGGGGTGCGGCGGGGTAACTTCGAGCCGCCCGGCGGGACCCCAGCGGCGGCCCGGCCCGGGGACTGGAGCGCCGCCCCGGCCGCCCGCGGCCAGAAATCGCTGGTCCCGGGGCGGGCGGGCGGCCGGCGCTGGTACGGCCGCCCGGCCTTAGAGATGATCCTCTCGCCCCAGGTCAAAGAATGCGAAGAGTTTGCGCCCGCACTCTCGACGTAACTACCACCGGTCCGGCAGCATGGAGCTAAGAGAAGGAATCGAGCCATCTCCGCGTGACTGGTTGGTAACTTGAGCTAGAAGCGCATAGGCTTTGCTGGATGACGGGCCCGGCTCTGCCCCCCCCGGAGCCGGACCGTATGGCGACCCCCGCTCTCCCCCCGGCGGGGGTCGCCCCATTGTGGTCGGGGCCGGTTTCCATTCTTGATGGGAGCCGGCCCCGCCTCAGTTAGCGGGGGTTCCCGGGCCCCGGCGGCGGCCCGCGGTCCCGCCAACGGCCCGCAACACACTGTAACTACTGGGCTGCCGCGTGTAACTGGCTCTCCGGGCCGCGGACCGCCGGCCCGCGGGAATCCTCGCCAGCCGCCCAGCGGCGGCACCGGTCAGCGGCCGCGGCTGCCCGCCAGCAGGCTCTCCAGTAGCAGAACCGCGCCATTCTTGGATAGCGGCTCATTGCCGTTACCGCATTTGGGGGATTGGATGCAGGATGGGCAGCCCGCCTGGCACTCGCAGCTTCGAATGGCCTCCGCCGTGGCTCGGAGCCATTCCGGCGCCGCCCGGTAGCCCCGTTCGGCAAAGCCAGCCCCCCCGTCGTGACCGTCATAGACGAAAACGGTCAGCTGGCCGGTCGCGGGATGGACATCGGCGGACACCCCGCCGATGTCCCAACGGTCGCAGGCGGCGAACAGCGGCAGCAGCCCGATCGACGCGTGCTCGGCGGCGTGCGCGGCGCCGGGCAGGTTAACGTCCAGCGCGGCCAGGCGCGCCCGCTGGGTGCTGGGAATCGTCCACCAGACCGCGCGGGTGCGCAGGGTGCGTGGTGGCAGGTCAAGCGGCACCTCGCCGAGCGGCCGGCCGGTCTCCAGCCCGCGCTGGACGAACGAGGTGACCTGCCTTGTCACCTGGACGTCACCGAAATGTACCGTGGCGTCCCCCCACACCGAGCGGCGCAGTTCGGCCGCGACCTCGATCGCGGTGACCTCCCGGGCTGATGTCGCGTATCCGGGGTCGGCCGCCTCCACCAGAGCTACCCTCTCGGCCAAGTCGAGCCTGGTGACCAGGTACATCTCGCCCTGGTGCGGGTACACGGCACCGGTGTGCACCAGCACGTGGGCGGACGGCTCGTCCACGGTCCCGACCAGCCGGCCGGTCGGTGTTTCGACGATCTTCACCGGGCGGTCCCCGGTGCCGCGCAGGCCGGAGCGCGCGGCGCGGCCACGGCGGGTCCAGCAGATGACCGGGCCCCGGCGGCGCAGCATCCCGCGCCGGATGAGGGCGTCAGCGACCGCTGCCGACTCCCGCCCGAACAATGCCAGGTCAGCCTCGGTCAACGGCAGTTCAGCCGCCGCCGCGCACAGGTGCGGGGCCAGCACATACGGGTTGTCGGGGTCAAGCACGGTGGCTTCCACCGGGCGGCGCAGCAGTGCCTCGGGGTGGTGCACCAGGTAGGTGTCCAGCGGATCGTCGCGCGCGATGAGCACGGCGACCGCCCCGCGACCATCCCGGCCCGCGCGGCCCGCCTGCTGCCACAGCGCTGCCCTCGTGCCCGGCCAGCCCGCGATGAGCACGGCGTCCAGGCCGCTGATGTTGACGCCAAGTTCCAGGGCGGTAGTGGCGGCCAGGCCGGTGATGGCTCCCGTCCGCAGCGCCTGCTCCAGCCCGCGGCGGTCCTCGGGGAGGTATCCGGAGCGGTAGGCCGCCACCCGCTGGCCGAGCCCGGCCGCGCCCGCCTCGGCCAGCGCTCGCCGGGCCCCCATGGCGACCGCCTCGGCGCCGCGCCGTGACCGGGAAAAGGCCAGGGCGGGCACGTTGCGCGCCACCAGGTCGGCGAGCAGCCCGGCGGCCTCGGCCGTGGCGGTCCGCCTGACCGGCGCGCCTGCCTCCCCCCGCGCGGCGGTGAGCGGCGGCTCCCACAAGCCGAAGGTGACCGGCCCGCGCGGCGCGGCACTCTCGGTCACTTCCTCGGCGTGCTGGCCGGTGAGCAGCCGCGCGCACGCGCCTGGCTCGCTGATGGTGGCCGAGGCCAGCACGAAGACCGGGCCGGCCGGCCGTGCGGCGCCCCCGTGGTGCGCGGCCACCCGGCGCAGCCTGCGCAGCACGTGCGCGACGTGCGAGCCGAACACCCCCCGATAGCCGTGGCACTCGTCCACGATCACGTACTGCAGCCTGCGGAAGAACCCATTCCACCGGGCATGCCGCGGCAGCAGCATGTGATGCAGCATGTCCGGGGTGGACAGCAGGTACGCGGCGTGGGCCCGGGCCCAGTCCCGCTCCGCGGCCGGGGTGTCCCCGTCGAGCACGGCCGCGCGGATGCGGTCGACGCCGAGCGCGCGAACGGCGCGCAGCTGGTCGGCGGCGAGCGCCCGGGTTGGCGCGATGTACAGCGCCGTGCCCCCCTCGAGCACCGCGGTGAGCGCGGGCAGCAGGTAGCCAAGCGACTTGCCGGACGCGGCCGGGGTCGAGATGATCACGTTCTTGCCGGAGTGGGCCAGCTCGGCCGCGGCGGCCTGGTGGGCCCACGGCGCGGATACCCCGATCCCGGAGAACCGCGCGGTCAGTTCGGGAGGTGCCCAGCCGGGCCAGGCGGCCCGCTGGCCGGTGCGCGCCGCGATGTGCTCCACGTGAACTAGCCGCCCCGATTCCGCGCCCAGGCGCAGGATCAGGGCGGCGGGAGAGTCCGCTCCGGGGGCGAGCGGGGTGAGCGCAGCCATCGACTCCCAGTGTGACATCTGTAGGCGAGGTGCCTCGAAGCGTGAACTCGTGTAGACATGACGTCAGAGCGTGGTTGAATGCGCGACGGGATACAGGTGCCCGCCCGAGGGCTGTTCGGCTGCGGCCCCGGTCGGAAGACAACGACGGCAGTATGGCGCTGGAGGATTTGTGGATCTGAAGCTGGACCACCACACCAAGGACGGGATAGAAGTCGTCAACGTGGAGGGCGAGATCGACGTCTACACGGCGCCGCGGCTCCGGGAACTCCTCATCGAGCTGGTCAACAACGGGCACTACCAGCTCGTGGTGAACATGGAGAAGGTCGAGTTCCTGGACTCGACCGGCCTCGGGGTGCTCGTGGGCGGGCTCAAGCGCGTCCGGGCGCACGATGGGTCCCTCGACCTGGTCTGCACCCAGGAGCGGATACTCAAGATCTTCCGGATCACGGGGCTCACGAAGGTCTTCGGCATCCACGACACCGTGGACGAGGCCATCACGGCGAGGAAATCGGAGAAGTAGTGGCCCGGCGCTGACCGCATCGATGGCCACTGTTGAAATGACCTTTACGCCCCTGCCCGTGCACGTCCGCACGGCGCGGCTGGTCGCCACGGCCGTAGCGCGGCGCAGCGGTGTGCAGGAAGCGCTCCTCGACGAGGTCCGCCTCGCGGTCGGTGAGGCGTGCTCACGTGCGGTCGAGGCGCACCGGGCGCACTGCCCGGCCGAGCCAGTCCGGATCGAGCTGACCGGCACTCCCGGACGGTTCGAGGTGGTGGTGACCGACGCGGCCGCCCGGGGCGACGACGGCGACGCCGCCGCTTCCGGGGCGGGGGCCGCGAACGGCCTGCCGGCCCGGGGCGGTGACTCGCCAGCAGGGCGCCTGACGGACGGGGACCTGACGGATGAGGGCCTGCCGGGGGCGGCCTTCCCCGGCCGGGACGGCCACCCGGACGACCCGGAAGCCCTGCTGCCGCAGGGGCTCGGCCTGGCGGTCATCGCGGGCCTCGCTGACGACGTCAAGATCTCGCGGACCGCCGCCGGGCTCAGCATCCGGATGAGCTGGCCTTCCGGCGACTACCCGAGCTGAGGCGGGCAGGGCCGCCCGGCGCGCCCACCGGGCCATGTACCTGCCGGGCGGCATCAATGTGTGGTTACCTTTGCATTACGAACGGATCGCGACACCCTCAGGTCGTGACCCCCGGCTTCGCATCCACTAGCCGGCCTGCGTAGACTCCCGGCACTGCCGTGGTCGCAGTTGCGCAAATCCCGTGTCAATGCCTGGCTACCGCAGTGACGGTGGTGGCGGATGCGCGCGGATCAAAGCCGTGTGCCTGTCAAGGAGGACAGATGGATAGGCTCAACCTCGCCGCGGGTGGTGGGGCGCCCGGCGTGAGCGGCTCCAACCTGACCTGGGTAGTCGTTGTCGCCGTGGTCGCGCTGCTGGCTCTCGGCGTGGCGGGCGTGCTGGTGCGCCAGGTGCTCGCGGCCAGCCGGGGCACGGAAAAAATGCAGGAGATCGCCCTGGCGGTCCAGGAAGGCGCCGCCGCCTACCTGCGGCGCCAGTTCCGGACGATCGGCATCTTCGTCGTCCCGATCTTCTTCATACTCTTGCTGCTGCCCGCCGACACGGCGTCTGTCCGCTGGGGACGAAGCATCTTCTTCCTGATAGGTGCCCTGTTCTCGGCCACCACCGGGTTCACGGGGATGTGGCTGGCGGTGCGCGGCAACGTCCGGGTGGCGGCCGCCGCGCGCGAGGGCTTCGCAGGTGAACGGCCCGCCATGCGGATCGCGTTCCGCACTGGCGGGGTGGCCGGCATGTTCACCGTCGGCCTCGGCCTGTTCGGTGCCGCGGTCGTGGTGATCCTCTACAAGGCGAACGCCCCGAGTGTGCTCGAGGGCTTCGGCTTCGGTGCCGCCCTGCTGGCGATGTTCATGAGGGTCGGCGGCGGCATCTTCACCAAGGCCGCCGACGTCGGCGCCGACCTGGTCGGCAAAGTCGAGAAGGGCATCCCGGAAGACGATCCGAGGAACGCCGCGACCATCGCCGACAATGTGGGCGACAACGTCGGTGACTGCGCCGGGATGGCCGCCGACCTGTTCGAGTCCTACGCGGTCATGCTGGTCGCCTCGCTGATCCTGGGAGTCAAGGCATTCGGCTCCGAAGGCCTGGTATTTCCTCTGATCGTGCCGATGATCGGCGTGATCACCGCGGTGGCCGGCATCTTCTTGGTCGCCCCGCGCAAGAACGACCGCAGCGGCATGACCGCGATCAACCGCGGCTTCTTCATCTCGGCGATCATCTCGCTGGTCCTCGTCATCGGGGCCGCGTTCATCTACCTGCCCGCCAAGTTCAGCGAACTTAAGGGCGTCGCCGGCCCCGGCAGCGCCGCGATCCTGGCCCACGGCGGCAGCCCGCGGCTGCTGGCCATCGGCGCGGTGATCATCGGGCTCGTGCTGGCCAGTGCCATCCAGTTGCTGACCGGGTACTTCACCGAGACCAACCGCCGGCCGGTCAAGGAGATCGGGGAAAGCTCGCTCACCGGCGCGGCCACCGTCATCCTGTCCGGCATCTCGGTGGGCCTGGAGTCCGCCGTCTACTCGGCGTTGCTGATCGGCGGCGCTGTCTACGCCGCCTTCCTCCTCGGCACGGGCAACGCGACCATCGCCTTGTTCGCGGTGGCCCTGGCGGGCACGGGCCTGCTCACCACCGTGGGCGTCATCGTGTCGATGGACACGTTCGGCCCGGTCTCCGACAACGCGCAGGGCATCGCGGAGATGTCCGGCGACGTGACGGGGGACGGCGCTCTGGTGCTCACCCGCCTGGACGCGATCGGTAACACCACGAAGGCGATCACCAAGGGGATCGCGATCGCGACCGCGGTCCTCGCCGCGACCGCCCTGTTCGGGTCGTTCCGGGCCACCGTGGTGGCCGCGCTGGGCAGCGCCGGGAACACCTTCAGCCTCTCGGTGGACCGGCCCAACGTCCTGGTCGGCGTCATGATCGGCGCCGCGGTGGTGTTCTACTTCTCCGGTCTGGCGATCATGGCGGTGGGCCGGGCGGCCGGCCGGGTGGTCTATGAGGTGCGCGAGCAGTTCCGCAACCACCCCGGGATCATGGACTACACCGAGAAGCCGGAATACGGCCGGGTGGTGGACATCTGCACGAAGGACTCGCTGCGCGAACTGGCCACGCCCGGCCTGCTGGCGGTGCTCACCCCCATCGCGATCGGCTTCGCATTCGGCTACGCGCCGCTCGGCTCGTTCCTGGCCGGGGCGATCGCCGCCGGCGCGCTGATGGCGGTGTTCCTGGCCAACTCCGGCGGCGCCTGGGACAACGCCAAGAAGCTCGTCGAGGACGGCCACTACGGCGGGAAGGGCTCAGAGGCGCACGAGGCGACCATCATCGGTGACACGGTGGGCGACCCGTTCAAGGACACGGCCGGCCCGGCCATCAACCCGCTGATCAAGGTGATGAACCTGGTCTCGCTGCTGATCGCCACGAGCGTGGTCAAATACAGCCACAACGTCGGGCTGCGGACGGGGGTCGCGGTCGCGGCGGTCGCGATCGTGGTGGGGGCCGTCGTCATCTCCAAGCGGCGCTCCACGAGCGTCTCGGGTGGCGGCCCAGACATCGCCGCGCCGGGCGGGGTGGTGGAGGAAGGGCCGGACAGCGAGCAGGCCGTCGCGGGCGGCGCCCCTGGTGTCGGCGCGGCTGGTATCCCCCCGGGTCAGGCCGCGTCCCCTTCGTCGGCCGCTTCTACCTCCTCGCGTGAGACACCGAGCAGGTAGAGGACCGCGTCGAGGTAGGGCACGCTCAATGAGGCGTCCGCGGCGTCCTTGACCACCTGACGGGCGTTGAACGCGATGCCCAGGCCGGCGGCGGCGATCATGTCGAGGTCGTTGGCGCCATCGCCGACGGCCACCGCCTGGCTGAGCGGGATGCCGGCCTCCGCCGCGAACCGCCGGAGGGCGTCCGCCTTGCCGGCCCGGTCGATGATTGGCCCGGTCAGCCGTCCGGTCAGCTTCCCGTTGGCGATCTCCAGGGTGTTCGCCGCCGCGTAGTCGATGCCGAGGTCCGCGGCCAGTCCGTCGGTGATCTGGGTGAAACCACCGCTGACGATCCCGCACCGGTAGCCAAGCCGGCGCAGGGTCCGGATCAGCGTCCGGGCGCCCGGGGCGAGCCGCAGGTCGCGCCGGATGTCGTCGAGCACCGACGCGTCCAGCCCGGCGAGCATGGCGACCCGCTCCCGCAGCGACGCGGCGAAGTCGAGGTCGCCGCGCATCGTGGCGTCCGTGATCTTGGTAATCTGCTCGACGCACCCGGCGCGCGCCGCGAGCTGGTCGATGACCTCGCCGGTGATCAGTGTGGAGTCGACGTCCATGAGGACGAGCCGCATGGCCCGCCGGTGCAGGCCGCCGCGCTGCACGGCCACATCGACACCCTGCTCGGCGGCCTGGTGAGCCAGCGCGGCGCGCAGCGCATCCGGGTCGGCGCCGGACACGTCGAGCTCGATGCAGGTGACCGGGCGGTCGGCGAGCCGGTCGATCCGGTCGATGTTGGCGCCCGCCACCGCGACCTGCCCGGCAATCGCGGCGACCGCGGCCGGGGTGAGCGGGCGTCCCAGGACGGTCACGTGCAGCTGGCCGCGTCGCCGCGGTGGTTCCCCGGCGCCCATCGTGATCTCGGCGTCCAGGCCCAGGCTGGCGGCGAGCGCGCGGACGCCGCGGTGGATGGCGGTCAGGTCAGGCTCATGGCCGCAGGCCAGCAAAGCGCCCAGCACCAGCTTGCCTCGGATGACAACCTGCTCGATGTCCAGGACGCTCAGATCGTGCGCGGCCAGAACCGTGAACAGGCGTGCAGTGACCCCCGGCCGGTCCCGGCCGGTCAGGGTCACCAGGAGAGTGGTCCGCGGAGCGCCCATCGCGCAGGTAACGCTACCCGCGTCGGGGTACCGCAGGCGCACCCGTCCCTCGTCAGGGCAGCAGCAGGTGAACGTCGCCGAACTCGTGCCACAGGTACCGTCGCCCGACCGCCGCGTCGTAGCAGCGGCGCAGCAGGTCCGGGCCGGCGAACGCGCCGAGCATGAGCAGGTGCGAGGAGCGCGGCTCGTGCAGGCCGGTCAGCAGCCCGTCCACCGCGAGCAGCCGGGCCGCGGGGGTGACGATGTGCTCAGTCCACCCGGCACCCGCACCCCCCGGCCGCCGCGCGGCCGTCTCGAGCGCACGGACGGCCGTGGTGCCCGCGGCGATCACCCGGCCGCCGCTGCGCCTGGTCAGCTCCACCAGCCGCGCCGTGGCCGGCGGCACGTCGTAGGGCTCGGGGTAGGGTTCCTCGTCACCCTCCAGCGACGACACCCCGGTGTGCAGGGTGATCGGCGCGAACGTGATCCCGAGCGCGACCAGCCGGGTGACCATCGCGGCGGTGAACGGCCGGCTCGCGCTGGGCATCTCGGCGCTGCCCGGCCGGGTGGCGAACACCGTCTGGTAGGCCTCGATCGGCCAGGCCCGGTCCACGTAGGAATACCGGATCGGGGCGCCGTGCCTGAGCAGGTAGGGCGGAACGGCGGTGGACAGCCGGACCCGCCAGAGCCGTCCCGTAACCCGCGTGCCGAGCGTCAGCACCGCCCCGCCGGGCAGGAGGAGGTCCTGGCCGGGGAACCCGCCGGTGTGCCGGACCGTCGCCGGGCCGAGGCGGGCGCGCACCTCGGCGAGCCAGCTCCCGTCCGGCAGTGGGGTGGAGAAATGGACAGCGAGCCCCGGTTCGCAGGTGACGGCGGCGGGCAGGGTCGCCGAGATGTTGACCACCAGCAGATCGCCGGGAAGCAGGAGCCCGGGTAGGTCAGTGAACCGACGATGGCTGATCTCGCCGGTGTGCCGCCTGCTGACCAGCATCCGTACCCCGTCCCGGGCAATGCCCCGCGCCTCCGGTGGTTCGTGCGCCTCCAGGTCGGGAGGCAGCGAGAAGTCAGTGAGCACGTCAGTGAGCACGTCAGTGGGCACTGTGCGCCGCCAGCAGGTCGGCGGCCCGGTAGCGCCCGCTGGGCAGGCGCTCACCGATCAGCCTCAGGAACCCGGGGAGGACCGACTCCGGCAGTGGCCGGTCAGAAATGTCCTCGCCCGGGAAGGCGGCCTGGTGCATGTCGGTCCGCAGGTCTCCAGGGTCGACCCGCCAGACCCGCACAGTGACCTCCTCGGCGGCCAGTACCGCGCAGGCCTGCTCCAGCGCGGCCTTGGCCGCCCCGTATCCGCCCCAGCCCGCGTACGCTTCGACGGCCGCGTCCGAGGTGACGCTGAGCACGGCACCGCCGTGGCCGCGCAGCGCGGGCAGCAGGAGCTGGGTCAGGGCGAGGGGCGCGATCACGTTGACCTCGAGCGCGTCGCGCAGGTCGGTGATCGGGTAGTCGGCGATGGCGGGCAGCGGGCTCGCGCCCAGTGTCCCCGCGTTGTTGATCAGCAGGTCCGGGCCGCCGAACCCGTCCGCCGCGGCAGCCAGTGCGGCCCGGTGGGCGGGGTCGGTGATGTCGCCCGGCAGCGCGGCGACCTCGGTGCCCGCGGGCAGGCTGGCCGCCATGGCCCGCAGGGTGGCCGCGTCCCTCGCGTCGATGACCAGGGCGTAGCCGTCGGCGGCCAGTCCGCGGGCGAGCGCGCGGCCAAGTCCCCGGGACGCTCCGGTGAGTACCGCTACGGGGCGCCGTTCGCCCTTCGTTGAAGATAGTCCGGTAATCGTGGGTGGGTTAGTCATGGAATCACGGTAGGAACGAAGAGAGGGCTGGGCATCGGGCCACGGCCCGGCGGGGTCGTCGGTCATTGGTCCTAGGACCGCCGGCCGATCCACCGGGGCGGCCGCGACGGTACCGTCAGGGACATGGCGCAGGACGGCAGCCGTGACCAGGTGCTCTACCGGGTCAGCCAGGTCGTGCTGGCGGTGGCCCGCCAGCAGTCGGTGCATGACGTGCTGCAGATGATCGTGCGCTCGGCGCGCTCTCTGGCCGGTGCCCGGTACGCCGCCCTCGGTGTTCCCGACGACCACGGGGGTTTCGCCGAGTTCGTGGTGGACGGGATCGGTGAAGGCCAGCGGAAGGCGATCGGCCCGCTGCCCCGCCAGCACGGCATGCTCGGGGTGCTGCTGCGCGAGGGCCAGCCGCTCCGGCTGGCCGACATCCGCACCGATCCCCGGTTCGAGGGGGGCTGGCCAGACGCCCATCCCGAGCTGAAAGACATTCTCGGCGTGCCGATCAAGGACGACTCGACGGTACTCGGCATCATCTTCGCCGCGAACGCTGACCGGCCCGGTGGTTTCACCCCGGCGGATGAGGAACTGCTCGCGCTGTTCGCCGCGCACGCCGCGATCGCGCTCACCAACGCGCGACTGTACGAGCGAGGGCGGCAGCTCTCGGTGCTCGAGGAGCGCGGCGGGCTGGCCCGGGACCTGCATGACGCTGTTTCGCAGAAGCTCTTTTCCATCAGGGTGAAGGCCCGGGCGGCGTCCATGCTGGTCAGCCGCGATCCGGCGCAGGCGGCCGCCGAGATGGAGAGTGTCGCCGCGCTCGGCGGCGAGGCGCAGGCGGAACTGCGCGCCGTCATCGATGGCCTGGCGCCCCCCGGCATCGCCGACGGTGGGCTCGCCGAGTCGCTGCGTCGGTACGCGCTGCTCGCGGGGAAAGCCCACGGCGTCCGCGTGCTGTTCGCCAGCGCGGACCTCCCCGCACTGGGCGTGCAGCGCGACGCGGCGGTCTACCGGGTCGCTCAGGAGGCGCTGCACAACGCGCTGCGCCACTCCGGTGCGGCCGAGGTGCAGGTGTCGCTGGGCCTGGGGTCAAAACGGCTCACCCTGGACGTCACGGACGACGGCCGGGGCTTCCTCCCCGCGGCCGCCTCGGGCGGCCTTGGCCTGGCCTCGATGCGGGAGCGGGCCGCGGCCGCGGGAGCGTCGCTGATCATCCGCTCCACCCCGGGGAAGGGCACCAGCGTCCGGCTGGCTGTGCCGCTGGCGGCAGGCCGGCCCCCCGGGCGCGCCCGGGGGGCGCTGGGCCGGCGCCCCGGACGCGGCCGTGACAGCGCAGATCAGCGTGCTGATCGCCGACGACCATCCGGTTGTCCGGCAGGGCCTGCGGGTGCTGCTCAGCGTCCATGACGATATCGCCGTGGTGGGGGAGGCCGGTGACGGCCGGGAGGCGGTCGACCTGGCCACGGCGCTCGCGCCGGACGTCATTCTGCTTGACCTGAAGCTGCCCGGCCTGGACGGGCTCGGGGTGCTCGCGGAACTGCGGGACCGCGGGCTGCCGGCCCGGGTTCTGGTCCTCACCAGCGCGCTGGACCCGGCATCGGTGACGCTGGCGATGCGGGCCGGCGCGGCCGGCTTCCTTTACAAGGACGTGGACCCGGATGCCCTGGTCCGTGCGGTCCGTTCGGTGAACGACGGGAACACGCTGCTCGCGCCCGAGGCGGCCGGGCTCCTGGTCCGGGCGGGCGCCGGGCGCGAGGCGGTGCGGGGCCTGGGTGCGCTGACCGGGAGGGAGCGCGAGGTGCTGGCGCAGATCGCGGAGGGCCGGTCCAACCGGGAGATCGCCCGGCTGCTGCGCGTGTCGGAAAAGACGGTCAAGACCCATGTAAGTTCCGTCCTGGCCAAGCTGGGCGTGGCCGACCGCACCCAGGCGGCGCTCTACGCCGTCCGTCATTCGCCTGGCTGAGCGAGGCGCGCGCCGGCTGTGATCGCGGCGCGGTCCTGTACGGCCCGGAAGCCTAGTGGGGGGGCCATCGTCTGGGCACGGTGGTGCGGTGGGCTGGCGGGGACCGCATGACGTAGGTTCAATTCCACAAGGTGCCGCCCAGGAAGGGGGCCGGATGTCGGACGAGGTGGTGCGGCTGCGCGGCGTGGGCGTCAGGCGCGGCGGGTCGATGCTGCTGCGTGACATCGACTGGACGGTCCACAGCGACGAGCGGTGGGTGGTGATCGGCGCCAACGGGGCCGGGAAGACCACGCTGCTGCAGGTGGCCGCCTGCCAGCTGTTCCCGTCGGAGGGCAGCGCGGACATCCTCGGCGAGCGGCTCGGCCAGACGGACGTGTTCGAGTTGCGGCCACGGATCGGGCTGGCCAGCGCCGCCGTCGCCGACCGGGTGCCACCGGCCGAGAAGGTCATCGACCTGGTGCTGACCGCGTCGTACGCGATCGTGGGGCGGTGGAAGGAGGACTACGAGTCCTCCGATGTCACGCGGGCTGTCGAGCTGCTCGACGCGCTCGGCTGCGCGCACCTGATCAGGCGCCGGTTCACCACGCTCTCCGAAGGGGAGCGCAAACGGGTCCAGATCGCCCGGGCTCTCATGCCCGACCCCGAGATACTGCTCCTGGACGAGCCCGCCGCCGGGCTGGACCTCGGCGGCCGCGAGGATCTGCTGAGGCGCGTCGCGGCCCTCGCCCGCGACCCGCGCGCCCCCACGATGCTGATGGTTACCCACCATGTCGAAGAGGTGCCGGAGGGATTCACCCACGCGATCCTGCTGCGCCGGGGCGCGGTGCTCGCGGCCGGGCCGCTGCCGGCGGTTTTCACCGAGTCGAACCTGTCGAAGTGCTTCGGTGTCCCGCTGATCGTCGAGCGCCGCGGGGCCCGCTGGGCCGCCCAGGCCGCCCTCTAGAGGCGGCGGTGCCAGATGTCCCGAGATTCGCGATGAAGGGTGACCGGGTTGAGATCGTCATCGATGCCGGGGGCAGCACCAAGACCTACGAGGTGGCGGCCACCCGCGCGGGACGCAGGGTCGAGGTGGTCACCCGGCGCGGGGTCGTCGAGGTGACCGAGGTCACCCGCGGCGGCGCGGTGGTGCGCACCGCCCGGTTCATGGCCAGCCGGGTCCTCGCCCTGGTGGAGCACCCGGCCCGGTCAGGGGCCCGGGGCCAGGAAACCGCGGGCCACTGACCTGGCGACGAGGTCCCGGGCGTACTCGCCGAGCGTGGCCGAACCGTCCTCGATCAGCGCGACCCGGAGCAGGACCTGGTCCGCGGTGACTCCGTGGGCCAGCCACGTGCCGCCCCCGGTCTGATAGTTGGCCGTCATCGGCTGCAGCCGGTCCAGCGCCCGGGCGAACTTCGCCTCCGGCGTGCTGCGCTCCTCGAACTCGTCCCACAAGCCGCGGAACGTGACCGCCTGGGGCATGGGCAGCAGGGCAAAGATCCGGTCGGCGGCGGCGCGCTCCGCGATCTCCTGCCGGGCCTGGGCTTCCGCCCCGGCGTACACGAACAGGTCGCCCGCGTCGATCTCCACGAGATCATGCAGCAGCACCATCGCGATGACCCGGCCGATCTCGGTGCCAGGCGGCGCGTGTTCCTGCAGGACGAGCGCCATCAGGGCGAGATGCCAGGAATGCTCGGCCGAGTTCTCGTGGCGGGATTTGTCCATCAGGGGGCTCTGCCTGAGCACGCTCTTGAGCTGGTCGGCCTCGAGCAGGAAGCGCAACTGGCGGTCCAGGGGTTCCATGTGTCCTATTGGATCAGCGCCGCGGCAGTTGCGCACCACCACTTGTCACCCCTGCCACATGCGTATCTGTGCAGCGTGCGATCATGTCCCTGGGGGACCCAACGATGATACGGGGGACCGGCTCATCAAGCTCGCCCTGGCCCGGGCACATACCCGGCCAGGGCGGGCCTTCCCCCGCCAGCCGGAGCGCTGAGGGGCCGGCCGACGTCGTGGCGGGCGCCGAGGGCGGGATACTCGACACATGAGGCCAGCCGAGGCGATCGTGGTCGGATCCGGTCCGAACGGCCTGGCAGCGGCGCTGACCCTGGCCCGCGCCGGGCTCGCGGTGGACGTGATCGAGGGGGCTGATACCCCGGGCGGGGGCTGCCGGACCGAGGAACTCACGCGGCCGGGCTTTCACCACGACGTCTGCTCGGCCGTCCACCCGCTCGCCGCCGCTTCCCCCTTCTTCCTCCGGACCGACCTGGCGGCCCGCGGTGTCACGCTGCGCTTCCCCAAGGTCGCGTTCGCCCATCCACTGGACGGTGGGCGGGCGGCCGCCGTCACGGGATCGGTGGACGAGACGGCCGGCGGTCTCGGGCCGGATGCCGCGGCCTACCGGCGGCTGTTCTCACCGCTGGTGCGGGAGGCCCAGCTCACCTTGCCGGACATCCTCGCCCCGTTGCGATCAGTACCCGCGCATCCGCTGGCCATGGCCCGCTTCGGGCTCGATGGCCTCCAGCCCGCCAGCCTGCTGGCCCGGCGGTTCAAGACCGAGGAGGCCCAGGCGCTGCTGGCCGGGGTGGCGGCGCACTCCATGCTCCCGCTCAGCGCCCCGCTCACCAGCGCTTTCGGGCTGGTGCTCACGATGGCCGCGCACACGGTGGGCTGGCCGGTGGTTGAGGGAGGCAGCGCCCGGATCACGGACGCGCTGGCGGCGGAACTGACAGCGCTGGGCGGCCGGATCGAGACCGGCCGCTGGGTCCAGTCGCTGGACAGCCTGCCGCACGCCCGGGCGGTGCTCCTCGATGTCACGCCGCGCCAGCTGGTCGGCCTGGCCGGGAACCGGCTCGCGGGCCGGCACCGCCAGGTGCTGGAGCGATTCCGGTACGGTCCCGGGGTCTGCAAGGTCGACTGGGCGCTCAGCGGGCCGGTGCCCTGGCAGGCCGCGGCCTGCCGGGAGGCGGGTACCGTCCATCTGGGTGGCACGCTGGCCGAGGTCGCGCGCAGCGAAGCGGACGTGAACGCGGGCCGGCTTCCCGAGCACCCGTATTGCATCGTGACCCAGCCCGGAGTGGTGGACCCGTCGCGCGCACCGGCGGGATTCCACACGCTGTGGGCCTACTGCCACGTGCCGTCCGGCTCGGCGGTGGACGCCTCTGACCGGATAGAGGCGCAGATCGAGCGGTTCGCGCCGGGCTTCCGGGACGTGGTCCTGGCCAAGGCGGTCCGGACAGCGGCCGAGATGGAGCGGCACAATCCCAACTACGTGGGCGGGGACATCAACAGCGGGGCGGGGACGCTGCGCCAGACGTTCTTCCGGCCCACCTCGCAGTGGAACCCCTACCGGACCGTCCTTCCCGGCGTCTACCTGTGCTCGGCGTCCACTCCACCGGGTGGCGGGGTGCACGGCATGTGCGGCGAGGGAGCGGCCCGGGCGGCCCTCGCCGATCTCGGCGTGGCGTTCCCGGTTGATCGCGGGCGCTAAGCCGGGGGCCCGTTGCGGCGGCCACCGCCGCGGGTCTCAGGGCTGGCCGTCGGTGATGGCCGCGTCGACCTCCGCGTGGCGGGCGGCGAGCTCGGCGGCGTACCTCTCCTCGTCCACCCGCTCCGCGATCTGCTCGTCCTCGCGCATCACCGCGTCCAGGTCCACCGTGGCGGCATCGAGCACCCCGAGATCGGCGTAGGCGTGCTGTACTCTCGGCCCCCACAGCCCGATGTCTTTCACGCAGGGCACGATCCGGCTAAAGAGCAGCGACCGGAACGTCTGCTGGACGGGTGAGTTCTCGCTGAACTCCCGGCACTCGGCCACGTCGAAACCCATCCGGTCCCAGACTTCCAGCGCCAGGAACCGGTTGCGCATCAGGTAGCAGCCCTCGACGACGAAGTCCTCGCGATCGGCCCGCTCCGCCGCGGTGAGTCCCGCGTAGTACTCCCGCAGGGCGAGCCGCCCGAACGCGACGTGCCGCGCCTCGTCCTGCATGACGTAGGCGAGGACCTGTTTGACCAGGGGAGTGGTGGCCATGTCCCGGTGGACGCCGAAGGCGGCCAGGGCCAGTCCCTCGATGAGCACCTGCATGCCGAGGTAGGGCAGGTCCCACCGCGAGTCGCTGAGCGCGTCGCCGAGCAGTTGCGCCAGGTCCGGATTGACCGGGTAGTACAGGCCGATCTTCTCTCGCATGAATCGCGAGAACAGCTCGACGTGCCTGGCCTCGTCCATGGCCTGAGTCGCCGCGTAGAACTTGGCGTCGATGTCGGGCACGGATTCGACGATCCGGGCGGCCACCGTCAGTGCCCCCTGCTCGCCGTGCAGGAACTGGCTGAACAGCCAGGCCGACAGGTGGTGGCTAAGGTTGCGGCGCTCGGGCTCGGACAGGATGTCCCACTGGCGCGAGCCGTAGATCGGGCAGAACTCGTCGGAAATCCCCATCACGTTGCTGGGATCCACCGGGAGTTCCCAATCGACCCGCTTGGCCGCGTCCCACTGCTTGTCCTTGCCCCGCTGGTAGAGGTCGAGCAGGCGGCTCCGGCCGTCGTCGTACTCCCAGCTGAAGCGGGCGGCGCCAGTGGCGGGAACGTCCCAGGTACCGGGCTCGACGGGGGTGGCGTAATGATCGTAAGTGCTCACATCGAGCTCCCCTGGAGAGGCGTTGCCCCACATATTACTGGCTAGTAGCGCTTGGTTCCAGGGGGCTCAGGCACGGGCTACAGGCAGACGTACGGCTCGTGGTCGGCGTGGCCGGTGGGCTCCAACTGGAACGTGGAGTGTGTGACGTCGAAGTGACCGCGCAGGCATTCCTGGAGGGCGTCGAGCATGGCCGCGCTCCGGCCGGTGGCCAGCACCCCCGGGCCCACCACCACGTGCGCGGTGAGGATGGGGAGCCCGGACGTGATCGTCCACGCGTGCAGATCATGCACGTCGCTGACGCCGTCCAGTTCGGTCATGTGACGGCGCACCTCGCCCAGGTCGATGCCCCGCGGGCTCGCCTCGAGCAGGACGTCCACCGCATCCCGCAGCAGGTGCCAGGTCCTGGGCAGGATGAGCGTGCCCACCAGCAGCGAGGCGATCGGATCGGCCAGGGTGAATCCCGTGACGGCGACGATCACCCCGGTCAGGATGACCGCCACCGCGCCGAACGTGTCCGAGGCGACCTCGAGGAAGGCGCCGCGCGCGTTCAGGCTCTCGGTCTGGGCCTGGCGGAGCAGGATCATCGACACACCGTTCCCGGCCAGCGCGACGACCCCGAAAATCACCATCAGGCTGGACCCGACGGCGGGCGGCGCGGCGATCCGCCGCGCGGCCTCGATGAGGATGAATGCGGCCATACCCAGCAAGAGCAGGGCGTTGGCCGTGGCGGCGAGGATTTCCGCTCGCGCGTAGCCGAACGTCCGGCGGTCCGTGGCGGGCCTGGTCGCAAAGTAGGCCGCCAGCAGGGACAGGCCGACGCCCGCGGCATCCGCGGCCATGTGGGCGGCGTCAGCGAACAGCACCAGCGAACCGCTGACCAGCGCTCCGGCGATTTCCAGCACCGCGATCGCGGCGCTGATGGCCATGACCGCGGTCAGCCTGCCGCGATGCCGGCCAGTAGCCGTCGCCCCGTGCCCGTCCCCGGCCGACATGCCCCCTGACTACCTCCCTCGCTAGGTGCCCAGGCCGCCGCGCCGACGACGCTATGAGCCCTTGTCAGGAGAGTCTTTCCCCTCCGGAGGCGTGCCGGTACCCGTCGCCAGCAACTCGTAGGCGGGATTGACCATGACCGGCCCGTCTTCGCGCAGGCCGACCGGGCCACGGAAGCGGACCCGGGCGGCACAAATGACCCCCGGGATATGTGACCGGCCGTAAAACAGGGCCGTGAGGTCGCCGGTTGAATCGGAGATCTCGACGGCGAGCACGGAGTTCCGCTCCACCGGCCGGATTTCCACGGCCCGGACCCGTCCTTCTACCGTGGCCCGGCCGGGCTTGACGATCGACCCGATGGGGTTGACCCCGGCCGACGGCGCCGGCCGCTCGTAGCTCGAGTGGTCCCCGCCCGGCAGGGCCGGAGGCGCCCCGTCGGCCCGGCGGGGGGCGCGCCGCCGGAGCAGCCCCCGGAGCGGTGCCGGTGCCGCGTCCGCCGTAGGCGGGCCATCCGGTGCGGCTGGGCCGCCCGGTGCCCCCGGTTCGCTGGGTGCGGCGGCCGGGCTGGGTGCGGCGGCCGGGCTGGGTGCGGCGGCCGGGCTGGGTTCCGCGCGTTCCCTGGACGCCGTCTGCGCGCTGGATGGTGGGGGGGCGCCGTCCGCCGGGGTCGCGGCCTGCGCGGCCTGGGCTGCGGCCTGCTCGGCGTCCTCCGCGTGCGCGAGCTGGCGGGCGTGCAGCACCTCGAGCCGGCTCCGGACGTCGAAGGGGACAATCGTGGCCACGGAGTGCTGGATATTGCTCAGCACGCCGGCGATCTTGTCTGCCGTGCGGTCGTGCAGCAGCCGGCCCAGCAGCGGCGAGTAGCTCCTCCGGGGGAGCACCGCGGTCACGTGCGTGCCGGGCAGCGCCGCCTCCCGGCTGACCAGTTCCGCCGCGCACCTGGGCAGCCTGCGGTCCGGGCAGTCGATGAAGTCGAGCACGACCCCCCGGTCGGCCCGGATCCAGTCCTCACGTAGCGTTTCGGCCTCAGCGTTGTCGATGACGAAGTGCACGGCGCGCAGCGTGGTCGGGCGCAAGCTGCGCGCGTAGCGCAGGGCCGCCAGCGTGGCCAGGTCAAACCGGTCCACGAACACGAACACCGTGCGCCGCGGGTAGGTCGGCGAGGCGGGCGGCTTGGGGCGGTCGCTGATCCGCTCCAGAACCTGCGCCTCCAGTCGGTACTCCCGGTTGAGCCGGATGAGCGTGGGGACTCCGACAATGAACAGAATGACCACGAGGTAGGCGCCCTCGCTGAACTTGACCACCACGAAGATCAACACGACGACCAGGGAGGTCACGCCGGCGGAGAAGTTGATCACCAGCTTGCGCCGCCAGTGAGCCTCCTGGTGGGTGTGGTGATACTTGGCCATGCCGAACCCGGCCATCGTGAACGCGGTAAAGACCCCGATCGCGTAGAACGGCACCAGGTTGTTGACGTTCGCCCCGGCGATGGCCAGCAAGGTGCATGACAGCACGGCGAGCACGACGATCCCGTTGGAGAAAACCAGCCGGTGCCCGCGCTTGGTCAGCCAGCGTGGCAGGAAGGCGTCTTCGGCCACGAAGTTAGCCAGGAACGGGAAGCCGTTGAAGCTGGTGTTGCCCCCGGTATAGAGGATCAGCGCGGTCGCCGCCTGGACCAGGATCCACAGCACATGGCCGATCAGCGAGCCCCCGAAGACGAGCTTTGCCTCCTGGGAGATGACTGTCGGCACTCCGGTCACGAATGGCGCCGCGTGCGTGACGTGAGCCATCCAGGAGATTCCGGCGACGAGGGATCCGAGAATCAGGCCCTCGGTCACCAGGACACGGCGGGCGTTGATGCCCTCCGGCGGGCGGAACGCGCTGACCGCGTTGGACACTGCCTCGATGCCGGTCAGCGATGAACCGCCGTTGGCGAACGCCCTCATCAGGACGAAGATCATGGCGAAGGCGATCAGGCCGCTCGGGCTGTGGTGTGTCCCATACCCGTACTGGCCGGACCTCGGGTAGGGGTAATGCCCCAGCGAGCCGAACGCCTCCCGGAGCAGGCCTACGGCGATCATGAGGATGACGACGCCGGAGAACAGGTAGGTGGGTATCGCGAACGACCGGCCGGCCTTGCGGATGCCCCGCAGGTTGCCGAAGCACATCAGGATCACGATGCCGATGGAGATCAGCTTGAGGATGTCCGGGTTGCTGATGGCCGGGACCGCCGAGGCGACTGCCGCAGTTCCCGCGGCCACCTGAACCGCCACGGTGACGACGTAGTCGATGAGCAGCGCGACCGCGGCGACCTGAGCCACCCGGGGCCCGAAGTTGTCTCTGGCGACCACGTAGGACCCGCCGGCCCTGGTGTAAACCGTGACCACCTCGCGGTAGGACAGCACCACCAGCGCCATCACGAACAGGACGACACCCGTCAGCGGCAAGATCAGGGTGAACGCCGTGACGGCCAGGCCACCCTTCAGCAACTCGATCAGGATTTCCTCGGTGCCGTAGGCCGACGAGGAGATCCCGTCCGGCGCGAGCACGCCCAGGGCGAGCACGTTAGACAGCCGTTGCTCGCCGAGTTCCTCGTTGACCATGGGCGCGCCGAGCAGGCGGCGCTTGAGCGAGTAGCCGAAACCCTCCGGCAGGTCACCGCCCTTGCCGAGGAAACCCACCGCTTTCCGCATTGCCACGTGTTGCGCCCTTCGCTCTGCTGACCTGGCCTTCATACCACCGCGTGGGCACAGTCCTGACCGGCAGGGCACTCAGCCGATGCCGAAGAAGCCCAGCACGGTGAAAACGAGCAGCAGCACACTCATGGCCGAGATCGCGACCACGCACAAGGTGGCCGCCACCCGGAACGTGCGGCCGTTGGCCGCGCTGCCGAGCACGCTGCGCCGGTTGGTGAGGATCAGGATGTACGCCAGGATCACCGGCGTGACGATGCCCTGCAGCACCTGGGTGCCGATCAGCAGGGTGATCAGGTTGATAGGCGTGAGGGCCAGCGCCGCACCGACGATGACCTGGACGGTGAACAGTCCGAGGAACAGCCTGGCCTCGGTGAACCGGCGGGAGACCGAGCGCTCGACCCCGACCGCCTCGCTGATCGCATACGCGCTGGACAGCGGGACCACCGCCCCGGCCAGCGCCGAGGCGCCGATGAGCCCGAGCGCGAAGAGCACCTCGGCGGCCGGGCCGGCGACCGGGCGCAGGGCCTCCGCCGCCTCTCTGGCGGAGGTTAGCGGGCCCTTCCCGCCAATCGCGGCCCCGGTGGCAATGATGATCGTGATGGACACGATGCAGGCGAACAGGGCACCGGAGATCGCGTCGATCCTGGCCCGTGGGTAGTCAGCTTTGTCGGCGCCCTTGTCCACCACCCCCGCCGCCGCGTAGAGCTGCATGTAGGGGCTGACTGTGGTCCCGATCAGCGCGACGCCCAGCAGCAGGAATCCCTTGGTGTAAAGGAAATGCGGGATCACCAGGTCGGAGCCCACCTTCGCCCAGTCCGGGTGGCCCAGCACGGCCGCGATCGGATAGGCCAGAAAGGCCAAGGACAGCAGAAGAAAGATCCTTTCCGCATAACGATACGAGCCAAACAGCACAAGGGCCCAGATGGCGACGGCGGAGATAGGGATGATCACATAACGGCTCACCCCCAGCAACTCGAAGGCGGCGCCGATTCCGGCGAACTCCGAGACCACCAGCCCCGTATTGGCCAGCAGCACGCAGAAGAGTGCCACCCCGGTCAGCCGCAGGCTGAACTGCTCCCTGATGAGCGCGGCGAGCCCCTTGCCGGTGTGCGTGCCCAGCCGCACCGCCATCTCCTGCACCAGCACGAGCGCGAAGGTGACCAGCACCATGAAGAACAGGGTCCGGTAGACGAACTGGGAGCCGGCCGAGGCGTAGGTGGCGATCCCGGCCGCGTCGTTGCCGGCGTTCGCGGCGACCACCCCAGGACCCGCGATGGCCAGGATCAGCCAGATCCGGCCCTTGCGCGACCGGATGAGCCGCACCCCGCCCGCTCGGATCCGGATCAGCGAGGTCAGGCCTCCGCTGGCCCGGGGCCACCGGCCCGCGAGATGCGCGGCCTCGTCTTCCTCCCGAGTGCTCACTGCAGGAGCCTCGGGAAGTGCAGCCGCCCGTGTCCGGGCACCAGAGCGTCGAGCACGTCGTCGGACAGGATCCGGCCCAGCGGCTTGCCGTCATCGTCGACAACGAGGAGCGAGGATCGCCGTGACTCGACCAATTCCGTGGCGACATCGTCCAGGTCGGTGTCGGGACGGAGGGTCACCGGCGGGTTCTCGGGATCGATCAAATCACCGAGCAGCGTGTCGCCGTCGCTGACCAGCAGGTCGAACGCGGAGACGTCCCCGACCAGCCGGCCGTCGGCGTCCAGGACGGCCACCGAGTCGATCTCGGTCCGGTGCCCGGCCTGCTCGGCCAGCCGCCGGCTGACCTGTGCGACCGTCTCGTCGGGCTGGGCGCGGGCCAGCACGCTGGTCATGATCCCGCCGGCCTCGTCACCGGGGTAGCCGAGCAGCCTGACCAGCTCCCGCCGGACCTGGAGGGTCATCCGGGACAGCAGCACGGACTGCTCGTTCCTGGACAGTTCGCGCAGCGCGTCCACCGCCTCGTCAGGCTCCATCCGCGACAGCAGTTCCGCGGCCTGGGCCGGCTTCCACCTCACGCAGCAGTGCGGTGAGCTCATCCGGCTCCATTTCTTCCAGCGCGTCCGCGGCGACATCGTGATCGAGGCTGGCCAGCAGTTCCTTCCGGCCGGACCGGCCCAGTCCTTCCAGGACGTCGGCGAGTTCGGCGGGCCGGAGCTTGCGCAGCGCGGCGTGCGGGTCACGCAGCTTCATAGCGGCCGGCGCCTCCGCGGAGTCCTCGCCGAACGACTCGATCGCGGCCCAGTCGATGACCCGGTCCGGGGTCGGGTGCCAGCGGTATCGCCGGGGACCGAGCCGGCGCAGCAGCGTCTGCAGGCCCACGTCCACGCCCACCAGATGAACCTGGTCGCCGACCTGCGCAAGATAGAGGTCGGCGGCCCGGATCACCTGGATCTCGTCGGTGTCCACCAGCTGGTGATCGAGGATGTCCTTGGCCAGGAGGACCTCGCCGTCGCGGCGCTGGAACTCGCGCAGGTCGAGACGGGCCGTACGGAGTGTCACCGAGCGGCGGTGCACGCGATCGATGTTGGACGCGTCGAGGAAGGTACGGCGGCGGCCGATCCGGATCACGATCCCGGTGACCAGGGGATAGGTCTCGCCGCCGTGCACTTTCGCGACCAGGTCAACCACGTGCCCGACCTCGTCACCGGCCTGGTTGAGCACGGGCCGGCTGATCAGCCCGGCGAGCGACACGATGTCCTGCCGGACCTGGCGTGAAGTCATCATGCGCTCGGTCGGGTGAATGAAACGGCTGGTCAGTGACGAGGCACTGCGGCGCCGTGGGCGGTCTGACTGACGGCGGGCACCGAAGATCCGGTCGGACACAGCAACCTCCTGCGCCGCCGGCCAGGTCCGGGTTGTCTAACCCGGACCGGCGGGCAAGCGTGGGCGAGATGGGAACGGGTACCGTCCGGCGGCCCGGCTCCTGCCCGGGGCCGCCGTGGTTGTACTGCTTGGGTCGCCCAGCACGGCCAGACCCCCTCGCCTCGGTTTTGCGCCAGAAATGCCTGTCGTGATCCCCGGGAGGACAGCCAGGGTCCCGGTAACAGCACACTACCCATGCGCCCGTGGTCAACCCCCGGCGAGCCTGCTGTTCACCATCGAGCCGCTGTGAGTTGGCGATGGCGCAGCCGCCTCGCCCCCGCCCATCCAGGCCGCCCCCGCCCAGGCCGCCCCCGCCCAGGCCGCCGCCGCCCAGGCCGCCCCCGCTCTGGCCGTACCCAGTGCCGTCCTTGACGAGGCACACGTCGGCGACATCGAGGGCGCGCTCGGCCGGATCCGGCTGAGCGACGACGATAGCCGCCGGGGGCTGCGCCGCCACCTGGTGACATTCCTGGCCATTATGGGCCCCGGCCTGATCGTCATGGTCGGCGACAACGACGCGGGCGGCGTCTCCACCTACGCCCAGGCCGGCCAGAACTACGGCTACAGCCTGCTCTGGGTCCTGCTG
The DNA here is from genome assembly GCA_963822825.1 of uncultured Actinomycetes bacterium. Taxonomy (GTDB): domain Bacteria; phylum Actinomycetota; class Actinomycetes; order Streptosporangiales; family Streptosporangiaceae; genus JAWWPY01. The sequence continues at coordinate 140,756 of CAWGIW010000004.1, read as the reverse complement.
CTGCTGATTCCCGTGCTGATCGTCAACCAGGAGATGGTGGTCAGGCTCGGTGCCGTCACCGGCGTCGGGCATGCCCGGCTGATCAACGAGCGGTTCGGCCGGTTCTGGGGCTGGTTCAGCGTCGGGGACCTGTTCCTGCTCAACTTCCTGACCATCGTCACCGAGTTCATCGGCGTCTCGCTCGCGCTGCGCTACTTCGGCATCAGCCCGTACGTCTCGGTGCCGCTGACCGCCGTCCTGCTGATCGGCATCACCGCCAGCGGCAGCTTTGCCCGCTGGGAACGGGCCATCTTCCTGTTCATCGCGACCAGCCTGGTCCTGTACCCGCTGGCCCTGATGTCGGGACCGCACTACGGCGCGATCGCCTACCACCTCGTGGTACCAGGAATCCAGGGGGGCGCCAACTCGACCGCGGTACTGCTCATCATCGCGATCGTCGGCACCACCGTGGCGCCCTGGCAACTGTTCTTCCAGCAGTCCAACGTCGTCGACAAGCGCATCACGCCGCGGTTCATCGGCTACGAGCGGGCCGACACCGCGGTCGGCGCCATCGTCGTTGTGGTGGGGGCCATCGCGATCGAGGTGGTGGCCGTGTTCGCGGTCCGCGGCACGAACCTGGCCGGGAAGTTCACCGATGCGCTCGGGGTGGCCCGCGCGCTGGAGCAGCACAGCTACGTGTTCGGTGCGCTGTTCGCCATCGTGCTGCTGGACGCGAGCATCATCGGCGCCTCGGCGGTGACCCTGTCCACCAGTTACGCGTTCGGCGACGTGTTCGGCCTGAAGCACTCGCTGCACCGCAGCTTCCGGGACGCGAGGCCGTTCTACGCGAGCTACACCGCTCTCGTGGTGGTGGCCGCGGGCATCGTCCTTATCCCGAAGGCACCGCTCGGGCTGATCACCACCAGCGTGCAGGCCCTGGCCGGGGTGCTGCTGCCCAGCGCCAGCGTGTTCCTGCTTTTGCTATGCAACGATCCCGAGGTCCTCGGCCCGTGGGTCAACAAGCGCTGGCTCAACATGCTGGCCAGTGTCATCATCGGTGTCCTGCTGACCCTGTCCGGCACGCTCGTGGTCAGCACGGTATTCCCGAACGTGAACGTTTCCGCGGTCGCGGTGGTAACGGCCATCACACTGCTGGTGGGCGGGGGAGGGGCGGGCCTCTGGCTGGAACTCACGCAGCGGCGCGACGGCCGGGCCCGGCCAGCACCGGTGCGTATGACGGTGCAGCAGCGCGCCAACTGGCGGATGCCCCCGCTCGCGCTGCTCAAGCCGGTCGTCTGGTCACCGGCGACCAAGCTGGCCATGCTGCTGCTCCGCGGTTACCTCGTGGTTTCCGTCGTCCTGCTGGCGGTCAAGGCCGTCCGGCTGGGCGGTGGATGACGGCGGTCTCGGGCGCCGGGCGCATAGCCGCCGAAAACCCAGCGTAACGCGGCAATCGCCTGGGGGCAGGGGTCAGCTGGCGATGCCTCGGTCGCGGAGCGCGATGACCTCCGCCGGGGAGAAGCCGAGCCCGGCCAGGACCCCGTCGGTGTCTGCGCCTGGCTTGGCCGGCGGCGCGGGCGTGGCGGCCGGGGTCCGGCCGAACCGGGGGGCGGGCGCCGGCTGGATGACGCCGCCCACCTTGATGAACGTGCCACGGGCCGCATTGTGCGGATGGGCAGGCGCATCCCCCGGGCTCAGCACCGGGGCCACGCACGCGTCCGAGCCCTCGAACAGCTCGACCAGCTCGGCCTGGGTCCGTTCCGCGAACGCTCGGGCCAGCCGGTCCCGCAAGGTCGGCCAGCCGGACCGGTCGTACTGGCCGGGCAGCCCGGCACTGTCCAGGCCGAGCCGGGTCAGCAGCTCGTCGTAGAACTTCGGTTCGAGGGCGCCGACCGCCATGTGCTGGCCGTCTGCGGTCTCGTACGTGTCGTAGAAGGGAGCGCCGCCGTCGAGCACGTTGCTGCCCCGCTCGTCCTGCCACGCCCCGGCGGCCCGGAGCCCGTGGATGAACGACGTCAGCAGCGCCGACCCGTTGACCATCGCGGCGTCCACGACCTGCCCGCGGCCGGAGCGCTCCCGCTCCAGCAGGGCGGCGAGCACGCCCACGGCGAGCAGCATGCCGCCGCCGCCGAAGTCGCCGACCAGGTTCAGCGGCGGCACGGGCCGCTCACCGGCCCGGCCGATCGGGTAGAGGCTCCCGGCGACCGCGATGTAGTCGATGTCGTGCCCGGCGGCGCTGGCCAGCGGGCCGTCCTGGCCCCAGCCGGTCATCCGGGCGAAGACCAGCCGCGGGTTGCGCTCCAGGCAGACGTCCGGCCCGAAGCCAAGCCGCTCCGCGACACCGGGCCGGAACCCTTCCACGAGAACATCGGCGCCGGCCACGAGGCGCAGCAGGACGGTGACGCCCTCGGCGTCCTTGAGGTTGAGGCGGATGGACCTGCGGCCTCGGGCCAGCGGGTCCACCGGTGGGAGCGCCTGGCGGCCCGCGCGATCCGGCCGGTCCACCCGGAGCACATCCGCGCCCAGATCGGAAAGAACCATGCAGCCGAACGGCGCTGGCGCCAGGCTCGCGATCTCAATGACCCGGATGCCGTCCAGTGGTCCCATCCACACTCCCTGCCCGTACCTCAAAGCCGACGCCTGCGCGGAAGCCTAGCGACACGCCCTAGGCCCGGGAGCGGCGTTCGCTCTCCAGCCGCAGGGCGAGGGTCGGGCAGGCGGCCACCGCCCGGCGGGCGTGCGGAATCAGCTCGTCGGGAACCGGCCCCGGGGTGATGACCGGGTACCCCCAGGGATCCAGGGCAATGAGCTCGGGAAGCAGATCGGCGCAGACACCATGCGCGTCGCAGGCGATCGGGTTGACCCGCAGCACCCGGGACACGGCTACCGTGGCCCCGTTTTGGGGCCCCGCGGGCGCTCGCCGGGCCCCGGGACGGGCAGCAGGGGGGCCCGGGCGGCCCGCGGGCACGGCCCATACCGCAGATGGTGCTCCAGATCCGCGCCGAACACCCGGAGCGCGCTCGCGACCAGGGCCACCGCCCCGTCGGGGAAATGACAGGCCCCGCGCCCGGCCACCAGCGGCATAAGCTGCCGCATCCAGGCGTCGGCCCGCTCATTCCCGCCCTGCCAGGCGATATGGTCCAATGCGCCAGCGATGTCCGGCAGCCCGTAGGTGCACGGCCCGCACTGGCCGGCGCTCTGGCCCGCCAGGTAACGGAAGACCCGCGCGGTCTCCGCGATTCCGCAGGCGGATACGGGGAGCACGATCAGTACGCCGGCGCCAAGCGCGCCGCCCGCCGACCGCAGGCCGGGGTGGCTCGCCGGAACGTTGACGGCGGCGGGCAACGGCAGCCAGCCGCCGAAATACCCGCCGGCCAGGAGTGCCTGCGGCGGCTCTGCCGCCCCGCCGGCCAGCGCGATAAGCTCCCCGATCCTGGTGCCCAGGGCGACCTCGTAGACCCCGGGCCTGCGCACCGCGCCGCTGATCGTGAGCAGAGCGGAACCCGGGGCCGCCTGGGTGCCGACGGAGCAGAACCAGTCCGGGCCGTACCTGGCGATCAGCGCGATATGCGCCAGCGTCTCCACATTGTTCACCAGCGTGGCCCGGCCGCCCACGCCGCGCTCGAACGGGCGCGGCGGGACGTACCCGGGCACCGCGGGGGCGCCGTTCAGGAAGTTCACCAGCGCGGACTCTTCGCTGGCCACGTACCTGTCCGGCAACGAGACCAGCTGGACTGGCACCTCGGCGATCCCGGCGTCCGCGCGGTCCGCGATGGCCGCCGAGAGCTGCCCGGCCCGGCGCGGATGGCGGCCGTCCACGCACAGGTACGCTTCGCTGGCGCCGACCGCCGCCGCGGCCGCCGCGATGCCGTCCAGCACCAGGTGCGGGGACTGGCTGAGCAGGATCGAGTCCTTGCTGCTGGCGGGCTCGGATTCGACCCCATTGGCGACCACCACGGCGGGTCCCCCGCGTTTCCGCCCGGCGACGGCGCGCATCTTGCGGGCGGTCGGGAAGCCCGCGCCGCCACGCCCGGTCAGCCCGGCCCGCTCGACCCTGACGATCAGCTGCTGAGGCCCGCCGTGGCCACCCCGGCCGCCGTCCGGTCCCGGGTTAGCTGGCATCGGGCCGTACCGCTCGATGTGCCCGCGCAGCCCCAGCGGACCACGTCCGCCGATCAGCCGGGGCAGTTGGCCCGGCGCCAGCACGCGCCCGCCCGGCACCTGGCCGGACGGCGGCGTGCGCCGGTTCGGCCCGGGACCGTGTGGCCCGCTCACTTCGTGACCTGCGAGGCCGATGGTCCCCCGGACGCCGCTGAAATCCGCCCGCCGGTAACGCCGTCAGTCAGGTGTGGGCGGTCGCGGGGCGCCCAGCGCGTAAAGCGCCGCAGGCGCAGCGCAGGGCGGCCCGTGGCCGCCCGCACCCCCCCGACGGTAAGCACCAGCGCCGGCATACCAGCCCGTCGGGACCAGCCCGGCTTCAGCGGCCCCGCCATCAGCCAGACCCCCGCCGCGATCAAGAAGATCACCAGCGTGATCGCGCCCGCGACGCGCAGGCCCGCGCGGGAGGGCCAGCCCTGGACCAGCCGCCAGGCCACCAGGCCGGTGACCCCGGCCACACAGCCGAGGGTTAGCACCAGCACCCACCGGGTCATGGTGTCGCTCCCCGTGCCCAGGCCGTGCACCACCGCGACGGGCCAGCACAGGTACGCGGCCCAATGCACCAGCCGCCAGGCCCGGTAGCCCAGCCGCGCCCGCAGCAGGCTGGTCACCGTGACCGCGATCAGCAGGTCGGTAGCGATCGCACCGAGCCCGAGCCAGATCGGCCGGTACGCGGAGATGAACGGCACGAACGCGTCCGCCACCCCGATCGGCACGAAACTGTCCAGCACCGTGGTCACGATGTGCACCGCGGTGAAGGCGCACGCGAGCAGCGAGATGCTCCGGTGCAGGCCGATGGTGATGAACCGGGGCCAGCGCGGGTGCTCGTAACGCACCGAGGTGAGCAGGCCCAGCGCCATGCTCACGGTCAGCAGCACCAGCGCCACCAGGCCGGTGGCCCGGGTGGTGTACCAGAGCGGGGTGGACGAGGTGACCACGATCGCCCCATGCCCGGCGACCGCCCCGTGCCCCGCCATGACGTGCAGCGTTCCGCCCACGCGCAGCGCGCCGGACAGTGATCCGGCAGGAGCCGCCGAGGTCATGATCCGCCCGAGACCACCTGGCCGGAGCCCGCCGCTGGTACCGGGCTCTGCGCGGGCGCCTGCGGCGAACTGCTCGGCTGCGAGGTCCTGGGCGGCGAGGTCTGCGGCGGTGAACTGCCCGGCGGTGAACTGCCCGCCGGTGAGCTGGCCGGCTGTGAGTTACCGTTGGCTGAGTTGCCGGGTGACGTGCTCGAGCTTGGGCTGTTTTCGTTGGGCCCGGTCTGGCTTGGACTGGCCGTACCGTTCCCGGCCGCGGGCTGGATGGCTGGTCCGGCTGGGTGGCCGAGCGCGAGCGCGATGGCCGCGGATGACACCACGCCGGCCGCGCCGATGCGTGTGGTCAGGCTCCTGACCCGGCGCAGGCCGTCCTCACGGGCAGCGACCGCGAAACGCACGTCATTCCGCCGCATGAGCCCCTCCTCCCGCACTGCCACGGCTGGCGCGCCAGCACCAGCGCACCGGGCATAAGACGTTTATCAGCAAATCAGACGGACCCTAAGGCTAGCTGGGAGTCGATCGCACTGTTCCTGAGGGCGTCTGCTCTGGGCAACGTCCGGCCGGCCCGGAAAGTTCAGCTGTCCGGGTTGCTCATGTTGCCGATATGACGTCGGTTTGTCGACGATCTGTCACATGATAGCCACGCCACGGTACTCAACGGCTGGGACACTATCGGCCGGGTCGCGGGCACCGGGACGGGATGGGTCATCATGAGCGGCGGGCAGGCAGCATCAGGTAACGACGGGCCGAGCAGGCGATCGCTGCTGAAGGCGGGCCTGATCGGGGGCGCACTGGCCGGCACCGGGGCGTGGCGGGCGGCTCCCGGGATCCCGGTGGGCGCAGCGGGGCAGGCCCACCGGCGCGCGCCTGGGTCGCTCCCGTACCCGCGATGGCCAGAGGGTACCGACACCATCCCGCAGATCGAGCACATCGTCGTGGTGATGATGGAGAACCACTCCTACGACAACCACCTGGGCATGCTCCGCCGCCGGGACGCCGACGGTTTCCGGCTTGGCCGCGACGGCCGGCCGCTGGCGTCGAACCCTTACCCGGACGGCCGGATCCAGCATGCTTTCCGGATGCCGACCACCTGCCAGCTTTCCGGGCATCCCGCCCAGGACTGGCTGGCCAGCCACACCCAGTACGCCGGCGGCAGGCTGGATGGGTTCGTCGAGTCGGGCAGCGGCCCGGTCGCGATGGGCTACTGGGAGCAGGCTGACTTGCCCTTCTATTACTCCTTGGCGTCGGCGTTCCCGATCGCTGACCGATACTTCTGCTCGGTGCTCGGCCAGACCTACCCGAACCGGCGCTACCTCCTCGCGGCCACCTCCATCGGCCAGGTTGACGACACCACCCCCGCGCTGACCGACTACCCGCCGAACGGGACGATCTTCGATGAGCTCGACGCCAACGGCATCACCTGGAAGGACTACTACACCAATCTCGCCACCACCGAGCTATATCCCCCGCTGTACCTGAAGAACCTCGGCACCAAGGTCGTCCCCATCGCGGGGTTCTACACCGACGCGGCGGCTGGCACCCTGCCGAACGTCTGCCTGGTCGAGCCCCAGTACGGCACGCAGGACGAGGAGAACCCGCAGAACATCGCCCTGGGCGAGGCGTTCGCCGCCCAGGTGATCAACGCGGTCATGGCCGGGCCGGGCTGGTCGCGCACGCTGCTGATCTGGACCTTTGACGAGCACGGCGGCTACTACGACCATGTCCCCCCGCCGCGCGCGGTGCCGCCGGACAGCATCGCACCGCAGGTGCCCGCCGGGCAGGGAACGGCCTACGACGGGTTCGGCCGGTACGGATTCCGCGTGCCCTGCGCCGTCGTGTCCCCGTGGGCGCGGCCTCGCTATGTCTCCCATCGGGTCTACGACCACACCAGCATCCTGAAGCTCGTGGAGACCAAGTGGAATCTCCCGGCCCTGACCTACCGGGACGCCAACGCGGGCGATCTGCTCGACTTGCTCGACCTGCGCAGGCCGGCCTTTGCGGCGCCGCCGCCACTGGCCCAGCCCCTGCTCGCCACCGACCCGGGCGCGCTGGCGTGCTCGGCGTCCGGGCCCGGGGTGATCCCGCCGCCCGGCTCCATCTCCCCGGCGCCAGCCGCCTGACCGCCCGCTCAGGTCCGGCTGGTCAGGTCCGGCTGGTCAGGTCCCGGGCTCCGGGTCCGGGCCCTGGGTGCCGCCCGGCCCGCCGTGCCCGGGATCGGCGAGAGCGGCGAACGCGCGCAGGTTGGCGAGGCTCTCCCCACGCTTCACCCGCCACGCCCACTCCTTGCGGATCGACGAGGCGAAGCCGAGGGCTAGTGCGGCGTCGAAGTTCTCGTCGGAGTAGCTGAGCACGCAGCCCAGGATGCGGTCGATCTCGTCCGCGGACGCGGAGGCCAGCGGGAGCCTGGCCCACCAGGTATACGTCCCCCACCGGGTCGAGCGCGAAATGCACCCCGTACATCCGGCCGTTGCGCTCCAGGAGGAACCGGTAGAACCGGGCGTGGTTCTCATCGGGCTGGCGGCAGAAGAAGGCCTCCACGTGCAGGCTGTGGGTCCCCGCGATGAGCCAGGTCATGGTGGCCAGCTTGTGCTGCCCCTCCAGCCGGACCAGGTAGCTCCCGGGCTGCGGGCTCTCCCAGGCGAGCCCGAGGCCGGCCAGCGCCGACTCGATCGCGGCGCCCGCATCCGCCTGCGTCGCATGCGGTTCGCCCACATCATCCATAGGGGCCATCCTGTCAGCCCAGCTACCAGTTCCGACGCCGAGCCAGCGGGTCAGCGGCGGGCGGTGTACGGGCGGTCCAGCGCGTAAAAGCGCCGCAGGCGCAGCGCAGGACCGCCTGTGCACCGTCCGCCGCCCTCTAAAGTCACGAAGGCAGCGCCCGGGTGAACCTGCTAGCCGCTTCGGCGCTGCTGATGGCGCCTGTGTAGACCGCCATCAGCCGGTCGACCGTTCCGTTCCAGCCGAAACGGGAGGCGTGGGCCACGGCTCCCCGGGACAGCCGTTCTCGCAGGTCCGGGGAAGCGATCAGGTCCCGGAGCACGGATGCGTAGCGGGCCGGGTCGTGGCCTTCCACCAGCACGCCGGACACGCCGTCCTGGACGGCCGTCCGCAGCCCGCCGACGGAGGCCGCGAGCACGGGCGTGCCGCAGGCCTGGGCCTCCACCGCCACGAGGCCGAACGACTCTGAATACGACGGCACCATCACCACGGTCGCCGCCCGGTACCAGTCGGCGAGCTCCGGCTGCGGGCAGGGCGGCTCGAGCCGGACCACGTCGGCGATGCCCAGGGTCCGGGACAACTCGGTCAGGCCGTCGGGGTCCGCCCGCCCGGCGCCGCTCGGGCCGCCGACGAAGGCCACGGTCAAAGTTTGGGCCAGTGCCGGGTCGTCGCGGATCAGCCGGGCGGCGGCGCGCAGCACCACGTCGGGCGCCTTGAGCGGCTGAACCCGGCCCGCGAAGACCACGACCGGCTGGCCGGCGGGCAGCCCCAGCCTCCGCCGGGCAGCGGCCGCCGACCCGGGCCGGAACACCGAGAGATCCACTCCTGGGTTCACGGTCCAGACCTTGGCCGGATCGGCCCCATACAGGCCGGTCAACTGGCGCGCTTCCTCGTCGGTGTTCGCGACCAGCCGGTCGGCCGTGGCCACCACCTCCGTCTCGCCCCGGATCCGCATCTCGGGCTCGGCGGCGTCGCCCCAGGCCAGTGCCGCGTTCTTGACTCGGCCCAGGGTGTGCATGGACTGGACGAGCGGGACCCCCCACCGTTCCTTGGCCGCCGCTCCGACCTGGCCCGACAGCCAGTAGTGCGCGTGCACGAGGTCGTACCGGCCGGGCGCGTAGGCCGCTTCCGTGCGCAGCACCTCAAACGTGAAATGGCAGAGCTGAGCAGGCAGGTCGGCCTTGTCGAGATCCTCGAACGGGCCCGCGGCCACATGCCGCACGAGCACTCCGGGGACAAGCTCGGCGACGGGCGGGGCATCACGCGACACCGCCCGGGTGAAGATCTCCACCTCGACTCCGCGGGCCGCCAGCCGTTTGGCGACCTCCACCACGTAGACGTTCAGGCCGCCGGCGTCCCCGGTGCCTGGCTGCTCTAGCGGAGAAGTATGGACACTGATCGTCGCGATCCGCCGGAGGAAAGGTCGGGGCACGGGCATGCACCTCCGCCTGATCAACCACGCCGCCTCGCGGGGTGTTCCCGTTTGCCCGGGGGGCTGCCCACACTAGGCTCTTGTCCATGACGATGCTGGTGCTGCTGCGGCACGGGGAAAGTGAGTGGAACGCCGAGGGGCTGTTCACCGGCTGGGTGGATGTGGGCCTGTCGGAACGCGGCGCCAGCGAGGCGGAGAGCGGCGGAACGCTGCTGAGCGAGGCGGGAATACAGCCCGACGTCGTGCACACCTCCGTGCTGACCCGCGCGATCCAGACCGCCAACATCACGCTCGAGGCCGCGGGCTTGCTCTGGCTTCCGGTGCGCCGGTCCTGGCGGCTCAACGAGCGGCATTACGGCGCGCTCCAGGGCAAGAACAAGGCCCAGACCCGCGAGGAGTTCGGGGACGAGCAGTTCATGCTCTGGCGGCGCTCCTATGACACCCCGCCCCCGCCGCTGGCCGACGACTCCCCGCTGTCGGCGGCCCATGACCCCCGGTACGCGCTGCTGCCCGACGATCTCCGGCCGCGCACCGAGTGCCTCAAGGACGTCCTGGGCCGCATGCTGCCGTACTGGTACGACGCGATCGTGCCGGATCTGGCCGCGGGCCAGACCGTGCTCGTGGTGGCGCACGGCAATTCGCTGCGCGCCCTGGTCAAGCACCTGGACGGGATCGGGGACGCGGACATCGCCGAGCTGAACATCCCGACCGGAATCCCGCTCTGCTACGACATCGGCCCGGATTTCCGGCCGCAGGTCCGTGGCGGCCGGTATCTTGACCCGCAGGCCGCCGTGGCCGCAGCCGAGGCGGTCCGGGCCCAGGGGCGCTGATCCTGATGGGGTGGTCTGGATAGCCGACGCCCTTTTGCCCGGATGCGTCCACCGCACACGGTTGCATCTGGGCAAACTGCTCATGTCCGGTGGTTAGCCGATTTATGAATACCTGGGAAATAGCGTCGCGCATGGGCTACCGGCCTCGCGCGTTCGGGCTGCTCGCCGCCTACCATCAAAGTGTGCACGTCCAGCTAGCGGCCATCATGGCCGCGTCGATCGGCCCGCCCCGCCGCCTCGCGACGGGAGCCGCCGCGGCATGAAGATCCGTAAGCCGGTAGTGAAGACGCAGCCCTCCTACGCCGAACGACGCCAGCCGGCCCGGCTTCCGGCGGGCATCGCGGCGGTCCTCTCGGTGCTCTCCTCGTCTGCGGTGGTCATCGACAGCGAGGATCACGTGCTGCGGGCGAGCGCGGCGGCCCGGTCGTTTGGCCTGGTCAAGGGGGACAGGCTGATGGTCGGCGAACTGCTCGCGCTGGCTCGCCAGGTACGCAGGGACGGCGAGATCCGGGAAGGCGAGATCGAGGTCTCCGGGGCCAAGCTCGGCGGCCGGACGACAAACTTCGCGGTGCGGGTCGCGCCGCTCGGCTCCGCGGTCGGCGGCGGTGGGCTGGTGCTGCTGCTCGCCGAGGATCAGACCGAGAGCCGGAGGGTGGAGGAGGTCCGGCGGGACTTCGTGGCCAACGTGAGCCATGAGCTGAAGACACCGATCGGCGCGCTCGCTCTGCTCGCGGAGACGGTCGAGGACGCGGCGGACGACCCCGAGGCGGTCCGCCGCTTCGCTGGGCGGATGCGGCAGGAGGCGACGCGTCTCACCAAGCTGGCTCAGGACCTGATCATCTTGTCGCGGATCCAGGCGGCTGAGCCCATCCCCGACCCGATCCCGGTCGAGCTGGCCATCGTGGTCGCCGAGGCGCTGGACAGGTGCCGGATGAAGGCCAACGCGCACGGCATCGAGCTCGCCGCGACCACAGATCCCGGGCTGGTCGTGATGGGCGATGAGGACCTCCTGGTCAACGCGCTGCGCAACCTTCTGGAGAACGCTGTCGCCTACAGCCCGGAGCAGACGCGCGTGGTGGTCAGCACGAGACGGGTCGGCGACGACACCGCCGAAGTCAGCGTCGCGGATCAGGGGATCGGGATTCCGCAACGGGACCTGGAGCGGATCTTCGAGCGCTTCTACCGGGTCGACCCGGCGCGGTCCCGCGCCACCGGTGGAACCGGGCTGGGGCTGGCCATCGTGAAGCATGTGACCGCCGCCCACGGCGGCGAGATCAAGGTCTGGAGCAAGGAAGGCGCAGGATCTACGTTCACCCTGCGGCTCCCTGTCACGACTCGCGCCCGCACCGCGGCGCCGGGTCCCCCGTCATCTGCTGCACAACCTGCCTGGGAGGCTGTGAAGTGACCCGCGTGCTCGTGGTCGAAGACGAAGAATCGTTCAGTGACGCGCTCTCCTACATGCTGCGCAAGGAGGGTTTCGAAGTCGCGGTCTGCCCGACTGGTCCCGACGCGATCGAGACCTTTGACCGGGACGGAGCGGATCTGGTCCTGCTGGATCTCATGCTGCCCGGGCTGCCCGGGAGCGAGGTCTGCCGGACGCTGCGCGAACGGTCGAGTGTCCCAGTGATCATGCTGACCGCGAAGGACAGTGAGATCGACAAGGTCGTCGGCCTGGAACTGGGCGCGGACGACTATGTGACCAAGCCCTTCTCCTCCCGCGAGCTCGTCGCCCGGATGCGGGCGGTGCTCCGCCGCCGGGGCGAGCCCGAGGAGCAGGGGATCGCCACGCTGGAGTCCGGGCCGGTCCGGATGGACGTGGACCGGCACGTGGTGACAGTACGTGGTGAGCAGGTTCAGTTGCCGCTCAAGGAGTTCGAGCTTCTTGAGGTCCTGCTGCGCAACGCCGGGCGGGTGCTGACCCGGATGCAGCTCATCGACCGGGTCTGGGGCGCGGACTACGTCGGTGACACCAAGACCCTTGATGTCCATATCAAGCGGCTTCGCGCGAAGGCGGAGGTCGATCCAGGCAACCCGCGGCACATCATCACGGTGCGCGGCCTCGGTTACAAGTTCGAGCCCGTCGGCTGAGGCTCCACCTGCTGCCGTCCGCTGCTGCCCTCGCCGCCACGATGTGGTTCGCTGTGAGGTGGCCGTCGCCACGTGGCCGAGGCTACGTGGCCGAGGGTGATGGGGTGGCCGAGGGTGAGGCCGTGGCCGGCCGGACGCCTTGGCCTTGGGGGTCGCCTTGGCGGTCGGGGACGCCTTGGGCGTGGCCGTAGGCACGGCCGGCGCGGGCGAGAACGTCGCGTAGTAGCTGGTCCGCGGCATCACCGGAACGGTCAGCGTGACCTTGCCCGCTCTCCGGAAGTCCATGGTCACCCGGATGTACTGGCCGCCGGTCAGGCTCCGGACGAGGCCATCCAGGACGACCCCGGGTGCCGGACCGGTCAGCATGACCGGCTGGCCAACCCGCAGCGTCACCCCGTTGCCCGGCAGCCGCACCGACCTGGCGGCGCCCGGCGCCGACACGCTGACCAGCCGGTCCAGGGCGCCGGTGTTGACGAGGGCGAAATAGAGCCCTGCGGAACTTCCGGCTGGGAGTGACCTGTCGTCCGCAGACGCACCGAGCACGAACACGTTGCGGATCGCGATCTGCCCCGACCGGCCGGAGTCGAGCGTCGCAGAAGCACCCGTGGTCGGCTGGTGCCATTGGTCCGTCGGCGCGTTGTTCCCGGCCTCGCACCCGGCGAGGACGGGAACGAGTGCTGCCACCCCGGCGATGGCGGCCCGTCGCAGCGCAGTTGAGCTGCGGCCATGGAGGATCACGGTGTGCTCTCCTCGGGAGATTGGATGAGGTCCACCTGGATTGCCGCACAGCGTATCGGCCGGCGGCCCGAGCCTTCACCGGCCCACGCGGTCAGGCCGCCCGCGGCGAGGAGGTCACGCGCGGCGAGGAAACCATGCCCGGCGGGGAGACGATGCCCAGCGGGGAGACGATGCCCGGCGAGGAGGCCATGCCCGGCGAGGAGGCCATGCCCGGCGGCCTGGGGGACCTGAGCGCCCGCAGGCTGCTGGTCAGCTGAACGCCCGGCCTAAGGTCGCGCCGCACCGCGCTGACCAGGCCGTTGGTGTAGACCAGGATCACGGTCAGCCCGGCGCGGTGGTACACCGAGCCGAGCACGTCGGCCGCGTCGTCGACGACATGCGCGGCCCTCCCGCTGGTCTGGGCGGCCAGCGTGGTTACCTCAGGCATCCAGCCGCTGGCTCCCACGAGGTAGACCGGGACGCCGGCGATGCCCGCCTGCGCGCTGAGCTGCCGCAACGCGGTCACGCAGCGGCACACGGAAGGGATCAGGGCCAGCACGGCGGGGGCCAGCATCCGCAGCTGCGCCGGCCTGCCGTTCAACCCGGGCCGCAGTGGCCGGAAGCAGGGCGCCGACGTGGGCTGGCGCGGGCGTCGGAGGTCCGGCCGTGGCCATGGCGGTCGGCTGAGCAGGCTCCTGGAGACCGCGGCCAGCGCTGAACATCGTGAGAGTGACCCGGCCAGAAGGGTCAGCGCGAGGCAGCTGGCGAGCAGCGGGAGCACCATGCCCCCACGGGTGAGCGGTCCCGCAGCAGCCGCCGCGCCAGCCGCCGCCGTGCGCCGCGCGCGAGCTCACGGCGATACGCCTGCACGTCACGGTCGAGCTCCCGGGCATCGTCCGGGATCTCGATGTCCACGGCTGGCAGGTCATAGTCATCCCGGTCCGGGTTCCCGCCAATGTTCACGTGCATCTCTCCGGCGTGACGTCTTTGCCTCAAGTATGTGCCTGGGGGCCTGAAGTCACCGAAGCCCCCATCCTCCATGGTCTTCGAGGTGGCTGAGCGACGTCCCCGGGGCGGCCCGGAGGCCGTCGCCGGGGTGCTCGGCCGCGGTCCGCTAGGCCGCTGACCATGAGATCCGCGGCCGAAAGACGCCAGGTCCGGCCCGTCGGCCGCCCGCGTGAGCACTTTAGAGGCCACAAAAGAGGCCCTTGACCTGCGCGTTTATCGTCAACGGTGGGTATTGCCGCCTGTTTGGCGTGGTAGCATTGCTACAGCGGAAGGGGTATGTGCCACATGACTTTCAAGGTCGGCGACACCGTCGTCTACCCCCACCATGGGGCTGCTCGCATCGAAGAGATCGAGACCCGTTCGATCAAGGGCCAGGATAAGACCTATCTGGTCCTCAAGGTTGACAAGGGTGACCTGACTGTACGCGTTCCCGCGGACAATGCCGAGCTGGTCGGTGTCCGGGACGTCGTTGGTCAGGAAGGGCTTGAGCGTGTGTTCGAGGTGCTTCGTGCCCCGCACACCGAGGAGCCGACCAACTGGTCGCGCCGGTACAAAGCCAACCTCGAGAAGCTGGCCTCTGGTGACGTGAACAAGGTGGCTGAGGTCGTCCGCGACCTGTGGCGCCGGGACCGAGAGCGCGGCCTGTCCGCTGGCGAGAAGCGGATGCTGGCCAAGGCGCGGCAGATCCTCGTCAGCGAGCTGGCGCTGGCCGAGAAGACCAACGAGGACAAGGCTGAGGCGCTGCTTGACGAGATCCTCGCCTCCTGACACTGCCCCCAGACGTACGTGCCCCAAGAACTGCCCAGGGTAGGCGTCGGCGTCGACGTTCACCCTTTCGGGCCGGGCGGGCGCTCTACCTGGCGGGTCTCTTCTGGCCTGGTGAAGAGGGCCTGGTTGGCCATTCCGATGGTGACGTGGCCGCCCATGCGGCCTGCGATGCTCTGCTGTCGGCCGCCGGGCTTGGTGACCTTGGCACCCACTTCGGCACGGCCGAGCCGCGGTGGGCGGGCGCACCGGGCACAGCGCTGCTGCGCGAGACCGCCGCGCTCCTGGCTGGTGCCGGGTTCATCGTCGGCAACGTAGCTATCCAGGTCATCGGGGAACGCCCGCGCCTCGCCCCGCGCCGCCACGAGGCGGAGAAGGTGCTCGCCGAGGCGCTGGGCGGTGTGGCCGTGAACCTGTCCGCAACCACTACGGATGGCCTCGGCCTCATCGGGCGGGGAGAAGGCCTCGCCGCCATCGCTACCGCCCTCGTGGTCCGGATGCGGCCGGCCGATCCTGCGTCGGCCGGTCCCCCCGCGGCTGACTTAGGCCTGTTGATCAGCGGTCAGCGCCCAGACCCGATCACCGGCCAGATCGGGTCAGCGATAGAGCCGCTTGGCGTAGTCCGGGCCGTAGTAGTGCTCGAGTTCCTCCAGCGTCTCCTCGGTGTCCTGGATGCTCTTGACGATGCAGGCGACCGACGGCAGCATCGTCGGGTTCCACGTCTCCGGGTGCCACAGTTGTGAGCGCATGAAGGCTTTGGCGCAGTGGAAGAAGACCTGCTCGATCTCGACCAGGAGGGCCAACGCCTGGCCGGTGGCCTTTCACGATCATGTCGTCGAAGAATGGCGCCTCGCGGATCAGCCGGGCACTCCCGTTGATGCGCAGCGTGTCCCCGCGCCCCGGCACCACGAACACCAGGCCGACGTGCGGGTTGCTGAGCACGTTGCGGAACCCGTCCGCGCGCTGGTTGCCGGGACGATCCGGGATCGCGATCGTAGAATCGTCGATGACGCAGGTAAAGCCGGGTGGGTCACCTTTCGGCGAGACATCGCAGGTGCCATCCGCGCCCGCGGTCGCGATCAGGCAGAACGGGGAAGCGGCCAGCCACTCCCGGTCCATCTGGCGCAGCACGGGCCGGGTTTTGGTGGCCGCGCGCCGGCTGGGCGTCCCGAGCAACTGACGGAGTTCGGCCTCAGACGCGATCTCGACCATGTCTGATGTGTGCGGCATCATGCCTCCTGCTCTGGCTCTTCCCCAGGTGGTGTCGGGGTACTTCGCATCCGGTCGAAATGCGGCGAAGGCGCTGGCACGGGTGCTGGCAGCGGCTGCTGCGGGACGGGCGCGGGCCCGTGCTGGCCGGCTTGGCCGCCGATTGATTCGGCGCGGTCGCTCCCGGGCTCGGCGGCCGGGCTGCCGGCGGCCCCATCACCCGGCTCACCCCCATCACCCGGCTCGGCCCCACCAGCCGGGTGGGCTTCATCGCTGGTCGGGTCGTCCATGCCTGGCTCCGCGTCGAGAGCCAGCTCGGCGTCCTCGGCGTCTCCTGGTCCTCCGGCCTCACCGGTACGTGCGGAGTCATCGGCCAGGCCGGCGGCGGCGGTGCCCTTGGATTGGCCGGTGTGTGCGGAGTCGTCGGCGGTGCCGGCGGCCGCGGTGCCCTTGGATTCGCCGGCCTGGCCGGTGTGTGCGGGGTCGTCGGCGGCCGCGGTGCCCTTGGATTCGCCGGCCTGGCCGGCGCTGACCGAGCCGTCGGCACCGGCCGGGTGCGCAGC
Organism: uncultured Actinomycetes bacterium; assembly: GCA_963822825.1. GTDB lineage: Bacteria > Actinomycetota > Actinomycetes > Streptosporangiales > Streptosporangiaceae > JAWWPY01. The sequence continues at coordinate 124,249 of CAWGIW010000004.1, read as the reverse complement.
CCCCGTCTCCGAGGTGATGGGATCGCTGGTGCGGTCAGCATCCACGGAGCCCGCGGCGTCTGTGTCCTCAGTGACCCGCGCGGTGAACGTGGCCAGGCCGCTGACCGTGGCCTTCGGGCCAGCATGTGCGGATTCCTTGGCGTGCCGGGCGGTGGTGGCCTGGCCAGCGTCGGCGATGATCCCGGATCCCCCCGTGGGCACGGCCGTCTCGGCCGCCGGGCTCGCCGCGCCACCGGCCGCGACCGGGACCACGGGCGCCGCGGCACCCGTGGTTTCTGGCGCGAGCACCGCCTCAGTCGCCCGGCGCGGCGGGTTCGCCGCGTCTGGCCGGGGGGGCGTCGGCGGGTCGGTCGCTGGCCGCGGGACGGCCGTTGGCTGCGGGGCGGTGGCCGTCGGCGGGGCGGCCGTTGGCTGCGTCGCAGCCGGCCTCTGCGGCGGGGCGACCGCCGGCTGCCGGGCGACGGTCAGCTGCGGGGCGGTCGCTGGCTGCCGGGCGACGGCTGGCTGCGGGGCGGCGGACGTCCCGTGGGGCGCCCCCGCGGCGGGCAGATCTCTCCCGTTCCCGCGCCTCCGGCCCCCGGCCCGGGAGGCCCGGAGATGCCGCAGCAGGGCAAGCCACAGCCCGAACCCGATCAGCAGCAGCACCCACGGCGTGACCGCCACCACCGCCGCCGTTGGCCGGCGGGGCAGGGTGACGCCCATGGCGTGGATCGCGTCCGCGGCGGACGCGGCCGCCAGCAGGACCAGGAGCGACAGCCACGCGTACAGCTTGGTCCACCACCCCCCGCCGCGCAGCGCCAGCGCGGCGGCTGAGGCGACGACCAACATGGCGTCGAAGATCAGCGGATACAGCTTGGCGAGGGTGGGCGAGACCCCGGCGGCCAGGGCGATCGCGTGGATTCCCGCATAAGACAGCACGAACGCGGCGGCGGCCAGCAAGACCACGCCCGTGATCACGGCGACGAGAGCCACCAGCCGTAGCCCGGGATAGAGGTCCGCGCTGCGGCCGCCAGGCGTAGTGGCATTCTCATTCATCGAGGTTGCGGCGCGGAAACCCCGGCGTTGAGGCCGGGGAGGAAGCGCCGCTTCCCTCCCTCCATTGTGTCGGTGGGCGGCGGTGGGGGCCGACGGGTGACCGCGGGCGTCCGGGCGATAGAAAGAAGACGCCGGAATGACGAACGTTCCGCCGCCCCGCGCAATCCGGCGTCATCGGCGTAGCTGCCGGTGTGGCGCCCCAAGGCTCTCCTCCCGCCGCGTCATTCCGCACCACTGACCTGCCGAGAGGCGGCGATCTGGTGCTCGGCGGGGCAGTTGCTGTTCACAAAGATGATGTCAGGATATCGGTGGCTACCGTCGGTGACACACCCCAGGACTTTGCCGTATTTCACAGGCGTCGAAACGACTTATCGGCAGAACGGCTTGCTCACGTTGGATCCGCCGGCTGGAGTGGCCACGCCACTCACCGTGAATTAGATGTTGGCCGGTTATTTTCAGCGTTGCGCAGCGCCGCTGACGCAAAGCAATCGAGTGCACTGGCTAGCCGGCCGAGCCCGCCGTGGCAGTCCGCGCTATCCCGTACCCTTTGCTGCGTGACGCTCCGCTTCTACGACACCGCCGCGCGCCAGGTGCGCGAGTTCTCCCCGGTTGCGGCCGGGAAGGTCGGGCTGTACCTGTGCGGCGCCACAGTGCAGGCACCGCCGCACATCGGGCACATCAGGTCCGGCGTTGTTTTCGACATCCTCGTCCGCTGGCTGAGGACAACCGGGTACCAGACCACGTTCTGCCGGAATGTCACCGACATCGACGACAAGATCATTGGTGCCGCCGCCGCCGAGGGAGTGCCCTGGTGGCTGGTGGCGCAGCGCAACGAGCGCGCGTTCAGCCGGGCCTACGACGTGCTCGGCTGCCTTCCCCCCGACGTCGAACCCCGGGCGACCGGGCATGTACCCGAGATGATCGCCCTGATGCGGCGACTGATCGACAATGGTCACGCCTATCCGGCCGGCGGCGGCGTGTACTTCGACATCAGCTCGTACCCGGAGTACGGTGCGCTGTCCGGTCAGCGGCCCGAGCACATGCGGCCGGCCGACGACACAGAGACCAACGATGCCAAACGGGACCCGCGCGACTTCGCCCTGTGGAAGGCGGCGAAGCCTGGTGAGCCGGCCTGGGACACGCCGTGGGGACCCGGCCGCCCCGGCTGGCACCTGGAATGCTCGGCCATGGCGACCAAGTACCTGGGCCCGACCTTCGACATCCACGGCGGCGGCATCGACCTGATCTTCCCGCACCACGAGAACGAGCTGGCCCAGTCCCGGTCCGCCGGTGACGGGTTCGCCCGGTACTGGATGCACAACGGCCTGGTCGGGGTGGCCGGGGAGAAGATGAGCAAGTCACTCGGCAACTCCCTGCTCGTGAGCGTGATAGTGAGCCAGATCCGCCCGGTCGAACTCCGTTACTACCTGGGTCAGGCGCACTACCGCTCGGGGATCGAGTACTCCCCGGACGCCCTCGCCGAGGCGGGCGCCGCGTACCGCAGGATCGAGGGGTTCGTCACCCGCGCGGCGGAGTTCGAGCAGCGCACATATGAGACCCGTGAAGGCGAGGAGCGCGCCGCCTACGAGGTCGAGACCGGCGATGTCGCCGCGAGGCGCCAACCAGGCGCGGCGGTAGCCAGGGCACTGTCGGCCGAGGTCGGCTCGCCCCCTGCTGTCGCGCTCCCGGAAGCGTTCTCCGCCGCGCTCGACGACGACCTCGGCGTGCCCCAGGCGCTCGCCGCGGTGCACGACGCGGTCCGCGACGGCAACAACGCGCTCGCCGCGGGTGATGCCGACCGGGCGGTGGTGAGGCTGGCCGAGGTGCGGGCCATGCTGGACGTGCTCGGCCTCGACCCCCTCTCGGAGCCGTGGGTGTCCCGCGGCCCGGATGACGACCTGCATCCGGTCGTCAGCGCGCTGGTCAGCGTGGCGTTGGCGCAGCGGCAGGCCGCTCGTAAGCGAGGCGAGTACGCCACGGCCGACGCGATCAGGGACGAGCTTCACGCGGCCGGAGTGGTCATCGAGGACACCCCGAATGGCCCCCGATGGGAGCTGAAGCGGTGAGTCGCGGCGGACCCACTGGGGCGGCGGGCCGGGGTGGCCGGACCAAGTCCGGGAAGCCCCGCCCGGGCACCGGCGGGTACAGCCAGCGGCGCTTGGAAGGCAAGGGACCGACGCCACCCGCCCGCGACCGGCCTGGGCACCCGGCGCAGCGCCGCGCGGCGGCCGCGGCATCCCGTGACCGGGCCCGTGGCGAGTCGCGCGACGATGGTCAGGGCGGGGGGCGGCCGGGGGGGCTGGGAATCGTTGGGCCGGAAAGGTCTCTGGGGGGCCTCCGCCGCCCCGGACCTTCGGGGACCGCGCGCCGGGCGGCCGCCCTCGTGGTGCTGGTGATGCGCCCGAGGTGGTCGCGGGCCGCAACTCCGTGCTGGAATCGCTACGCGCCCGGGTGCCGGCCACCGCCTTGTACGCGGGGCCGCGGCTGGACTCCGACGAGCGGGTCCGCGAGGTGATCCGGCTGGCCGCCGACGCGGGCATCCCCATGATCGAGGCGGGGCGGACGGAACTGGACCGGCTGACCGGGGGAGCCGTCCATCAGGGCCTGGCCCTGCGGATCCGGCCCTATGACTACGCGCACGCCGACGACCTGATCGCCCGGGCTCGCGCCGCCGGGCAGGCACCGCTGATCGTGGCTCTCGACGGGATCACCGATCCCCGTAACCTGGGCGCCATCGTGCGCTCGGCGGCGGCCTTCGGCGGGCACGGCGTGCTCATCCCGGCCCGTCGCTCGGCGCGGGTGAGCGCCGGCTCATGGAAGGCGTCCGCGGGTGCGCTGGCCCGGGTGCCGGTGGCCCAGGCCCCCAACCTGGCCCGGGCCATTACCTCCTACCAGGAGGCCGGCCTGTTCGTGGTGGGACTCGACGCGGCGGGGCCCACTCCGATCAGCGATCTCGACATCGCGGACGGCCCGCTGGTGCTGGTCGTCGGCTCTGAGGGACGCGGCCTGTCCCGGCTCGTCGCCCAGCGCTGTGACCTGCTGGCCCAGATCCCGGTCACGGCGGCGACCGAGTCACTCAACGCCGGCGTCGCGGCCGGCATCGCGCTGCACGAGGTGGCCCGCTACCGTAGCTCGGCCGCCTGAACCAAGGGCGTGCCCGAGCTGGCCGCCGCCCGCGCGCCCGGCCTGAGGCCAGTTCGCCGCCAGCGACCTCTGATGCGTTCCGGGGTGGCGGCGACGACCCCGGAAGCGTTTTTGGTCGTTAAGGTGGTCGCGTTGACGAGGCGAGGCAGTGGATTGGGGTTGTGGTCGTTGGACCGGCTGCGGATCGGCACACTCGGTGCCGCGCGAATCACTCCTGCTGCCCTGATCAAGCCAGCCCGCCTGGTCCCCGAGGTGGTGATCACCGCCGTCGCCGCCCGCGACCCCGGCCGTGCCCGGCACTTCGCGGCCAAGCACGGGATCCCCGTGGTGCACGGCTCCTATGCGGCGCTGATCGCCGATCCCGCCATCGACGCGATCTACAATCCGCTGCCGAATTCGCTGCATGCGCCGTGGACGCTGCGGGCGATCGAGGCGGGCAAGCACGTGCTGTGCGAGAAGCCTTTCACCTCGAATGCGGCGGAGGCGGCGCAGGTCGCGGCGGCCGCCAAGGCTTCCGGGCTGGTCGTCATGGAGGCCTTCCACTACCGCTATCACCCGCTGGCCAGAAGGATGCGCGAGGTGGTGGCCGGCCCCGACGGCGCCACCGACGGGGAACTGGGCCCGCTACGGTATCTGGAGGCGTCGGTCTGTTTCCCGCTGCCCCGCTTCTCCGACATCCGGTATTCCTACGACCTGGCGGGCGGGGCGACCATGGACGCCGGCTGCTATGCCATCAACTGCCTGCGGCTGCTCGGGCCCGGTGAGCCGCGGGTGGTGGAGGCCAGGGCCAAGCGGCACGGCCCGGACGTGGACCGGGCGATGACCGCATCATTCAGGTTCCCCTCTGGAGCGGCAGCCCGGATGAACGCCTCGCTCTGGTCTAGCCAGGTGCTGCGGATCGGGGTCGAGGCGGTTGGCGACCGTGGCGTGCTGCGGGTCCTGAATTTCCTCGCGCCACAGCGTTTCAACCGGCTGACGGTGAGCGCGGATGGGTACACCCGCCGCGAGCACGTCCGGGGCGGAGCGACCTACACCTACCAGTTGCGCGCCTTCGCCGCGGCGGTCCTGCGCGGTGAGCCGGTGATCACCACGCCGGAAGACGCGGTCGCCACGATGACCGTCATCGACGATGTCTACCGCGCTGCGGGCCTGCCGCTACGCGGCGCCGGCGGCTGAGTCGGCGGGACGCGCGCCTGGGTCGGCGGGACGCGCGCTGGGTCGGCGGGACGCGCGCCTGGGTCGGCGGCGATAGCTCACGGATCCGTCACGGTGACCGCCCGCAGCGGGATGCCCGGGCTGGTCAGTCTGGCGGTAGCTGGTCAAAACGCGCTATCGTTCGCTATGTGAACACATCGAGCGCCGCGGCCGCCGATCCGGCCGCAGCGACCGGGCCGCGCCGGACCGATTTCGTCCAGTCCCTGGACCGGGGGCTGGCCGTCATCCGCTGCTTCTCGTCGGAGCGGCCGTCGCTGACGCTGTCGGAGGTCGCCGAGCTCACCGGGCTGACCCGCGCGGCGGCCCGGAGGTTCCTGCTGACCCTGCAGGAACTGGGTTACGTAGGCAGTTCGGGGCGGCAGTTCTCACTCCGACCGCGGGTGCTCGCGCTGGGCTACGCCTACCTCTCGTCGTTCAGCGTGGCCCAGATCGCCCAGCCCCACCTGGAGGATCTCGCCGAGGAACTGCACGAGTCATGCTCGGTGAGCGTCCTCGACGGAAACGACATCGTCTACGTGGCCCGCGCGTCAGCCAACCGGATCATGACGATCTCGCTCACCGTAGGCACCCGTCTGCCGCCGTACCCGACGTCCATGGGCCGTGTCCTGCTGGCCTTCCTCCCAGATGCCGAGCGCGAGACCCTGCTGCGCCACGCCACCCTCCGCAAGCTCACCGAGCACACGATCGTTGACCCTGACCGGCTGCGGGAGGTGCTCGCCACCGTCCGCGGCCAAGGCTGGGCCGCGGTGGACCAGGAGCTTGAGGCGGGCGTACGGTCCATCGCGGTGCCGATCCGGGACAGTTCCGGCAAGGTCGTCGCGGCCATCAACGCCAGCGCGCATGCGGCGCGGGTGCCCATGCGGACGCTGGAGAAGCAGTTCCTGCCCCGCCTGCTCGCCGCGGCTCGGCACATCGATTCCGAGCTCGCCGCTCGCCTGGCCACCGGTTCGGGCGGAGTCCGCTAGCCGCCCATCTGACCACCTCGGGCGCGTCCGCCAGCCGCCCGCCCGGACCACCGCAGGTGCTTTTCGCGGCTCTTGACACCCTGGCCGCCCAGGGAGAGCATGACGTTCGCGATATGAATTAATGTGCGCCTAATGGGTCCAATGGTCGAGGAAGACTTCAGGATGGAGGCCAGTCATGGCGCTTGCCCGCGAGACCATGATCGACGAGCAGCGTAAGTCGGTCGCCGTGGAGTACCTCAAGGCGTTCGACAACGGCGGCGTGACCTCACCCTAGGAGTGGGCGCTGATGTAGCGCTCGTAGTCGGCCGCGGTCAGGTGGGCAGTTACGGCCGCGTCCGGTGGCGGGTACTGGCCCGCCGGGAACTGGCGCGAGATCAGCTCGGCCTCGATCTGCTGGAGGTGCGAGGGTTCTCCGGCAGCGGGGCCCGGCCCCGAGGAAACGGGCACGGTAACCCCGGCGAGCACGTCGTCGGTGCGAGGCGTCGCGAGCGTCAGCACATTGCCCACGCCGGGTGCGGCCGCATCCCGGGCGGTGAGGGGCGGCAGCCCCCAGCGCTGCTCCACCGTCTTGAGGATTGAGGTGTGATCCAGCGGCACGCTGTCCGCCGGGACCCGGAACACCGTCCCCGGGCCGATCAGCGGTGACACCAGCACCGTAGGCACCCGGACACCGAACCGGGTGAAATCAAAGCCGAACTCGCCTGCGTCCTGGTCCGGCGGGGTGGCGCCGGACGGCGGAGGCACGTGGTCGTAGCAGCCGCCATGCTCGTCGTAGGTGATGATCAGCAGGGTCTGCGGCCAGCCGGGGCCGCCCCGCACCGCCTCGTACACGTCGTGAATGAGTTGCTCGCCGAGCGCCACGTCGTAGTTGGGATGCTGGCTGTTCCCGGCGGAGCCCCAGCTCGGCTCCAGGAACGTGTAGGCCGGCAGCGTGCCCGCGGCCGCGGCCGCTTTGAAGTCTTTGAACAAGCCGAAGTGGCTGGCCGCCGCCTGGCTGATATCGGTGAAATCAGACTTGGTGAGCGGCTGGGCGTCGTACCCGTAGATCGCCCAGCCCAGGTTGTTCGAGTTCAGCAGGCCGAAGATGGACGGCGAGGTGAACGTGTGCGTCTTGTCGTCCATGTGCCCCTGGCTCGTCCCCGCGCAGGCGAACGCCCGGTTCGGCAGCGTCTCGGTGGGCACCGACGAGAACCAGTGATCGCACACCGCGTACCCCTTGGCCAGGGCGGACAGCACCGGGAGCGTGTCTGGGGCGAAGCAGCCCATGATGTCGCTGGCGGCGGTGCCGGGCAGGATCGGCCGGCCCTCCCTCGCCTGCCAGCTCAGGGTGTACGCGAAATCCGTGACAAAGCCGTCGTTCGTGGGTGCGCCCGCCGGTGGCGTCGCGGTTTCAGCCCCGCCGAACAGCTGGGCGTTGGTGGCCATGTACCCCTCACCTGGGTCGGCCCCGGGCATGAAGTACGCGTTAGCCGTGCCCGGCTCGATCCGGAACACGCTGACCGGCGACCCGGCGCTGGCCGGGTTGGATTCGGTTCCGCTCAGGCCCTCGCACGGCTGCCCCGAAGGCGAGACGTTCCCGTTATCGGTGTAGAGGAACCCGAGCATGTGATCGAACGAACGGTTTTCCAGCATGAGGACCACTACGTGCTCGACCGAGGGCAGGCCATTGCCGGCTGGCATCACAGACTCCGTTCAGACGTTCGTGGGATAGCCGCCCGGACGCAGTAAGTATCGGCGGACCGACCGGGCGCCGCGCCAGCGGTTACGGAACTCGTACTCGCCCAGATGCCTCAGGCCCGCCCGCCTGCCCCACAGCCGGCCGAGGATCACGCCGATCACCAGCGTCACGAGGTAGGGGAAAGCCGCCGCGTAACTTGACACGTGAGTCCTACCCGCCGCGTGGGCGGCTAGCACATATACCGACACGAGCGTCTAGGTCCTCTGATCGGGCTGATTCTGGGCCGGGCCTGGGCAAAGACCGGCAAAGTTACAACTTTAAAACATAGCAGTTCTGGGCCATCTGGTTCGCATTAAAATTCGAGTGTCGAGGGAGATGTCATGCGGCTAACCAAGCTTGAGCATGCCTGCGTGAGGCTGGAGAAGGATGGCGCTGTCCTGGTCATCGACCCGGGCGTGTGGACCGGCCCGGAGGCTCTGGACGGCGCGGGCGCGGTGCTGATCACGCACGAGCATTTTGACCACCTGAACGCTGACGTCCTGCGGGCGGCGCTGAGCGCCGACCCCGGGCTGGGGGTCTGGGCGAACGTCTCGGTGGCCGGCCAGTTCGCGGAATTCGGCGGACGCGTTCACGCGATCAGCCATGGCGACACGTTTAGTGCCGAAGGCTTTGATGTCGCGGTCTACGGCCAGGAACACGCGGTGCTGCACCGGGATATCCCGCTGGTGCCGAATACCGGGTTCATGATCGACGGCGAGGTTTTTCATCCCGGCGACGCGCTGACCATCCCCGAGGACCCGGTGGCGACCCTGCTGCTGCCGGTCAACGCGCCCTGGCTGAAGCTGTCGGAGATGATCGACTACGCGCGCGCGGTTGACCCCCGCCGTGGGTACGCGATCCACGACGGGTTGCTCAACGACCGGGGGATCGGCGTGCTGGGCAACTGGCTGCCGCTGGCGACGGGTCCGGGCGGCGGTGCGCTCACCCGGGTGGCGCCGGGCGCTGTGATCGACCTGTAGTCACCCTCGGGGTCTTGACGGGGCAGCCTTTCAGTAGCCGGAGGTCGTCGCCCCGTCACAGGGGCGCCCCGGGGGTGGGCGAACCGGTCAGCCAGTCGCGGCCCTCACGGTAGAGCAGTTCAACCTCCGGGCCGCGCAGCCCCGGCAGGCCGAGCTTGACTGTGTACCCGGCCTGGGACTGCAGATACGCCAGGTGCCGGTAGCCCTCAGGAAAGCGCCGCCAGGACCTGCTGGTCGAGGGTGAGCTTCGCGGCCGGGTCCACCGGGTCGAGCCGGTCCTTCTCGTAGATCGGCTGGCGCCGCGCGATCGCCCACACCTCGTCGCGCTTCTCCAGGAAGTCGTAGAAGCGGCCGGTGCACGTCGCATCGACGAGGATCCCGTGGACGGGGGCTCGTTGCTGGATGGTCATCTTGGTCTGGGCGATGGCCCGCTCGCCGCGGACCTCGCAGCTGAAGCCGCCGAGGAAGTGGAGGATGTTTACGCCCGCGTCGAACGCCTGGCGGCTGACCCTGATGAACTCCGTGGCCGGTCCCTGGAACCAGGTGGCCGTCATCCAGCCGTCGTCGTGCCAGACCGTGGCGAAGGCGTCCCAGTTCCCGGCGTCGCGGAACAATGCCCAGTTCTCGATGACCCGGCGGATCCTGAGCTGGGCTGCTTCGTTCTCGGTGAGCATCTTCTGCCTTCCTGGGCTGCGGGTGGTCCTGCGTTCGCGGACGGGCATGGGCATCTGGGTGGGGCCGTTCAGCGTTCTGGCTCAGGCGGGGCGGGCGATCCCGTGGATGAAAGGGGCAACCAGCGGCATGTGCGGCATCGGCTTGAGGGTTCCGAGCGTCTCGATGGTGAACCCGGCCGCCACCATGGCCGCGGCGGTGTCGCGGTTCGGGTGGCATCCGGCGGCGAGCACGCGGGTCAGCGGGGTGATCATGTCCTGGGCGAGAGAAGCTGGCCTGCGGGCCCGGACATGCTCGAAAAACACCAGGCGGCCGGTGGGTTTGAGCACCCGGCGGACCTCGCCGAGTGCTCGCGGCTGATCGGGAACCGTGCACAGTACGAGGGAGGATACGACCGCGTCGAAGCTCGCGTCCGGGAAGGGGAGGGCTTCGGCCGTCGCGTCCAGGACCTCGACCGGCACCTGAGCCTGGCCGAGCTTGGCGGTGAGCTTCGCCCGCATCGAGGCCGACGGCTCGGTGGCGGTCACGCAGTCGGCGGCTCGGTAGAACCGCAGGTTCGCTCCCGTGCCGGCGCCGATTTCCAGGACGTCTCCCTGAACACCGCTCAGCAGGCGCTCCCGGAGGTCCGCGACCCAGACGCGTTCAGCAGGCGCGCCACACCGGTCGTAGCGTGCGGCGAACTGACGGTGCCTGCGTGACTCGGTCAGGCGTCCCGCCCGGTCAGGCGATGTGGTCATGGCTACTCCTTCGAGACCTACCCTGCACTGCTTCGGCTATCTTCAGCAGGTGAACAGGGTCGTTGTCCTCGGCAGTATCAACCGCGACCTCGTGCTCGGACTCGAGCATCTCCCGGTCCCCGGTGAGACGGTCAGAGCCCGCCATCTGGAGGTCCTCCACGGGGGCAAGGGGGCCAACCAGGCGGTCGCCGCCGCGGCCATCGGTGGTTCCGTGGCGCTGGTGGGCCGGGTCGGCACCGACACGGCCGGTCCCGAGCAGGTGTCCGCGCTCGTCGCGGCCGGCGTGGACGTCAGCTTCGTCCGGAAGGACCCGCGGGCCCCTACCGGAACCGCCGTCGTCATGGTGGATGGCGCGGGACGCAACTCCATCGCCGTGGTGCCTGGGGCGAACGGCCTGCTCGACGCGGTCAGCGTCGAGCAGGCCGCGCCGCTGATCGAACAGGCCCGGATCCTGCTGCTGCAACTCGAGGTCCCCGACGGTGCGGTCGAGCGCGCCGTCGCGGTCGCCCGCCGGGCCCACGTCGAGACGATCCTCAACATCGCGCCGTACCGGGATCTGCCCCCTGATGTCTTGCGCCGGGTCGGTTACCTGCTGGCCAACGAGACGGAGGCGGCGGCCCTGCTCGGCCGCCCGGTCGACGGCATCGACGACGCCGCCCAGGCGGCTGACGCGATGCGGCGGCTCGGCCCCTCCTGGGGGATCATCACGCTCGGCGAGCAGGGCACGGTCGCCGCCGGGGAGGGCGGGTGGTTCCACGAGGCCCCGGCCGTGCAGACGGTTGAACACAACCGGCGCGGGAGACGTGTTCGCAGGTGTGCTGGCCGTCGGCCTGGTCGAGGCCCTGCCGGTCCGCGAGGCGGTCCGGCTGGCTACCGCCGCTGCCGCGGTCAGCGTGACCCGCCATGGCGCCCGCGGTCTGCTGCCAGGCGACGCCCCCGCCGTCCGGCAACGGGCGCGCACCGGCCGATGACGCGCACCGGCCGAAACGAAGAGCGGTGAACTGATGGATATCCACAGCCGGGCGACGCTCAGCCGAGCAGCGCGGCGAAGCGGGCCTTCACGGTGGCGGCGGTCTCGTCGGCCGGGGCATCCCAGACGCCCTGGTTGAAGATCTCCACCTCGGTGTAGCCGGCGTAGCCGGCCGCCAGCACCTGCCGCGAGATCGGCCCGAAGTCGATGCAGCCGTCGCCGAGGTGGCCCCGGCCGAGCAGGGCGTCCGCGGGGAGCGGGCTGATCCAGTCGCCTAGCTGGTAGCTCACGATGCGCCCGTGGGCCCGGGCGATGTCGGCGGTGAGCCGGGAATCCCACCAGACGTTGTAAGTGTCCACGACCACGCCGACCGCGTCGGCGGGAAACAGCAGCGCCATGTCCACGGCGTCGCCGAGGCAGACCAGGACGCAGCGGTCGGCGCAGAACATCGGGTGCAGCGACTCGATGCCCAGCCGCACGCCAAGTTCCTGGGCGCGGGGGACAAGCTCGGCGATCGTGTCAGTGATCATCCGGCGGGCTAGGCCCAGGTCACGGCTCCCGGGCACCAGGCCCCCGGCGACCAGGACGAGCGCGTCGGCCTCCAGGGCGGCCGCCTCCTCGATGGCGGCCGTGTTGTCGGCCAGGGCGGCGCCGCGGGCCCCGGCGTCCGGGTGCGTGAAGAACCCGCCCCGGCACAGGCTGGACACGTGCCGCCCGGACCGGCGGACGGCGGCGGCAGACTCGGCCAGCCCCAGCTCGGCCACCCGGTCACGCCACAGCCCGACGGCGGGGATCTCGTGCCGCACGCACAGGTCGAGGGTCTGCGGCAGGGTGAGGGACTTGACGGTGGCCTGGTTCAGGGACAGCCGGCTGGCCGGTATCACCGAGGGTTCCTGCCCGCGCTCCCCACGCCGGTAATGCCCTCGTCCAGGTACCGGTTCATGCGCTCGACCGCGAGATCGGGCGTGAGCAGCGCGCCGGCCGCGGCGGCCAGCTCGAAGACCCGGATCAGGTGCGCGGCAGGCCGCCGGTCCTGGAAATGGTCCAGCATCGCGAAATGCGGCTGCAGGCCGTTGAGCCAGGCCAGGAACGCGATGCCCGCCTTGTAGTTGAAGGTCGGCTCCTCGAAGACAGCCCGGCTCAGCGGCACGGTCGGGCCGATGGCCGCGTCGTAACGGGCGACATCGCCCGCGTCCAGGGCCTGGAGCGCCTCGGCCGCCGGCGCGGTGATCGCGGCGAACGCGCCGAGCAGGGCGTCGCTGTGGCCGTCAGGGGCGCCTTTGATGAGCTCGGCGTAGTTGAAATCGTCGCCGGTGTACAGGCGCACCCCGGACGGCAGCCGCCGCCGCAGCGCGATCTCGCGACCGTGATCGAGCACCGAGAGCTTGATGCCGTCAACCTTGCCCTCGGCCCGCTGCACCAGCTCGATCACCGTGTCGGCGGCCGTCTCGAAGTCCGCGGCCCCCCAGTAGCCGCGTAGCTGGGGGTCGAAGGCCTCACCCAGCCAGTGCAGGATGACCGGCTGGTCGGCCTGCCGCAGCAGGTATCCGTAGACGTTCAGGTAGTCGTCGGCGGATCGGGCGCTGGCCCGCATCGCGCGGCTGGCCATGAGGATCACCTGCACGCCCGCGGACTGGAGCAGGTCAAGCTGCTCCTCGTAGGCCGTGACGATCTCGCCGAGCCGGTACGGGCCGCCGGCCGCCAGCTGATCGGTGCCCGCTCCGCACGCCAGCCCGGCCGGCCGCCCGGCCGCGCGCCGGGCCGCGGCGCGATCGGCTGAGCGGCTGATGAGCTCCTTGGCCTGCTCCCAGGACAGGCCCATGCCCCGCTGCGCGGTGTCCATGGCGTCGGCGACCGCGAAGCCGTGCGCCCACAAATGATCCCGGAACACCATCGTGGACTCCCAGTCGATGGTGCCGTCCGGGAACGCAGCCACGTGCGCGGCGGCATAGGCGCGCCGCGAGACCGGCACCGGATGGCTCCCGGCCCAGGGCGACGGCGAGATCTGCAGCGGTTCCGGCCGGCCAGGCAGCCGGATGACCGTGGTCATCTCGCTGTGCCAGTCGCTCTGCCAGTGACTGGGCCAGTCACTGTGGCCGCTCACGAGGCCAGGCGCGGTACCTCTATGCGCCTGCCCTCGGCCGAAGATTGCAGCGCGAGCCCCGCCAGCTGGACACCTTTGGCGCCCTCGGTGAGGTCCCACGGGAAGGGATTTCCCTCGGCCGCGCGCGCGAGGAACAGCTCCCACTGGACCTTGAACCCGTTGTCGAAGGCCCCGTTGTCCGGGATGTCGGTCCACTGGGCCAGGTAGTCGATGGGATCGGGCAGGTCTGGGTTCCACACCGGCATGGGCGTGTTGACCCGGTGCTGGACGGCACAGTTGCGCAGCCCCGCCACGGCACTGCCATGAGTGCCATCCACGTGCAGCTCGACTAGTTCCCGCCGGTTAACCCGCACTGCCCAAGAAGAATTGACCGACGCAACGGCACCCCCCTCGAACTCAAGAAGCGCATAGGCGGCGTCGTCGGCCGTGACGTCATATCGTTCGCCGGACTCGTCCCAGCGGACGGGCACGTGCGTCGCGCGACGGCAATAGAGGGCCCGGATCGGGCCGAAGAGGTCCTCGAGCAGGTACTGCCAGTGCGGGAACATGTCAAGAACGATGCCACCGCCGTCTTCCGCGCGGTAGTTCCACGACGGTCGCTGTGCGGCGAGCCCGTCCCCTTCGAAGACCCAGTAGCCGAACTCCAGGCGGATGGACAGGACCCGGCCGAAAAACCCGTCCTTGATCAGCCGGCGAAGTTTGATCATGCCGGGCAGGAACAGCTTGTCCTGGACCACGCCGTGGGTGATGCCGGCCGCGCGCGCCGCGCAGGCGAGGTTCAGTGCGCCGCCGAGCGACTCGGCGGTGGGCTTCTCGGTGTAGACGTGCTTGCCCGCCGCGATGGCCTGGCGCAGGCTGGCCTCTCGCGCGGTGGTCACCTGCGAGTCGAAGTAGATGTCAACGCCGGGGTCGCCGAGTACCTCGTCGAGGCTGGTCGTCCAGCGCCCGATGCCGTGCCGTTCGCCTATCTCGCGCAGTTTTTCTTCGTTGCGGCCGACTAGGACCGGCTCGGGGATGACCGTGGTCCCGTCGTCGAGGAGCACTCCGCCCTGGTCCCTGATGCTCAGCAGGGAGCGAACCAGATGCTGGCGGTAGCCCATCCGGCCGGTGACGCCGTTGACGGCGACATGGACGACCTTGCGCGACATAGGCGACCCTTCGGCGCCGCCGACGTTCGGCGTGCTCGGTGCGGTGCGGTGTGCTCCAGTTGGGAAAGCACTTTCCTGAGACTAGGCTGGCCGGGAAACCTGGGTCAAGTCCGCGCGGCATCGGGAGGCGCTGTGCCTATTGAGGACACCGTGTCTGTGGGGGACACCGTGTCTGTGGGGGACACCGTGTCTGTGGAGGACACCATGTCTGTGGAGGACACCGTGTCTGTGGGAGACACCGTGTCTGTGGAGGGTGCTGTGCCTTCCGGGGACGCCGAGCCTTCGGTAGACGCTGTGCGTTCGGGAGACGCCATGCGTTCGGGAGATGCCGAGCCTTCGGGAGATGCCGAGCCTTCCGGGGACGCTGTGCCTTCCGGGGACGCCATGCGTTCGGGGGCCGCCGTGCCTGTGGGAGATGCTGTGCCTGTGGGAGACGTGGGGCCCTTGGGTGACACGGGGGCTCAGGTGAGCCGCGGGGGCGCCCGCCGCCGGGCCGCCAGCGCTGCCGTGAGTGCCGTCGCGAGCGGCGGGGGCGCCCGCCGCCGGGCCGCCAGCGCTGCCGTGAGTGCCGTCGCGAGCCGGGGCGGCCACGGCGCTGCGGGCGGTGGTGCGGGGGGCGGCGCGGCTGCGGGCGGTGCGCCGCCTCCGTCGCAGGTCACCCTCCAGGACGTTGCTGACCGGGCAGGTGTCTCGCTGACCACGGCGTCCCGGGTGGTTAGCGACGGACCACGCAAGGTCGGCCAGCAAATGATCAGCCGGGTCCACCAGGCCGTCGCCGAGCTCGGATATACCGCCAATCTCCAGGCCAGGGCCGTCGCCACCGGCGAGAGCACGACGGTCGGCGTGGTCGTCCACGACATCGCCGACCCGTACTTCTCCACCATCGCCGCTGGCCTGATGGAGGTTGCCTACTCGCGCCAGTTCCTCGTGTGCTTGTCCAGCACCTCGGCCGGTGAGCCAGGCGAACTGGAGTACGTCTCGCTGATGCGGGCCCAGCGCGCCCGCGCGGTCATCCTGGTCGGCAGCAGGTCCGATGACGTAGCCGCCCTCGACGCCCTGCGCCACGAGATCGAGGCGTTCCGGCGGCCCGGTGGCCGGGTCGTCGGCGTCGGGCAGGATCTGCTCGGCGTGGACACGATCATGCCGGAGAACGCGGCCGGCGCCGAGTCCCTCGCCCAGGCCCTCGTCGCGCAAGGGCACCGCAGCTTTGCTGTGCTGGCGGGCCCGCGCGGGCTGCTCACCGCGCGGGACCGGCTGGCTGGCTTCGCCGCTGGCCTGCGGGCCTGGTCGGTCGGCCTGGATGAGCGGGACATCATCTACGGGGCATTCACCAGGGACGGCGGTTATGAGGCGATGAGCACGGTCTTGGCTGGGGGCGGCCCGCTGCCGGATTGCGTCTTCGCCGTCACCGACGTCATGGCGGTCGGCGCGCTCGCCCGGCTGCGGGCCGAGGGGCTCGCGGTCCCGGCCGACATCGCCGTGGCGGGCTTTGACGACATAGTCACGTTGCGCGACGTGTACCCGCCACTCACCACGGTGCGGCTGCCGCTGAAGACCATGGGCGAGATGGCCGCCAACCTGGTCCTCGGTGACTTGGCCACGGACCGCCCACGGATCGTCCCGGTTCCCGGCGAAGTGGTCCTCCGGGAGAGCACCACCCCGCGCCCCCGCCCCCGGGCCCGTCGGCCTGACCCCCTGGAAGGCAGCCGGCGCCGTCGGCGACGGCGCCGGACATGGCGTCGATGGGACATCGGGGGTGCTCGGGCCGGCGGCCAGCGTCAGCTCCGCCAGTCCGCCTACACCTAACTTCCTCTGCGACAGCACCGATGCGGCCTTTGCTGTCGTTGGGACGACACCAGTGACGCACCCGTGTCGTTCAGGGGTTGCCCTGCTCGCGCTCGATCGCCTCAAAGAGGCGTATCCGGGAGGCCCAGGCGCGGGCGGTCACGGTTTCGCCCGGCAGTGGGCGTCCACGGATCAGAGGCGTATCCGGGAGGCCCAGGCGCGGGTGGTGACGGTTTCCCCCGGCAGTGGGCGTCCACGGATCAGAGGCGTATCCGGAGGCCCAGGCGCGGGTGGTGACGGTTTCGCCCGGCAGTGGGCGTCCACGGACCAGGGGATCCGGCCGCTGCCGGGGACCGTGGCGTCGTGAGGCACAGGACATCTCGTCGCTCACGGACCGTAGGCAAGCCATGATCACGCAGCTGGGACGGCGGCTTGATCTCGTATTTTTCCGTGATCGACTCTTGCGTCGCAGGTCACGGTTCAGGTAACTTGCGCCTAATTGGGAAAGCGCTTGCCAAATGTGGCTGGCGTACGTGCCGGGAAACGCCCTGGTCGCCTGCGGGTGAGGTAGGCGTTCCCCGCACGGCCTCAGTGGGGATGCGAGGGGACGCGGTGGGATCGGCCGATCTGGTGTGGCAGGGGGGCCTGGCCCGGCGGTTGCGGGCAGGCATGGTGCATGTCAACGACGCGACCCCGCAGGACGAGGCGCTGGCCCCGTTCGGCGGCATGGGCCAGTCGGGGCTCGGGGGGCGGTCGGGCGGTGATTCAAACATCGAGGAATTTACCGAGCGGCGCTGGCTCACGGTGACGCCGGGGCCCGCGCATTACCCCTATTGAGATCAACCTGAAACAAAGCTCAGCGATGATCGTTTTTTGGCACTGGCGGTGATCGCCCTGGCAAGGCACCATCGCAGGTAGCAGCCGTTTTCTGGCACCGCCGTTTCGGCGGCAGACATGAGGAGTGCATATGAGCGAAGCGGCTTCCGTTCCGTTCTCCGAGACGAAGGCGCCCGAGTCGGCGGACCGGCTGAACCGGGGCGCGCTCAGCCTGGTGGACATCTCCGCGTCAACGATGGCGAATATCGGCCCGGCCTACAGTTTCTACTTCGGGTTCGCGTTCCTGGTGGCCACGGCGGGCATCGCGGCGCCGCTCACGATCATCGTGGCCGCCATCGCGATCGCGCTGCTGGGCAACACGCTGTCCCAGTTCTCCAGGGCGATGCCGTCAACTGGCGGATTCATCTCGTTCGTCGGCAAGACCTTCGGTGGTACCAGCGCGGTGACCACCGCGCTGCTGTGCGGAGCGGGCTACATCATCGCGATCTCCTCGGTGCTGGCGATCTGCGGCGGGTTCCTGTCCATCGTCCTGAACTACTACTTCGGCTGGAATGTCCCATGGGGGATCCTGTCGGTCGTGCTGACGGCAGGCGCCGTGGTGATGATGGTCCGCGGCGTGGGCGTCTCCACCAGGCTGGCCGGGCTCTTCTTCGGCTTCGAGATGCTGGTCCTGGTCGTCGTGTCGGTCGCATTGATCATCAAGAACGGCGGGCACCTGAGCTTCACGCCGTTCGAACCGAAACACATCAACAACGGCTTCACCGGCCTGGCCGCGGGCTTCCCGCTGGCGATTTATCTGTTCATCGGCTGGGAAAACTCCGCCGCACTCGCCGAGGAAACCGGCGACCCGCGGCGCAACGTGCCGCGGGCGGTCTTCCTGTCGGTGGCGATGATGGCCGTGGGCTACGTGCTGTTCTCCTACGCCACGCTCACCGGTTTCGGTTACAGCGCGAGCAAGGTCGGCGCCGCGCAGATCCCGTTCATCACGGTGGCGCACAGCGTCCTGGCCATCTTCGCCTTCTTCGCCTTCTTCGCCGGGATGACCTCCACCCTCGGCGTCCTGATCTCGGCCGTGAACTCCCAGTGCCGGCTCATCTTCAACGCCGGCCGCGAGGGCCTGCTGCCGGCCTGGCTCGGCCGGGTGCACCCGACCCGACGCACGCCGGTGAACGCCATTTTCACGTTCGTGCTTATCGCGTCCGCGATCATCGTGGTCTGGGCGCTCGCCCACATATTCACCGGGCACACCGGCGACAACGGGATGAGCCCGATCAATTTCTTCGTCGAGTCGTCCACGATGGGCACGATCTTGATCCTGGTCGTGTACTTCCTGTCGAACCTGGCCCTGCCGTTCTACTACCGGAAGTACCGGCCGCAGGAGTTCAGCGCCGTCAAGCACGTGGTGCTGCCGATCCTCGGCATGATCGCGATCGCCGTCCCCGTCTACTACCTGTCCAAGCCCGGGCAGCCGGCCCCGTACGACTGGTTCCCGTACGCCGCGCTGGCCGTGGTCATCGTGTCGGTCATCTACGCGGCCGTGCTGACCAGGCGCGATCCGTCGCTGGGAGACCGGGTTGGTTCCATCGTCGCGGATGAGTGAACCTGTCCACGTCAAAGGTGTTGCCGGGCTGGGCGGCAACCCGGTGCGTGCCAGCTCGGTGCGGGTACCGGGCTGGCGCGCGCCGCGCCACTCGCCGGGCCGGGTGCTTGCCGCGCTCGCTGGCCGGGCACTCACTCAGTGACGGTACCGCTGCCCACTGACAAAACGGAGGGAGGGAAGCGGCCCCCAACCCCGGCCGCAGCGCCGGGGTCTACGCGCCGCGACCTCATGACTGACGCCGCCGTGAGGTCCGCTGGGGTCCCCAGCCCGGTCCCGCCGCACCCCCTCGACCCAGCGAGCGCGGAGGAGTTCCTGGCCGGGCGGCAGATCCTGGCCGAGGCGGCCCTGCTGACCGAGACGGTCAGGTTCGCTTACTACGGGCTGGAGGAGCCGCCCAAGGACGCGGTACTGGCCGGCCCGGCCGGGGCAATCCCGGACCGGCGATTGCGGGCGTTCCTGATCGACGTGGTCAGCGGCGAGTCCAGCGATGTCGTCGTGTCGCTGAGCCGCAGCGAGGTCGTGTCGCGCCGGACGCTGGACCCGCTGGTGGATGGCCAGGTGCCGATCCTGGGCCAAGACTTCGCGCTGGCCGAGAAGGTGGTGCACGCCGACCCGGAGTGGCGCGCGGCCATGGCGCGGCGCGGGCTCACCGATGTCGCGAAGATCCGCGCCTGCCCGCTGACGGCCGGGTCGTACGGGGTGGCTGACGAGCAGGGCCGCCGGATGGTCCGGGTCCTCGCATTCCTGCAGGCGGGCAGGCACGACCTGGTCTGGGCGCATCCGGTCAACGGCGTGGCCGCCTACGTGGACCTGATCGAGGGCCGGGTCTTCAAGGTGATCGACGAGTTCGAGCTCCCGGTCCCGCGGGAGTCGGGTGATTACGACGACCCGGCGGTCAGCGGGCCGCAACGGACCACCCTCAAGCCGATCGAGATTACCCAGCCGGAGGGACCGAGTTTCACCCTGGAAGGCAGCGCGGTCGAGTGGCAGAACTGGTCGCTGCGGGTCGGATTTGACGCCCGCGAGGGACTCTCACTGCACCAGATCAGCTACGACGACGCCGGCCGGCGCCGGCCGGTGATCTACCGCGCCTCCATCCCCGAGATGGTGGTCCCGTACGGCGACCCGGGCCCCACCCGGTACTGGCAGAACTACTTCGACACCGGCGAGTACCTCCTCGGGAAGTGGACGAACTCGCTGGAGCTGGGCTGCGACTGCCTGGGCGAGGTCGCCTACCTGGACGCCACGGTCACCGACGACCAGGGCGAGCCGCGGGTCATCCGCAACGCCATCTGTATCCACGAGGAAGACTTCGGCATCCTGTGGAAGCACACTGATCTCTTCAATGGCTCGGCTCAGTCCCGGCGCCAGCGGCGCCTGGTCATCTCGTTCTTCAGCACCGTCGGCAACTACGACTACGGCTTCTACTGGTACCTCTACCTGGATGGCACGATCGAGTGCGAGGTGAAGCTGACCGGGGTGTTGTTCACGTCGGCCTATCCGGGCGACGGCCATCCGTACGTGACCCAGGTCGCCCCTGGTTTGGGCGCCCCCGCTCACCAGCACCTGTTTAGCGCTCGGCTGGACATGATGGTCGACGGGGTGGCGAACGCCGTTGACGAGATCGACGTTGAGGGCCGCGCCGTGGGGGCCGGCAATCCGTTTGGGAATTTGCTGGCCCAAACGGTGACCCGGCTGGCCAGTGAGTCGGAAGCCGGGCGGCTGGCCGCGCCCGAGCGGGACCGGATCTGGCGGGTGATCAATCCGGAGGTGATCAACCGGTTCGGCCAGCCGGTCGGCTTCACCCTCTACCCGCAGGCCGCGCCGACGCTGCTCGCCGATCCGTCGTCCTCGCTGTACGCGCGGGCCGGATTCGCCACGAAGCATTTGTGGGTGACGCGATATGACCCGGCGCACCGGTTCCCGGCCGGCGACTTCGTGAATCAGCATCCCGGTGGGGCGGGCATCCCGGCGTTCATCGCGGGGGACCAGGACATCGACGGCGTGGACGTCGTGCTGTGGCACACGTTCGGGCCGACGCACTTCCCCCGGCCGGAGGACTGGCCGGTGATGCCGGTGAGCCGGTGCGGGTTCACCCTCAAGCCCACCGGTTTCTTCGGCCGCAACCCCACCCTGGACGTCCCGCCCCCGCCCGGGGCGCACTGCGGCCGGCTGTAACGCGGGTCCTCACTGCTTGATGCGGGCCAGGACCAGGGTGATGTCGTCCTCGCCGTACTGACGCAGCGTCTGGGTCACCGTCTCGCAGGCGTCTCCCAGCGTGATGCTTGGGTCGGCGAGGGCGGAGCTGAGCGCGTGCCGTAGCGCGGCCAGCCCGTCGTCAATTGGCCGGGTGCGGCTTTCCACCAGCCCGTCGGTGTACAGGGCGAGCGTGGCCCCGGGCGGAAGGCTGATCTGGGTGGCGACAAAGGATTCGGCGCCGAGGCCAAGGGGGAGACCGGGCGGCAGTTCGAGCACCCGTGGCACGCCGCCGGGCAGCATCAGCACGGGCGGCAGATGACCGGCCTGCGCGATCACGCAAGAGCTGGACGCCGGGTCGATGACCGTGGAGATGCAGGTCGCGAACGGCGCGGCCGTCATTCCTGCCACCATCCGGTCCAGCCTGCGCAGCACTTCGCCCGGTGGCAGCTCAAGGTCGGCCAGCGTGTGAGCCGCGGTCCGGAGTTGCACCATGACCGCCGCCGCCTCCGGGCCGTGGCCCATCGCGTCACCGACGATCAGTGCCGCCCGGCCACCGGACAAGGGGACGATGTCATGCCAGTCACCGCCGACCACGCTGGCGCCGACCGGCAGGTAGCGGTGCGCGACCTCCATGCCCGCCGGGATGTGCGGCTGCCCGGGAAGCAGGCCCTGCTGCAGGGCAAGCGCCGTCCGCCGCTCGCGGTGGTATAGCCGCGCGTTGTCGATGCATACGGCGGCGCGTGATGCGAGCTCGCCAGCCAGCGCTATGTCGCCCGGGTTGAAGGCGGGGCTGGCTGGCACCCGCCCGAACGTCGCGCACCCCACCACCGTTCCGCGGGCGATGAGCGGCGCCGCCAGGAACGACGTGTAGCTGGAGGTGATCTCCTGACCGCCGGGCTGGCTAGCGATCCGTTCAGCGGTCTCACCGTCCACGTGGTCGAACAGGACCGGGCTGCCGGTCGCCATCGCCCGGGCGTGGGGCGAGTCCTCCGCGAAGATGAGTACCTCACCAGGACGCAGCAGGCGGTCGATGACGGCCGCGTCCTGGTCGGCGAGCCGGACCGCCAGCCGCCGCACCACCGTCCTGCGGCCCGCCCCGGGCGACGTGAATTCATCCGCCGCGAGCAGGCGTTCTGCTCCATAAATGACAGCCGCCTCCGCGAACCCGGGAACGGCGGCGTCGACGACCTCGGAGGCGGTCTGGGTCAGGTCGAGCGTGCTGCCGATCCGTGCCGCCGCCTCGTTCAGCCAGCTGGGGCCAGGCTGCGGCCAGGCCCGTTGGGCGATCACCAGCGCACCACTGCCTGGGCCGGCCGGTGGCTCACAGCGGATGGCGAACCGTCCCTCGCCCAGGTTGCCGCCCGCCACTGTTGCGGTCCAGACTCGTCCCGCCGCGACCTCATCGAGTGCGTGGCGGATCAGCTGCCGCTGGCCCGGGCCGGTCATCAGCACATCGCATACGTCCTGCCCGACCACGGCCGGCGCCCGATGCCCGAATAGCCGGGTGGCGGTCACCGACCATGAAGCCACATGGCCCTGGGGGTCCAGGGTAAACGCGGCGAGGCCAGCAAGGTCTGGCTCGCGCCGCCGTGGCAGCCGGGGCTTGCCCTCCCAGGCTCTCTGTGTCTCCACCACTATCCGTACCAACTTTGACGACGAGTTCGCCGGGCTGACCGCGGCCTGCCCGGGCCACGGCCGGGAGAGCAATTTCCCCCCCACGGGCGGCCCGGTACCGGCCGCTATTGCCAGCACCGTGAGATATCGTGCAAACACGAAATGTATCGCATCATGTGCGCCGGATGGGCCTGGCGTGAGGCACTAAAAAATCGGTTTCCGGGGAGCCTGCCCGCGGATGGCTTATACAGAAGCTGCCCGCGGGCGCGCGCGAGCCGCGCGCGAGCCCGCGGGTGCGCCGCGAGCCAGCGGACACCGCGAGCCTGCGGGTGCGCCGCGAGCCCGCGGACGGCGCCGCGAGCCAGCGGACTGGAGACCCGCGCACATATCGGGGACGCACACGTCCGGACTGGAGGCGTGATGGCTGACGAGCTGAGCTGGGTACCGCCGGGAGTTGATACCAAGCGGGCGAACGCCGCCCGGGTCTACGACTACCTGCTGGGCGGCAGCCACAACTTCCTGGCCGACCAGGATGTGGGCCGGGCGATCGCCGCGGTCGATCCCAACGTCCGGATGATGGCCCGCGCCAACCGCGAGTTTCTCGGCCGGGCGGTGCGTTTCCTGGCCGGGGTCGGCATCGGGCAGTTCATCGACATCGGCTCCGGCATACCCACCGAGGGGAACGTGCACGAGGTCGCCCAGCAGGCCGATCCCGGCGCCCGGGTGGCCTACGTCGAAATCGACCCGGTCGCGATCGCGCACAGCAAGGCCATCCTCGCGGGCAGCGAGAACGCCGCGATCATCGCCGCGGACCTGCGCGAACCAGAGAAGATCCTGGCCGACGACACAATCGCGCGGCTTATCGACCTCGGCCGCCCGGCCGGGCTGCTCCTCGTCTCGGTCCTGCCCTTTATCAGTGACGCCGAGGATCCGTGGCGGATCGTGGCGACGCTGCGCGATGCGCTCGCGCCGGGCAGCTATCTCGTGCTGTGCCACGCCACGGATGAGAGCAGGCCCACGGTCGTACAGGCGGCCGAGAAGATGTACAACCGCAGCGTGTCGACCCAGGCGCACGTGCGTTCGCGCGCGGCGATCCTGCGTTTCTTCGACGGATTCGAGCTCGTGGACCCCGGACTTGTCAATATGCCGCTGTGGCGGCCGGGCTCGCCAGACGACGTGCCCGACGACCCAGGGAACTTCTGGGCGCTCGTCGGGGTGGGCCAGAAGCCGTAAGGCGCCAGGACGCGCTCCGAGCGTGCCGGTGTGCCGCTGGCAGGCCTTTAAATTCCGCAACGATTTTCCTTCACCATTCCCGGCCCACCATGACGTGGCCTGCACCGGCAACGGCCCAGGCCTGCGGCCGGGCGTCAGCCATGATGGTCAGCGAATCTTCAGGAAAGGGTCAGCGAGCGTCTAGGGCAGCCGAAGGATTCCTCCAGGTTGGCACCTGACTATCGGTAGTGACGCGAACAGCGTGACCACGTAATGGAGGAGTTGATCCCAGATGAGCACGGTCTACGAGCCGCCGGTCTCGAACAATCCGGGGCAGGATGCGCGCGACGGGCTGTGGGCTGGGCCCGAAGGCCCAGGCGGCCCAGGCGGGTACGAGCCGCACAAGCCGTCGCGGCGCCGCCACGCCCTGCTGGCCGGCGCGTCGGTCGCCGCGGTAGCCGCGCTGGCGTTCGCCGGGCTGGGTGCGGCCGACGCGATGGGCGCCACCGTGTTGACCACGTCGCAGATCGCGTCGAAGGTCGACCCGGGCCTGGTCGATGTCGTGTCCACGCTGGGGTACCAGAACGGCACGGCGGCGGGCACCGGAATGGTGCTGACCTCCACCGGAGAGGTGCTCACCAACAACCACGTCATCGACGGCGCGACCTCGATCAAGGCCACCGACGTCGGCAACGGGCGCACCTATACCGCCAAGGTCGTCGGCTACAACAAGACCAAAGACATCGCGGTGCTGCAGCTTGAGGGCGCCTCCGGGCTCAGCACAGTAACCCTCAGCTCCTCCAGCGCCCAGACCGGCCAGAAAGTGGTCGCGCTGGGCAACGCCGGCGGCAAGGGCGGCACCCCGTCCGTAGCCACCGGGACCGTGACCGGAACCGGCCAGACGATCACCGCCTCCGATGAGTCGGCGGGAAACGCTGAGCAGTTGACCGGGCTCGTCGAGACCAACGCCGGCATCCAGCCGGGCGATTCTGGCGGGCCGCTGGTCAACACCTCCGGGGAAGTCATCGGCATGGACACCGCCGCCTCTACCTCCCCCTCCACGACTGGCTACCAGTCGCAGTCCGGGTCAACGCAAACCCAGACCCAGGCGTTTGCCATCCCGATCAGCGAAGCATCCTCGATCGCCAGCCAGATCGAGGCAGGCACGGCGTCGTCCACCACACACCTGGGCGAGACCGCGTTCCTCGGCGTGGAGACCTCCTCTAGCACCGGCAACTACGGTGGCTACGGTGGCTTCGGCGGTAGCTCCGGCGTCGAGATCGCCGGGGTGGTGCCCGGGTCAGCGGTCGCTCAGGCCGGCCTGACCGCGGGCGACCAGATCACCTCGGTCGCTGGCCACACCATCACGTCCTCCTCGGACATCGAGTCGGTGCTGGGGAACTACCACCCCGGCGACCAGATCAGCATTGGCTGGACGGACGGGTTCGGCCAGGCGCATACCGCCACCGTGGCTGTCACCGCCGGCCCCGCGGCCTGAGGACCTCGCCGGGTCCGGGTGGCGGTCCCCGGGCCTGGTGAGGATGTGGTTCGCGCCGTAGTCTCCCACTACGGTGCGAACCCTTCCGCTATGCGGACGGAGCCAGGACGGCCTCGATCAGGTGTGGCCCGGGCTCCGTGAGCGCCCGCCGCAGTTGCGTGGCGAATTCCGCGGCCACGGCGGCCCGGCTGGCTGGGACACCCATGCCGCTGGCCAGGGCGGTGAAGTCGAGGGTGGGCCGGGACAGGTCGAGCAGGCTGCGGGCCGCCTCCCCGGTCGCTGCCGCGCCGACCCGCGCCAACTCCATGCTGAGGATGGCGTAGGAGCGGTTGCTGAAGATGATCGTGGTGATGTCCAGTTGCTCCCTCGCGTGGGTCCACAGCGCGGAGATGGTGTACATGGCGCTGCCGTCCGCCTCCAGAGCGAGGACGCTGCGCTCCGGGCAGGCGACGGCGGCCCCCGTGGCCAGCGGCAGCCCCTGGCCGATCGCACCTCCAGTCAGGGTGAGCCAGTCGTGCGGGGGCGCGCCCGCGGTGGCTCCGGGCAGCCAGAACCCGGACGTGTTGGCCTCGTCGGAGACGATGGCGCCCTCCGGCAGCAGCGCGCCGATGACGGCAGCGGCGGTCTCCCCGGTGAGATCACCATCCGGCAGCGCGGGGCGCTGCGGCGGTTGCGGCAACGGCTTGTCGTTGGAGGCAATGAGGTGGGCGAGCAAGGCGAGCGCCCCGGGCACGTCGTCTCCCGCCTCGGCCAGGACATGGACCTGGCAGTTGGCGGGCACGAGGAAGCTGGGCTGGCCCGGGTAGGCGAAGAAGGAGACCGGTGCGCGGGCACCGGCCAGGATCAGGTGCCGCGCCCCGGCGAGTTGCTGGGTCGCGAATTCGGCCAGGTAGGCCAGCCGTTCGAGGGCCGGGATGCCCGCGCCGCGCTCGAGCCGGGCCGGGAAGGTCTCGCCCAGCAGCCGGGCGCCGGTGGCCTGGGCGATCCGGCTGGCGGCCTCCAGGCCGGGGCGCCGCACCCCGGCCCCGCCGAGCAGGATCACCGACGGCTCGCCGCTGCGCAGCGCCATCGCGGCCGAGCCGACCACGTCCTCGGGGACGGGTGCGGGTGCGCGGACGGGAAGCGGGGGCGCTGGTTCGGCGCCCTCGGACCAGGACACGTCGGCCGGCAGGATGAGGGTGGCTATCCCGCCGGGCGGTCTCATCGCCGCGGCGACCGCCTCCGCGGCGTCCGCGGCCAGGTCCTCGCTGCGCGCCGGGCGGCGGGTCCAGGCCGAGACCGATCCGGTCAGGGCGTCGATATCCGACTCCAGCGGTGCGTCGAACCGCTTGTGATACGTGGCGTGATCACCAATGACGGCCAGCAGGGGAGTGCGGGCCCGCCTCGCGTTGTGCAGGTTGGCCAGGCCATTCGCCAGCCCCGGTCCCAGGTGCAGCAGCGCCGCGGCCGGCCGCCCCGTCATCCGGCCGTACCCGTCCGCCGCACCGGTCGCCACCCCCTCGAACAGGCACAGCACACCGCGCATCTGCGGGACGGTGTCCAGCGCCGCGACGAAGTGCATCTCCGAGGTACCCGGGTTGCTGAAGCACACCTCCACGCCGCACCCGGCCAGCGTGCGGATCAGTGCCTGCGCGCCGTTCATCCCGTTCCTCCTGCGGTCGGATTACGATGAGATGGCCGAACGTGTGTTCAGTCAACGTGTTCAGCCGACGTGTGTTCGGCCGGGGTGCGTGTTGACGCTTCGAGGTGGTGGCATGCAGGAGAAGGGGCCTTCCTCGTACTCTGGCACCATGGACGCGAGCGCGCGGCGGGAGCAAGCGGCGCTCGTCGCTCTTCTCCGGGCGCGGCCGGCGGGTATGCGCTGGGCTGAGATTACCGCCGACGTCCTCGAGGCCGGGAGTGCCCTGGCGCTTTGGCACCGGACGGTGCCCGCGGTGCTGATGAATCCTGCGGGCGAGCCCGGCCCCCTCGATGCGGCGGCTCATGAGATTGATGCCTGGGCGCAGCAGGGCTGGACGCTCGTGACCATCCTCGACATGGACTACCCGGCCCGGCTCCGCGGGATTCATCAGGCACCGCCCGTCCTCTTCGCCCGCGGAGCCCTCCTGAGGGAGGATTCCGCGGTATCCGTCGTGGGTTCACGGAAGGCATCGGCCCGGGGTCTGGCCATCGCCGGCGGTGTGGCCCGCGAACTTGCCGCCCGCGCGGTGACGGTGGTCGCCGGGCTGGCGCTGGGCATCGACGCGGCGGCCCATCGCGCGGCCCTGGCCGCCGGGGGGCGCACCGTCGCCATCATCGGAACCGGCATCAACAGGTCCTATCCGCCGGAGAACCGGGACCTGCAGGAGGAAATCGCCGCTCGCGGCCTCCTGCTTTCCCAGTTCTGGCCGGACGCGCCGCCCCAGAAGCACAACTTCCCGATGCGCAACGCCACGATGTCCGGGTACGGACTGGCCACCATCGTGGTCGAGGCGGGCGAGCACAGCGGCGCCCGTGTCCAGGCGCGACTGGCGGTCGAGCACGGCCGGCCGGTGATCCTTACGGACCTGGTGGTGGAGCGCAATGACTGGGCTCGCGCTCTCGTCAGCCGCCCCGGCGTTCACGTGGCCAGCGGCCTCCACTCGGTCCTGGACGTCGTCGATCAGTTGATCGCCGAACGCGAATTCGTCGGTGCCGAGCTACGTCGCCTGACGTCGGCGTAGGCATGCCCGACCAGGAGGCAATCGCGAGGCTGAGCGCTGCCCTGGTGTCCAGGGCAGGCGGCTACCTCCGGAATCCGGTCCGGCGTGGCGGCGTGACGTGCGCCGTCTGCGCGACGCCGGTCGCTGGCTATGAGCGCTGCTACCAATGCGAACATTGCCGCCGCGGCGACCTGGCTGGTCCCGTCGCGTTCCTGACCTACGCGGTCGCGGGCCAGCAGTCGGGCTACGTGATGCGCGGCTATAAGGCGCGGCCACCTCTGGCTGAGCACCGCACCATCGTGACCCTGCTCGTCCTTCTCGCGCTGTCGAGGCACGTCGGCTGCCCGGGTGCGCTCGCCGGTGCCCCCGTCACTCACTGGGCGACGGTGCCATCGCTGCCGGCCAAGCCAGGAGAGCACCCCCTCCATGAGATCGTCGCCCACTTAGTAATCAGGCCCGAGGTCACCCTGGTGGCGGCGGCCAGAGCCCCCTTCCCCCGGGACGTCAACCCGCAGCATTTCAGCGCGAATGCCCGCTTACCGGCGGGTTCCCATGTACTGCTCATCGATGACACCTGGGTCGGGGGAGGCCGTGCGCGGTCGGCCGTCCTTTCGTTGCATAAGACGGGAGCGGAACGCGTCTCCGTGCTCGTGGTTGCCCGCTGGATCAATAGAGATTTCGGCGACAACGCCAAGTTCCTGGGCGATCTCTCAGGCCATGACTACGACCCTGAGATCTGCCCTTGGACGGGCCGGGGCTGTCCCCGCCGGGACCAAGCTGCTTGGAAGCGGCCTGACCGGGAATGACCAGCTAATTCGCACGGCGACTGGCATCGGCGCGGCGGTTTCGTGGCCCGATCAGGAGATGGCTTCAGCGCAATCTCCCGACGGCTGAGGATCCCCGCTGGCGGCCGCGACCGCGTCGTCGAGGAGAGGCCCGGAGAGGCCGGACTGCTCGCCGTTCCACCGAACCCATTCCGGCAATAGCGC
This sequence comes from uncultured Actinomycetes bacterium, assembly GCA_963822825.1. Taxonomy (GTDB): domain Bacteria; phylum Actinomycetota; class Actinomycetes; order Streptosporangiales; family Streptosporangiaceae; genus JAWWPY01. Next base: position 95,147 of record CAWGIW010000004.1, on the reverse strand, counting down.
CTTGGCGCCCACGGTGACCCGGCCTGGGATCCAGTCGCTGATCAAGTTCAGCTGGAAGCGGGCCCGGTGCGGCGACGCGGCATGCCAGGTGCCGGGCAGTGCCCCCTCCAGCCATTCTTCGGCCAAGGCACCGACCGCATCGAGATCCGGCGGGCGGCCGTGCCGCCCCAGGTACCAGCTAGCGAACGCCTCCTCGGTCGGCACCGTGTCGATGTCGTCGTAGAGCGACTTCGCCTCGGGCAGCGGCATCCCCCGTTTGCGAAGTGAGTCCGCCAGATCCTGCGAGCGCCGGTTCGCCCGGAACCAGTTGTCCATCACCGCCCGCGGCTCGGAACCGTCGAGAAGGCCTTCCTCCTCATCCAGGTGAACGAGGCAGTACAGGCGTTCGGCCGTCTCTACCGGGCTGGGGCGGGCGCCGCGGGCGCCCCCGCCCAGTTGCGCCCGCCACGCGGTGGCCGCCTGCTCGACGTCGTCGAACACACCGGCGCGGGCCAGGCGGACGAACCCGCAAGCGTCGATGTCGAACAAGAACACCGACGGGTCGGTGCCGCCTGGGTAGCAGAAGCCCGCGATCACCGCGAAGCGGGTGCCATACGCATCGTGCATCTCGAACACCTGGCCGGTCGCGGCGATCTTCGGGAGCAGCCGTAGCCAGTCCGGCTGCTTCGCCGCACCGGCGGGCAGCCCTTTCCGGGCCTCCGTCAAGGCGCGCTGCGCGCTAGACCGCAGCGGGGGTGAGCCGATTGAGGTCAGACCGTACAGCAGCCGCCATGGCGCCTGCCACGCCTCATCCTGGCGGTCGGCTTCTTCTTTGACCCTGCCCGCCGCGGCGTCCGCGAGTTCCTCAAACAGCCAGTCGAACCACACCCCGTGGCGCTCGTCATGGACGGTGCGGTACAGCTCGGCACCGACCAGCTCCGCTGCCGCCTGTTCAAGTTCCCGCGGCCCGTGCGCGGCCATGACGACGCCGGCCTGATCGAGGACATTCTTGATCGACGCATCGAACCACCCTGGTCGCTCCGGCGGCCCCATCAGAGATTGCGTCCCCTCGAAGGCCGACAGCCTGGCCCTAACCAGCAGGTCACTGGGGTCGAGGCGGGCCGAGCTGGGGGGTCCGGAGGCACGCTTCTTGGTTTTGGTCTTGGACTTAGCCTTGCGGCCACGGGACACAGGCGACATGCGCCCGATGGTAGAGGAGCCCGGACATCTTGACGGCCTAACGGGCGTCTTGCCGGTCCAGCTCATCGCGGTCGGGTGCCCGGCGCTCACGCTTCGGGCAGGCGCCTGAATCCCAGATCGGGAGCAGTGAACCGCCGGGGCCCGAGGTAGGCCGGTGTGCGCCGGGCAAGCCGGTGTGCGCCGGGGGCAAGGCAAGTGAGCGCACGCGCAAGGCCGGTGTGCGCCGGGGGCAAGGCCGGGGTGTGCCGGGGGCAAGGCCGGGGTGTGCCGAACTAATTGTCCGGCTTCGAGCAATTGGTTAGCGTAGAAGGGCGTGTCGGCTGCCGTGCACGGGGGTGTTCGGGGCGGGCACGATTGGCGCACGGGCGTCCATAGACGTGGGGAGACGAGATGTCCGATGGGTTCGAGGTGGACCTCGGTGCCTTAGTACAGGCGTCGGCGGGCGTCAACGGGGCGATGAGCGATCTTCAGAATAATAAGGTCAGCGACATCGGGAGTTCGGAGGCGGATTACGGAGACGATGCCCTGGCCGGCACCGTGTCCGATTTCTGCGGTCGGTGGGAGATCGGCGTCGAGCATCTGACGAACGACGCCAAGCAGGTCGCGAGCCGCCTCACCCGGTCGGCCGCGACCTATGCGAAGGCCGAAAAGACGGTCATCGCGCACCTCAGCGGGATCCTGCGGAGCCGCACTGGTACCGATCCGGCGGCCTCGAAATGGTGATGCAGCTCGGCGAGACCAGCGACCCCCAGAACTTAGTCCCAGGGAATGCGGGCTCGATCGCCCAGGTGGCAGGCAAAATGTACGGCTACAGCACCGTACTCACCGAGGCTGGGAACGGCCTGAAGCGCATCGATACCACCGGCGGCTGGAGTGGCGCGGCGGGCGATGCCTTCCGGCAGCGCTTCCACGGCGAACCGGAGCGGTGGCTGATCGCGGGCCGCTGTTTCCAGGACGCTGCCAGCGCGCTCGACCGGTACATTCCGACGCTGGAGTGGGCGCAGCAGCAGGCGGGCGCCGCGATCCAGCAGTGGAATCAGGGCGACAAGAACGCCGCGAAGTCCACCCTCGAGAATGCTCGCCGTCAGCTGGCCGACGCCGCGGGCACCGCCAACGCCGTCGTGGGCCAGGCCCGCGACCAGGCCCCGCGCAGGCCCGGGTTCTGGTCGGACGTCGGTCACTTCTTCGAAGGGCTCGGGCATGACGCCGAGCAGGTCGGCGCCAGCGCGCTCGACGATCTGGCCTCGCTCGGCAATGCCATGATCAATCATCCGCTCGACGGCCTCGGAATGGCCGGGGGCGCCATGCTCGCCGGGGTGAGCGCCATCGGCGACGGTGCGGGCTTCGTCCTCGACGCCACGGGCGTGGGCGCCGTTGCCGGGGTCCCGATCAACGTGCTCACTACGGCCGGGGTGGTGGCCGGCGGCGGCCTGATGATGGCGTCGGCGGGCGACCTGGCGAGCCACGCGGCCGGTGACGATCATGTCGATCCGGTGAACGCCGATAGCGGACCGGGCGGTACTTCACCCTCCTCCGACCCGCAGTACACGCCCGGCACGCCGGAATACCAGGCCCGCATTTCGGAACTCTCGAAAGACCCCGCACACGGTGGGGCATCTAGACCCGCATCCGTGCGGGAGGCGCAGGTTGGGTTGCAATTGGAGGCCGACGGCCAGGTTCCGGGACCGATCAGCCGCGCGCCACTCGATGCTTTCGGAAAAGACCAAGGTGAATTCTTTGACGGCGTCGGCCAGCGATGGGACGTCAAGAGCTCACCTGACTTCCAGCCCAGCTACAAGGCCGATGCGGGGCGACCTATCAGCAACCCCCAATCTGCCGGAGGTTTCACATCGATGATCAATAAGTCGCTGGGGATCGGCGAGAATGTCATGCTCGATCCCGACGGGATGTCGCCGGGCCGCTTGGCCCAGTTGCAGCAGGTCGTGGCCGACCATCCCGAATGGCAGGGAAAGGTAGTGTGGGGATCATGACCATCACGCACGGTCGCTCACGCGAGAACGTGCGCCGCTGGCCCGACGACCCGGCCGCGCGCCGGAGGCTCGAAGACTACTTCGACTCCCTCGAGAAACTGCCCGACGACTCGCGGACGGTTGCGTCCTTGCTCAACGGCGGGGGCCTTGACTTCAGGGGAGCCGACCTGTCCGGTCTCGACCTTGTGGAAGCGGAACTCAGTGACGCCAACCTGAGCGGCGTGCGTCTCGTGGGAGCGGATCTTTACCACGCCTGGCTGATCGGGGCGGTCCTGCGTGGCGCCGACCTGTCCCACTGCGACCTGCGGAAGGTTGAAGGACGCGCCTGTGACGCCCAGGACGCGTTCCTGCGCGGCGCGGACCTTGACCGGTCCGAGTTCGAGGATGCCGATCTCCGGCGAGCCGATTTCCGTGAGACCCAGTTCGGCCAAGCCCGGCTTACCGGCGCGGATCTGCGGGGCGCCGATCTGCGTCAATGCACGTTTGGCCAGAGCCGTTACTCAACTGGCTTTGATGAGGCCCGACTCGCGGGCGGCCTGGTGGAGGAGACCAAGGGGATGGTCGACGGGCCAATCGATGTCGGCACAGATTCGCCGCACCTTCTCGATGGCGCCGACCTTCAGCGCTGGTTCGCCGACCGCGGAGCACCGCTGGTGGAGGTCCGGCCGCCTGCTTAACCGGCGCGTAGGCCGTCTGGCGTCGCCCTGGGATCGCTGGACGGGCGGCAACTGCCCCTAGCGGTCTTCGGCCCGCTGGGGGTGGGAGGCTTGGTGAGTGCATTCCCCCACCGGCAGCGAGGCGGCGGATGTGCTTGCCCGGCTCGGGTCGCTGCGCCAGCACCGGCAGCGTGGGCGGCGATCCCCGCACAAGCCGCTCCTTGTCCTGCTGGCCCTGGGCCGTCTGGCCACGACGGGGTCTAGTGAACTGCCGTGGTCCTCGGCCGAGGCGGCCCTGGCCGACCTGATCGCGGAGTTCGGGCCGCCGTCGGGAACCGGCCGGGCGCAGAGCGCCGCCTATCCCTTTACCCGCTTGCGCGCGGACGGGGTCTGGGTGCTCGACCAGGACGTGCAGATGGATCTGGTCACGCCTCTCGCCGAGCGGCACGTCGTCGGCCAGTTCGAGGCGTCGGTCGAGTCCGCGCTGCTGGCCAGTCCGCAACTGGTCAGCGCGGCCGCCCGGGAACTGGTGCTGAGCAACTTCCCCGAGACGGTTGCGGCAGATGTCCTGGAGGCGGCCGGCCTGGATCCTGAAGCGGTGCTTGGTGCCAGCGGCGTTCTACCGGGACCCGATGCCGCGCTGGCTGAGCGGCGGCGCAGCCCCGGATGGCGGGCCGCCGTACTGCGCGGATGGGACCGGCAGTGCGCGTTCTGCGGCTATGACGGGCAACTCGCCGGGGCCAGCATGGGGATCGACGCGGCGCACGTGCGGTGGTTCGCCTTCGACGGCCCGGACGCCCTCGACAACGGCATGGCCCTGTGCGTTCTGCACCACAAACTGTTCGATCTGGGCGTTCTGGGCCTGGACGCGACGCTCCGCGTCCAGGTGTCCGCCGCCTTCAGCGCACGAACGCCGGCCGGCCGCGCGGTGTATGACCTGCACGGGCGAGGGCTGGCGCCGCGACCCGGCACGGCCGTTCCAGCGGCTGTCCATGTGTCCTGGCACACCCGGGAAGTATTCAAGGGCGAACCCCTGCCCGCCTGAACGATCACCCCATAGGGCCAACATTTGGCTAATCTCGGAGAAGAGACAGCCTTAGCAGCGGCCGGCTAGTCACCGTGTCGTGGAACGACCCCGACCCCGAATGCAGCCAGCCAGCGGCGCGGATTGTGGCCTGTACGGCCCTTCCGAGACGGCCTTCAGCCGCGCTGAGCGCGTCATAGAGCTGATCCCGGTCTGGTTCACCGAGGACGTAGAACGTCGATGTCTCCTACGGGACGCTCACCGGTCTGCCCTTCATGCCGGGAGGCCCACGATCCGTAGATGTAGGCCTCGCTAATACCTCTTACCGGCCGGAGGGCGTCAGCGATGACGGCAGGAACGCCAAAGGCCCTCGTCTGGACGTCAGCAAGGCCGACATAGTACGGGCTGGCGGTGTTCGCCCGGACTAGTCGGATGTTTCCCACTTTCTGGGTTTGACCAGGCCGACTTGTTCCGCACGCTGGATCTCCCGGTAGACCGATGGATGAGGGGTGCCGGTCCGTTATGCAATCTCGGTGAGGCTGAGCTCAAGGTCAGGATCTCCCAGCAGCAGGGCAAGGATCTCGCCCTGCTGCTGGGAGCGCAAGATGGGCAAGAGCGGCGGCGTCGGACGTCTATCCACGATTAGAAGAGCGCTCTTCAATTCGCGGATACTCGGTGCCGGCGCCCCCGGCTCCGGCTCCGGCTTGGCGCTGGCTATGGTCGGTGAGACGCCTGTGTTACGCCAGGCAAAGGATTTCTTCCATGATCACGTGGGAGTGGGCTCTGACAGATCATCGTGATACAGGACGAAAGGCTTGACTCGCTCATCTAACGCGCTCTAGGGTCCGAGGCAAACGTATTCCTCCGCCCCACAGCCGAACTGGAGCCCGGTGCCCGGTCGGATAGATCAAGGCAATTCGTTCGTGTGAGACGCGTGAGAGCGCAGGTCAGACGATCGGCGCGAGCACGCATGGCGTTGCGCGAGTCAAGGATCTTGGCATGAGAAGCAGAACGCCCAGGACCAGATTTCAGTGTTTGGTCGCCCGCAGCCGGAGGGTTGAGGCTATCGCCGCACGGCACGCGACCAGCAGTTGAGGAGCCCGGACGCCAGTCTCCCGGCGGAGCTACCGCATCGCATCGCACCGGCCCGGACCAAGAGAGCGAGATAGCCGATGAGGAAGCAGCTAGCCACCGCGGCGGCGGTCATTCTGGCCGCGTCGGGATTAGTCCTGACCACGGCGGCGGCACCATCAGGAGGCGCCACGACCGCCCCCAATGACCTCGTCGTGAATCTGGGTGCCTCGACCGGACCGGTCGCCGGCGGCGCGTCGGGCAGCCTGTACGGAATCTACGACCAGGGCGTGCCGAGCAACAACCTGATCCAGGGCATGGGCCTGCAGACCACGGACACGAAGGCGCAGGACGGCCAGCAGCATCCGGGGTCGGATGCGCTCGAGATCGCCAAGCCGTTCGCCGCCAGCGGCGGCCGGGATGTCTTTATCTACATGACCGACGTATACCGCAATTTCCCATACGAGCGGACCAGCTACGCGCAGTACCAGGGCTACATGAAGACCGAGGTCGAGCAGGTCCTGACGTCCCCCTACAAGAACCGCATCATCCTGGTGCCCTACAACGAGCCGGACGGCAACTGGTTCGCGGGACTGACCACCAACGCCACCACGCTCGCCGCGTTCGAGGCCGAATGGCTGCAGACCTTCAACTTCATCAAGGGTCTGTGGCCGCAGGCGCGGATCGCCGGGCCGAATTTCAGCAGCTTCTTCCCAGCCGCGCTGGGCTCGTTCCTGCAGTTCTGCATGGCGAACAAGTGCCTGCCCAACGTTATGACGTGGCATGAGCTGCAGGTCGCCTCCACCGTGCGCACCGACGTGGCGGCTTACCGGGCGCTGGAAGCCGTGGTCGGGATGCCGCGTCACCTGCCGGTCAACCTCGACGAGTACGCGGCCCGGTACCAGCTGACCAGCCCCGGGCAGATGGTCGCGTGGCTGTCGGCACTCGAGGCCGAGAAGGTCAACGGGGATCTCGCGTACTGGAACATCAACGGGTCGCTGGGCGACTCGGTGGCGCAGCAGAACATCCCGAACGCCCAGTGGTGGCTCTTTAACTGGTACGCCTCGCTGACCGGCAGCACCGTGGCGGTGACCCCGCCGCACGGCAACACCGACGACACGCTGCAGGGACTGGCCACCCTCGACCGGGCGAAAAAGCAGGCGCGGATCATCCTCGGCGGCGGGGCGGCCGGGCCGGAGGGCGTGACCGTCAACCACATCGACCCGGCCATCTTCGGCCGCACCGTGCATGCCACGGTCCTGCAAGACCGGTGGAGCGGCATGACGGGTGCGGCGGCGCAGCCGACCCGGACGTTCGACTCGGACGTGCGGGTCGGGGCGACCGGCTCGATCACGCTCCCGGTGACCAGCGGCGACCAGGGGGACGGGGCCGGCGGCAACGTCGCGTCGTGCACCGCCACCGGACCCAGGGTCGCGGGCAAGATCGGCAACGCGCTGAGCCTGTGCGGCAACAACGAATACGTGAACCTGCCGTCCGGCATCACGCAGGGCCTCAGCGACTTCACCATCTCGGCGTGGGTCAATCCCTCACAGGACACGGCCTGGTCACGGGTGTTCGACTTCGGCACCGGCACCAACGACTACATGTTCCTGACGCTGAACGCGGGCGGCGGCCCGCTGCGGTTCGCCATCACCACCAGCGGCGGCGGCGGCGAGCAGCAGATCAACGGCCCGGGGAACTGCCCCTCAACACCTGGTCGCACGTGGCGGTGACGCTCTCCGGCACGACCGGGACGCTGTATGTCAACGGCACGGCGGTCGGTACCAACACCAACATGACGTTGAACCCGTCAGCTCTCGGTGACACGACCCAGGACTGGATCGGGCGGTCGCAGTACCCGGGCGACCCTTACCTGGCCGCGACGGTCAACGACTTCCAGATCTACAACAGTGCGCTGACCGCCGCCCAGGTGGCCGCCCTCGCGGGCGGCCAGCCGGGCGCCGGCAACGTCGCGTGGTACAAATTCGACGAGACTGGCGGTGCCACCGCGATCGACTCGTCCGGCAACGGGCGTAACGGGACGATCATCTCTAGGCCAGCGTCACCGCCCACGATGGACGCCTACGAGGTCATCCTGGCCCCGGGCGGGACCGGCTCGGCGACCCCGGCGGACAACACCTGGCTCCACAGCTACCTGGCTTCGCAGGCCACGCTCACCGGCACCGGCTGGAACATCAACACCGAAGGGACACCCAGCAACCTGGGCGGGTTCGCCACCGCTGGCGAGCAGGATGTGGGCGGGCTGCGGACGGGTTCTTCCACGGTCATCACGTTCAACGTGGATGTGCCACGGACAGGTGACTACAACCTGTCCATCTTCGACGGGAGCAACTCGGCCGCCACCGACGTGTCCGGCCCGACCAACATCTTCGTCCGGACCGACGGCGCAAACCCACAGGAGGTCTGGCTGCCGGTCGGATACAACTGGGTGATCTGGAACCACGTCGACACCACCGTCCACCTGACCGCGGGCCAGCACCAGATCAGCTTGTCAACCACCGGGGCCAACGGCGCCGCGACGAACGGCGACGCCATCATCAACAAGATCGACCTTCGGCTCAACGATCCAGCCGTCCAGGACTCGACCATCTACGAGGCGGAGCAGGCCAGCCTCGAAGGCGCCACCACCGATTACCGCGCGCAGGGCCAGTCCGGCGCCGGGGCAGCCGACCTGAGCCGTGGCCAGAGCGCGACGTTCTGGGTGTACTCCGCCGCCGATGGTTACTCGGATCTGGCCTTCCGCTCCAAGGGCGGGGGAACGGCCGGGGTCGCCGTCAACACGCTGTCCCTGGACGGACGGCTGGGCGGTGCCAGCACGCGGAACTGGTCCACCCAGAGGGACCGGGTGTACCTGAGCGCGGGCATCAACAAGGTCGCGGTCACCGGCGATGGCGGCGAGGTGACGCTCGACAAGCTGACCGTCACCCCGGTCGACTCCACGAGTCCGGCCGTCCAGCCGGACGTCACTACCTACCAGGCCGAGGACGGCACGCTGACCGGCACGGCCAAGGTTAACAACAGCTACAGCCAGGCCAACGGCGGCGTAGTCACGGGTATCGGCGACGGCCCAGCTAACTCACTGACCCTCACCGTGCGCGCGCCGGTGACCGGCACCTACGGGATGACCGTCCGGTTCGCCAACAACCAGCAGGTAGTGGCCACGCATTACAACCCGGACCTAATGACCGACCCAGCCGACATCAGCGTCAACGGCGCGCCCACATTCCATGTCAACTTCGCTAGCACCTTCAACTGGAATCAGTTCTGGAATCTCACGATTCCGGTAATGCTCCGGCGCGGCGCCAACACCATCAAGTTCATCGCCAACCAGCAGTACAACTACGACGGCACCACGATCGGGGTCATCTACTCGGGCAGTGGGGTTGGGCAGCCGCTGCGATCGAGTTCCGCGCCGAACATTGACCAGATAACCGTGGCGCCGTTGCAGATAAAAACCACCGCCGAACCGTAACCAAGCGGCACCGAGCGGAGGCCAGGACCATCCCCCCCGGGGGTCCTGGCCTGCGGTGTCCGGGCCCTGAGCGGGGTCTTGGCCGGGAGAGCCGGGACTAGCCGGACAAGCAGGTGGCAGCGGCCGGGCTGGAGCCACGGCAACGCTCCCGATGCAGAACTCAGAGGCAGATACGCAGGTCGGGCACGGGATGCGCGGGTCGGGTCCGCGGGTCGGCTAGCATGCACGGAGTCTCCCGCCGGTGTAGCTCAGTTGGCAGAGCAGCCGTCTTGTAAACGGCAGGTCAGCGGTTCGAATCCGCTCACCGGCTCCCCCTGCTGGCCTGACCCGGCTAGCGCCGTGCGTGGCCCGTATCGAGGAAGTGATCCGGAACGTGCGGATCGCAGGTCAGATATTACAGTCCGCGAACCCGGGCCCGGAGTCGGCCGGAATGGCCGCCTTGGCCCGCTAGCGTCATCTCCGTGATCACTTCCATACACACCGCTGTGTAGATCACCGTAGATCGCCGTACGTGCTGCGAACCGTTGCGGAGGAGGTCGGTGGCCCCTAGCCGCAGTTGTGATGCCAGCTTCGGGAGCGGACCCAAAAGCTACGTATCGAGACGCATGGAAAGGGGATCTTGAGTGAGGACGAAGTATCGCGAGGCCGGACCCGGGAAGCGTGGACCGGGGAAGCGCGGACCGAAAATGATAATGGGCGGCATTGCCGCCGTCGCCGTCGGCAGCGTACTCGGCGCGCTCGTCCTTAATGGGACGGGAAAGATCAGCCTGTCGGATCACTCGAGCCGCGAGCACGCTACGAACAGTTCCCAAGAGCACCGGACGTCCAGTTCCCAAGAGCGCGGGACGTCCAGCTCCCAGGCGCACCGTACGTTCAGCTCGCACACCGCGAGCATCTGGTCCTTCAGTACGCTGAACAATCAGAACGACCCGACGTTCAACCAGCTGCTGGGGATCAACAACCACGGGCTCATCGCTGGGTACTTCGGATCAGGTGCGCAGGGCCACCCGAACAAGGGGTACCTGCTGAATGCGTCACGCGATGGATCCTGGTACAGGAATGAGAACGTCCCGGATTCGACCCAGACTCAGGTCACCGGGCTCAACGACTTCGGCGTGACGGTCGGCTTCTCGTCGAACCACAACACGGCCAGCATGGTGAACCCTAACTTCGGCTTCTACACTTGGGGCGGCCGCTTCCACCTCGTCAACTTCCCCACCACGAACAACGCCAGCCCGGCGGTCAACCAGCTCCTCGGCGTGAACGACTCGGACGTCGCCGTGGGCTTCTACACCGACGCCAAGGGCAATAACCACGGCTACACCTACAGCATCATCCGGCACAGGTTCCACTCCATCTACATCTGGGGCGCGGCCAGCCTTACCGCTTCGGCCATCAACAACGCGGGCGACATCGCCGGGTTCTTCACCAATTCCGCGGGCGTGGTCAAGGCCTTCCTGCTGTACCCGAACGGCAGGCTCACCACGCTGGCCTTCCCGGGCGCCACGATGACCCAGGCCTTCGGGGTCAACGACTCGCGTGAGGTGGTCGGCACCTACACGAACGGAAGCGGCTCCGCCGCCAAGACCTTCGGGTTCACCTGGACCAGCTGGGGCGGGTGGAAGACCGTGAGCGATCCGCTGGGCGTCGGCGCCACCACGATCAATGGCGTGAACAACGCGGGCGAACTCGTCGGCTTCTACACCGACGCCGCCGGGAACACCGACGGCCTGCTGCTGGCGGCCGGCCGCTTCACGGCGCCGTTCGCTCCGAGGCTGGCCCAGTCCGTGACGGTGACCGTGAAACCGGCCGTCACTCCGACCGTGACCCCGACGACGTCGGTTCCGGCGGTCGCGCCGGCCGGGGCATCGGTGCCAACGTCGGGTGCGAGTCAGCAGCCGAGTCACTGGTAAGCCGGTGAAATAAGCGGTGGCGGGGCGGCCGGGGCTTGGACCCGGCCGCCCCGCCGCCGCTAGCCCACGTCATCGATCAGGCGGCAGCGCCCGCCGCCATGGCACGAGATCTTCATGGCCGTGCTCAATGGGCGTGCTGGCAAATCACCGCATAAAGGGCGCCTGCAAGGGCCCGATAAGAGGCGGCGAGTACTGTGACCGGAAGGGGAACCAACGGGTCGGGGGGAGCGTAGCGGCGGGGAAGCCCGCCTTCGCGGCTGGGCCGGGCAACTGACGGCGCCGCATCTACGTCATTGCCAACTGAGAAATGCTCGCCAGGCGGCGGGCCGTTTTGCCCTTCCTGCTCGCTCTGCCAGGTGGCCTGCGGGAACCCCCAACCGGTTGGGAAGGGGGAGCACACACGGACATGCCCGCGCCGCCGGAGGGCCCGCCGGCCGACGGTGAATCCCCTCACGGTCTACCCGCCGCCGGTCTACCCGCCGCCGGTCTACCCGCCGCCGGTCTACCCGCCGCCGGTGGACCCGCTGCCGGTGAACCGCCAGGCCCAGGCCCGGCACGCGATCGCCGCCGGCCAGGTCGCGGGAAGCGGATCCTGGCCTGGACCGCGGGCATCGTGGCCAGCATCGTGCTGATCGCCGCCGTCGGTGGCTACCTCGCCTACCGCCACCTCAGCAGCAACCTGCACCAGGTCAACATCGCCCCGATTCTCAAACACCAGCCGCCCGTCCTGCACCCGCGGGCCGAGAACATCGCCGTCATCGGCTCGGACACCCGCAACGGCCAAGGCGGCGGCTTCGGCACTAACCTGACCACCGACCAGTCAGACACCCTGATGATCGTGCATATTTCCGCCAGCCGGAAATGGGCCGACATCATGTCAATCCCACGCGACTCCTGGGTCAGCATCCCATCCTGCGAGATGGGAAACGGGCAATTGTCCGCGCCGACGACGTTCAAGATCAACGAGGCGTTCGCGCTCGGGAACCTGAACGGAAATAAGACCGCGCTGGGTGCCGCGTGCACAATCGAGACCCTGGAGCAGGACACCGGCATCCATGTCGACCACTTTGTGGTTATCAACTTCGAGGGCTTCCGTGACATGGTGAACGCCCTCGGCGGCATCCGGGAATGCAACACGACGCCGATCGACGACCCGAACTCGGGGCTCGTCCTGACCGTCGGCCATCACCTGCTCAATGGCACGCAGTCACTCGGCTACGTCCGTGCCCGGTACACCCTGGGCAACGGCAGCGACCTGGGCCGCATCGTCAGGCAGCAGGCCTTCATGTCCTCGCTGGTCAGCCGGGTCAAGAGCGAACTGCTCAACCCCGTGGCGATCTACAATTTTCTGGACGCGGCCACCAGGTCGGTCACCATCGACACCGGACTCGGGGGCATCACCGGGCTCTACAGGCTGGCCAGCAGTCTCAAGCACATGCAACGCAGCCAGGTGACCTTCTTCACGGTGCCCACTTATCCCCGGTCCCTCGTGGACTCCACCGACAGTGCCAACGTGTTGTGGACCCAGCCCGAAGCCAGCCAGATCTTCCAGGCATTCCAGGACGACGTGCAGGTCGGCAGAGCATTGTTCGCGCTGCCCGCGGTGCCGAAACTCGCCCCGGCCGCCGTATCGGTCGAGGTGGTGAACGGCACCGCGCAGGCTGGACTCGAGGACACGGTCGCGGGCATCCTGAAGCAGGATGGTTTCCAGGCGACCAGCACCACCACCAGCCTGCAGAACGTTACCGAGACGGTGATCGAGTACCCGGCCCGCTTGGCGGCCGACGCCAAGCTGCTCGAATCCAAGGTCCCCGGTGCGGGCTTGCAGCAGGTCACGGGCACTGCCTCGGCGGTAACGCTCGTTCTCGGCAGTAACTACGGCACCACGGTCAACGCCACAGAGCCGTCCGCACCAGCACCAGCCCCGCAGCCCTCGGCCAGCTTCGCACCCAGGACCGCGAGCCAGAACATCTGCACCTAGCCCAGTTCGGAACAGACAGAATCCGATCGATGTGACATCGATCGTGCTCTGGCGCGATGATGCCACATCGATGGCGGTGGGCGCGCCCGGGCCGTCCGCTGCGGAGTGCCCGGCGTGGATCCGGCCGCAGGCCGGGGCCGGATACGGTTAACGGCGTGCGCAGGACCGTGGCTCTCGCGTCTGCCCTGCTGGCTGTGGCCGCCGCGGGCGGGACCACGCTGGCTACAGCGGCCAGCGTTCCGGGAGCGGCCAGCGTTCCGGGAGCCGCCAGCGGCCCGGGGTCGGGCAGCGGCCCGGGCGGGGCGGCCGGTCAGGCTGCCGTCACGCGTCTCGCGTCCGGCGGGGCCGTGCAGTCATATCGCGTGGTGCTGGTCGGGATCGCGGGGCTGCGCTGGAGCGACGTGTCCGCGGCGGCCACGCCCGCGCTCTGGCGGCTCGCTCGTGTCGGCTCGGTGGGTTCCCTCGTGGTCAGTGGGGTCACCACAGTCACCTGCCCGGCTGATGGGTGGCTGACGCTGAACGCGGGTGCCCGTGCGGCCGCCCCGCGGACCGCAGCGGGATCGTGCGAGTCGCTGCCGGCCATAGTCTCCCGGACGTCAGGCCCGAGCCGGGGCCGCCCGGTAGCCGCCCGGGTGCCCCGAATGTCCGCGCTCACCGCCTACAACACCCAGTTCCATTACAACCCGCACTGGGGGCTGCTGGCCTCGGCGGCCAGCCCCGGGCAGTGCGCGACCGCGGTAGGGCCCGGCGCCGCACTGGCGCTCGCCAGCCCAGCGGGGGCGGTGAGCTCCTACCTTCCGGCCGCGTCCGCGCTCACCCGCCCGGACCTCGCGCGGTGCCCACTGACCGTGGTGGACCTGGGTGCGCTCAGGCCGGCCGCAGACGCAGGAGGGTCTGCCACCCGCTCCGGCGCGGTCGCTGCGGCCTCGGCCGCCAGCACGCGGGCCGCGCAGGTCCGTGCCGATGACCGCGAGATCGGGCGGCTCAGCGGCGAACTCCCGCCCGGCACGATCCTGGTGGTAGCCGCCCCCGCGGACGACTCCACACCGCACCTGCGACTGATCATCGTCAGTGGCCCGGGCTATCACTCCGGCCAGCTCGCCGCCGCCTCCACCCGTCAGCCCGGGATGACCCTGCTCCCTGACCTGACGCGCAGCGTGCTGGGCTGGCGCGGCCAGCCCGTCCCGGCTGATGCGGTGGGCTCACCGGTGACCCGGGGCAGCCGCGGCCACCTGACCGCCGCGATCCGCGGGCTCATCGGCCAGGACACCGCAGCCCAGGTTTACAAGGCCACCATGACCTGGTTCTTCCTGATCGTCGGCGTCGGCTATGTGGCGTTTTTCAGCCTGGTCGCGGTGCTGCCGTGGGGCCGGGGCCTGGACCGGCAGCGCCGCCGCCGGGTCATGGCCAGGGTGGCGGGTGTGTACGCCGCAAGCGTCCCCGCGGGCACCTTCCTGGCCAGCCTGGTGCCATGGTGGCTGCTCAGCCACCCGGCCGTGCTGCTGTACACGATGACCGTCATCTGGGCCGCCGTGATCGCCGCGATCGCCTGGGCCGGGCCGTGGCGCCGCGATCCCCTCGGGCCGCCGGGTGTGGTGGCCGCGGTGACCGTTGGCGTGATCGCCCTCGACGTGATGACCGGCTCGCGGCTGCAGATGGGCACGCCGTTCGGGCTTTCCGCGCTGGTGGCGGGGCGCTTTTACGGTATCGGCAACAACGCGGTCGAAATCTACGGCGCGTCAGGCATCCTCTGCGCCGCCTGGATCGGAGCCGCCGCGCTGCGGCACGGCTCACGCGGCCGCGCGGTGGCCGCGGCCGGGGCCGTGCTCTTGGTCGCCGTGGTCGCTGCGGGCTGGCCGGGCTTCGGCGCCAAGGGGGGCGGGACGATCGCCATGGTTCCCGGGTTCCTGCTGCTGCTCGCCGCGCTGGGCGGCGTGAAGATCAATGCCCGGCGCGCGGTGGTCGTGGCGGTCAGCGGGCTGCTCCTGATCACGGCGTTCGCCCTGGTGAACTACTTCGTCCCGGTCACCGGGCGGTCCGACATCGGGGGCTTTGTGGGGCAGGTCCTGCATGGCGGGGCCGGCGGCATCCTGCGGCGGAAGGTCAATTCCAACGTCGGCTCGCTGACGGTCAGCGTGGGGAGCCTGGTGATCCCGGTGGTCGTCATCGCGGGCGGCCTGCTGATCGGCTGGCCGGCCCGGTTCCGGGCCGGGCTGCTGGTCCGCGGGTACGAGGGCATCCCGCTGCTGAAGACGATCCTCGGGGCGATCTGGCTGGTGGCCGTGCTCGGCTGGTTCGCGGAGGACTCTGGGGTGACGGTGATAGCGGCCGAACTTCCGCTCGTGTTGCCTCTGATCATGGCGATCCTGTCAGCCGGGCCGCCTGTGCCGTATCCGGGAGCGGCCACGACGGCTATCTTTGACCTGCCGTCGAGGTTCGCATAGCGGGGAGGGATCGGGTGAAGTACCAGGTCTCACGAGCGCTGGCTGGCCCATTACTGCATCTATTGTGGCGGCCGGAGGTCGAGGGCGGCGAGCATATCCCGCGCACCGGCGGCGCCATCATCGCCTCCAACCATCTGTCGATCGTCGACTCGATCTTCCTCCCGCTGATTCTCGACCGGCCGCTCACCTTCGCGGCCAAGTCGGAGTACTTCACCGGCACCCGGCCGGCCCAGCGGGTCGCTGGTGTGTACATGCGCGCCACCAAGCAACTAAGGGTGGACCGGACCGAGGCACGGGCGTCGCAGAACATGCTGAACGCGGCGCTCGGGCTGCTACGCGACGGCGAGTTGTTCGGCATCTATCCGGAAGGCACCCGGTCACCGGACGGGCGGCTGTACCGCGGGCGGACGGGGGTCGGCTGGCTGGCCCTCAACTCGGGCCTGCCCGTGATCCCGGTCGCCATGCTTGGCACGGACCGAGTGCTACCGCCTGGTCACACGATGCTGCGGCTGCACCGGATCCGCATCCGGATCGGCGCGCCGATGACCTTCGGTCAATATGAGGGACAGAGTGCCGGGGCTCAGGCGCGCCGCGCCGTGGCCGACCAGGTCATGCAAGCGATCCAGGCGCTGTCCGGCCAGGAGTTCGTGCCCATGTACGCCTCGGTGCGCAAGGAAGAACTGAACGGCGAGCGGCCGGGACCGCGGCGCTCGAGCCCGCCCTAGCTGGCCCGGCCCCCTGGCTATTCCGGTCCGGGGCTATTCCGGTCCGGGCTATTCCGGTCCGGGGCTATTCCGGTCCCGGCGGCGGTTTCCGGCCGGACTCTCCTCGTGAGGCCGTGCGTAGGGCTTCGTCGTATCGGCCGGGTTCCACACGTAGAGCCTGCTGCCTTCCTCAGCGTCATCGTCGGCGTCCTCGGCTGACCCGCCGTGGCCGGAGTCCGGGGCGGGCAACGGCATGCTGCCTGGTACCCGGCTGCCTAGTTCCACGTTGTCCGGGAACATGCTTTCCGATCCCGGGCTGTCCAGGTCGGCCCCACCCAGATCCGGGTCATCCGGCGACCGGTCACTGTGGGCAGCCGGGCCCCAGGGCTGGGCACCGGTGGGGATCACCCGGCGCGCCGCGGCCGATCGTCCGACCGCCTTGACCGGGGGGCCGACGGCCCACGGGAGTTCCCCGTCCGGCTTCTGGGCTGGATCCCAGGGCGGATGGCCCGATATCCGTGGCGAGCGCACCACGTGCGACCTGGGAGTTGGAGCGATGGCGCGGGGCGGGCTGCCCGCGGTGCGGTCGGGGGGGCCTCCAGGCTGGATCGCGGGGAACGGGCCGGTCCCGGACACCTGGGTGCCGGGGAACGGCGTATCCCCCAACGAGTCCTCCGGGAACGGCGCCGGAGCCGCTGGATCCTCCGGGAACGGAGTCTGCGCCAGCGGCCCCCCAGGGAACGGCGCCTCGGCCACCGGATCTCCCGGGAACGGCGCCTCGGCCCCTGGATCCCCGGGGAACGGGGTCTCGGTGTACTGGTCTCCGGGGAACGGAGTTTCCGCGTACTGATCTCCGGGGAACGGGCTCTGCCCGTACTGGGACTCCTCGAACTTGGCCTGACCGAACTTGGCGTCCGCGAACGCGTTCCCGCCGAACTGAGCCGTCCCGAACTGGGGTCCGGCGACCGGGGGCACGGCCGAGAAATTCGGCTGGGCGCGGACGGCGGTCCGCCGCACATCCCGCAGCGGTGCGAGCCGGGCGGCCCGAACGCGCCGCCGCCGGACGCGGCCGTTGAAGACGAATCCGAGCAGGCCCAGCACCAGGAGGACGGCCAGGCCGAAGGCGGCGTACCGCAGCGTTCCCCAGATGCCCGCGCTATGCACATGGACGGGCGGGGACGTCGGAGCCACGACGGCGCCCCCCGACCCTGAGCGGGCGGGGACGGTCGCGTTGATCCGGGCCGCCTGCAACAGGGCGGCCTGGGCGTCGACGGTGCCGAAGCCCGATCCGTTCTGCTGGCCGCCGGGCCGCCGGAAGGAGGTGCTCTGGGTGAGCGCGCTCGTCACCTGGGCGGGGCTCAGCGTGGGGAACTGCGCCCTGATCAGTGCGGCGATGCCGGCCACCACGGCGCTCGCCGCGCTGGTGCTGTGCAGCATTGAATACCCGGACGGCGTCGCCGCCTCGACGCCATCCCCGGCCGCGGTGACCGTGACATAGGGCCGGTGGCTGGTGAACGGGGCCTTGGTGAAGCTCTGGTTGAAGGCGCCCACCGAGATCACTCCGGGGTACGCCGCCGGGTAGTTGATGAGATCGGTCCCTGCTCCTCCGTCACCCGCGGGCGCTACCAGGACCACGTTCTTGCTCAGCGCATAGGCCACCGCCGCGCGTTCGGTCCGGCTGCCACCCGGGGGACGGCCGCCCGAGGTGGCGGCGCCGCCCGCGTTGCCTTTCGGGGTGCCGATCGCCAGCACCGCCGGGTCCAGTGGCAGGTCGATGACCTGGGCGCCATGATTGACGGCGTAGCGGATGCCGTTGGCGATGGAACCCGGCAGGCCGGAAACAATGCCCGCGTTGGCCAGATCCGGATCGTTGCCCTCCAGGGTGACCCGGACGGAGAGGATCTTGGCCTCCGGAGCGACCCCGGTAATGCCGTCACCATCCTGGGTGCCGTGCCCGTGGCCCGCGATCAGGCTCGCGACCGCCGTGCCATCGATACCCCAGAATGGGGCACCTGCCTGCCGCCCGGACCCGCTGAAGTCCGGTCCGGTGACCACCGAGCCGGCCAGGTCAGGCTGCGTTGAATCGACACCGGTATCAAGCACGGCAACCGTGACACCAGAACCCTTGCTGGATTCCCATGCCGTCGTCACGTGCAGCGCGCTGAGCCACCATTCCTCATGGCGGGGCTGGTCGGCAACGGCCGGCGCCGCCGTGAGCGCGACGCACGCCACGGCCAGCCCGGCAGCCAGCGCTGCGGGCGCACGCCGGGGGAGCCTCCTCGCCACGACGTCCACCTTTCCGTGGTGAACCACCCAGGCATTCTGCCACGTTCGGAATGGTTTAGGTGCCCAGAGCGTGGCGGCTGGGTCGAGGACGTGCCCAAGAGGCTGGAGTGCTCACGAAGGTGGCGCCATGGACAGCCGTACGTGCGCGCCGGGAGGCAGGCCGAGCTGCTGTGCCGCATCACCCGCGTTGACGGCCAGCGAGATGAGCCCCGCGCTGTCGGTGAACGCCACGATCTCCCCGGGCGCCACCGCGGCGAACGTCTCCAGATAGGGGACGGTTAGCTGGCGGCGTCCACAGCGCACCACAAGCGGCGACCCGAAACCGATGCCCAGCCGGTCGGCGTCGGAGGCGGCGATGGACAGTTGCACGTTGCCGAACCGATCCACCGACATCACCTCGCCCTCGGCCTCGCCGTCATGTACCCGGCTGGTCGGTGCGGGCAGCGTCACCAGGTCCGTTACATCGATCTCTGATCCCGCCGAGGCGAGGTCGGCGCCCGCCGCCAGATGCGCGGCGACTGGCGTGAAAATGTCCCGGCCGTGGAACGTGGGCGAGACTGGGTGCAGCCACATCTCGCCGTTGGTCAGCTGGTACGCGCTGCTCGCCCCGCCCTGCGCGGCCACTGCCCAGGACAGCAGCCCGTTGTCCGGGCCGATCAGGATGCAGTCCCCGGCCGCCACGGCGACACCACGGCGTGCGGTACCAACCCCCGGATCCACCACCGCGACATGCACGGCTGGTGGAAGATAGGGGAGCGTCTGAGCCAGCACGGCGGCGCCGCGGCGGACATCACCTGGCGGTACGAGATGCGTAATGTCGATCAGCCGGACACCTGGCGAAATGCGGGCGGCGACCCCGTGGCAGGCCGCCACGAACCCGTCCTCAACGCCATAGTCGGTTAGAAAAGTCAGGCAGTCATAAGTGGCCACGAAGGGTGAGCGTACGACGTCGGCGCCGTTCCGTACAGACCGTGCCTACGATGGTGGTTCGCCGCCACCCGCGCCGCGCCCCGACCATGGCCCCGGCGCGGCCAGTACCGGGCGGCTGGGAGGCGAGATGGCGGCGCTGTCCGATCAGGAGAAGCACGTCCTCGCCTTCGAGCGGAACTGGTGGCGCTCGCCCGGGGCCAAGGAGCAGGAGATCCTGGACGCGCTCGGGATGACCGCAACGCGGTACTACCAGCTGCTGAACGAGCTCATCGACCGCCCGGAGGCGCTCGTCTTCGACCCCGCGCTCGTTACCCGGCTCCGCAGGCAGCGCGCCAAGCGGCACCGGCTGCGCTCGGCCCGCGCCGAGCGGGGCGACAGTCCCTGATGCCCGCTCCGGAGGACCGGACCCAGCCGACCGGCTCGGATATGACCAGCACCGGGGCGGCCGGCACCCGTACGCTGCCCCGGCCACGCACGCCAGAGGGCCGGGCGGGCCTGGCCGCCCTGCTCCGTGAACCGGCCCGGGCTCTGATCGCGCTGGATTTCGATGGCACGCTGTCCCCGATCGTGGCCGACCCCGCCGCGGCGCACGCGCACCCGGCCGCCGCGGCCGCGCTGAGCAGGCTCACCGCGGCCGTCGGCACGCTGGCGGTGATCACCGGCCGCCCCGCGGCCGTCGCCGTGGAACTCGGCGGCTTGGCCGGTGTCCCTGGCCTGATCGTGCTCGGCCACTATGGCTGGGAACGCTGGCAGGACGGCGCCCTGGCCTCGCCGGCGCCCCCGCCCGGGGTCGAGGCCGCCCGCAACGAACTGCCTGCCGTCCTGGCCGGCGCCGCGCCCCCCCGGGTACCTGGACGGAGGACAAGGGGATCGCGGTGGCCGTGCACACCCGTCGCGCCGCGGACCCCCAGGGCGTGCTCGAGATGCTGCGCGGCCCGCTTAACGCGCTGGCCGAGCGGACCGGCCTCACCGTGGAACCGGGCCGGCTGGTGATCGAACTGCGGCCACCTGGCACGGACAAAGGCACCGCCCTCAACACCCTCGTTACCGAACGATCTCCAGGGTCAATCACGTTCGGCGGTGACGACCTCGGTGATCTGGCCGCCTTCCGCGCCGTGCGCGCGCGGCGCGCTTCCGGTCTCCCGGGCCTGACCGTGTGCAGCGGCTCGGCGGAGACCGCCGCTGAGCTCCTCGACTCCGCGGATCTCGTGGTGGACGGCCCGGACGGAATCGTCGCCCTGCTCGACGGGCTGGCCGACGCGGTCAACGGGACAACACCCTAGGGCCGCCAGCGGCCCCCCCGCGCCCGGATGGCCCGCCAGCCGCCGCCCCCCCGGCCAGGCGGTCTCCGGTCGGGCGATTGGCCGTCGTGAACCCTGCCGTCAGGCGGCGGGCCGCCCCGCGGCGACGGCGTCTGGTCCAGGCCGTCGAGCTGGGCCTGGAACCACGCCGTGGGCGGCAGCGCCGACCCAGCCTTGGCCAGGGCCGTACCGCGGGCTGCTCGTTCGGTATCGGGCATGGTGAGCGCCTCGTGCAGGGCCCGCGCGGTGGCTGATACGTCGAACGGGTTGACCAGCAGCGCGTGGGCGCCAAGTTCCGATGCGGCGCCCGCCTCGGTGGACAGGACCAGCACGCAGTCTCGTTCGGACAGGATGGGACCTTCCTTGGCGACGAGGTTCATGCCGTCCCGGATCGGGTTGACCAGCAGCACGTCGGCGAGCCGGTACGCAGCGAGCGAACGTGGGTAGTTGTCGTTGACCGCCAGCAGCAGCGGGTCCCAGTCATCGGTGCCGAACTCGTCCTCGATCTCTCGGGCGAGCCGCTGCACACTGGCCGTGTACTCGCGGTATTCGGGCAGGTCGTGCCGGGACGGGTAGGCGAGCGCGATGTGCGTCACGCGGCCGCGCCACTCGGGGCAGGTGATCAGCAGCTCACGGTAGGCGAGCAGGCCCCGGACGATGTTCTTGGACAGCTCGGTGCGGTCCACCCGGACGATCACTTTGTGATCCCCGCAGGTCGCGGTCAGGGCCGCGACCTGAGCCTGCACATCGGCGGCGGCGGCGCGCTGGCGCAGGCCGTTGGCGTCCACGCCCAGGGCGTGCACGCCAACGCTGGTGAGGTGGCCGCGGTGGGTGACGGTCCCGGCCACCGGGTCCACGTCCGCGCCGAGGAACTCCCGGCAGCAGTCGAGGAACGCGTCGGCCCAGCGCCGGGCGAGAAACCCGGCGTGGTCGGCGCCCAGGATGCCTTCCAGGACCTCCCGGCCCACGCTGTCCGGCAGCAGCCGGAAGTAGTCGGGAGGCGCCCACGGGGTGTGCGAAAAATGCGCGATCCTGATGTCGGAGCGCAGATCGGCCAGCATCCGCGGAACCAGCGTGAGGTGGTAGTCCTGCACCATCGCCCGCACCCCGGCACCCCTGCTCCTGCTCCTGCCCCACCCGCCCCCGTCATCCGGCTGGCCCGCCCCCTCCGCCAGCGCCGCCGCGAACGTGGCGTTGTAACCGCGGAAGGACTCCCATTCCCGGCGGAACGCGAGACCGAAGTTCGGCCGGTTCGGCGTGTCGTAGAGCATGTGCTGGACGAACCAGAGCGTGGAGTTGGCCACGCTGTTGTACGCGCGGTGAAACATGGTGGCTGGGATGTCGAGCATGCGGACGCGCGTGCTGCCGTCGATCGCGCCGCTGTCGCCATCCTCCCCGCTGATGGGGCCCGCGTCGATGTAGCCTTCCGGAGCGGCCCTGGCCGCGGCTCGGTCGGCGTCGCTGAGCGCAGCGCATACCCAGAGCACATCCGCCTGACCTGCGACGCTGGAGAGCCCGGAGACCAGGCCGCCGGCGCCCCGGTGCCGGGTAAGGTTTCCGTCGTCCCCCTGTGTGAACGAAACCGGCCCCCGGTTCGAGGCGATCAGGATCCTGCCACCGCCCGGTTCCGCATCCATGTAGCCGAGGCTAGCTGGAGCGGCCGGCGGGATGCAGAGTCGGATCAGTTACAGTGGACAACACAACTGAATAACGCTCATCCAGAGGGGTGGAGGGATCGGCCCTACGAAGCCCCGGCAACCATCACGGTGACATGCGCTCGCGCGAGGTCTCCCGTGACAGGTGCCAAGTCCGGCCCGCGGCTGATTCCGGCTGTAGGGACAGATGAGGAAGAAAGGCCTCGCCACGTGAGCACATCCTCGACCATCACCCCCCCATCCAGGTTCGGTTACGCCAGCGGCCTCGCCTGCCGCGAGTGCGGGCACACCACCGAACTCGGCGCGCATCACGCGTGTGCCGAGTGTTTTGGGCCGCTGGAGGTGATCTACGACCTCCCGCGGCTCACCAGGGCCGACATCGAGGCAGGACCGGCCAACATCTGGCGGTACGCCAGCCTGCTGCCGGTACCCCCGGATGTCGCCGCCACGCCGAACACCGAGCCGGGGTGGACCCGGCTGGTCCGGGCCCATCACCTGGCCCGCGAAGTCGGCCTGCGCACCCTGTGGGTGAAGGATGAGCGCGCCAATCCCACCCACTCGTTCAAGGACCGCGTCGTCGCCGTCGCCCTCGCGGCCGCGGTGGAGATGGGCTACAAGGTGCTGGCCTGCCCTTCCACCGGGAACCTGGCCAATGCGGTGGCCGCGGCGGCGGCCCGCGCTGGCATCCGTTCCGTAGTGCTCATCCCGTCCAACCTGGAGCCACAGAAGATCGTCGCCTCGGCGGTCTACGGTGGCACCCTGGTGGCCATCCAGGGCAGCTACGACGACGTGAACCGGCTCGCGTCCGAGCTGGCCGACGAGCGCGAGGACTGGGCCTTCGTCAACGTCAACGTGCGGCCGTACTACGCCGAGGGCTCCAAGACCATCGGCTACGAGATCGCCGAGCAGCTCGGCTGGCGGCTGCCGTCCCAGATCGTCGTCCCCGTTGCCTCCGGCGCCCAGCTCGTCAAGATTGACAAAGCATTCCGCGAGCTGATCGCGCTCGGGCTGGTCGAGGACACTTCCTACCGGGTGTTCGGCGCGCAGGCCACCGGGTGCAATCCGGTGGCGGCCGCCTTCCGGCAGGGGCACGACGTGGTGCAGCCGGTGCGGCCGGACACGATCGCCAAGTCGCTGGCCATCGGCAATCCCGCCGATGGACCTTACGTGCTCGACGTGGTCCGCCGCACCGGCGGGGTGGTCGCCGACGTAGGCGACGACGAGGTGGTGTCCGGGATGCGGCTGCTGGCCACCACCGAGGGCATCTTCGGGGAAACCGCGGTGGGCGTCACCCTCGGCGTCCTGCGCAGCCTGCTCGCCTCGGGCGAGATCGACCCCGGGGCGGAGACGGTCATCATCAACTCGGGTGACGGCCTGAAGACGCTGGACGCCGTGGCGGTCCCCCCGGGCAGCCTGCCGGCGATCCGCCCGTCACTGGCGGCGTTCGAGGCCTTCGAGTCGACGCTTCCGGACCACCCCGCGTCGTGAGACCGGCATCATGAGAGCTGCGCGTCTCTCACCTGGAGAGGGTCGATCACCTGGAGAGGCAGGCCTCGCATGACCGTGTCCGTCCGTATCCCGACCATCTTGCGAACGTTCACTGGCGGGGCCGCAGAGGTCACCGCGGGAGAAGGAACGCTGCGGGAGGTCATCGCCGGCCTGGACGCCGCCTACCCGGGCATCGGCGGCCGGATCGTTGACGACACCGGCAAGCTGCGGCG
This sequence comes from uncultured Actinomycetes bacterium, assembly GCA_963822825.1. Lineage (GTDB taxonomy): Bacteria > Actinomycetota > Actinomycetes > Streptosporangiales > Streptosporangiaceae > JAWWPY01. Next base: position 70,798 of record CAWGIW010000004.1, on the reverse strand, counting down.
TTTCGTCAACGTCTACGTGGGCGAGGAGGACGTGCGATTTGCCCAGGGACTCGACACACCAGTGCCGGCGGGCACCCACGTCTCAGTGATCCCGGCGGTCGCGGGCGGCTGACCGCTCGCTGACCGACCAGTGCCTTTCCTTCGCCGATTGGCTGTACGGCCCAACGGGCCCGCTGGTCGGGAAACACGAGTAACCGGATTCAAGGAGTTACGGGTCCCGAACGCGCATCACACGGGGTAAGGTCGTTTCCGGTCGCTGTCGGTCGGTGCGAACGGCAAGCCTAGCTTGGCCACGCCCAACCCGCTCCGGCGATCGACGGGTTCCGCGGTGGCAAGGGTGGGACCCGAGGCCCGAGCGCAGTTAGGGAGTTGTTGGGTAATGGCTCAGGGCACCGTCAAGTGGTTCAACGCGGATAAGGGCTACGGCTTCATCGCGGTCAACGGTGGCAGGGACGTGTTCGTGCACTTCTCCGCTATCCAGATGGATGGCTACCGCAGCCTCGAAGAGGGGCAGCGGGTCGAATTCGAGATCACGCAGAGCGACCGCGGTCCGCAGGCGGAGGCCGTCCGCGCCGTGTGAGCCTGTGCTGGCCAAGCCGGCCGATGGCCCGGCGCCCACCGCGTGGGTGCCGGGCCATCGGGTCCGCTGCCGCCGGGAATCCGGACGACAATCCTGAGTGCCATCAGCGCTGGCCGCGGCCAAGCCAGGGAATCCGTGCGCGCCTACATGGCCGCGGCGCGCACGGGCGATCGACCCCCCGATGGCCCCGCCTGGACTCAGCGCGGCCCGGCGGACGACTCCAGTTTGCACTCTCCTGCGTAGAGTGCTAAACAGGGCGTTGGCACTCTCGGCATGAGAGTGACAACGCCAGGGCAAGATCGGGGCGATTGAGGCATCACCGGCGGCAGGATGGGACTGTCCGTCGGCGGGGCCTGCCGTCGCGGGCGTCAACTCGATCCACACGAAGCCACAAAGTTCCGGGAGGATCTGGAGCCTATGGCAGCCAAGATGATCGCGTTCGACGAGGAAGCCAGGCGCGGCCTCGAGCGCGGCATGAATCAACTAGCTGACGCCGTGAAGGTCACCCTCGGCCCCAAGGGCCGGAACGTCGTTCTCGAGAAGAAGTGGGGAGCCCCCACGATCACCAACGATGGCGTGTCCATCGCCAAGGAGATCGAGCTCGAGGACCCGTGGGAGAAGATCGGCGCCGAGCTGGTCAAGGAAGTAGCGAAGAAGACCGACGACGTCGCGGGCGACGGCACCACCACGGCTACCGTGCTGGCGCAGGCGCTGGTCCGTGAGGGCCTGCGCAACGTGGCCGCGGGCGCCAACCCGATGTCCCTCAAGCGGGGTATCGAGTCGGCGGTCGAGCGGGTGAGCGAGGAACTGTCCAAGCTCGCCAAGGAGGTTGAGACCAAGGAGCAGATCGCTGCGACGGCCTCCATCTCCGCCGGCGACCCGGCCATCGGCGAGATGATCGCCGAGGCGATGGACAAGGTCGGCAAGGAAGGCGTTATCACTGTCGAGGAGAGCAACACCTTCGGCCTCGAGCTCGAGCTCACCGAAGGAATGCGCTTCGACAAGGGTTACATCTCGCCGTACTTCGCCACCGACCCAGAGCGGATGGAGGGCGTCCTCGAGGACCCCTACATCCTGATCGTCAACTCCAAGGTGTCGGCGAACAAGGACCTGCTGCCGCTGCTGGACAAGGTGGTGCAGTCGGGCAAGCCGCTCGTCATCATCGCCGAGGACGTCGAGGGCGAAGCCCTCGCGACCCTGGTCGTCAACAAGATCCGCGGTCTGTTCAAGTCCGTCGCGGTGAAGGCGCCAGGCTTCGGTGACCGGCGCAAGGCCATGCTCGGTGACATCGCCATCCTCACTGGCGGCCAGGTCATCAGCGAGGAAGTCGGGCTCAAGCTGGAGTCCGCCGACCTCGACCTGCTCGGCCGGGCGCGCAAGGTCGTCGTCACCAAGGATGAGACGACGATCGTGGACGGCGCGGGCGACGCGGAGCAGATCTCTGGGCGGGTCAACCAGATCCGGGCTGAGATCGAGAACACCGACTCCGACTACGACCGCGAGAAGCTGCAGGAGCGGCTGGCCAAGCTGGCCGGCGGCGTCGCCGTTATCAAGGCGGGTGCGGCCACCGAGGTCGAGCTGAAGGAGCGCAAGCACCGCATCGAGGACGCGGTGCGCAACGCGAAGGCCGCCGTTGAGGAGGGTGTGGTCCCCGGAGGGGGCGTCGCCCTGCTCCAGGCGGGGGCCAACGCGTTCAAGAAGCTGGATCTGTCCGGCGACGAGGCGACCGGGGCGACCATCGTGCGCCGCGCCGTCGAGGAGCCACTGAAGCAGATCGCGGTGAATGCCGGCCTCGAGGGCGGCGTGGTGGTCGAGAAGGTCAAGACGCTTGCTCCTGGGCACGGCCTGAACGCCGCGACCGGCGAGTACGTTGACCTCTTCAAGGCCGGGATCATTGACCCAGCCAAGGTCACCAGGTCCGCGCTGCAGAACGCGGCGTCCATTGCCGGTCTGTTCCTGACGACCGAGGCAGTGATCGCTGAGAAGCCGGAGAAGGAGAAGGCGCCCGCTGCCCCAGGCGGCGGGGACATGGACTTCTAGCCTCCTGATCCGGGGTATCCCCGGATCAGCGTGACTACGCAGTCCTTACTGGTGAGGGCCCGTCCGTCGGGCCTGAGCCGGGACGCGAAGGGCGGCCCCGGAAGTCCGGGACCGCCCTTTTGCGCGTTCCGGTTCGGTTAAGCCGGCGTTCAGCTTGCGCGTGAGGCTCCACAATCGCGCGCTTCCGAGGGATTATCGGAGCATGCGCCGCTCTGCCAACGTTTCCGTCGAGAAGCTCGTCGGTGACTATCTCGGCCGGGTTCTCCATGCTGCGCAGCGCGTCCTGCCCAAGGGCGACCGACTGCTGTTCGTGGCGCGCACCCGGGCGTCGATCATGAAGAAGATTGGCCCGCTGGCCGACGCCGACCCCGCGAAGGTCATGGAGATACTCAATGACCTGGGCGACCCCCAGACCATGGCGAAGAAGGAACTCGAGCGCCTGGAGACCGCGCACCGGGGCGGTCCGCCGAAGCCTGTGATGCTGTGGAAGCCGGTCAAGGACACATGGAAGCCCACCAGGGACGATACGGAACCGATTCCCCGCCAGCCCGCACCGCCTCCCGCTGGACGGCCCGCCGATGGGCCGCCGCCCGCGACCGGTCCGCCTCCCGCTGGACGGCCGGCCGATGGGCCGCCCGCGACCGGTCCGCCTCCCGCTGGTTCGTCTCCCGCTGGTTCGTCTGCCGCTGGTTCGTCTGCGGCTGGGCCGTCCCGCGCTGGAGCGCCACCGCCTGGCCCAGCGCGCGAGGGAGCGAACGAGCCCGGTGAGCGTCCCCCGTCAGTGGCCCCGGCGCCCGCTCCGCCGACCGTGCGCGCGCTGGTGCGCAGCCACCCGCTTGAGACCGTCGCTATCCTGCTGCTCGGCGTGGGCGGGCTGATCCTTCCGTTCCTCTGGATAGCCGGCGCCCTGGTCGCGTTGGCGTCCCGGGTCTGGGATGCGCGGGACAAGTGGCTCGCGCTGCTGGGCACGCCACTTTTCCTGCTGGTGGCGCTCCTGGCGGCGGGTGCCCTCGTCGGCGGCCGACATGGTTTTTTCGGTGAGTTCATTCACGCGTTCGACGCCTACCGCGAGTACCTGCTCCGGGCCGGAGCCGTGCTGTCCGCCGTATACCTGGCCTGGCGGATCCAGCAAGGACCCCGGATGCGCTCGCTCCCGCCGTGGCAGCGCCCGCAACGCGGGCGAGCCGGATAGATCGCATGATTACCGGCTATGAGCGCGGGTATACAGGCCGTGCGATTCTGCTGCCCGCGGGGAGCGACAGCAGGCGCGTGGTCATCCCTGTTTCCCGGCCCGGCACGTGATCCGTCCCAGCGTCATCTGATCGTGCCAGGCCGTGGGGGGACATGACCCCGGCCGGTCCAGCCGGGGTCACGTCGCTGCATGCGTCCGGCCAGCGAGCCTGCCGCAGACGGCGCGGGACCGATAACCTGGATCACTCGCGCCCTAGGGCGCGCCCTGCCCGCTCCTATTCCGCGTGAGGTCTGACCCGTGCCCACAGGCAAGGTCAAGTGGTATGACGCCGAGAAGGGTTTCGGCTTTCTCACCCGCGATGACGGGGGTGAGGTGTTCGTGCATTCGTCGGCCCTCCCGCCCGGCAGCGCCGCTGGACTGCGCGCCGGCCAGCGCGTGGAGTTTGGCGTCGTCGAGGGCCGCCGGGGGGTCCAGGCGCTGCAGGTGCGGCTCCTCGAGCCGCCGCCTACAGTGGCCAAGACGAACCGCAAGAGCCCAGACGAGATGATCCTGATCGTCGAGGATCTCATCAAGCTGCTGGATGGGCTGTCGGCCGCCTATCGGCGCGGCAGGCACCCAGATGCCAAGGACGCGAAGAAGATCGCGGCCGTGCTGCGCGCCGTGGCCGACGACGTCGAGGCCTGACCCAACTTCGTCAGGAGCCCTGATCGCACTGGTCAGAGTCCGTCGGCCCGGCCGGGCCGACCGGGCCGATCAGGCCGGCCGGGCCGATCAGGCCGACCGGGCCGGCCGGGCCGCGATCCGGGTCGGCCTGCCCGGCCGCCTGGGTGCGCTGGCTACTGACCTCGGCCGCTGACGCCAGCCCCGGCTCGGCATGAGCGGGCTCCGCGGGCAGCAGCACCGAGACCTCCAGGCCTCCCGCGGGGCGGCTGCGCGCGGTCACCTCGCCGTGGTGCGCGATCGCGACCGAGCGGACGATCGACAGGCCGAGGCCGGCGCCCTGGGTGGGGCCTGCGTGCCCGTCCAGGCGGCGGAACGGCTCGAATAGCTCAGGCGTGAGATCCTCGGCGATCTTGGCCCCGCCATTGCTCACAGCCAGGAAAGCGGAGGTCCCGCGCATCCCGGTGGCGACCTGGACCCAGCCGCCCGGCGGGTTGTGCCGGACGGCGTTGTCCACGAGGTTGGCGACGAGCCGGTCGAGCAGCACGGTGTCACCGCGCGTGGGCGCCGCCTGCAGCGCGGTCTCCACGCCCAGGGACCCGGCCCGGATGGCCGGCGCCGCAGCGTCCAGCGCGTCCTCGGCCAGCACGCCGAGGTCGGTCTCCTCCCAGGACACGGCGCCCCGGTCGCTGCGGGCCAGGGTCAGCAGGGCCTCTATCAGTCCCTCGGCCCGCTCCACGGCCTGCCGCACCTCGACGGCCATGTCTTCGAGCTGGGCGGGGGTCCGCCCGGGCTTGGCCAGCGTGACATCGATGGCCGTGCGCATCACCGTCAGCGGCGTCCGCAACTCGTGCGAGGCGTTCGCGACGAACCGGCGCTGGCTGTCGAACGCCGCGTCGAGGCGCGCCAGCATGGCGTCGTAGGTGTCGGCCAGTTCCTTCAGCTCGTCGTTAGGCCCGTCCAGCGCGAGCCGCTCGCCGAGGTTCTCCTCAGAGGCCCGGCGGGCCGCGCCGGTGATGGCGTGGACCGGCCGCAGCGCCCGCCCGGCCACCAGCCAGCCGGCCCCGGCGGACAGCAGCCCCATGATGCCGAATCCGACCAGCGAGTAGAGCAGCAACTGGTGCACGGCCTCGGCCCGCTGGCTCGCCGCGCCGGCCGCGACGCCGCCGCTGAAGCTTTCCTCGCACTTGATGATCAGGTTCTGCTGCTGGGCGCTCAGGGGCCCGGTCTTGCCCGTGGCCATGACCTTGCTGCACTGGTTCTTGAGTTCCTGGAGCGTCGGCGACCCGGGCCGGCTGGCCGACTGGTCGGGGGTCGCCTTGAGGCCGCGGACCACGAACACATAGGTGAACGCCAGCAGCATGGCCGACGCGAGCAGGAACAGGGCGCTGTAGGTGATGGTGAGGCGGAGCCGGATCGTGCGCCGCCCGGAACGCGCGCCCGGCCACGGGGCCCTCACCACGGGGCCCTCACCGCGGGCCTTCATCGTGGGGCCGCAGCCGGTAGCCGCTGCCGATGACCGTTTCGATCAGTGGCGGCTCCCCGAGCTTGCGGCGCAGCCGGGCCATGGTCACGGAAACCGTATTACTCAACGGATCCGCATGCTCATCCCATACCTTCTCCAGAAGGTCCTCAGCGCTCACCACCGAACCGTCCGCGCAGACCAGCGTCTCCAGTACGCCGAACTCCTTGCGGGTGAGGGTCAGCGGCCGGCTACCGCGGCTGGCCCGGCGCCTGGCCCGGTCCACGGTCAGATCACCCCGGACCGCGATCGGCGGCGTGGACGGGCTGCGCCGGGCCAGGGCGCGGACCCGGGCCACCAGTTCCGCGAACGCGAACGGCTTCGCCAGGTAGTCGTCGGCACCCAGGTTGAGCCCGTCCACCCGGTCCTCGACCGCCGCGGCGGCGGTGAGCATCAGGATCCGGGCCTGCGACGGGCCGGCCACCAGGCTCGCGCACACGGCATCGCCGTGGACCCGCGGCAGATCCCGGTCGAGCACGACCACGTCGTACCGGGTGAACGCGGTGATCTCCATGGCGGACGCGCCGTCGTAGGCCACATCGACAGCCATGCCCTGGTCGCGCAGGCCCTCCGCGATCCGGTTGGCCAGCACCTTCTGATCCTCCACTACCAGCACGCGCACGCTCCCATGGTGCCCCAGACGGCATGACAAGGACATAACACGAAGTGCCGCCCGGGGCCGGAGCGAGCCCGTGCCCACCTGCGTGGCTGGCCTGCGGGAGGGGCGCGGGGCCTTCGTTCTGTAGCGCCCGTGTCATCGGTGGCGGCGTAGAACTCTCCGTGTCAGGCCGGCGCCCGCCGCCATGTTCGGCGGACCCGCCGGCCGCCCAGGCCGCCAGCCCCGAGGAGGGTCAGCATGAGAGGCAAAGCGACCGCCCTAGGTCGCGCCCGGCGCGGCACAGTGTTCGCGGCCAGCGGCGCGCTGGCTGTCCTGCGGGTCCCGCGCGGCCGAGCGCCCGTGGCGGTGGGCGCGCTGGGGGCCCTGGTCCTGCTGGCCGCCTGTGGCGGGAGCGGCTCGCCGCCGGCCGCCGTGCCCAGCCTCAGCCAGAGCGCCGGCGGCACGCACGCCGCGGGCGGCAGCCAGGCCGCGAAGCTGCGGGCGGCCGCCCAGTGCATCCGCCAGCACGGCATCCCCGGCTACCAGGATCCCGTGCTTACCCTCAGCGGCGCCGTCTACAGCGACTCACGCAGCTTCGAGAACGCCCCTGCCTCGACCGTGAACGCGGTCCGGGCGGCGTGCGGCGCCCTGATGTCGCAGGCCGGAATCAGCGACCCGGAGCACGAACCCCCGGCCCCGCCGCAACTGGTGCAGGCGGGAGTGCGCGCCGCGGAGTGCGAACGGCTGCACGGCCTGCCGAACGTCACCGACCCCAGCGCCAGGAGCCCGTACACACCAGGCCACGGGTTCGGTTTGACGCAGGCCGAGGTTCCCGCGGGCGGCAAGGCGAGCCACGGATTCCAGGAGGCCATTCACGCCTGCCAGAGCCAGGACGACGCGGAGATCCGCGCCTCGACCCTGTCAAGCCTGGGCAGTGATGGCTGACCGGGCCCGCGGCGAGCGCGGCGGGCCGGTGCGGTGGCGGCGGGCCGGGATGGCGGCCGTGGCGGCCGTGCTGATCGTCGCCGGTGCCGCCGCCGGGATCACCGCGGCGCTGGCCGCCCGGCGGGGGCCGGCCAGCCCGGGCAGCGGCATCCGGGTGGCCACGGCGGCGGTGGTGCGCACCGACATTGTCAACACCATCCAGGTCGGCGGATCGCTCGGCTACGCGGGCTCGTTCACCGTCGCCAATCAGCTCCAGGGAACGGCCTATACGGCCCTGCCGCAGCCAGGCCAGGTGGTGCACCGCGGGCAGCGGCTGTATGAGGTGGACGGCAGCCCGGTCATCCTGTTCTACGGGGCCAGGCCCGCGTGGCGCGACCTCTCGCTCGGCGTGACCGACGGGCCCGACGTGGCCCAGCTCGACGCCAACCTGATCGCCCTGGGCTACGCGAGCGCCGCCGGCCTGACCGTCAGCGACACGTTCACCTATGCCACGTTCTATGGCGTGGAACGGTGGCAGGAAGCGCGGGGACTGCCGGTGACCGGGACGGTGGCGGCCGGGCAGCTGGCCTATGCCCCAGGCGCGCTGCGGGTGACCGCGGTCACGCCCACTCTGGGCGAGGCGGCCCAGCCCGGTGGCACCGTGCTCACGGCGACGTCACCCGACCCGATCGTCGATGCCGAGCTGCCGGTCGCCCAGGAGTACCTCGTGGCACCGGGAGACCAGGTCAGCGTCACCTTGCCGGACGGCACGACCAGCACTGGCGGCGTGGTGGCGGCGGTGTCCCGGGTCGCTACCGCCGCCTCTAGCGGCCCCTCGGATGGCTCGTCCCCGGGTCCGGCCGCCGGATCCCCCAGCGGGGGCGGATCCGGCGGCGCGGGATCTGGCAGCACGGGCGAGACGGTCCAGATGATCGTCCGGCTGGCCCACCCGGGCGCGGCCGGGAACCTGGATCAGGCACCGGTCACCGTCAACATCGTCAGCGCCCGGGCCCAGAATGTGCTCGCCGTCCCGGTTAATGCCCTGGTCGCGCTGGCGGGCGGGGGATACGCGGTCGCCGTGGTCCACGCGGGTGGCCAGCACCTGGTCGGCGTGCACACCGGCCTATTCGGCAACACGCTCGTCCAGGTCACCGGGGTCGGCCTGCGGCCCGGCACGCACGTGCTGGTGCCAGCCTCATGACCGGGCCCGATCCGGCCGGGCGGCCTGCCGGCCGTGATCCGGTGCTCGAACTCGCTCAGGTCACCAAGACCTATCCGGGATCACCGCCGGTCGCCGCCCTGGCCGACGTGAACCTGCGGATCGACGCGGGCGAGCGGGTGGCCGTGCTCGGGCCGTCGGGATCAGGCAAATCCACCCTGCTGCACATCCTCGGCACGCTGGAAAGACCCACTAGCGGGGTCATCCGCGTCGCGGGCCAGGACGTGTCAGCGCTGTCCGACGCGGAGGTGTCGGCGGTGCGCGGGCACCGGCTCGGCTTCGTCTTCCAGCAGTTCTTCCTCCTCGATCACCTCGACGCCGTCGGCAATGTCGCCCTCGGCCTGCTCTACCGGGGCGGCAGCGGGCGGGAACGGCGGCTCGCGGCGACCGGCGCGCTGGAGCGGGTCGGGCTCGGGCACCGTCTCACGCACCGGCCGCCGCAGCTGTCCGGCGGTGAGCGTCAGCGGGTCGCCATCGCCCGGGCGATGGCCGGGCGCGCGTCCGTGGTGCTCGCGGACGAGCCGACCGGAAACCTGGACACGGCGACCGGGGCCGGGATCATCGCGCTGCTCACCAAGATAGCCAGCGACGGGACGGCCGTGGTGGTGGTGACGCACGACACCGGGGTCGCCTCGGCGATGGAAAGGCGGGTGGAGATGCGCGACGGCCGCGTCCTGTCCGACACCAGGCCGCCTGGCTCAGCGGCGGTCGCGGCCGGAACGCCGCTGCGGTCATGACCGCCATCATGCCCCGCTCCCGGCTGCGGGCCGCCGACACGGTCCGGACCAGCGCCGGGTCGCTGCGCTCGCGGGCCTGGCGGGCGGCGCTGTCCGCGCTCGGCATCGCCATCGGCATCGCCGCGGCCGTGGCCGTGCTCGGCGTGTCGGCCTCGTCCCGGGCGGCCCTGCTCGCCGAGCTCGGCGCGGAGGGCAATCTGCTGACGGTGAGCGCCGGTCAGGACTTCACCGGCGCCCCGGCGGCGCTGCCGCTCACGGCCACCGGGATGGTCGGGCGGATACCCCCGGTCCAGTCGGTATGCGCCGTGGGTTACGTGCCCGGCGTGACGGTGCGGCGCACCGCGGCCATCCCGGCCATCGACAGCGGTGGCATATCCGTGCTGGCCACCCAGACCAGCCTGCTGAGCACCCTCGGCGGAAGCGTGGCCCGCGGGGTCTTCCTCAACGCGGCCACCGCCCGCTACCCGGCCGTTGTCCTCGGCTCCGTCGCCGCGCAGACCCTGGGCATCGCGAACGTTCCCCCGGGGACGCAGGTCTACCTGGCCGGCCAGTACTTCACGGTCGTCGGCATCCTGCGCCCGGTGCCGCTCGCACCCGAGATCGACGAGGCGGCCCTGGTCGGTTTCCCGGTCGCGAACGCCCGGCTCGGTCTGGGCGGGCACCCCACCGAGATCTACCTGCGCACCCAGCCGGACCAGGTTCAGGCCGTCGCCGAGGTGCTGCCGTTCACCGCCAACCCGGGCGAGCCCGAAGGCGTCCAGGTAAGCAGGCCCTCGCAACTGCTCGCGGCCCGGGCCCAGGCGGGATCGGCCCTCACCGGCCTGTTCCTGGCGCTCGGCGCCGTGGCCGTGCTGGTCGGCGGGGTGGGGGTGGCCAACATCATGGTGATCTCGGTGCTGGAGCGGCGCACGGAGATCGGCCTGCGCCGTGCCCTCGGGGCGACCAAGCGGCAGGTGGGGTTGCAGTTCCTGACCGAGTCCGTGATGCTGTCCGCGCTCGGCGGGGTCGGCGGCGTCGTCCTGGGGGCCGCGGCGACCAGCGCCTACGCGCTGGCGAGCCGGCAGTCGATCGTCGTGCCGCTGCCCGCTGTGGGCGGAGGCGTCGCGGTGGCCATCTCGGTCGGGCTGGTGGCTGGGGTCTACCCGGCCGTGCGCGCGGCCCGGCTCACGCCCACCGAAGCCCTCAGGGCCAGCTGAGCCTCACCGAGCGGGCTGTGGCCTGGTGTGCCGCGCGGCCAGGATCCGCCGCCGTCGCGCGGCCAGCAACAGGACGAACGCAGCGGCGACGCCGGTGGCCGCCACGCTCATGCCGGCGACCCCGCTGGACGTGAACGACATGGCCAGGCCGGCCAGGCCGCCGGCCACCCAGGAGAGCTGGTTCAGCGTCTCCGACACCGCGAACGTGGACGAACGGATCTCCTCCCCGATCTCGCGCTGCACGGTGGCGTCGAGCGCCAGCTTGACCAGGGCTTGGGCGAGCGCCGCGGCGAACGCCACCGCGAGCGCCGCCCAGAGGCCGAAAAACCACGCGCACACCGCCGAGATCACGGTGAGCGCGATCAGCATGCCGAACACGATGAGGTGCGGCATCCTGGAGCGCAACCCCGAGCCGACCGCGGTGCCGAGGAACCCGCCCGCGGCGACGGCCCCGGCCAGAGCGCCCAGGGCGGTGTTATGCGAAATCCCGTGAAAATGGTCGGCCCGCAGCAGGAAGACCAGGAAGAACAGCAGGAAGCCGTTGAAGGCGCGGATCGCGGCGTTACCGCGCATCGCCTCACCGACGACCGGGCCGACATCGCGCAGCGTCCGCAGGCCCGGCCGTTTCGCCTTCCTGAGTGGCTTGGTGTGACCGGCGCCATCGCTCGCCCCGGGGTGGCCGTTGCCCGGCCGGGACGGGCCACCGCCGGGCCGGGGCTGGCCGTTGCCCGGCCCGGGCGGCGCGGCGCCCCACGCCGCCGGGTGGCCGGGTCCGGCCGGGCTCCCCGGGGGTGCCGCGCGCGGCCTGACCGCCTCCGGGCTGGGACTGTCCACGCTGTCCGGCAGCCGGACCCCCAGCACCGCCGCGCCCAGGTAGATCAGGGTGCCCACGCCGAGCACCCACGCGGCCCCCGCCACCGCCGCGATACCCACGGCGAGCAGCACGGCCAGGGTGGAGGCGATCAGTGACGCCAGCGAGGTGCGGGCGTTGGCTGTGACCAGGGTTATCTCGGCGGGCAGCAGCTTGGGTGCCACCGAACTGCGGGTTACCGCGAACGCCTTCTGCAGGACGAGCACGCCGAACGCGGCCGGGAACAGCGTGATCGGCTTGTGCAGGGCCGCGGCCATTCCCCAGCACAGCAGGCCGCGGGCGAGCAAGGTCCCGGCCAGGATGAACCGGCGCCCGTTCTGTACCCGGTCCAGCATCGGGCCGATGAACGGCGCGAGCACCACGAACGGCGCCATGGTGACGACCAGGTACACCGCGACCTGGCTGCGCGCCTGGTTGAGGGAGGTGTTGAAGAAGAGCGTCCCGGCCAGCGCCACCGTGACGAAAGCGTCGCCCGCGCTGCCCGCCGCCGTCAGTTCGATGAGGCTGGCCAGGCCGGTCCGGCCCGCGCCCGAAGCCCGGGTCAGCCGGTGGATGAGGCGCCCGGTGCCGCGGGCGGTGGATGCTCCCGCGCGCGCGCCGGTCTGCGAGGCGGAGGCCAGGGTGCGGCTCACCCGCCTGGCCCGCAGCCTCGCGCCGTACAGTCCCATGACCCCAGTATTCTGCGTTCAGGGGCAGGTAACGACCCAACGGGCCGCCCGGGGTGCGGGCGGTAGCGCTTTCTGATGCGGGCATGTGCCCGGATGGAGGACAATTACTCACCGTGAGCCAACTCCGTGTACGGGCCAAGGAGCCGGATGAAGCCTGCGCGCAGGCCACCGATCTGGCGCGCGGCGCTGCCGAGGAGGTGGCGGGCGCCGGGCGGGTAGGCGCGCACGTTGGTATCCAGGCGGACGCCGACCGGGTGGTCACCCACCTGTTCAGCTGCCTCGATCAGGCGTACCAGGGGTGGCGCTGGGCCGTTACCCTGGCGCGGGCCTCCTGGTCGAAGACGGTGACCGTGAGTGAGAGCGTCCTGGTGCCTGGCCCGGACGCGATCCTCGCCCCGGACTGGGTTCCCTGGCGGGAACGGCTGCTGCCGGGCGATCTGGGCGTTGGGGACATCTTGCCCGCGCCCCCGGACGACGAGCGGCTTGTCCCGGTGGCCGTGCTCGAAGGTGACGACGGTGTGGCCGACTGGGGTGAGGCCACCTGGGCCGCGGCCGCCTTCACCGAGCCGGTGGTGCCGCCCGCCGGGAGAGACCCGGCTGGGGGAGACCTGGCTGGGGGAGACCTGGCCGGGGGAGACCTGGCCGGGGGAGACCTGGCCGGGGGAGACCTAGCCGGGGGAGACCTGGCCGGGGGAGACCTGGCCGGGGGAGACCTGGCCGGGGGAGACCTAGCCGGGGAGGACCTAGCCGGGGACGAAGATCCGGAGGGAACAGGCCCGGCCGGGGAGTTCGCGGCCGCGGAGGTCGCCGCCGAGTTCGCCGCTGGGGAACTGCCCGCTGGGGCGCTCGCGGCTGAGGACACACTGCCCGCCCAGGCTCGCGTCCTCTCCGCCATCGGGCGGGACACCACCGCGGTGCGCTGGTACGGCAGCGAGCACGGGCCTAAGTCGCCGCTCGCGCACGCCGCTCCCGGTCCATGCGCGGGCTGCGGGTTCTTCGTCCGGCTGGCCGGCCCGCTCGGGCAGCTGTTCGGGGTGTGCGCCAACGCCTACGCGCCCGACGACGGCCGGGTGGTTTCCGCGGACCACGGGTGCGGCGCCCACTCGGAGTCGGTGTTCCCGGCGGGCGCGGACCAGCCGTTGCGGCCGGTTATCGATGAGCTCGGTTATGACCTGGTCGATCGTCCTGGTGTGTCCGTTGACGAGACGGTCTTCGAGCCGCTCGATCACACCTAGCCGCTGGACGTGGGATCAGCGGGGCTTTTCGTTGGGGAACCTTTAGGTCTTGCTGGCGATCTCCCGCGCTGCCCGGCGCGCGGCCGTGCGGGCGCGGCCCCGTTTCATGCGCGGGACGTACCACAGCGCGAAGATTCCCTGGCCCAGACCGGCCACGCAGGTCCAGAGCCACCACCCATCGCCCGCCGGCAGACGCTCACGCAGCGCGAGCACGACGATCACCGCGACCGCCCAGGCCGCCGTGATGATCGCGGTCACCAGCTGGTCATTTCCTTCCAGGGGCGGCGGCGCGGGCCTGCGGGGGCTACTCACATGATCCAGGCTAACCGGCCGGTTTCCGTGGTGTACTTGCAGTACGCCCGGCTGGGCGCCCACCTGTTCGCTCGCTAACGCGTTGACGGAATGCCCCGCACCCGTTTATCGTTAGCAAAAGTAATGACTCAGGCTAACGATAATGACATCAGCACAGACCAGGTCGGACGCTGGCCTGGCCAGCAGCCTCCGGATCTCGGTGGGCAGGCTGGCCCGGAGGCTCCGGGTCGAACGGGCCGCGCCGGGGCAGGCGGATCCGTTGCTGTCCGACACGCAGTTCGCCGCGCTGGCGAACCTGGAGAAGCACGGCCCGATGAGCCCGGGGGAGCTGGCCGAGCACGAAAAGGTGCAGCCGCCCTCCATGACGCGGGTCATCGCGGCGCTGGAGGAGTGGCAACTCGTCACGCGGGCGGCCCACGCCTCGGACAAGCGGCAGGTGGTTCTCACCGTGACCGAAGCGGGCCGGGACCTGGTGATCAAGGCCCGGCGCCGCAGGGACGCGTGGCTGGCCAAGCGGCTGGACGACCTGACCCCGCAGGAGCGGGCCACGCTGCGGGCGGCCGCGCCGATCCTGGAGAAGCTCAGCCAGTCCTGACCGAGGCTGGCACCAGGCCGGCGGGCCGCGCGCCGGAGAGTCCCGGGCGGGGGCTGGCCCGGCTGCGTACCTTCCACTCGCTGGGCACCCGCAACTACCGGCTCTTCGCGGCCGGCCAGGTCGTCTCGAACAGCGGCACCTGGATGCAGCGGGTCGCGCAGGACTGGCTGGTCCTGGAGCTGACCCACGGCAGCGGCACCGCCCTGGGCATCGCCACGGGCCTGCAGTTCCTGCCCCTCCTGCTGTTCAGCCTGTGGGGCGGGGGAATCGCCGACCGGTATCCCAAGCGCCGCATCCTCATGATCACCCAGAGCGTTATGGGGGTGCTGGCGCTCTTGCTCGGCGTGCTGGCGGTGACCGGGGCCGTCCGGATCTGGCAGGTCTACGCGCTGGCCTTCGCCCTCGGCCTGGCCACAGTGGTGGACAATCCCACCCGGCAGACGTTCGTCGCCGAGATGGTCGGCCGCGCCGGCCTGCCGAACGCCATCGCCCTGAACAGCGCGATATTCAACCTGGCCCGCATCGCGGGGCCGGCCATCGCCGGGCTGGTCATTGGCGCCGTGGGCACACCGGCGGCGTTCTTCATCAACGCCGCCTCGTTCGGCGCGGTACTGACCGGGCTGAAGCTGATGCGGCCCGCCGAGCTCAACCCGGTCGAACGGGTGCCCAGAACCAAGGGTCAGCTACGTGAGGCGCTGCGCTACGTGAAGGACCGTCCGAGCCTCTCCATGCCGATGGTGCTGATCTTCTTCGTAGCCACGTTCGGGATGAACTTCCAGGTGACCAACGCCCTGATGTCCCGTCAGGTGTTCCACACCGGGGCGACCGCGTTCGGTATCGCGTCCGCGGTGTTCGCGTCCGGGGCCCTGGCCGGGGCGCTGCTCGCCGCCCGCCGGGGCCGGCCTGGCGTCCGGTTGCTGGTGACGGCCGCCTTCGCGTTCGGGATCCTGGAGGTGGTCACCGGCCTGATGCCATCGTTCTGGTCGTTCCTGGTCCTGCTGGTGCCGACCGGGCTGGCCTTGCTGACCTTCAGCACGGCGGCGAACTCCGCGACCCAGCTGGGTACCTCACCGGAGATGCGCGGCCGGGTGATGGGTCTGTACATGCTCGTCTTCCTCGGCGGCGCGCCGATCGGGTCGCCACTGGTCGGCTGGGTGGCGGAAGTGTCCGGGCCGCGGATGAGCCTGATCGCCGGCGGTGTCATCTCGGCGGCGGCCGCGGCGGTCATCGGGCTGCTGCTGGCTCACCGCAGCGGTAAGCGAACGCGAGACTACCTGCGCCCGGCCGCGCTGGCCCGCACGGTCACCTGACCCGCCGTCAGTGCCGTCCCGCCCCGGCCCCGGCCGTCAGTGCCGCCCCGCCCCGGCCCCGGCCGTCAGTGCCGCCCCGCCCCGGCCCCGGCCGTCAGTGCCGCCCCGGCCCGTCCCACCCCCGGCGCCGGGCGCTGGGCTGTGGATAACCCTTATTGGTGAATTTTTTGCCCCTCCAGGGGCAAAAAAGTTCACCAATCTTCATTTTCTGCGGGGCGTCACTCGATGTGTGCGGGGGGTGGGATGGAAGCGCTTCGAGCTGCGCTGGGTGATGATCCGTGTGATTGGGAGCTCGCACGCCGTCACATCCGCGCGGGCCTGCTGACCAAACGGCCGACGGCAGGAGCGGCCGGCGGCCCGGGAAGCGGGGGTGTGAGGGCGGAACCGGGCCTGTGACCTGCCCCTTGGTGCTACCAATGACTCATGAGGCTGTTTATCGCGGTGGCCGTCCCAGGGACAATAGCCAGCGAGCTAGAGGCCGCGGTGGCGCCGCTCCGTTCCTCATGGCCCAGCTTGCGCTGGACGGGCCGCGACGCATGGCACCTCACACTCGCTTTCCTCGGCGAGGTCAATGACGCCGTCGCCGTCAAGCTGGCCCCGCGGCTCGAACGCGCCGCGGCCCGGCATTACCGCCTCACTCTGTCGCTCGCCGGGTGCGGCGCGTTCCCCGGCGCCGACCGGGCCCGGGTTCTGTGGACCGGTGTGCACGAGGAGGGGAAGGGCCTCGCCGCCCTGGCCGCATCGGCGGCCGCGGGAGCCCGCCGCGCCGGCGCCCCCCCAGCCGAGGAGGGCAGGCGTTTCCGGCCCCATCTGACGCTGGCCCGGACGCGGGCGGCGGTGGATGTCCGTGCCCTCACGGCCGGGCTGTCGGATTACGCGGGGAGCCCGTGGACAGCCGAGGAGATTTACCTGATCCGAAGCCGCCCTGACTCGCGGCCGCGTTACGAGACCCTGGGTAGCTGGCCGCTCCGGGTGCCCTCACCACCGAAGTAGCAGCCGCCCCGGTGCCGGCCTTTCAGCACGTAAGCTGCGTCTTGTGAACCGCACGAACCGGTGGCTGCTGCCCGCGGTGCTCGCGCTCCTGGTGGTGGGCGCCATCATCGGGGCGGCCGTGCGCTGATCCAGGGGCGCCCCGTGCTGGACTTCTGAATGGCGGACTCCGGACTGGCCGGACTCCGGGCTGGCTCGCTACAGGCGCTCGATGACGTAGTCGATGCAGGCCGTCAGCGCTTCCACGTCATCCGGGTCGACGGCCGGGTACATGCCGATCCGCAACTGGTTGCGGCCGAGCTTGCGGTAGGGCTCGGTGTTGACGATCCCGTTGCCGCGCAGCACGGCCGCGACGGCGGCGGCGTCGACCGTGTCGGCGAAGTCAATCGTGCCCACCACCGGCGAGCGCTGGGCGGGGTCGGCGACGAAGGGGGTGGCGTAGGCCACCTTGTCCGCCCACGTGTAGAGCCGTGCCGAGGAGTCGGCGGTGCGCTCGGTGGTCCAGTCGAGCCCACCCTGGCTGAGCATCCACTCCACCTGCTCGGCGAGCATCAGCAGGGTCGCCACCGCCGGGGTGTTGTAGGTCTGAAGCTTGGCCGAGTTGTCGATCGCGACCGGCAGGGAGAAGAACTCCGGGATATAGCGGCTGCTGGCCGCGATCTCGGCCGCGCGCTCCAGGGCGGCGGGCGACATCAGGGCGAGCCAGAGACCGCCGTCCGAGCCGAAGCACTTCTGCGGTGCGAAGTAATACACATCACACTCGCTGACCTGCACCGGCAGGCCGCCCGCGGCACTGGTCGCGTCCACGATGACCAGGGCGCCGGAGTCCGCCGCGGGCACTCTGCGGATCGGCATGGCGACCCCGGTGGAGGTCTCGTTGTGCGTCAGCGCGTAGGTGTCCACCCCCGGCTCGGCCTGGGGCAACGGATGGCTGCCTGGCTCGGCGGTGATGACCGTGGGCGCATCAAGCCACGGAGCGGTCCCAGTGACCTTGCCGAATTTCGACGAGAACTCACCGAACGCGAGGTGCTGTGACTTCTGCCGGACCAGGCCGAACGCGGCGATTTCCCAGAAGGCGGTGGTGCCCCCGTTGCCGAGCACGACCTCGTAGCCGTCGGGCACGGTGAACAGCTCCGCCAGTCCCTCGCGGACACGGCGGACGAGCGACCGGACGGGTGCCTGGCGGTGGGAGGTGCCGAGGTAGCTGCCGCCCGAGGAGGCCAGGGCAGCGAGCTGCGCCGGGCGAACCTTGGAGGGGCCGCTGCCGAACCGGCCATCGGCGGGCTTGATCGCGGGGGGAGGAGGATATCGGCCACGGAGCCAAGACTAACCGGCCGCCGGCACCGCCCCGCGCGCCGGACCAGCGGATCACGGTCAGGCCCAGGACCAGCTCAGACCTCGTCCAGCACCTCGTCCGCACCGGGGACGCTGCTGACCGGGCGGGCCGGGGGACCCACGTAGCGGGCGCTCGGCCTGACCAGCCGCCCGGTGCGCTTCTGCTCGAGGATGTGCGCGGCCCAGCCTGCCGTCCTGGCGCAGGTGAACATCGAGGTGAACATGTGCGGGGGCACGTCGGCGAAGTCCAGCATGATCGCCGCCCAGAATTCCACGTTGGTGGCGAGCACCCGGTCGGGCCGCCGCGCGTGCAGTTCGTCCAGCGCCGCCTTTTCCAGGGCGACGGCCGCCTCGTACCTGGGCGCGCCGAGATCCCGCGCGGTCCTGCGCAGCACCCGCGCCCGTGGGTCCTCGGCCCGGTACACCCGGTGCCCGAAACCCATCAGCCGGTCGCCCCGGTCGAGGGCGGCCTTGACGTAGCGCGTGGCGTCGCCGGTCCGCTCGACCTCTTCGATCATGCTGAGCACGCGGGCGGGCGCCCCGCCGTGCAGCGGCCCGGACATCGCCCCCACGGCGCCGGACAGGGCGGCCGCCACGTCGGCGCCGGTGGACGCGATCACCCGGGCGGTGAAGGTCGAGGCGTTCAGGCCGTGCTCGGCCGCGGAGGTCCAGTAGGCGTCGATCGCCTTCACGTGCCGCGGGTCCGGATCGCCGCGCCATCGGATCATGAACCGCTCGACGATGTTCTGCGCCTCGTCCACCCGCTCCTGCGGGATCACCGGCAGCCCCGGCCCGCGGGCCGACTGCGCCACGAAGGACAGCGCCATCACCGAGGCACGGGCCAGGTCGTCACGGGCCTGCTCGTCGCTGATGTCCAGGAGCTGGCGCATGCCCCAGGCGGGCGCCAGCATGGCCAGGGCGCTCTGCACGTCCACCCGGATGTCGCCGGAGTGCACCGGGATGGGGTAGGACTCGGCCGGAGGCAATCCTGGGGCAAACTCGTTGTCAACCAGCAGGCCCCAGACGTGCCCGTAGGAGACGTGCCCGACGAGTTCCTCGATGTCCACGCCCCGGTATCGGAGGGAGCCGCCCTCCCGGTCAGGCTCGGCGATCTCCGTCTCGAAGGCCACGACGCCTTCGAGTCCCGGTTTGAAGTCGGACATCTGTGTTTTCCTCCATCTCCCTGTGAGCGATCCCATGCCCCAAGAGGGGATGAGCGGACGAAAACCCCCGTAGGCGATGTTCACCCCACAGCCTGGGTCAATTCAACCGCGCCCGAACTGGTTTCGGTAGGCGTGTGTTCGTGACAAGGGCCACGTCCGATGTCCCGGCTCGCTGACTGGGCACCGGCTGCGAGAGGATCATTCCCGTGGATGCGACCAGTCACCCGCCGGGCGCCCCCGGTGGATCGCCAACGGCCCGCCCGGCTGGCCTCGACGAGGCCGTCGCCCCGGCCGACCCGCTGGAGCTGTTCAGCAGGTGGATGAACGATGTGATCGACGCGGGGCTGCCGGAGCCGAACGCCATGGTGCTCGCCACCGTGTCCCCCGCTGGCTGGCCCCGGGCCCGGACGGTGCTGCTCAAGCACTACGGCCCCGGCGGGTTCACCTTCTACACCAACCGCACCTCCTTCAAGGGGCAGGCGCTGGCCGCGAACCCGCGTGCGTGCCTGCTCTTCCCGTGGCACGCCCGGCAGCGGCAGGTGATCGTCGAGGGTGCGGTGACCGCGCTGTCCAGCGACGAGAGCGAGCCGTACTTCCGCTCACGCCCGCACGGCTCACAGCTCGGGGCCTGGGCCAGCCGGCAGTCATCCGTCCTCGGGTCCCGCGGCGAGCTCGATGAGCGCTACGAAATGCTGGAAAAGCGCTGGCCGGAGGGGGCGACGGTACCGATGCCGGAGTTCTGGGGCGGCTACCGGGTGGCCGTGGGGACGGTCGAGTTCTGGCAGGGGCGTGCGAACCGGCTCCATGACCGCCTCCGGTACCGCCAGGATGGCGGGCATTGGATGATTGAGCGCCTAGCGCCATAATTGAGCGCCTGGCGTCCCGATCGCCGCGCCGGGAACGTTCCGCCGTCCCGTTGCCTGAGCTTGCTGGTTGTTCGGCCGGATCGCGATTGTGCCACAACGGCCATAGCATCAGGTGAGAAGGAGGACCGTTGACGGCGCACGGGCTTATCGATACGACGGAGATGTATCTCCGCACGGTTTTCGAGCTCGAGGAAGAGGGCATCGTCCCGCTGCGAGCCCGCATCGCCGAACGGCTGTCCCAGAGCGGGCCGACCGTCAGCCAGACCGTGGCCAGGATGGAGCGCGCCGGGCTGCTGCGGGTCGAGGGTGACCGCCAGCTGTCGCTGACGGTGGCGGGCCGCGGGCTGGCCGTGGGGGTCATGCGCAAGCACCGGCTGGCCGAGTGCCTGCTGGTCGACGTGATCGGGCTGCCGTGGGAAGAGGTTCACATCGAGGCCTGCCGCTGGGAGCACGTGATCTCTGAGCAGGTCGAACGGCGGCTCGTGGAGTTGCTCGGCTACCCGGTGCGCTGCCCGCACGGCAACGTGATCCCGGGGCTTGATGAACTCGGGGTGCCGGCCGACGCCAAGCAGCGCGGGATCGCGGCCGAGCGCGAGGTGGCGGTGTCGATGACCGACGTGGCGTCGGACGTGGACGAACGTGTCATTGTTCGCCGGATCAGTGAACAAGTCCAAAGCGATGCCGCCCTAATGCTTAAACTCAAGCGCAGCGGGATACAACCGGGACGCGGGGTCACGCTCGCGGCAAGCGACGATGGTGTGCGGGTGACCAGTGAGGATGAAGCCGGCAGTATCACGGCGGAATTGCCACGCCTGGTTGCTGTGCATGTCTTCGTCACCCGGCAGTGAGCAGGGCGGGAGCCCGGCCCGCCGGGGCGGCAATCGCGGCCGGGGGCACGGCCGATGACAGGATGGGCTGACGCGGGGGACGGGGCATCCATCTCCGCGGAGACCGTTCTCGGGCAGATAGCCGCGGCGGTCGTGGTCACGGACCGGCTCAGCAAGATCGTGTACGCCAATGCTTTCGCGGTGCAGCTTTTCTGCTTGCCGGGAGAGCCCGCGCACCTGGTCGGCCGGCCGTCGTTTCCCTCGGATTCGAGGACGATGATGCCGGGAGGGCGGCGGAACTGGCCAAGCAGGTCCTGCGTGGCCGGTCGTGGGACGGGACCTTCGCGACCGTCCGGGGGGACGGGGCCCGCGTACTGGTCCGGGCCCAGGCCGTGCCGTTGCGCCATCCGTCCGGGGCCATCGACGGGATCGTGATTATCGCGCGCGAGGCCACCAGGCGCAGCAGCCAGCGTGAACGGGACCAGATCGGCCTGCTGGAACGGATTGGGGAACGGCTGGCCGGGTCGCTCGAGCTCAGCCTGACCTTGCGGCACGTGGCCGAGACGCTGGTGCCGTACTTCGCGGATCACTGCGTGATCGATCTGTTCCACGGCGAGAAGCTGATGCGGCGGATCCAGATGAACGCGCTCGGCTGGACACCGCCCCCGGATAGCTGGGCCCGGGTGGGCGAGCAGATCGACTACCCGGAGGGCCACTTCTGCCAGCAGGCGATGGCCAACCTGGATGCCGTGCTGGTGGAGAACTTGCGGGACGAGGATCCCCGGGCGCCGACCCAGGAGAGCCTGGAAGCCGCCGAGCACGTGGGCCTGGCGTCGGTCATCGCCGCGCCGCTGCTCGCGCGGGGTGAGCTGCTCGGCGTGATGTCCCTGGCCACGTCCAACCTGACCGAACGCGAGGATCAGCGTTACGACGCGGACGACCGGGAGTTCCTCAGCGTCATCGCCAGCCGGGTGGCCATCGCCATCGACAACGCCCTGCTGTTCGAGGAGGAGCGGCGTACCGCCCTGGCGTTCCAGACCAGCCTGCTGCCGCAGAGTCTGCCGACGTTTGACGGGCTTGAGGTGGCGTACCGGTACGTGCCCGCGAAGCCGCTGGAGACCCATGGGCAGGGAATCCAGACTCAGGTGGGCGGCGACTGGTACGACATCATCCCGCTGTCGGCCGGGCGGGTGGGGATCGTCATCGGCGACGTGGAAGGGCGCGGCGCGCGCGCCGCCGCCATCATGGGCCAGCTGCGGGCCGCGCTGCGCGCGTTCGCCCAGGACGACAAGCCGCCCGCCGAGATCTTGCGCAAGCTCGATGACTGGTGCCGCACCCTAACCCCGGCGAAGGCGGGCACCGACGCCCCCGACCCGCCGATCGTCAGCTGTACCTACCTCGTCTACGACGCCTGGTCACGTACCTTGTCGTTCGCCAACGCCGGCCACGACGCACCGCTGCTCATCACCGATGGCGAGGTCGGTGAGCTGGAGATGGAACACAAGGGCCTGCTGCTCGGCGTGCGCGGCCGGGGCGTGGCCGGCACCCCCACCTACCGGGAGGAGGTCCGCCACCTTCCCGCGGGCTCGGCGCTCGTGCTGTACACAGACGGGCTGACCGACCGCAGGCAGCGCTCCGACGGAACCGGCCACTACACCGAGGCCGAGGCGCTGGAGATGCTCCGGCTGTCAGTCAGCCGGGTGGCCAGGGGCCACGTCGAGGCGATCGCGCAGGCGGCGGAGGAGGCGGTACCTGGGGACATCGACGACGACATGGCGATCGTCGTGGTCCGGACGTCTCCGGTTGACCTGGCCTGGTGGGAATGCTCGTTCCCGGCCGAGCCGATCAGGGTTTCCGAGGCCCGCCGGCTGGCCCAGGCAACGTTCCTCGGCTGGGGCATGGATCCCGAGCAGACCAACTTGACCTGCCTGCTCGTGTCAGAGGTGGTCACCAACGTGGTGCTGCACACGGCCACGTCGCGCACCCCACGGCGTGAGTTCGCCCTCGAAGCCGCGGGCGCTGCCCCCCCTGCGGCCCCCATGCTGGTGGAGGGCTGGGATACCGCGCCATTCAGTGAGGGGTTTTCCGGGTCAGCCGGCAAGGAGTTCACGCTCCGGTTGCGGCGCGGGGCCGACACCGTGTGGGTCGAGGTTTTCGACACCGACCTGAGACTGCCCCGGATTCGCAGCGCGGGGGAGACCGATGAGGGGGGCGGGGGCTGTACCTGGTTGACCAGCTGGCCAGCCGCTGGGGCTCCCGGCCGACCAGGGACGGCAAGGCGGTCTGGTTCGAGATGCCCATCCGGGACGATCCGCGGGGCGGCTGAGCTCAGTCCGCTGGGCCGGGGTCAGCCGCGCACCGCGGCCGCCCACGCGGCCAAGACGATCAGGCAAAACCCTACGAATACCACAACGAAATGATGCCCGGTTACGCCCAATCCCAGGCGACGCCGGAGCCGGGTGAACCCGAAAGCCACCAGTGCCGCGAGGAACACCAGCAGAATCGCGCCTGTCACCACCGCAGCCTCCGTGGGTTGTTCCTTGTATCCGAGCATAAGGCCGCCCGGCGGTTACGTCTCCGCCTGCCATTCGAGGGGGGCCGGTCCCGTGGTCAGCCCGTCCGGGCCGGTGACCGAATCGCGGAGCTTGCGCAGAACGGCCATCTGCCGGTCGAGCGCCTGGATCCGGTCCTCGACCAGTTGCGCGGCCCTGGCCCGCTGGCCTGGGCTGATGGCACGGCCGAGGGCCAGCCTGGCCAGGGGCTTGACCTCTTCGAGCCGGAACCCGAGGTCCTTGAGCGCGAGTGCGGTCTCGATGTAGCCGCAGTACTCGCGCGGGTACTTCCGGGTGCCGCCGCTGGTCCGGTGCGGTTCGGGCAGGATGCCGAGTTCTTCGTAGTAGCGGATCGTGCGGCTGCTCACCCCCGCCGTCTTGGCGAGCTGGCCGATGCTGACCAGTCCCGCGACGTCTTCGATGGCCTCTGTCACAGTTCCCGTATCCCCCCATGTCCGTACTCCGGGTGGTAGGGGCGGCCTGTCCGGGAGCCGCCTCTGACCTGCGCGTAGTCGCCAGCCAATCACGGATAGTAGTCGTATTGAGACTCTTCGATGAAGCGATCTCCTGCTCTCACCCATGGCCGCTGGCGGGCCGTGCCCTTTGCCGAACTGGGCGGTAACCTCAAAGTGAGCCATTACACCAGGCCGGGGCGGATTCGTCCCGCAGAGCCGCCGGAGGGCAACGTGGCGCAGGCATTTATCGTCGATGCGGTCCGCACTCCCATTGGCAGGCGGGGCGGTGGTCTCGCCGGGGTCCACCCCGTTGACCTGGCCGCCCACGTGCTCACCGAACTGATGGAGCGGAGCGGCGCCGACCCGGCGGCGGTCGAGGACGTGATCATGGGCTGCGTTTCGCAGATCGGCCCGCAGTCCCTCGACATCGCCAGGAACGCCTCGCTGTCCGCCGGGCTGCCCGAGACTGTGCCCGGGGTGACCATCGACCGCCAGTGCGGGTCGTCCCAGCAGGCGGTGCATTTCGCCGCGCAGGGCGTGCTGTCTGGTACCCAGGATCTGGTCGTCGCGGCCGGCGTGGAGAGCATGAGCCTGGTCCCGATGGGCTCGACGGTGTCGCTGGCGATGGAGAAGGGCATGCCGCTGCCGTTCGGCCATGGCTGGCGCAGCCGGTACGGCGACCAGGAGATCTCGCAGTTCCGGGGGGCGCAGCTGATCTGCGAGAAGTGGGGCCTCACCCGGCGGCAACTCGAGGAGTTCGCACTGGAGAGCCACCGGCGGGCCGTCCGGGCCATCGATGAGGGGCGCTTTGACCGCGAGATCAGCCCGGTGGCCGGGGTCAAGGCGGACGAGGGGCCGCGCCGGGACACGTCGCTGGAGAAGATGGCGGCCCTGGCCCCCCTGCGCGACGGCTGGGAGCTCACCGCGGCGGCGGCGTCGCAGATTTCCGATGGCGCCGCGGCCCTGCTGATCGCGTCCGAGGCGGCAGTCGAGCGGCATGGGTTCACGCCGCGGGCCCGCATCACGGCGCTCGCCGTGACCGGGGCTGACCCTGTCTTGATGCTTACCGGCCCGATGCCAGCCACCGAGCAGGTGCTGGCCAAGGCGGGGCTGCGGGTGGGCGACATCGACGTGTTCGAGGTGAATGAGGCGTTCGCCCCGGTACTGCTGGCCTGGTCCACGGAAACCGGCGCCTCGTTGGAGAAAACAAACCCCAATGGCGGTGCGATCGCGCTGGGCCACCCGCTCGGCGCGACCGGAGCGATTCTCGCGACCAAGCTGCTGCACGAACTGGAACGTAGCGGCGGCCGGTACGGGCTGCAGACCATGTGTGAGGGCGGCGGCCAGGCGAATGCCACCATCATCGAGCGCGTGAGCTGAGCCGTCGCAACAGCGAGCCGGATCGGAAATTTACAACTCTGATTGCAGGTTTACTCCTGGTGAGATTGAATACAACCTGGATCCGCGGATCCTGGTATCGCCTGGAGGTGAACCGCAGTGGTGCTCACAACCTTTGACCCCTTCGCCCGCGAGTTTGACCGCATCGCCCAGCGCGCGTTCAACTGGACGAACGCCGGGACCACGAGGTCCGTCATGCGCATGGACGCAGTCCGGCGTGACGGCGACATCGTGCTCCGCTTCGACCTGCCCGGCATCGACGCCGACAGCATCGAGGTGACGGTGGAGGATGACGTCCTCACGGTCGGCGCGCGGCGCGCCGAGGAGCTCGCCGAGGGCGAGAAGCCGTTTATCCGGGAGCGTGTGGTGGGATCCTTCTCCCGCCGCCTGTACCTGGGCGAGTCGGCCGACGCCGACAACATTGAGGCCAGCTACCGCGACGGCGTGCTGACCGTCCGCGTGCCGCTGGCCGAGAAGGCCCAGCCGCGCAAGGTGGAGATCCGCACCGACGCCAAGCCCGAGATCGCGGCCTGATCGAGGACGCTGCGTCATGCCGGGCCCAGGCGGGCAGGTTCCCCGCCTGGGCCCGGCCTATCGATGCCGGGGACGGAGAGAGCAGTGCCATCGTTGCCTTTCGAGGACGCCGACCGGCCGCTGTTCACGGTGGGGCAGGTGTCCGAGATGCTCGAGGTGCAGCAGGCGTTCCTGCGGCGCCTCGACGAGTTCGGCGTCGTGCGCCCGTCACGGTCCGGCGGTGGTCAGCGCCGCTACACGCGGACCGAGATCACCGTGGTGCAGTACGTCGTGCAGCTCGCCGACCAGGGGATGACGCTGGCGGCCATCGGCCGGGTGCTGGACCTGGAGGCCCGGATCCGGGAACTCGAGCGCGAATGCGAGGCCCTGCGGGCCCTGATCGCCGAGCGCGGTTAGCCATCAGTCCGCACAGCACGGGCGGTCAGACCTTGGCGCGGTAGAAATTCAGGTAGGACCGGGACGGCGTCGGGCCGCGCTGATCCTGGTAGCGCGAGCCGTAGACGGTTGAGCCGTACGGGTGCTCGGCGGGCGAGCTGGTGCGGAAGAGGCATAGCTGGCCGATCTTCATGCCTGGCCATAGCTTGATCGGCAGGGTGGCGACGTTGGACAGTTCCAGCGTGACGTGGCCAGAGAAGCCTGGATCGATCCAGCCCGCCGTCGAATGCGTCAGCAGGCCGAGCCGGCCGAGGCTCGACTTGCCCTCCAGCCGCCCGGCGACATCGTCGGGCAGGCTGACCACCTCATAGGTGGAGGCCAGCACGAACTCTCCGGGATGCAGCACGAAGGGCTCATCGCCCGCGGTCTCCACCAGCCGGGTCAGGTCAGGCTGCTCGACCGCCGGGTCGATGTGCGGGTACCGATGGTTCTCGAAGACCCGGAAGTACCGGTCCAGCCGGACGTCGATACTGGAGGGCTGGACGAGGTCGGGCGAGTACGGGTCGAGCCGGACCCGGCCCGACTCGACCTCGCCACGGATATCTCGGTCGGAGAGCAGCACGCTCGCAACCTACCGGTTCCGGTACGATGTCGTGGCGAAGGTAGCGCAGCCCGGACGGGCCGCGCGCTGCGCGGGTGTAGTTCAATGGCAGAACGTCAGCTTCCCAAGCTGATAGTGCGAGTTCGATTCTCGTCACCCGCTCTCATCGTGCAGGCCCAGGCCACCTGCGGCGGGCTCTGCCTTGGCGAGGGCCGCCCGGCGCACGCCGGGCCGCGTAGTTCACAGAATGGCTCCCACGCCACGCTTGCCCGCAAGGCAGATCGGCATTGGCCCGGCGTCGGTTGCCTGGCTCGCGCTGCGGCGTCAACCCGTCGCGTCCGTCGCTGTGACCGATTCGCTCCATGTACGACGGACTAATTAGGTGCAGGGCTAAGAGTGCCCGGCAATAGGGACGTGCCTGGGCCAGCAGGGCGTGTCCTTACGTGGAACAGGCACGGGACTTGGTGATCATGGGCTTGCCTGCGGTCCGTGATCAACGAGGTGTCCCGTGCCTGTGGTGCCATCATGCCTGCTGGAGCCTGTCTGGGTCGAGTTCTGCGCGCTGACCGGCGGTGAGCGGCCGCAGTTCGATCCGGGTCATCCGCTGGGCTGCCACCGGCGCCGTATCCCGGACCGGGTGGTATTTGAGCACGTCGTCGATGCGCTGGTGCATGGCAGCGGGTATGAGCGGATCGCGTCCCGCGGATGTTCTGACCGGACGATCCGGCGGCGGTTAAAGGACTGGGCAGCTGCGGGCACCGCCGAGCGCCTGCACGCTCTCGCGCTGCGTGCCTATGACCTGATAATCGGCTTGGAGCTGGGTGATGTCCCGGTGGACGGGTGCATCACCAAGGCGCCGTGCGGCGGGGAGCGGGCCGGCCCTTCGCCCGTGGACCGGCGCAAGGGCGGCCTGAAACGCTCGGTGGCCAGCGACGGGTACGGTATCCCGCTGGGCATCGCGTCCGCGCCGGGGAACCGGCACGACTCCCCGCTGCCCGCACCCACCCTGCAGGCCGCCAAACGGCAGCTGGGCGGGATCCTTCCGGAAGACCGGACCTGCCACCTGGACCGCGGATACGACAGCGCCGTCACCCGGCAGCTACTCGATGAGCTGGGCTTCGAGGGCGCGATCGCCCGCAAAGGCGTGCCCGCCCCCATCCAGGCAGGCACCCGCTGGGCCGTCGAGCGCACGCACGCGTGGATGAATGGCTACGGCAAGCTGAGGCGGTGCACCGACCGCGACGCCAAGGCCGCCGGCTTCTCGCCTCTACCTCGCCGCCACGTTCGTCACAGTGCGTCAGCTCATCCAGCGCGCACGCAAGCGCTACCGCTGGGACACCCGGCCAACGACCAAACGGCTGAAGTGATCCTATTGCCGGGCACTCTAAGCCAAACTAACCCCGTCATCCATCACGGCGTCCGGCGTCGGCGGCCTTGCGGTACCACTGCTCGGCCTGGTCCTCCTCGCCCTGCTCGGCGAGCAGGGCCCCCAGGTTGAACATCGCATGCGCGTCCCCGGCGTCGGCGGCCTTGCGGTACCACTGTTCGGCCTCGTCCTTCTTGCCCTGTTTCCTGAGCAGGGCGCCCAGGTTTACCATCGCGGCCGCGTCCCCGGCGTCGGCGGCCTTGCGGTACCACTGCTCGGCCTGGTCCTCCTCGCCCTGCTGGCCGAGCAGGACCCGGCCACTCCCGGCTCGGGCCTGATCGCCCGCCGCCGCTTCGTAGGCATCGAGGGCCTGTTTGTACTGACGCTTTTTTGTCTCCGGATAGAGCTGGATGAACACCACCACGACGGCACCGGTCCACAGCGCCCAGCCGAGCGTGTAGAGCAGGTCGCCCAGCACCGACAAGGGCTCCGTCGTCTCCCAGGATTTGAGCAGGAAGCCGCCGACATGAGCGGCTAGGCCCACCACGAAGCAGATCCCGAGGCTCCAGTACAAGGTCCGCTGCCCGGAAGCCGACCGCCGCACCAGCGTCAGGTTCTCGCCCACCCAGGCGAGTAGTGCGTCACGTTCCCGCTCCCCGAGACCAAGGACGTCTTGTCCTCGAGCGCGCTCGTCAGTAAACGGGCGTGGAGCCCCCTTCGCGCCCGGTTCTCCGGTCATGGTCGAACCTCCTGGCAGCCAGTTCTACACCGCGCCTCTCATTGCAAGCCAATCGGGACGGGGCTGAACAACCGCCAGCAAGGTTGACGCCCAGGACCGCGCCGCTCTGGTCGCGGGGGAAAGCCGCGCAGGCCCATCCAGGGTCGGCTGTCATACCCGTAGGCGTAGTGCCATCTGTCCCGCCCCCAGGTGACCGTGACCCCATGGGGTGCACTCAATGATCCTGCCCCAAGGCGCAAACGTAGGTATCCTCGTCGCGGCCGGTGGTTCCTCCCCCGGTAGTTCCTGATCTTCGGATGCCACGAGCGTGCCATAAGCCTGCGGGGGACGGCATGTCGGCGGCTGTAGTTGACCTCGTGGCCGGGCTGCCCAGCGACCCGCGGAGAGTTAGCGTTGACGGTCCACGCGCCGGGCCATTAGCGGGCCATTAACCAGGATGACGAGGGGTCAACCAGGGTCACTCGCGGCTGCCAGGAACGCCAGGTCAGCGTCCCTGGCAGCCGTAACCGCTCCGCTTCCCAAGCTGATAGTGCGAGTTCGATTCTCGTCACCCGCTCCACGGAAGCCCAGGTCAAGGTTTGCTCGGGCTGCATTTTGTGCAGTCAGCACGGCGCTGGCCGGGCGCTCATGCCGTTGGGCGCTCGCGAGTGGCCGGGTTGTCCAAGCTGATAGTGCGGTCTGCCAAGGTTTGTGCTTCCGGCTGACCGGGCCAAACCCGAGTAGCCAAGCTGTGTTGCCTCGGCGACAACCTGCCCGTTGGCGTGCGGCCTAAAAGGAGCCCGGCGCGCCAGCATTCCGTGGCTGCGCCGGACTCCTTCACGTTATTCTGTTGACCTTGGTCAGCAGGCGGCTCCGTTCGTGCTTACGCCCACATCTGCATAAGCCTTATAGAGCCAGACCCGTGTTGTCCCCGCGTTAGGACTAAGGCACAATTTATACCCGGTCCCGTTAGCGTACTGGGCGAGCCAGACGCGCACATTGCAGTCATTTAGTACAAAGCTGTCTTGAGTTCCCGCTTTCATGTTCGCGGGAGCGGCGTGGTTCCCCGCTGTGCAATTGATATAGTCGTAGCAGAAACCATATGTACACGGCCAAGCGTAAATGAATGTCCCGCTAGGGGTGGTGTTGGGCTGCGCCTGGTGCGTTTGCGCGGAGGAGATCGCCGGATGCGAGGTAGCCGCGCTGGCCGCCGACATCTCCGTCAACTGAATGCCAAGCAAGAGCCCGAGTGCGCTCATTCCCAAGCTGATAGCGCGAGTTCTCAGAGGCTCAGTTTCCATCCTGATCTTTGCTTGCTTTCCGAGCCATAGAGGCTGCCGGGCCATTAGCGGGCCATTAGCCTGCCGGGGCCAGGTCACTCGTCGCCCCGTGGTCCTCATCGTTACGCCTGTACATGCAGGTTGATGGCGTCCGTGATCGCCGTACGATCGGCTCAGGGATCGGCAGCGGCAGATGCCGGGCGAGTTCCGGCGGCCACCGGTGCTCCCTGCCGACCTGCGGGACGTAGTTGTGGCCGTTGGGCAGTCGCACCGACATGTCGTGGCCAAGACGGAAGACGCGCCCACTGAGTTCAACGGGCCGGATGGGAAGGTCAACCCACTGGGGAACTGAGCCGCGACTAAGCGAAACGCCGGGCCTGGCGTGGTGGCTGACCTGTCGATGGGCGACATCGTGCCCGGCCATCAGCGGAGTCGGCAACGCATTTTCAGGCGTGCCCCGTGACAGCCAGAGCCTCGGCGCGGCCGACTGCGCCAGCATCTAAGATGGCCGGGGAAGCCAGCGTCCCGGCGATCCGTCAGCCGAAGGCCAAGAACTACAAGCAGGCACTCTGCTGGGCGAAGATCACCGTGCCATTAGCCGGGGTGACGAGGGGTCAATCACGGCTACTCCTGACCATTGAAATTGCCAGGCCAGCGCCCTCAGCAGCCGTAACCGCACCGCTCCCAAGCTGATAGTGCGAGTTCGATTCTCGTCACCCGCTCCACGCCACGCCCAGGCTAGACAAGTGATACCGGTCCTGGTCCAGATCGTCTCCGGGATGTTGAGGATCTTCGGGGCCACTAAAATATCTTCAATTGCGGGGGTTACAGAACGGCGTGGAGCAATGCTTGAGACCTGTGGAATCGGCCCGGGGTGCCTACCCGGTGGGGACTTCGGCGGTGTGGCCGGCTGGGGAGTACGTCAACTCGGAGCCCAGGCGGCACCTCGGCCTCGTGGGAGCGGGCCGCCGGCATGAGCTCGGCAATGTGGGCGTGCTGTGCAGGGCCCGGAGATCTACAGCTGGATCAGGTACTGGATGAATCCTCTGTTCTCCGCAACCTGGTCGTAGAGGCGGCGCGCGGTCTTGTTGCTCGACTGCGTGTGCAAGTAGACGCGCGCGCAGCCCTGTTCCCGGGCCCAGCGCTCGACCTCGGCGGTCAACGCGCGCGCGACGCCCTTGCCGCGGGCCTGTGGCGCGGTGAACAGGTCCTGGAGGTAGCAGACGTCGGCGGAGGTCGTGCTCGCGTGGACGAGGAAGTGCACGATCCCGACGAGGCGCCCGTCGGCGCGGGCGCCCCGGGCGTGGATCTGGTCGTCCTGCTCAAAACGGCTCCATGCCTCGTCGTAGTTCTCCCGCGGCCAGCTCGGGCGTCCGTAGAACGCGTGGTAGCCGGCGAACAGCTGCTCCCATGCCGCGCGGTCTCGTGCTTCGAGCCTGCCGATCGAGATCATGCGGCCCCTCGGTGAAACGGGTGAGGTCTTTGACACGGCGTCATTCCCGGCGCGAGGGAATCACCGGGCATCCTAACCGAGCCCGCCTGTCCACTGGATCTGACAGTTACTCAGGGCGTGAGGTCCAGGCCGGTGCTGGCGAGGAAGCCGTCGAGGAGCGCGGGCCGGTACTGCATCCGCCGCAGCCGGGTCTTCACCAGGGCAGTCAGCTGCCCGAGATTGCGCTTGGCCAGGTTGGCCAGGGAGCGCTTGAGATGCGACCAGAGCGGCTCCACCGGGTTCAGCTCGTGCGCATACGGCGGGAGCCGGCAGACGGTCAGCCAGTCCCGGGCCGCGATCAGCTCGGCCATCGCGGCGCTGACGTGCGTGTTCAGGTTGTCCCACACGACCACCAGCGGGTCGGCGAGCTGCTGGTGCGCGGCGTCCAGCAGCCTTGCGTAGTCGGTCTCGGTGAAGCCTTTGCGCTGGTGTTTGCCGCGGCGGCCGTGGTGCACGCGGTAGATCAGCCGGGGAGGCTGCCCGGGCTTGATGGCGATCAGCGCGGCCACCGAGACACGCTTGTTGCTGCCGCCGGTCACCGTCACGACCGGAGTGGCGCCGCGCCGACCCCAGGTGCGTCCCTTCGGCGGCCTTAAGCCCTGGCCAGACTCGTCTTCGAAGACGACCCAGCCGCCCAGGTCCGCCGCTGTCCTTTTACCACCGGCCAGGTCACCTCCCGCCAGGCCGCGATCTGCTCCTCATCGCGCTCGGCGGCCCGCCGCGCGGGGACCTGAACGCTCCAGCCGATCCGGTGCAGCAGCAGATCCAGCCCCGCCAGCGTGTACTCCACCTTGAACCGGCGGCACACGACCTCGGCGATGCGGGCCAGCGTCCAGCACTGGTCCTCATCCCAGCCCCACACGGCCGGGCCCGCCTCCAGCGCCGCCTCCAGCTCGCGCACCTGAGCTGGGGTGAGTTTGCACGGGCCACCAGCAGGCCCCTTCGACAACAAGGCCGCCCGGCCGCCAGCAGCCAGCGCCCGCCGCCACCGGTTCGCCGACATCCGCGACACCCGGAAGCGTTTCGCTACCTCCCGGTCGCTGGATCCGGCCTCAATCAGGTCAGCGGCCGCTAACCGCACCTGCTCGCGGCGCACCCGGTCAGCCGCGGTCAGCCCGCCACCATCTGGATATCTCATGCCCCCGGCATAACACCGCGCGGCGGCCGCGACCAGCCCTGTAACCCCCGGCATTAAAGATCTTTTAGCTACGAGGCGAGGACGCCCGCCTGGCCGTCGTTGTCCGCGCCACCGAGCTCCTCGGCCGGGACGCTGCGAGTCGATCGCGCTCGTGATTCCCCAGTTCCGAGGCGCGCTTCGCCCGACCGCACAAGCGTACTATTGGCAACACGCAGCACCGAGCCGGGTGCAGGAGGTTGCGATGAGACTGCGAGTGCATCGGCGGAACCTGGTGGTATGGAGTTCCTTCGCCAGTCCAGCCGACCGGGCCGGGGGCTCTTGGCTCACGCGTCCCACCCGGAACAGGCGGGTCCGCAGGTTTATCCGTACTAGCGCGCTGTTTACCGTCTTAGGATTGATGCGGTTCGCGGGCGGCGCATGGCCGCGCGGGCGGCTCGTGCTGGCCGGGGGGTTGCTCACGGTGGCCGGCATCGTGCTGCGCAGCCAGCCCGCTGGCGTGGTTCTTCTCCCTGGACTCCTGCTTATCTTCTCCGCCCCGCTGATTCCTGCCGTCCCTAAGGCGGACCGCAAGAGGAACTTCGAACTGGCGCGCGAGCTGGCCGCATACTCGACCCCCGCCCAGCGGCGCGATCTTGAAGCGACTCTTGACCAGTATCCAGCCGAAGACACCTCCGAGCTACGCGCCATCCTCGCGAGTCAAGCTCTGGCTGGCGCTTCCCAAAGGATTGCTGGCGCGGGACGGTACTGAGCCAGCGTCCAAGGGCGGCAATTGGCGAGGACGAGGGCGCATAGACCACTCCTGAATGGTGGCACACCCGTCCACCAGGGCATGGTCCGACGGCCTTCGGCCATTAGCCAGGGTGACGAGGGCAACAACGGTCACTTGGGACTGCCAGGGGCGCCTGGTCAGCGCCCCTGGCAGCGGGAACCGCTGAACTTCCCAAGCTGATAGTGCGAGTCCGATTCTTTCGTCATCCGCTCCAAGACCGAAGGCCCAGGCCAGGGGGGATCCCGAGCCTGGGCCTTGATCATGACGGGCTCTAGTTGATCTCCGCGCAATTAGCGTGCGATTAGCCCACCGGGACCAGCGCGCCCGTCCGCCGCCGTCATCGTCGCCGCGTTGCTCGGCTTGGACGTGCCTGTCGATCGCGCTCGTGATCGTCTTGTCCGCGCCGCGCGCCTCGGGCTGGTCAAGCGGCGCCGGGTCCGGCGCTCTCCGCACCGGGCTCTGCCTCTTCGAGGCCGCCCGGCGGGCCCGCGCCGTCCCAAGGCGTGAAGTGCCACTGATTCAGCTGGCTCATCCGTCGTGCACTCTGGGGCAATAGGGCCGTCTTCCTCAACGTCTACCGGGAGTTATCAGGACGACGGACAGGACTAGCAATCCAGTCTCAGAGCCGTAAGAGCCCGCAGAAAAATAACCCGTAGCTTCCCGGGATTCCGCTCAATGGTGTGATATTGACGCTATGGAAGAACCCCAGGGGATGCTGGCGGCGAAGTTCCAGGCGATCTTCCCGCATCTGGATGAGCGGCAGCGGCGGCTGCTGATGGGGGCCGAGGCCCGCTCGCTGGGACACGGCGGGATCCCGGCGGTGGCCCGGGCAGCCGGGGTCCGCGAGGCCACGGTGTCCCTGGGAGTCGATGAGCTGGAGGCGGGTGACGAGCCGCTGGGCCGGGCACGACGGCCAGGCGGGGGACGCAAGCGGGCAGCCGACCTGGACCCCGGGCTGCGCCCGGCGCTGCTGGCCCTGGTCGAGCCGGATGAGCGGGGTGACCCGATGTCGCCGCTGCGGTGGACCACGAAGTTGACCCACAAGCTGGCGGGGGAACTGACCCGCCAGGGCCACCGGGTCAGTGCTGACACGGTCGGTGACCTGCTGCGGGAGGAGGGGTTCAGCCTGCAGGGCAACGCCAAGACCATCGAGGGCCAGCGGCACCCGGACCGGGACGCGCAGTTCCGGTACATCAGCGAGCAGGTCAGAGCCCATCAAGACACCGCCGACCCGGTGATCAGCGTGGACACCAAAAAGAAGGAACTAGTCGGCGAGTTCAAGAACGCGGGCCGGGAATGGCGGCCCAAGGGCGAGCCCGCGGCCACCCGCACGCACGACTTTCCCCAGGACAGCCTGGGCAAGGCTGTGCCCTACGGAATCTATGACCTCACCGGCAACACCGGCTGGGTCAGCGTTGGCACCGATCACGACACCGCCGCCTTCGCTGTGGAGTCGGTCCGCCGCTGGTGGAAGGCAGCCGGCCACGGCGACTACCCGCAGGCCCGGCGCCTGCTGATCACCGCGGACGCGGGCGGCTCCAACGGCTACCGCACCCGCGCGTGGAAAGCCGAACTGGCCGCCCTAGCCGTGGAGACCGGGCTGGAGATCACCGTGTGCCACTTCCCGCCCGGCACCTCCAAGTGGAACAAGATCGAGCACCGGCTCTTTTCCCACATCACGATGAACTGGCGGGGCCAGCCGCTGACCAGCCACGAGGTCATCGTGCAGACCATCGCCGCCACCACCACCCGCGCGGGGCTCCGCGTGCACGCTGAACTCGACACCACTGCCTACGACACCGGGATCAAGATCAGCGACGGGCAGATGGGCGCCTTACCCCTGACCCCCCACGACTGGCACGGCGACTGGAACTACACCCTCCGCCCGCAGGAATACGACCAGGATGGCGGCGCCCCGTATCCCTTCGACCAGCCCAGTCCCGGCCTGGCCTGGCTACGCCACCCGGCCCTGACAGGGCTGCCCGCCTGCGAGTGGGACACCCTGATCGCCATGCTGATGACCCTCCACGACCAGCTGCGGGAAGCGGGCCTGGACACCCGCCGCGGTCACCGCCCGCGGCTGGCCGCCCCCGGCACCGGCCGCCGCCCCGTTCTCACCCTCGCCGACCGCCTCCTGGCCACCATCCTCCACAAGCGCCTCGCCCTGCCGCAGGTCGCCATCGCCGCACTGTTCAGCGTCCGGCCCGAGACGATCAACAAACGCATCCGCGACATCCGGCAACTCCTGGAGCAGGCCGAATACACCATCCAGCCCGGTCCGCACCGGCTCGCCACCCTGGACGATCTGTCCAGACTCGCGACCGCAGAGGGCATCACGATCGCTTCAAAGATCAAGACAGCGTGTTAATGATCTGCGGCTCTAAGCGGCCGGGTGTGGCTACGCTTGGCCGGGTGATCTTCGTGCGCGCACTGTATGCCAGGTTCCGCGATCTGATCCACGAGGGCGCCCGCTTCGGTGTGGTCGGCTTTGTCGGCCTGGTGGTCACGGACGGCCTTGCCAACCTGCTGCGCTACCACGCCGGGCTGGGCCGCCTCAGCGCTGACGCGATAGCCATCGTGATCGCCACTGCCGTCACCTTTGTGGGCAACCGCTACTGGACGTACCGGCACCGTGAGCGCACCGGCCTGGGGCGGGAGACCGCCATGTTCTTCGGAGTGAACGGCATCGGCGCGGCCATCTCTGAGGTGCCCGTCGTGCTCACCTACCCGCTCCACCTAGACAGCGAGCTCTCCTACAACATCGCCGTAAACGGCGGCATAGCACTGACTACGTTGTTCCGCTACTGGTCGTACAAGAAATGGGTGTGGCGGGCGGAGGCAACGCCCGCTGAGACCGCTCAGCCCGCGCCAGCTCACCGGTACCCAGCGAGTACCCCGCAGCCGATAAGGCTCATGCGCCCGGTCTCTGGCAGGTTCCGGCAGCTAAGCCTTGAGCTGGCCGTGTTCAGCGTTGTCGGCGCATCGGCCTTCCTGGTTACCGACGCTGGCACCTTTCTGCTGCACTTCCAGGCTGGGGTGGGACCGCTCACCTCGACCATGATCGCCACCGCCATGGCCGTGGTCGTCTCTTACGCAGGCAACCGTTACTGGACGTTTCGGCATCGTCAGCACCGCGCCGTAGCCCGTGAGGGCCTCCTGTTCTTTATGCTAACGACCGCTGGGCTGGCCATCCAGCTCGCCTGCCTCGGGTTCAGTACGGACATACTGGACCTGCATGACAAGCTTCCATACAACGTGGCCCTGGTGGCTGGCATCGGGCTTGGCAGCCTTTTCCGTTACTGGTCGTATGGGACGTGGGTGTGGAAACGACAGCCGCCCGCGCCGCAGTCGCGCAGGCCAGCCTATGCAGCCGACGGTGCAACCTAGACACCGGACGGGAGACTCAATGTGCCCGCCGCCTGCCCGATCGGACGGCGACCAGCGGTCAGTCACAGTCATTCACGGATACGCCACATAGGCATTTACCTCGGACGGGCCAGGCCAGATGGTCACATCCACGATCTTTGCCAGCAGGGGGGCAATAGGACTAGCTGGTCACCTTGACGAGGAACAGCCACGCGTTGACCACGCCGCCAAGGAGACTCGCCGTAGCGGCGGGGATCAGCCAGTACAAGCCACCACCGGCCTTCAGGAGGAAGGTGAGCCCGGCAACGCCAACGAGCACGGCGGTGATCGTGTTGGGGGAGAACCTTTCGATGTAGCGGGCCACGCTCTGATCGGAACCGTGACCAGCTCGCCGGTCCAAGATGAGAAGGGTTGTGGCCGAGACGACGGCCACAGCTAGCAGCTCCGAACCCAGGGCTGCCGGTGGCTGGGGAGCCACAAGCAAGACCGCGGTGAACACTGAGGTCATGAACAGCACCAGAGTTTGCGCGGCGCGGGAGCTGAGGCTGCGTGACGCGGCCAGCGCGTCACTCTTGACGGAGACCGCAACGAACAGCAGGCCCGTCAGCGCACCGGCAACGGCAGCGAGCGCTTCACCGAAGCCGAGCCACATTGAGGTCGTGTACCCCACCTGACGACCTCCCAGATCTTCGGCGCACAGACGAGTTGATTCAATCAACGACTCGCCCGATGTAGCCTTCCGCGGCCCAGTTGCCGAGGACGATGGCCCCGCCGGTGCGGCAAACGCGTACGAGCTCGCGGGCGACGACCTCGTGACGGGGGACGAACTGCACGCCAAGGCTCGAGAGCACATAATCGAAGCGCTCGTCTTCGAAAGGCAGATCCTCTGCATCGGCGGCGAGCCACTCGACCTGCACGTCGGCCTCGCTCGCGCGCTGGCGGCCGGCGGTGAACAGCTCGGGGGTGAGGTCCGTGGCAATGACCTGAGCGCCAGCGCGGGCGGCGGGGATCGAGGCGTTGCCCGTACCCGCGGCCACGTCCAGTACGTCCGAGCCAGCCTGCTCGCCGGCGCGTTCCACGACTCGCTCGCCGACGTCGGTGACAAGCTCGGCGATCCTTGCGTAGTCACCAGATGCCCAGGTCTTGCGGTGGGCGTCCTTCACAGCTTGGATCTCGGCGGTGATGAGAGACATGGCACTTCCTCCGATTTGCTGAGTCATCGCGGTTGGCATGGTGGTTACCGCTGAGCTGATTCCGGTCGGTGACTAGCCGATTCCACTCGCAAGCAAGTCCACCAGCTCGCCGCCGTCACGTCATCGCATGTACGAGCCATCTCGCGATGGCCCAATCAGGCCATCGCCACTGCTTTTCGTTAGGCGGTCACAGCAGCCCGCTGCGCGCGGCGCGCGGCAGCCGCGGCGCGGGTGGGCAGCCGCAGCTTCGCCAGGATGTTCGCCACATGGCGATGGGCGCTGCTCTGGCCGGGCGTAGTCGCAGCCTTCCAAGCCTTTGGATCGCTCCCGGCGATGTCCGCACACCCGGGCCTCCGCGAGCCGTGACGAGGCCAGGGTCCGGGATGGCCCGCTCAGTGTGCAGGGGTGCCCCTCCACCGGCAAGGGCGCTTCGCGTTTCCTTCGGGAAAGTACTCTTCGCGGTCGCCGGCTGGCAGCGAGCAGAAGCACGGATTGGCGTGCGCCGGGTAGCGCTGAGCCATGGCCAGGCATACGGTCCGGAGTATGAGGCGCCGTCACGCGCTGGTCCTGCTGGCCATGGTGGCTGTGGCTGGGTGCTCCTCCGGCCAGCCGCCAGCTCCGGCGCACTCGTCAGGCAGTAGCGCCGGCGTGCCTTCGGGAACTAGCGCCGCGGCGGCGGCCGGCGGTTGCTCGGCGGCACCGACCATCAGCCCTCTGCCGCCCTGGGCCCGTTCTGGCTTCCAGCCGCCGGGCCAGGCGATGGCGCATGTGATAGGTACACGAGGCAATATCGTCGCCATTCTCTGGGCCCGCCGCGACGCTCTGCACGCGCCGCCGCTTGCTGACCAGGCGAACAAGATCCTCTGGGTGTCGAGGCTTGCCCAGCAGTCAAGTGCCCCGCTAAAGATCCGGGCGACGCTTAATGGCACCGGCCGGACCGCCATCCGGGAGATTCCCGGTGGTCCGGGCCCGTCATATGTCAACCTTCCCGCGGCCGGATGCTGGACCCTGGACCTGAGCTGGTCCGGGCATCGGGACCAAGTTGAGCTGCGTTACGTGGCTAATGATCACACCTGGCCGCGGGCCACCGGCGAATGCTGTCGCGGCCTTGGGTGACCGTCGCGCCGCCGCGCCATTTGACCGAGGTAACGGGGTACCCGGGCTCATTGGCCGCTGGCGGTTTCCCGGTGGCCTATCTTTGTTTTCGGCCGCACGGCCACCGCTTGGGATGGGCTGGGTGGCACGGACCTTCCGGAGCGGTCATCAGCGGCAGTTGGAGCAGGGCGTGGACTACGTACTGGGGCACGGCACAACGCAGTCGCCGGCGGGGTGGCAGCGTCTCTCCGAGGATCTGAGCCGCCGCGGGCACCGGGTGCAGATGCTCGACCTGCCGGCCGATCAGCCGGGCCTACTGGCAGCTGACTATGCACGTATCGCGGTCGATCAGGTGGCCGGCGCACTGGACCGGCCCGTCGTCGTGGCGCATTCGGGTGCTGGCGCGCTGCTTCCAGCGCTCGCCCGCGAACTGCGGGCCAGTCATCTGGTCTGGCTGGCCGCTTACATTCCCAGCCCAGCAGGCCGCAGCTTCCGTGGCGAGATTCAGGCCGCGGCCGACGAAATGTTCAGCTCGGAGTGGCGGTCGGCCGCTCAACTGGCAGCCACCGATCCGGTGGTGGCCGCCTATTTCCTGTTCCATGACTGTGACCTGGCCACCCTGCGCTGGGGGTTGTCGACGCTTCGGCTGTTCAATCCCACAGCGGTCTACCAGGAGGCGCCCAGTCCAGTCGAGACAGGCGTGCCCTCGACCTTCGTGCTTCCCCTGGATGATCGGACGCTGCGGCCGGAGTGGATGAGGACGGCCGCGCGGGAGCGCCTGGGAGTCGAGCCGGTCGAGATCGACG
Source organism: uncultured Actinomycetes bacterium (assembly GCA_963822825.1). Taxonomy (GTDB): domain Bacteria; phylum Actinomycetota; class Actinomycetes; order Streptosporangiales; family Streptosporangiaceae; genus JAWWPY01. The sequence goes on along the minus strand of CAWGIW010000004.1, from coordinate 30,820 downwards.
GCGGCCACTGCCCGCACGTCAGCCAGTCCGGCGTTATCGCCGCGATCCTCGACGAGTTGCGGCCCTGAGCGGGGGCAGAGCATCGAGGCACGGAGCCGTGTCCCGCCGGCGCTGCGGTTCCGCGGCCGGGCGCCATGGGGTTTCCCGGACTTCCCCGGCTCGGTCATAGGCTGGTGGATAGCGGCTGGGCTAGACAGCCGGAAGCCAGTCCCGGGCGGGTCCCCGCGGGCTGCCATCCAAGGAGGCAGACATGGGATTCATGGACAGGGTCAGGGAGCAGAGCACTGTGCTCGCCCAGAAGGCGCAGGAAACGGCGCGCGAGGGCAAGGTCAAACTTGACCAGGCCCAGGCCAAGCGGCGGGCCGACGCCATCTTCCGCGACCTGGGCGCAGCCGTCTACGCCGAGCGCACCGGCCGGGCCGGCGCCGGTAACAAGGAAAAGATCGACCGTCTCGTCGAGGCGCTCTCTCGCCAGGAGGCCGACCAGGGCCTCGGCGACACGGATGGCGGCACGCCTCCCGCCCCGGATGCCACACCGCCGACGGGTGCCACGCCGCCGACGGGTGCTACTCCTCCTGCGGGCGACGGCACACCTGCCAGCTGACCTATGGCCTGCCGGGTGCGCAGGATTAGCGGCAGGCGATTACCGGCAGGCGTACTCGGCGGCCGTTCTTGCCGTGCCGGCCGCAGTACCCTGGCCCGCCGAGGCTGACGTCCCGGTCACGGTGTGGCCATCGAGCCCGAGCACGATCCTGATTTTCGCCAGGCCGCTCACCTGACGGAGGGCGGCACCAGGCAAGACGCGCTGGACGAGCTGAGCAGCGGCCTGGTGCCCCGGCGGGTAATCGATGAGGGTCTGCAAGATGTCCTGGCTGGACCAGGTAAGGCCGGCGGTCACCGGGAAGCCGAGCCGGGTCAGGTCAGCGCCGGTGCCGGCCGACAGGCCGCCGATCATGGTCCCGTTGTAGACGTCAAGCGACACTTGGCTGGGCCGCAGGCCCGAGCCCTTCCCGTGCGGCGTCGGAGTCGGCTTTGCCACCGGGCTGTCGTTTCTCAGCTCCGTGAAGAGCGCGTGAGCGGTGGCCGCGTCCCACAGGACGGCGGACTGCCCGGTCGCGGTCAGGTAGTTCGTGCTCGCGAGCGGGACGGTCATGAAGCTGACATTCCTGGGTGAGATCCCCCGCAACTGGTTGGCCAGTGCCGTCACGTTCAGGTCCTGGTCGACCGTGATGGCGGCCACGGCCGCCCGCAGGAAGCTGCTGAGCTTGATCGGGTTGGCCAGCGTGCCGGAAGTGATCGCCTCGCCGAGCAGCGACGCGAGCAGCCGCTGCTGATTCTGGATCCGGGCCAGGTCGGAGAGAGCGAAGGAGTGCCGGTCCCGCGCGTATTCGAGCGCGGTCAGGCCGTCCACGTGATGCACGCCCGCGGTCAGGTCCAGGCCGCTATCTGGGTCGTTCACCGCGTAGGGCAGGCAGATGTTCACGCCGCCGAGGGCATCGATGACCTTGACGAAGCCGAGGAAGTTGACCTGGATGAAGTCGTTGATGGTGAGCCCGGTGTTGACCTCCACGGTCCTCACCATCAGCGATGGGCCGCCCAGGCCGAACGCCGCGTTGATCTTGTTCATGCCGTGCCCGGGGAGCTGCACCCAGGAGTCCCGCGGCAGGCTGATGATCGTCACGCGGCTTCGGTCGGCCGACACGTGGATCAGCATCATCGTGTCAGAGTTCGCGCTCACGACGTGCCCCACGTGCAAGGCGTCCTGCTGCCGCGTGGTCGAAGCCGCGACGCAGGTCCACCCCGGCCAGCAGGACATTCAGCGGACCGCCCGACGGCGTCCCGGCGGTCCCCGCGTTGACCCGCCTGATGGTGTCGTTGACGTAACTGGTCAGACCCCATGCGCTCGTCGGCGAGGAGCAGCACCAGAGCCGACAGCGCGCCACTGAGGGCGAGCAGCATGCGGCGGCGCCGGACGTGCTTTCCCGCGAGGATGCGGTTCATCGCCTGCTGCTCGGCTGTGACCGGGAGCGCCCGGCGGCCGGGGACGGTCGGGCGGGGAGGCGGTGGGTAATAGCCGGGCCTGGGCGCGGGAATGTCCGGCTGGTCAGCGCCGGCCTGGTCAGGCGGCCCCGACGACGGCTGGGTCGGTCCAGGCCACCGGCGATCGCGCGCCCCGGGCCCTCGAGGCCCGTTCAATGATCCGTCCTGACCGTCCGTCATTAAGGTCGCAGCGCGGAACCCCGGCGGCCAGGCCGGGGGAGGAAGCGTCGCTTCCCTCCCTCCGTTTTGTCGGTGGGCGGCGGTACGGTCAATGAGTCGGCGGCGATAACCAAGCCGCTGGCGTGAATGACCGTCGCGGGACGTGCGGTGGCAGCGCGGGGAGGTTTCTTGCGCAGTCGGGCACGGCGCGCAGCCGCGAACCAACAGCGCGACCGCAGGTCGCGGCTGGAATTCACGCCCTCCAGGGCGGCGGATGATGTCAAGGCCCTCCCGTGATGCCGACTGGCAGTAGGCTAGCGCGGCTTCTGGGCAAAGAGGGCTAACCCGGCCGGCGAGCCCAGGCCTCTAATTTGCGTGACGAGGTTGCCTGACCTGCGGGATGCGCGGCGGTCCGGCTGGCCCGGCACTCCCTCGGCTTGCCGGCAGTCTCCGGCTGCGCGGCAGGCCTCAGCCGGACGGCTCAGGATCCCGGGGCAGGCCCAGGATCCGCTCGCCGATGATGTTGAGCTGGATGTCCGTGGTACCGCCGCCGATCGTGAGCGCCCTGGTGAAGAGCACGGCCCGGGCCCAGCGGGAGCTGGCGAGCGCGCCATCCGCCCCTTGCATGGCCCAGCACGCCTCCGCGACCTGCTGCGCGTGCCTCATGCCGAGCAGTTTGCGCACGCTGCCCGTGGCGCCTGGCTCGGTCCCCGACAACTGCTTGAGGGTTACCCGCACGCCGAGCAGGTCGATCGCGTGCCCTTCGCTGACCAGCCGCCCGGCCTGTTCGAGCAGGGCCTGCCCCGGTTCCTTGCCGATGTCACGCACAGTGTCGAGAAGCTCGGGAACGCCGCATCCGAATGTCCAGGACGCCGACAGCGATACCCGCTCGTTGGCCAGTGTCGTCCGTGCGACCCGCCAGCCTCCGTTGACTTCGCCGACCACGAGGTTGTCGGGCACGGTGACGCCGTCGAGGAAGACCTCGTTAAACATCTCATCGCCGGTGATCTCCCGCAGCGGCCGCACCGTCACGCCGGGCGTGCTCATGTTGACCAGGAAGTAAGTGATCCCCGCATGCTTGGGCGCGGCCGGATCAGTGCGGGCCACGCAGATGGCCCAGGCGGCCTGCTTGGCTAGGGAGGTCCAGATCTTCTGGCCGGTCAGCCGCCAGCCCCCACCCCCTTCCCCATCCCCCTTCACCCGCTCGGCCCGGGTGGACAGCCCCGCGAGGTCGGAACCGGCCCCGGGTTCGCTGAACAACTGGCACCAGATCAGCTCGCCGCGCAGGGTCGGTGGCAGGAAACGCTCTTGCTGCTCCGGCGTCCCGTACTGGACCAGGGCCGGAACCACCCATGCACCGATGGCCAGGGCCGGGCCGCGCAGCCGGGCCGCCTTCATCTCCTGGGCGATGACGATCTGCTCAAGCGGATCGGCGCCACGGCCCCACGGCCGGGGCAGATGGGGCGTCACCCATCCTCCCGCGGCGAGCCGCTCGGTGCGGGCCGACGGCTCGGCCGCCGCGATGGCGGCTAGCTCGTCCCGGATCTGGTTTCGCAGTGGCTGCGCTCCCGCGGGCAGGTCCACCTGCAGCGGTCGGCTCACGCCCTCCAGGGCCAGGCTCGCCGCCCGCTGCGCCCACTCACCGGACGGCCCGAGCAGCGCGCGGAGCGACAGCGCGCGGCGGTAGTAGAGATGGGCGTCGTGTTCCCAGGTGTAACCAATGCCGCCGAGCACCTGAATGCATTCGTGCGTGCAGTTGACGGCCGCATCGACGGCCACCACGGCGGCCACGGCAGCGCTGAATTCAGCTTCCCGGCCTTGGTCACCGTCGGCGTTGCCCGGCTGCGCCCGGGCCGCGTCCCAGACGGCCGCGGCCGCCTGTTCCGCCGCGGTGAGCATCCAGGCACACCTGTGTTTCACCGCCTGGAACTGGCCGATCGGCCGGCCGAACTGATGCCTGATCTTGGCGTACTCGGCGGCCGTGTGCACCGCCCAGTCGGCGACACCGCAGGCTTCCGCGCCGAACAAGGTCGCGGCGAGAGCGGTCACGATCGCAGAGCTGAGGCCCGTCATGATCCGCTCCGCCGGCACAAAGACGTGGTCCGCGCGGACCCGGGCCAACGGCCGGGTCAGGTCAAGACCGTCCAGCGCGGCGATCTCGAGGTCGGCCGCGTCCACCGCCAGCCAGACCTCGCCCTGATCGGTCTGGGCGGGCAGGACCACGATGTCGGCCAGGGAGGCGCCCAGCGCCGGGGATGACGTGCCGTCGAGGATCAGACCATCGCGTGGCCCAGCTTCACCCACCAGCCCGGGGGCCAGCGAGACCGCGCCGGTGGCAGAGCCGTCGGCCAGGCCGGCTATCAGCTTGGCGGGCCCATTCCCGGCGAGGAGCACCGCGCTGGCCAGCACCGTGGGCAGGAAGCCGCCGGGGACCAGCGCGCGGCCGAGTTCTTCCAGCGCGACCGCGGCTTCGGTGATCCCGTATCCCTGGCCACCATGCTCCTCCGGGACATGCAGGCCAAGCAGGCCCTGCTCGGCGAGGCGCGGCCGGAGCGTGCTGGTGTACTGGGCCGATCCCGCGTCCGGCCCGTCGATGGCAGCTCGGACAACCTCGGCTGGGCAGTGACGATTCGCCCATCCCCGGACGGCTTGCGCCAGCTCCAGGTGCTCCCGATTCAGGCCAAGTGCCATGATCCACCTCGCTGCCAGTGAGCGTTATTCAAACCGGTGCAGGTCAGGCCCGCGGCGGCCACTGAGGGTAGTTTGAGTAACGCGAACTTTTGATAGGCCCAGTGGTTGTGCTGATGGCGACCACCCTAGAACGAGATTCGGTTTCGCGGAATGGCTGGGTGCGTCCCGCGGTCCCGGGCGTGCGGCCGAAGCGCAGCGACGACAATGGGCAGATGTCCGAACCATGGCCGCCGCGGGAGCCGGGGGAGCCGGGGCCGCCGGAGAACCCAGGACCGCCGGAGAACCCAGGACCGCCGGAGAACCCGCGCCCGCCGGAGAACCCGCGCCCGCCGGAGAACCCAGGACCGGCGCGGAGCCTGGGGCCAGCAGAGGAGCTGAGGCCACCAGAGGAGCTGGGCCAAGCCGGACCGGTGCGGGAGCAGCGCTGGCCGCGGAGCCGGGTGTGGTACGCCTTGCTCAACCAGGCCGAGCACGCCGCCGTGCACCGCGCCCAGAACATCCTGCCGGCCTGGCGGCGCCGGACACGGGGTGAGCCGCGGTGGCCAGTCACCCTGATCGTGCTCGCGGCCATCGTGCTGCAGACCTTGCTGCCGAACCAGTTGCGGTTCCTGCCGCGCGCGGTCATCCCGGCGCTGGAGACCGGATTGCTGGTCGGCCTCATCGCGGCGAACCCGGTCCGGATCGAGCGGCGGTCCAGGTTTGTCCGGCTGGCCAGCATCGTGCTGATCTTCCTGGTCACGCTCGCGAACGCGACATCCGCGGTGCTGCTCGTCCGGGCCATCCTGGACGGCCGGGCCGGCGACACGGCGGCACCGCTGCTGGCCACCGGGGCTTCGGTGTGGGCGACCAACGTGATCGCGTTCGCGCTGTGGTACTGGGAGTTCGACCGGGGCGGCCCGGTACATCGGGCCCACGGTACATTCCAGCACCCGGATCTGCTGTTCCCGCAGATGACGGTCCAAGAACTGACGCCGGCCGACTGGGAGCCGCAGTTCGTTGATTATCTTTACCTGTCATTCACGAACGCGACCGCGTTCAGTCCCACCGACGTCATGCCGCTGGCCCGCTGGGCCAAGCTCACCATGCTGGTCCAGTCGGCGGTGTCACTCGCGGTAGGGGCGCTCGTGATCGCGCGAGCCGTCAACATCCTGAAATAGGTCATCCCCGGCCGTGCCGCCCGCTCCGGCGGCTGGCCCCGCACGCCGGGCCGCGCGTTAGCGGCGCCGCCTGGCCATCTGGGCTACTTCCGGGTAGTATCCTAAGTTACTGGTCGGTAGCATTTAGGTCTGGAACCCGGGGGCGACGATGGGTCACTACAAGAGCAACCTCCGTGACATTGAGTTCAACCTTTTCGAGGTGCTCAAGCGGCAGGATCTGCTCGGGGCTGAGCCTTATCCCGATGTGGACGAGGAGACCGCCCGCGGCATCCTCAGCGAGGTCAACAGGCTGGCCAGCGGCCCGCTCGCCGAATCCTTCGCCGATGCTGACCGGAACCCGCCGGTCTTCGACCCGGTCACCGGATCGGTGCGCATGCCGGAAGGGTTCAAGAAGTCCTTCGCCGCGTTCATGGACGCCGAGTGGTACCGCCTTGACCTGCCGCCTGAGCTGGGCGGGACCGGCGCGCCCCGCTCACTCGGCTGGGCCGTCGCCGAGCTGATCCTGGGCGCGAACCCGGCCGTCTGGATGTACTCGGGCGGCCCGTCGTTCGCGCAGGTTCTCTGGCGGGTCGGCACACCGGAGCAGAAGCGCTTCGCGAAGCAGGCCATCGAGCGCAAGTGGACCGCGACCATGGTGCTCACCGAGCCGGAGGCCGGCTCGGACGTGGGGGCCGCCCGGACCAAGGCGATGCGGCAGCCCGATGGCACCTGGCACATCGAGGGCGTGAAGCGGTTCATCACCAGTGCCGAGCACGACATGGCGGAAAACATCTTCCACCTGGTGCTGGCCCGACCCGAGGGACACGGGCCCGGGACCAAGGGCTTGTCCATGTTCCTAGTGCCCAAGTACCTGGTCGACTCCGACGGTGAGCCGGGGGAGCGCAACGGCGTCAAAGTCACCGGGGTCGAGCACAAGATGGGCCTGAAGGCCTCGACCACCTGTGAGCTCACCTTCGGCGGGGACCGCCCGGCGGTGGGCACCCTGGTCGGGGGGGTGCACGAGGGCATCAAGCAGATGTTCATGATCATCGAAAATGCCCGGATGATGGTCGGGACCAAGGCCATCGCCACGCTGTCCACCGGCTACCTGAACGCCCTGGACTACGCCAAGACCCGGGTGCAGAGTGCCGACCTGACCCGCATGGCCGACAAGACGGCGCCGCGGGTCACGATCATTCACCACCCCGACGTCCGCCGGATGCTCATGCTGCAGAAGGCCTACGCGGAGGGCATGCGCGCGCTGGTCCTGTACACGGCCTCCTACCAGGACGCGCTGCAGGTCGCGGCCGCCCGCGGCCGCGAGGACGACATGGCGGCCCGGATCAATGACCTGCTGCTCCCCATCGTCAAGGGGGTCGGCTCCGAGCGCGCCTACGAACTGCTGACGCTGTCCCTGCAGACCTTCGGCGGCTCCGGCTTCATCCAGGATTTCCCGATCGAGCAGTACGTCAGGGACGCCAAGATCGACAGCCTGTACGAGGGCACCACGGCGATCCAGGGGCTAGACCTGTTCTTCCGCAAGATCCTGCGCGACGAGGGCCAGGCGATCGGTGCCTTGCTGGGCGAGATCAGGGACTTCGCCGCCAGCGACGCCGGCAATGGCCGGCTCAAGGCCGAGCGGGCCGCGCTCGCCGTGGCCGCGGGCGATGTCGAGCGCATGGTGGCGGCCATGGCCGGGTTCGCGCTGGCTTCGGTGGAGGAGCCGGCCGAGGTGTACCGGGCCGGCCTGAACACGACCCGGCTGCTGATGGCGCTCGGCGATCTCATCATCGGCTGGCTGCTCGACCGCCAGGCGGAGGTGGCTCTCCGCGCCCTCGATGAGGGGGTCCCGGCGGGCAGCCGCGACGCGGCGTTCTACCAAGGCAAGATCGCCACGGCGCTGTTCTTCAGCCAGTCGGTCCTGCCGAGGCTGTCAGTGGAGTGCCAGATCGCCGAGGACACCACGCTCGACTTGATGGAACTGCCCGAAGAGGCGTTCTGACCAATCGGGCCGCCCGCGCCCGCCCGCGGGCCGCCCGTCAGATCTCGTACTGGACGCCGGCCCGCCGGGCGACGATCGGGTTCACGTAGTCCTCGACGACCGCCCGGTGCGCCGGATGATCACGGTAAACCAGGTAGCCGTCCGCGTCGTCGAAGTCGGCCACCACCGCGAAGTCGTAGTTCTTCCCCGGGTTCACCCCGGCGTCCGGGCCGACGTGATACGCCCGGATCGAGTCCACGGCCGCGGGCAGCTTGCGCAACTCGTCGGCCAGGGTGAGCTGCTGGGCCTTCGTGGCGTCCTGCGTCCAGCCGAATAGCACAACGTGCCGGAACATCGTGTCCCTTCCTTTCTCGGTGTCCTCGGGCCTGGGCCATTCAGGACCAGGCGAGTATGCGCAGCGGGTCGTGCAGCATCGCGCCCACGTCGCGGAGCACCGCCGACCCGAGATCCCCGTCCACGATGCGATGGTCGAAGGACAGCGACAAGGTCGTCACCTTGCGCACCGCAAGCTGCCCGGCCACGACCCAGGGCGCGTCCTTGATCTGCCCGAGCGCGAGGATCGCCGCTTCGGGCGGGGTGAGGATGGGGGTGCCGGAGTCCACCCCGAAGACGCCCACGTTGGTGATCGTGATCGTCCCTCTGGTCAGGTCGGCCGGGGTCATCTTGCCCGCCCGCGCGGTCGCGGCCAGGCTGGCCAGGGCCTGGGCCAGTTCCGGCAGGGTCAGCGCGTGGGCATCCTTGATGTTGGGCACGATCAGGCCCCGCTCGGTGGCGGCCGCGATGCCCAGGTTCACGTAGTGCTTGACCACGATCTCCTGCGCGCCCTCGTCCCACGATGAGTTGATCATCGGGTACCGTCCGGCCGCTATGAGCAGTGCCTTCGCCACGAACAGCAGGGGCGACACCCGGACGCCCGCGAACTCGGGCAGCCCGCTGACCTGCTCCACCGCGTTCATCGTGGCCGTGACGTCGATCTGGAGGAACTCGGTCACGTGCGGCGCGGCGAACGCGCTGGACGTGACCGCCGCCGCGGTGTGCTTGCGCACCCCCCGGATCGCGATCCGCTCCTCGCGGGGAAGTGTGGCGGTCGTCCGGTGCGCCGCCACCGGGGCGGGCCCGCCCGCCGCGGTCTGGACATCGTCCCTGGTGATCGAGCCGCCCGGGCCGGTTCCGGAGAGGCCAGCCAAGTCGACGCCGAGGTCCCGGGCGAGTTTGCGGACCGGCGGCTTGGTCAACGCGACCGGTCCCCCGGCGGCCAGGCCGACGGCCGGGTCCGCGGCCGGGCGGCTGACCGAAGAACCTTCTCCCCAACGAAAACCCGCGGCTGGTCCCTTACGCGGGCGCCGGGTGGTAGCGCTCAGCTTGACCCCATAGCCCACCAGCACGGCCTGCCGTTGTTCTCCCGGGGCCGGCGCCCCGTCCGCCCCGGTTCGGCGGAACTGCCGACCGGGAGCGGCGGAAGGAGGTCCTCCGGCGACGGGTGCGGCCCGGCCGCCGCGATCGCAGCGGGGTCTACGGGCGCCCCGCCGCCCCCAGCGTCCCCGGTCCCGGAGTCCCCGGTCCCGGAGTCCCCGGTCCCGGAGTCCCCGGTCCCGGCGTCCCCCACCCCCGCGTCCGCCGGCCGCCGCCCCGGCGGCGGCTGGCCCGGCATCGTCGTCCACGTCGACCGCGATGATCGGCGTTCCGACATCCACGGTCTGGCCCTCCGGCACGAGCAGGCCGGTGACCACGCCCTCGTATGGGCACGGCAGCTCGACGACCGCCTTGGCCGTCTCGATGTCCACGATCACCTGGTTGACGGTCACCCGGTCGCCGGGCTTGACGTGCCAGGTGACGATGTCCGCCTCGGTGAGTCCCTCGCCGACATCGGGCAGCCGGAACTGCTTCACCTCGGTCATGGCGTGCCCCCTCAGTAGGTGAACGTGCGGTCCACGGCGTCCAGCACCCGGTCCAGGTCGGGTAGGTAATGATCCTCCAGCCGGGACGGTGGGTACGGGGTGGAGAACCCGCACGCCCGCAGCACCGGGGACTCGAGGTGGTAGAAGCATTCCTCGGTGACGCGCGCCGCGATCTCCGCGCCGAGCCCCCCGGTGATCGGCGCCTCGTGCACGATGACGCAGCGCCCGGTCCGCCGCACCGACGCGAAGATCGTCTCGGTATCGAGCGGGGACAGCGAGCGCAGGTCCATCACCTCGACCGAGCGTCCCTCGGAGCCGGCCGCCACCGCGGCTTCGGCGCAGGTTCTGACCATCGGCCCGTAGCAGAGGACCGTCACGTCGGTGCCCTCAATCACGGTGCGGGCCGTCTCCAGCGGCTGCGCGGCGGCCAGCCCCCCCGCGATGTCCACCTCTGCCTTGTCCCAGTACCGCCGCTTCGGCTCAAAGAAGATCACCGGGTCGTCGCAGGCAATCGCCTGCTGGATCATGGCGTAGGCGTCCGCGGGATCCCCGCAGGCCACCACGCGCAGCCCGGCGGTATGCACGAAGAGCACCTCCGGCGACTCGCTGTGGTGCTCCACCGCCCCGATACCGCCGCCACACGGAATCCGGATCGTCACCGGCATGCTGATGTGACCGAGCGAGCGCATCCGCAGCTTGGCCAGCTGGCTGACGATCTGGTCAAACGCCGGGTACACGAAACCGTCGAACTGGATCTCGCACACCGGCCGGTAGCCGCGCAGGGCCAGCCCGATGGCGGTGCCGATGATCCCGGACTCCGCGAGCGGCGTGTCCATCACCCGCATGTCCCCGAAATCCTTCTGCAGCCCGTCGGTGACCCGGAAGACGCCGCCCAGCTTGCCCACGTCCTCGCCCATGATCAGGACCTTGGGATCGTTCTCCAGCGCCTTGCGCAGGCCCTCGTTGATCGCCTTGGACAGGGTCAGCCTGGTCATCGGGCCGCCTCCTCGCCGGTGAACGAGTCAAGGTAGGCGGCGTACTGCTCGCGCTCCGATCGCAGCAGCGAGGTCGGCTCGGCGTAGACGTTCTCGAAGATCGTCAGCGGCCCTGGGTCGGGCATCGCCCGGCACGCCTGCCTGATGTGCCGGCCAATCTGCTCCGCCTCGGCCTCGATGTCCTCGAAGAAGGCCGGGTCCGCGGAGCCGCTGCGGACCAGGTAGGCCTTGACCCGCTCGATGGGGTCCTTCAGCTTCCACGCCTCCAGCTCGCTGGCGAGCCGGTACCTGGTCGGGTCGTCGGTCGTGGTGTGCGCGCCCATCCGGTAGGTGAAGGCCTCGATGAGAGTGGGGCCCTGGCCTTCCCGTGCGGCCTGCATGGCCTTCTTGGTGACCGCCAGGCAGGCGAAGACGTCGTTGCCGTCGACCCGGACGCCGGGAAATCCGAAACCGCTGGCCCGCTGGTAGAGCGGGATGCGGCTTTGGCGTTCCAGCGGTTCCGAGATGGCCCACTGATTGTTCTGGCAGAAGAACACGACCGGCGCGTTGAACACCGACGCCCAGATGAACGCCTCGCTGACATCGCCCTGGCTGGTCGCGCCGTCCCCGAAGTACACGATGACGGCCTCACCGTCCTCGCCCACCGCGCCGTCGCGCTGGATGCCCATGGCGTAGCCGGTGGCGTGCAGGGTCTGGCTGCCGATCACGATCGTGTACAGGTGGAAGCGGTGTTCCCGCGGGTCCCACCCGCCGTGACTGACCCCGCGGAAGAGCTCTAGGAGCTTCATCGGATCGAGGCCGCGGCACCAGGCCACGCCGTGTTCGCGGTAGGTCGGGAAGGCCATGTCCCGGGGCCCGAGCGCCCGGCCCGACCCGACCTGGGCCGCCTCCTGGCCGAGGAGGGAGGCCCAGATCCCGAGTTCGCCCTGGCGTTGGAGGGCGATCGCCTCGGTGTCGATCCGCCGGACCAGGGCCAGGTCCCGGTAAAGCCCTTTGACCTCGTCGGCGGACAGCTCCAGCGGGTAGTCCGGATGCTCGGCCCGCTCGCCCTCAGGCGTGAGGAGCTGAATGAGTTCTGCTCGTGATCCCTGCTGCCCGTCCAGGCTTGGGGATCCCGGTGCGGCGGTGACCGCACCGTCGGCGTCGACGGTCACGTGCCACTCCCTCGGTTCTCGGGGCCGATCCCAGGATCACCGCGACCGGCCGGTCGTCCGTCCCGTGTCCCCGCGACAGTACCCGGGCGGTGTGTTGCTGTGTCCCTGACATGGGTCACTACTGCCATCGTGGCAGACGGCCCCGCCTGGCACGCAACCCCCGGCTGCTGGCTCACGGGCGGCGGGCCGTCGCGTACGCTGCGTGCCGGCGCAGATGGCGGCGGAGGCCGCCGAGCACAAGGGGAGGCACGCGTGGCCCGGATCGTCGTCGACGTCATGCTCAAGCCGGAGATTCATGATCCGCAAGGTGAGGCGATCGCGGGCGCCTGCAAGCGCCTCGGGTTCGAGCAGGTGCTCGGTGTCCGGCAGGGCAAGCGGTTCGAGGTGGAGCTGAGCGGCCCGGCCGATGAGGCCGTGCTCGGGCAGATCGCCGAGCTGGCCGCCGAACTGCTGGCCAACCCGGTCATCGAGGAGTTCTCGCTGCGCGAAGCGTGACCGGCCGGATCCAACTGCTCCGAGTCTTCATCCAGGGTTCACGATTATGCCGGCTCTGAGGGGGGAACCAATCAATAGGCCAACGTGATCGGTGGAGTCAGCCAACCGAAGGGCGGATGCGGGCTCGGATGAGACGCGCCGAGGAGCCGACCGTGGACGTGAAGTTTTGCCTCGTGTTCCCACGCGAGGCACTGAGCGTACCGGTAATGCGCCGTGTCCTGGGCGACACGTTGCGCAGACTGGGGGCTGACGAAGACGGTATCGCCGACCTTCTCCTCGCTGTCACAGAAGCATGCACGAACGTGATCAGGCACAGCCGCGGCGGCGCGGGGCGCAGATATGAAGTCGTGGCCAGCATAGGCGAGGGCGGCTGCCTGGTCCAGGTGCAGAATGGCCGGCGGCGGTTCGAGTCCCCGGTTATGCCCCGGGCGCGGCGCCCGGGGTGGCGGTCCGTGCACTACCTGGCCCCGCAGCACCGCTGGGCGGCTCGTTCTGCGATGCGCAAGCGGGCCGCCGGGCACCCGCCCGAAGGCCAGGAGCTCGCCACGCTCCCGGAGTCCGGCCGCGGGCTGGCGATCATGCGAGCCTGCGTGGACGACGTGACGCTGAGTAGTGGCCCGGGCCGGCCCACCGTGGTGTCGCTCCAGAAGCGAATGGAGTTGCGCACCGACATCATGCTGGGCACCCCGCTGGCCACACCGCTAGCCGGGCAGCTCAGGGACGCCGGCTGACCCGGTAATCTGCCTGCAGGCGGACTTGCCGCCTGCCCCGTTGCCGCCTAGGCTCCCACCCCGCCCGCCACCCCGCTCGCGCCGCCCTCACCCTGGAGGCCGCTCATGACAGCCCGCGTGGGCGTCATCACCTTCCCCGGGTCGCTCGACGACTCGGACGCGGCCCGCGCGGTCACCCGGGCGGGCGGCGCGCCGGTCCCGCTCTGGCACGGCGACAACGACCTGCGCGGCGTGGACGCCGTGATCCTGCCGGGCGGCTTCTCCTACGGCGACTACCTGCGCTGCGGCGCGATCGCCCGGTTCGCCCCAGTGATGCGCGAGCTTGTGCCCGCGGCCCGGGCGGGCCTGCCGGTGCTCGGGATCTGCAACGGCTTCCAGATCCTGTGCGAGGCGCACCTGCTGCCCGGTGCGCTCACCCGCAATGTCGGCCTGCGCTTCATCGACCGCGACGTGCGGCTGCGGATCGGGACCACCGCGACGCCGTGGACCCGCGGATTCACGCCGGGCCAGGAGATCACCGTGGTGCTCAAGAGCGGCGAAGGCGCCTACGTCGCTGACGCGGCCACGCTGGCCGCGCTCACCGCGGCCGACCAGGTCGTCGCGCGCTACTCCGATGGAAACCCGAACGGGTCCGCGGGCGACATCGCGGGTGTCTGCGACGAGGCCGGCACCGTGGTGGGCCTGATGCCGCACCCCGAGCACGCGATCGACCCGCTGACCGGGCCGGGCCTCGACGGCCTGGGCTTCTTCACGTCGATCCTGAGCGTCATGGCGGGCCGGTGAGCCCAGTAGGTGGCGAGCCCGCGAACCGGCCCAGGGGCGCGGCGGTCAGCCCAGCCGACACGGTGGCCCGCGCGGCCGCCACCCCGGAGCAGCCGCAGCCGCACGTCGAGCTGGGCCTCACCGACGCCGAGTACGCACGGATCAAGGAGCTGCTCGGCCGCCGCCCGACCGACGCTGAGCTGGCCATCTACTCGGTGATGTGGAGCGAGCACTGCTCGTACAAGTCGTCCAAGGTGCACCTGCGCCAGTTCGCGGAGAAGGCGCCGGCCACGCGGGCGCTGCTGGCCGGCATCGGGCACAACGCGGGCGTGGTCAACATTGGCCAGGGATACGCGGTCACGTTCAAGATCGAGTCGCACAACCACCCGTCCTACGTTGAGCCGTTCCAGGGGGCCGCTACGGGGGTGGGAGGCATCGTCCGCGACATCCTCGCGATGGGCGCCCGGCCGGTGGCGGTGATGGACGCGCTGCGGTTCGGGCCTGCCGACGCGCCGGATACCCGCCGGGTGCTGCCGGGCGTGGTCGGCGGCATCTCCTTCTACGGCAACTGCCTCGGGCTGCCGAACATCGGCGGTGAGCTGGCCTTTGATCCCTGCTACAGCGGCAACCCGCTGGTGAACGCGCTGTGTGTGGGGGTCATGCGGCACGCGGACCTCAAGCTCGCCGAGGCTCACGGACCGGGAAACGCCGTAATTTTGCTGGGCTCGGGGACCGGTCCGGATGGCATCGGCGGAGCCTCCGTGCTGGCCAGTGCGACCTTCGGCGGTGGCGAGTCGGCGAAGCGGCCGAGCGTGCAGGTGGGCGACCCGTTTATGGAAAAGCTCCTGATCGAGTGCTGCCTGGAGCTGTTCGCGGCGGGACTGGTCGTCGGCATCCAGGATCTGGGCGCCGCCGGGGTCTCCTGCGCCACGGCCGAGCTGGCCGCGGGCGGCGGCGTGGGCATGCGGATCCGGCTCGATACGGTCCCGCTGCGCGATCCAGCCCTGGGGCCGGCTGAGATCTTGATGAGTGAGTCGCAGGAACGCATGATGGCCATCGTCGAGCCCGGCGACGTTGGCCGCTTCCTGGAGATCTGCGCCCGGTGGGATGTGCCGGCCGCGGTGATCGGTGAAGTGACCGGCGGCGGACGGCTGGAGATGACCTGGCACGGCGAGCAGGTCGTCGACATCGCGCCGGGCAGCGCGGCCGACGATGGCCCGGTGTACCTGCGCCCGGCGGCGCGCCCGGCCGATCAGGACCAGCTGGCGGCCAGCGACCCGGAGGCGCTGCCGCGCCCCTCGTCCGGCGCTGAGCTGCGCGCCACCCTGGTATCCCTGCTCGCCTCGCCGAGCCTGGCCGACAAAACCTGGGTCACCGAGCAATACGACCGGCACGTCCGGGGTGACACCGTGCTCGCCATGCCGCAGGATGCCGGGGCGATCCGGGTCGACGAGCGGACGCACCTGGGTGTGGCGCTCGCCACCGACGGCAACGGCCGCTACAGCCGGCTCGACCCCTACGCGGGGGCGCAGCTCGCGCTGGCCGAGGCCTACCGGAACGTGGCCGCCGCCGGCGCGGTCCCGCTGGCCGTCACCAACTGCCTCAACTTCGGGTCCCCGGAAGATCCCGCCGTCATGTGGCAGTTCACCGAGTCGGTACGCGGGCTCGCGGACGCGTGCGCCACCCTCGGGGTGCCGGTGACCGGCGGAAATGTGAGCTTCTACAACCAGACCGCCGGCGCGGCCATCCACCCCACCCCGGTGGTCGGCGTGCTCGGGGTGCACCAGGATGTGCGGCACCGGCTCACCATCGGCTTCGCCGCCGACGGCGACACCATCCTGCTGCTGGGCCGGACCTCGGCCGAGTTCGGCGGCTCGGCGTGGGCGTACGTGAGGCACGGGCATCTCGGCGGCCGGCCGCCCGCGGTCGACCTGGCGGCGGAGCGGCAGCTGGCCGCGGTGCTCACCGAGGCGGCGGCGGCCGGGCTGCTGGGCGCCGCGCATGATCTCTCCGATGGCGGGCTCGCGATCGCCCTCGCCGAGTGCTGCCTGTCCGGCGGGAGGGGATGCCGGGTGACGCTGCCCGGTGATGCGTTCACCCTCCTGTTCAGCGAGTCGGCGGCGCGTGCGGTGGTGGCCGTGCGGCCCGGGTCAGAAGCGGCCTTCGCGGCCCTGCGGGGCAGGCACGGCGTCCCGGCCGCGATCCTGGGTACCACCGGCGGCGCCGCTCTTGAGGTCAGCGCCAGCGAGGAGCCCGCTGCCTTGACGATCCCCCTCGACGAGCTGGCCGCCGTCCACCGCGCCACCCTCCCCGCCCTGTTCGGCTAGCGGAGCGGGTGCGGTTAGAACGGGGTGAGGAAGCTGATCAGCTGCGGCCAGGCCTTGGAGGACGAGCAGGGCTGCATGGCCGCGCCGATGCTCCCGTCGGGCTGTTTGCCGCCTACCGCGACGCAGCGCCCGTCGGCGATGCTGCGCAGCTGCCAGTAGCCCCGGCCGGCGGGATCGGTGCCCAGGTAGGGGTGCGACCATCGCTGGCTGGGCCCGAGATGGCAGCCGGCCAGCCGGGCAGCGGGGCCGTGCCTAGTGGCCGCGGCCGTCAGGCACTGCCCGTCCGGCGTGAAGACCAGGATAAACGCCCCGTCGCTCATCTGGTCCGCCTGCCACTGCTGGCTGGGCCGGATGGTGTTGCCCCCGCTGCCTGGCGTGAACGTGAGCCCGGCCTGCGATCCCGAGAGCAGGCTCTCGGCCCCGGCAGGCCCGTCCCCAGCTGGAGGCGGGCCCAGGTTGGCCAGGCCCACCGCCTGCGAGCTGCTGATATCCGTGGCGAACGGAGTGGGGCGCGTCGCGGCCGGGGTGCCGCGGCTGGTCAGCAAGACCGCCCCGACCGCGACCGCGGCCACTACGGCGGCCAGCCCGGCGGTGCCGAGCACCCAGGCACGGGATCCCCGGCTCCGCTGGTGTCGGGCGCCACGCTGAGGCCCTGTCATAACCGAACCAGTACCTGCTCTCGGGCTCCCCGGCCAGTTATATCCACGATTACGGTAAATCGGACAAAAAACAATTACCAACGAACATGCACCTGCGCACTCCCTGTGCACGTCCCCAGCCGGGCAGCTGGTCGCGTCCCCCTTCGGGTACCGTCGCAGCGATGCCAGCGCGCCGCGTGGACCCGGGGCGAGTGCTCGCCGCGCTCAACTCGCAGCGCGCGGCGCTCGGCGTCGCCCCGTGGGACGGGGCAGCGGACGCGGGCGTACTAGGGGCAGCGTGTGCCGCGGCGGTGCTCGAAGCGCTGGATCGCGGCGCCGAGCCACAGTCAGAGGCGCTCCGCGCGGCGGTGGCATACCTGCTCGGCCTGCTCGCCGAGCGGGTACCTGGCCGCGCGGTGGAGGTCCGGGTCCCCCCGTACGCTGCGGTGCAGTGCGTGGCTGGGCCGCGGCACACCCGCGGCACGCCGCCCAATGTGGTGGAGATGGACGCGGTCACCTGGGTCGTGCTGGCGGCGGGGCGCCTGGCATGGGCGCAGGCCATGGCGGATGGCCGGGTCAGGGCCAGCGGCCCGCGGGCCGACCTTTCCGGGTACCTGCCACTGCCAGGTGGTCCCATGAGCTGGCATAAGTCACTAGACTGAGCGAGTGGTCAACCCCGACGGCCGGCTGACGGATGATCTCGATCCGGCAGACAGGCCTCCGCGGGACGCGTGTGGAGTATTCGGGGTCTGGTCTCCGGGTGAGGAAGTCGCCAAGCTCGCCTACTTCGGGCTGTATGCGCTGCAGCACCGGGGCCAGGAGTCGGCCGGCATAGCGGTCAGCGATGGCGCGCGAATCGTGGTGTACAAGGACATGGGCCTGGTGGCCCAAGTGTTCGACGAGCCCGTGCTGTCCACGCTGCGGGGCCACATCGCGGTCGGCCACTGCCGGTATTCCACCAGCGGCTCCTCGATATGGGAAAACGCGCAGCCGACGTTCCGGTCGACCCCGACAGCGAGCCTGGCCCTCGGCCACAACGGCAACTTGATCAACACCCTGGAACTCGCGGCCATCGCCGCGGCCGGCGCCGGCGTCGGCATGCCCGGCAACGGCGCCACCTCCGACACGGACGTGCTCACGGCGCTGTTCGCGGACCCCCGCATGGGCAGCGTCGAGGAGAGCGCGCTGGCCGCGCTTCCGCTGGTACGCGGCGCCTACTCACTGGTCTTCATGGACGAGCGGACCCTGTACGCAGCGCGCGACCCGCAGGGCTTCCGCCCGCTGGTCCTCGGCCGGCTGGAACGGGGCTGGGTGGTGGCCAGCGAGACGGCGGCGCTGGACATCGTGGGCGCCGCGTTCGTCCGTGAGGTCGAGCCGGGGGAACTGATCGCGATCGACGAGGCAGGCGTGCGGTCCCGGACCTTCGCCCGCCCGCACCCGAGCGGCTGTCTGTTCGAGTACGTCTACCTGGCCAGGCCGGATACCGCCATCGCCGGCCGGAGTGTGCATGCGACCCGGGTTCAGGTAGGCCGCATGCTCGCCGCTGAGCACCCGGTCGAGGCCGACCTGGTCATCCCGGTGCCCGAGTCCGGCACCCCGGCGGCGATCGGTTACGCGCAGGCCAGCGGCATTCCCTACGGCCAGGGACTGGTCAAGAACTCCTACGTGGGGCGGACGTTCATCCAGCCCAGCCAGACCATCCGCCAGCGGGGCATCCGGCTGAAACTGAACCCGCTGCGCGAGGTCATCGCCAGGCAGCGGGTGGTCGTGGTGGACGACTCCATCGTGCGCGGCAATACTCAGCGGGCCATCGTGGCCATGCTGCGCGAGTCGGGGGCGGCCGAGGTGCACGTGCGCATCTCCAGCCCGCCGGTGGCGTGGCCCTGCTTCTACGGGATCGACTTCGCCAGCCGCGCGGAACTGGCCGCGGGCAGTCTGTCGGTCGAGGAGATCCGGGCGTCGATCGGGGCCGACTCGCTCGGGTACATCTCGCTGGAAGGCCTGACCGAGGCGACCACCCTGCCTGCCGGAAAGCTCTGCCGGGCTTGCTTCGATGGCGAATACCCGATTCCGGTGGCCGAGACCGAACGGGGAAAGCACCTGCTGGAGAGCCCCGCCGTCATGAGCGTGGCCGCGGGTGCACCACAGCCAGGCTCGTGACGGCGGCCCGACCATGACGGTGGCCGGGGGCGGGCCGGGTTACCGCCAGGCAGGCGTGGATATCGATGCCGGGGACCGCGCCGTCGAGCTGATGCGGGGCGCCATCGCGCGGACCGCGGGGCCGGAGGTGCTGGGTGGCGTGGGCGGCTTTGCCGGCTTGTTCGACGCGACCAGGCTGACCTCGTTCCGGCGGCCACTGCTGGCCACGTCCACCGATGGCGTGGGCACCAAAGTGGTGATCGCCTCCGCGATGGGCAGGTACGGCACCGTCGGCATCGACCTGGTCGGCATGGTGGTGGACGATCTCGTCACCTGTGGTGCTGAGCCGTTGTTCATGACTGACTACGTGGTGTTCGGCCAGCTACGGCCGGAGCGCGCGGCGGCGATCGTGGCGGGAGTCGCGGAAGGATGCGTTCAGGCCGGGTGTGCGCTGGTCGGCGGGGAAACGGCCGAGCATCCGGGCCACCTCGGCCCGGACGATTTCGACCTGGCGGGCGCGGCCACCGGGGTGGTGGAGGCGGATCGGCTGCTCGGCCCTGATCGCGTGGCGGTCGGTGACGTGGTCATCGCGCTGGCCTCGTCGGGGCTGCATGCCAACGGGTTCTCACTGGTCAGGCACGTACTCGCCCGGCCCGGGGGCGGGCTGGACCTGGCGGCCGAAGTTCCGGAACTCGGCCGTCCGCTGGGCGAGGAGCTGCTCTCGCCGACCCGCATCTATGCGCGCGACTGCCTCGCGCTCGCCGCCGAGTGCGACGTCCACGCCTTTGCGCACGTGACCGGCGGAGGGCTGGCCGCGAACCTGAGCCGGGTCCTGCCGCCCGGCGCCGGCGCCGTGCTGGATCGCGGTAGCTGGCACCCGCAGCCGGTGTTCGGCGTGCTCGCGGCGTACGGCGCGGTAGCTCGGGATGAAATGGAACGCGTTTTCAACATGGGAGTCGGGATGGCCGCCGTGGTCGGCCGCACCGATGCGGACCGGGCCTTGGGCGTGCTGGCCGCCAGGGGCGTTCCCGCCTGGGTACTGGGCGAGGTTGTGCCCGGCACCGGGGGGGCCCGGCTTACTGGCCAGCACCCTGCCTGAGCGCCGGCCCACCGGGCGCGCCGCTGTGCCTGAAGCGGAGGCCCGCCCGGGGCGTGCCGCTGTTCCTGAAGCGCCGGCCACTGGCTGGCGTTCCGCCGGTGCGTCGGCTTATCAGGAGGCGCTCTGCATTGCGTCGGCCTACCGGTGTGCGCTCTTGCGGAGCGTCCGCTTACCGGCCGGCGCTCTGCCTGAGGCCGTCCCCGAAGTCCTCGTCCCCGAAGTCCTCGTCCTCGTCGTCTTCGCTGCCGTCAGCGTGATCACCGTAGGGGTCCGCTGGGTCTGCGCTGTGCGCATCCTGCCGGTCCCTGTCCTGGTCCATGCCGACACCCAGCTCGGACCGCAGCCGGTCAAGGTCCGTGCCGCCGCTGTTGTACTTCAGCTGGCGTGCCACCTTTACCTGCTTGGCCTTGGCTCGGCCGCGCCCCATTGGCTCGACCCCCTCGAACGTGCGGAGCCTCGGTCAGGCCCCTGCTCCCTGCTCTTACACATGCAGCACTGAATATTTGCGGCCCGCACGCACGACACAACGCCCGTCGCCGCTCCACCGCTTGAAGTGCGACGCGCTCTAGCCAGCGTACGCCTCCAACCGTACCTGTTTTGCCGCGTCTACGCCTCCGCAGGACCCGATCATGGGGTTCCCGGGCGCCCGTTCAGTCACCGGGCCGGCCCGTGGCGCCCGCGGGCCCATACCTCATCAGGCCGTCACGGACCCAGCCAGATACTGCGCAGCCTGCCCACTTCGGACATCCTGCGCTCGGCCAGCCGGTCGGCGGCGACCGCGGGCGGCACCCCTTCTTCGTCAGCAATCAGGAAGATGTTCCTGGTTGTCGCGAAAATGTGGGCCGCACGGGCCTTGGCCCGATCGAAGTCGAACCCGCCGAGTTCATCGCCCACCTGGATGACACCCCCCGCATTCACCACGTAGTCGGGCGCGTAGAGGATGCCGCGGTCGGCCAGCATCTTCTCGATGCCAGGGTGGGCAAGCTGGTTGTTGGCCCCGCCGCAGACGATCTTGGCGTTGAGTGCCGCTACGGTGTCATCGTCGAGCGCGCTGCCCAGCGCGCACGGCGCGTAGACATCCAGTTCCTCGCCGATCAGCTCGCGGCGCCCCGCGGCCACCCGCACGGCTGAATGCATGGCGGCGGGATACTCGGTCACCACCCGGTCGATCGCGCCTTGGTCCACGTCGCAGATGACGACCACCGCACCCGCCTCGAGCAGGTGGCTCACCAGGCGGCGGCCGACCTTGCCCACGCCCTCGACGCCGACCCGGCGTCCTTCCAGGCTGGGCGTCCCCCAACTGTGCTCCGCGGCCGCGAGCATCCCCTGGAAGACCCCGAACGCGGTCAGCACGGACGAGTCTCCCGCTCCGCCGTTCGGCACGGTCCGGCCCGTGACGTGGCTGCACTCCCGGGCGATGATGTCCATGTCCTCGCTGTAGGTACCGATGTCGCACGCGGTGATGTAGCGGCCATTCAGCGATTCGATGAACCGGCCGTAGGCGCGGAGCAGCGCTTCGGACTTCTGCCGCGCCGGGTCACCGATGATGACGGCCTTGCCGCCGCCGAGGTCCAGGCCCGCCAGCGCGTTCTTGTACGCCATGGCCCGGGACAGGTTGAGCGCATCGGCCAGGGCATCGTCTTCGGTTGGATACGGATAGAAGCGCGTGCCGCCGAGTGCGGGGCCGAGGGCCGTGGAGTAGATGGCGATGATCGCGCGGAGGCCGGTCGGGGTGTCCTGGCAGAATACGACCTGCTCGTGCCCGGTTTGACCGTTCGCGGGCCGGTGGGGACTTGTGAACACTTTGGTCACGGCAGTGACCCTCCCGGTTGGTTTCGCAGCCTCGACGGCGCGGAGGTCACCGACCAGCGTATGGCCTTCGCTCCGGGTGTCCGCGGGCGAAGCCCTCGCCGGTGGTGATGATCTCGTTATCCGCTGGAGATTTTCCCTGACGCTCGGGCGTGCCACGATGCGATGATGCTGCCGTATGCGGCTTATCTCCGCGTCTACGAGCCGCTCTCGGCGTTCGGCGAGGCGGACCGTGAGCGCTGGGCGGAGTACGCGAGTTCGCCGGATCGGCCGCGGCGCGCCCGAGCACTCGAAGCGGAGCAGGCTGAAGCGCTCGGCCGGCTGATCGCGTTGCCGCCGATCGCCGCGCCTCTGCGGGAAAGCGAGCACGCGTACGTCCGCTGGGCGGACGGCGTTACCTATATCTGCCCCTGGCAGAGCAGGCTGCGCTCGTGGCTGGCCCTCACCCGGCTGCGGGTCACTTCCGCGCCGTTGCTGTCGGCGGCGTTCGCCCCAGGCGACATGCAGCGCGCGTGCCGGGACTTCGCCCGCTGGCAGGGCCAGGTCTCGTCGCTCCGCGTCTTCATCCAGGCCTGTACATGGTCCGTGCCGACGGTATGGTTCGCGCCGTTCGCGCCAGAGGAGAGATGGCTCGTGCTGGGCAGCGCGACAGAGCCCGAGGCGAGGGGCCCGGCCACGGCGTCCGCGACCCGGACGCTGATCTATGCCACCGCGATGCCGCAGGCGCGGCGCCGGGTAGCCCGCGCGCTGGCCGCCGGGCGCCGCGCCCAGGCGGCGGGCTTAGCGGGTCTGCCGACCGCCCCGGCCGGACAGGGCCGGCCCAGGTTTATCCGGAGCTCGCCGAGATCGGGCGCTGGCTGGAGGAGTTCCACCCACACTCGCTGGTCGAGCTCGACTACGGCGGCCTTGTCCACCTGATCAGCGATGCCGCGCTCCGTGCCGATCAGTCCGTGGCCGAGGTGTCGGCGGCTATCCGTGCCCTCGGAGATGGCGAGCCGGAACTGGCCGCAGCCATGTATCAGCGGCTTCACAGCAGGTGGCAGGCATTGGAGGCGCTCGAACTCGCCAACTGAGTAGCAGAGGACGACTTTCCAGATTCCGCCCGTTGCGACGTTACGTATCGCTAGAATCACGCAGCGTGACTTATGTGAGTGGAGCAACGGGGGCGACCTGTCACAGAATCTTTGCTCCTGGTGGTCAACTTGTCACCGCTGGTGATGGCAATATGGTCTCAGTGGGCCATATAGGACATCCACGGCAGGCTCCAGCCGGAGCCAGGCAAAGCAACAACGCAGGATCGCAGTACCGGTCCAGGAGGAGAGGCCGTACATATGTCTGCACGCACACCCGAGGCTGAGCCGCTGCTGACGCCGGCGGAGGTCGCGACTATGTTCCGAGTTGACCCCAAGACAGTGACGCGATGGGCCAAGGCCGGGAAACTGACCTCCATCCGTACGCTCGGTGGTCACCGTCGGTACAGGGAGACCGAGGTCCGCGCACTGCTCGCGGGCATCCCACAGCAACGCTCGGAATGACACGCGGCCGTCCCTGACATGTTGTACGTCGGGCGGCGGCGGTACGTGCCTGCTTCGGCGGGCGCCCGGTAAGAAGGAAACAGCTGAGGGGGGGTCGGCCCCGGCGGAACATCAGGGCCGGATCGTGAGCAGGATTCGCGCAGGCTGCTCGCGGGAGCAAGGTTCCTTGTGACAATGCCGGGGTCGATCCGGGCTTCTGGAGGGTGAGCGAAACCCCCAGAACTGGGATCACTTCGATTTACTTAACGTAATGATTCTTTGACTTTTCGTAATCGCACTTGCCTGGAGCCGAGGTCAGCCATACTGGTCGGCATGTCGCCAGCCGGTTCGGGGGGCCCTGGGCCAGCGAGTGGCGGCCAGCCCGGTACGGGGCGGATCGGGCATGCGCCGCCGAGCACAACAGCATGCGCTGCGGGGCGCCACGGCACGAGCCGGACACACTGACCAGCCCGCGTCCGGCCGTGCGCCCCAGGAGTTTGGACGGCCCGCTCTTGCGCGGGCACCGAGTTGGACGGCCCGTTTCCGCGGGTCCGGGGGTTGGACAGCCCGCTCTTGCGCGGGCACCGAGTTGGGATAGCCCGCTCTTGCCGCGGGCACAGGTGACAGCGCCGCACGCACGCCAGGGCCCCGCCAGAGGCCCAGCGTTGCGCCGCTTCTCAGGGGAGGATCGCACAATGCCTGATCCAAGGCTCGTATCCCGCGCGCAGCGCGCCGCCACCATGCTTGAGCGGGCATGGGACCACTGGCGGGCCGCGCACGGTCTGGCGGCGGAGCCCTTGCCGCCCGTCTCCAGCTATGTCGGTTACTCGATCGAGGAGCCGTGGGGGCGCCCGCGGGTGGTCTTCGGCGTGGACGCCGCGGATGCCGAGAGACTCGCCACCCTCCTGCAAGACTGCGCCGGGCCGCAGCAGGCCCTGGTCGAGGCGCGAGCGCGCATCCCGGCTCAGGGCGGGGCCGCCGAAGTCAATGCCGCCGAAGTCAATGCCGCCGAAGTCAATGCCGCCGAAGTCAATGCCGCTGAAGTCAACGGGGCCCGCGAGCCAGGCAACGGGGCGGCCCGGGAGCACGGCGGCACGCAGCAGGCCGCCGGGTCGGCTAATGGATTCCACCCCGTCGACACCGAAGCGCGCCCGGAAGACCCGACAGGTCATGGCCACCTTCCCGAGGGGGGTGCCGCTACGGACGTCGCCGTCGAAAGCGACGGCTCTGGCGACCCAGCCGCGCCGGCCTCGGCTGAGACGGACGTCCAGGTGAGCGCCCCGGACGGGGATCTCGAGGCGATCGATGTGCCCGCTGGGCAGGATGGCCTGGACACGCCGGACGCTTCCGGCCGCGACCAGCGCGAGTCATCCGACGGCGACGACGGGGAACCTGGTGAGGACGCCAGTGCCCCGCAGGCGGCCAGCGACACGGACGACCTCAGGGCGGCCGGTCATGGCGTGGCCGACACGATGGCCGCCGAACTCGCCGGCTGGGCGGCCCGGCGAGCTGCCCGGCCAGGCATCTGCGCGGCTGGCCGCCTGGGCCGCGGCAGGCGGAGCCACGGCCCGCAGCGGCCTCGACGCGGACTTGCGGCGTGGCGGCGCGGAGCCGCTCATCTAGCGCTCATCTGGCCGCTTATCCAGCGCTCATCTAGCCGTTCATCCAGGGACCCGCCCCTAGCCGCTCATCTAGCCGCTCATCCGGGGCCACGCCCTGGCCGTATCCGCCAGCCAGAGGCCCAGCCTGGTTCTAGCACCGAGCGCGGTCAGTGGACGGAATCGGGTCGCGGGCCTTAACTCATTCTGGTCACCGACCGGGCTGGTCACGGCCGGCCGCCTGGCCGCGTTGAGCCCGGCATCGCGGGCTGCGGGCGTCCCCTCCTTGGGTCGGTGCAGTCCTGAGCGGCACGCTCGGGCGATCGGGGATCCCTGAGGACTCTTTCAGCGAAGCCTAAGGTCTGGGCAGCATGGTGAGTGGAGCGTCAGCGAGGCAGCGAGAAGGAAGCGAGTGCCCGATGATTCCCCCGAGCGGGCCAGGCCACAGGAGGTTCGGCCATCCGCTGATTCTGGCCGCGATCGCTGCCGCGGCGCTCGCCGCAGGCGCCGGTGTCGCCGTGCTCACCACCACGGGATCACCGTCCTCCGCCTCATCGTCCGGCCAGCTGGCCGCGACGCCCTCGGCGTCCCCGACCGCCAGGCCTCCCGGGTACGGGGCTCAGAGGCCAGGCCACGGATTCTTCGGCGGGTTCGGCGCTGGCCCGGCCGGGGCGCTGCACGGAGTGTTCGTCGTCCCGCGATCCGGCGGGGGCTACCAGACCGAAGACACGCAGCGCGGCAGCGTCACCGCGGTGAGCACGTCGTCCATCACGGTCAAGAGCGCGGACGGCTTCACCAAGACGTACCAGGTGACCAGCTCCACCCTGGTGGACGCGCAGCGTGACGGCATCGGCTCGGTCAAGGACGGGCACCAGGTATCGGTGCTCGCCACGGTGAGCGGCGGCACTGCCACCGCCACCAGCATCGCAGATCTCTCTCTGCTGCAGGCAGGTCGCCCCGCGGTCGGCGGGAACGGCCCGGGGCCCATGTCCGGCTGAGAGGCAAGCGTCTGGGCCCGGCCTGGCCTGCCCAGGGACCTGGCCGGGCCCGGACACCACAATCGAGGCCGGTCACCAGGCGGCGGACCATCTGATGGCCGTGCGGAGCCCCGATGTCGGTGGGCAGGCGGACAATCCAACCGTGCGGGTTGCCGTCGTCGTCGGGCCTGGGAACACCGGCCTGCTGCATGAGCTCGGTGAGGATGGCACTGGCCGGGGCGGTTTCGTTGAGGTTGATGATCTTCCGGCGGTGGTGGCCCGGTACGAGCGGGGCGGCGATGTGCGGTGGGTGTGGGTCGCGACCGGCGCTGTCTACCCGGAACTGCTGCGCGGCAGCGTGCGGGTCCGGCGCTGCCATGACGTGTCGCTGACCGAGGCGCTGCTGCTCGGGCGGGACGGGCGGCCCGGTGAGGCCTCGTCTCTGGCGGCCGCGTTCGCGCGACTGCGTGGGGTACCCGCACCGAGGGCGCAGGCTCCGGTGCCGGAGCGGGTCGGAGCCGCCGGGCAGCAGGAGGCACTGTTCGAGCCCGCTGATCCGGGACTTCCCGACGCCCGTGCGCAACTCGACGCCTTGATCGCGGTGCACGCGGATCAACTCCGGCGGGTCGCGGCCGACGAGCATCCCGCGCGGTTCGGCTTGCTGGTGGCGGCCGAGTCCGCGGGCGGCCTGGTGGCCGCCGAGATGAGAGCCACCGGGATACCGTGGCGATCGGACGTGCACGACGCGCTGCTGGCGCAGTTGCTCGGCCCCCGACCCTCGGCTGGCCTGCGGCCCGCCACGCTCGCCGGCCTGGCCAGCCGGATCTCCGCGGCGTTCGGCGGCCGCCCGGTGAACCCTGACTCGCCTGCCCAGGTGCTCAAGGCCTTTGCCGCTGACGGGGTGCGGGTGCCTTCGACCCGGTCAGGGGTGCTGCGCGAGGTCGCCCACCCGGCGGTCCCGCTGTTGCTGGAGTACAAGGAACTCGCGCGGCTGCACACGGCGCACGGCTGGGCGTGGCTGGATGAATGGGTCACTGGCGGCCGGTTCCGCCCGGAGTATGTGGTGGGCGGCGTGGTGTCGGGCCGGTGGGCGACCCGCGGCGGCGGGGCGCTGCAGATCCCGCGGGTGCTGCGGCGCGCGGTCATCGCCGATCCCGGCTGGGTGCTGGTGGTCGCGGACGCGGCGCAACTGGAACCACGGGTACTTGCCGCGCTGGCCGCCGACCACGCGTTCGCCGAGGCCGCCGCCGCTGGTGACCTTTATGCCGCGCTGGCGGGTGTGTTCGGCGGGGACCGCGCCAAGGCCAAGGTCGCCCTGCTGTCCGCCATGTACGGCGGGGCCGGTGGGGAGGCCGGGCAGTTGCTCGCCGTGCTGCGGCGGCGATTCCCGCTCGCTTCGCAGTACGTGGAGACCGCGGCCCGGGCGGGCGAGGAGGGCCGGGTGGTCAGGTCCCGGCTGGGGCGGACCTGCCCGCCGCCGTCGGCCGCATGGCGTGGGCTGACCGCCGCGCCAGACGACCCGGCATCGGCCGACCAGACGGCGGGCCGGTCCCTGCGCGCCCGCGGCCGGTTCACCCGCAACTTCGTGGTACAGGCCAGCGCGGCCGACTGGGCGCTGGTTCTGCTCGCTGGCCTGCGCCGACGGCTCACGGTCCTCTCAGGGGCCGGGTCGGCCGGGCCTGCGCTGGTCTTCTTCCAGCACGACGAGGTGATAGTGCACTGCCCGGAGGCCGCGTCGGAATCCGTGGTGGCGGCCATCGGGGAGGCGGCGCAGGAGGCCGGCCGGCTCGTGTTCGGTCACACGCCGGTGCGGTTCCCTGTGTCAACGGCAGTGGTCGCCTGCTACGCCGACGCGAAGTAGCGCGCGGCTCTTCTGGGACCGCGCGGGTCGGTGCTGGCGCGCGGGTTGATGCTGGCGCGTGGAGCCGTGCTGGGCGTGGGAGCCGTGCTGCGCGTGGGGCCGTGCTGCGCGTGGGGCCGTGCTGCCCCGCGTGGTTCGCGGGGATTCTTCAGGTCTAGGTGGTCGGCTGGGCCTGCGGGGCCTCCGGGGCCACTGGCGATGTGCAGTACATGCACCGCCGGGCGCCGACCGGGATCATGCTCAGGCACTCCGGGCACTGGCGCTCGGTTGGCCCCTTGGCCGGAGTGACCAGCCCGGCGAGCCGGTTGGACGGCGCGACGACAAGGAAATACACGGCAGTGGCGATGACCACGAAGGACACAATGGCGTTGAAGAAGTCCCCGTAGGTGAAGACGCTGTGGTTGATGGTGAAGTGCAGCGAGGAGAAGTTGGGTTTTCCCCCCGATCGCGGCGATCAGCGGCGTGATGATGTCCTTGACCAGGGCCTGCACGACGCTGTTGAAGGCGAGGCCGATGACCACGGCCACAGCGAGATCGATCAGGTTCCCACGGAGCAGGAACTTCTTGAAGCCACCCATGGGGCCATCCTTCACTGCATCAGGCGCGGTGGAGTTGTCGTCCGCGCTCCCAGGTCGGAGCAAACCATAGCGGCCCACCAAGCCCGTTGTGGGCACAACTCGGGTTGCGGCCGTAGGCCGCCGTCGCTACCCCGCTGACCCCCACCTAATCCCTTGAGCCACTTAAGGATCGGCCATTTGAGGCCGCGCGCCGCCGGCACGGGGCGTTCGACCGGCCCCGGCTTCGCCGGGCGCCCTCCGGCCGACTCCCGGGGCGGCCTACGGCCGCAGCCGGCTCGGCAGGGGCCGACTCGGCGGAGCGCCCCACGGCCGCAGCCGTCGGCCGCCCCGCCCACCCGCTGCGGTCAACCAGCCTGCGCGGGCTGTGGGAAACAAAGAGCGGTGAACTTTTTTGCCCTTCTGGGGGCAAAAAAAGGTCACCGCTAACGACTCTCCACAGGATGAGCCAGCCATTCCGCTGGGAAGAAAGGTCGGGCGGGCAGCGTCCAGCATGGAGCACCTAGTGGCGAGCAGCGCGGGTCGCTAGGCTCCCGACCCCCACTTGGTCCGGAACCGCTCAATGATCCGCTCCGCCTCGTCCTCGCTGATCTCGACAAGATCATCTGTTGACTCGGCTCGTTCCCATTCAACTATGAGTGGCGTGAACTGCCAGTTCAAACTTCGGTTAAGCGCCTCATCCCGGAATCCTCCTGTGTCGGATCTCCGCCGCCGCGCGAGGCCTGCCGGCTCATCCGGCGTCGCCCAACGGTTGACGATGGCGTAGTAGGTGATCTTTTCGGCCATGCCATCACATGTCTTTCTTGGGATAGTCGGGGATCGTAAGAGAATCACTAGGGATGGGAACGCGGGCCGATACCTCGCCCTGGAATTCATAGAGCTCGCCGCGCTCCTGGTCGGAAGCCGAAGTGTTTCGAATACGCTCGTAGGCCGCGTGCGTGAGTTGTTTGGCCTCGAGACTCTCTGGTGTGTGGAATTGAACCTCGAATAGTTGCCCGGTTGGAGTCCGCCAGCGAGTGTTGATTCCCTTGTATTGAGCGCCATCCCAGGAGTTCCTGCTGAATTCCATCTCGTAGCCGTGTCGTTGCATGCAACCGAGTGTGGTCCAGTATCCATCCACATAGCCCTTGTGGTCGAACTGGAACGTGTAGCGCACAGCATCAGGCATATTCTCACTAATTGCAGCGATCGAGCGTTCGGGTTTTGCGCGCAGTTCGTCGGACACCTTCTCCTTGAATCGTTCCTCGCCTTTGAGGCTGAACTTCAGTCCTGCAAGTTCACAGCCTGGAACTTCTTCCTTGATCTCGTGCAGGGTCGCACCTACTTTTTCTTCAATTGGAAGGATGCGTTCCCGGGCGTGACCGGCAACCAGGTTTTCCTCGGCATTGAGGTACTGATCTCCTTCTCCGCGCCAGGATCCGGGTTCGTCGTTATGGCGGTCGGTCTGTATGCGCTGTTCTTGTGGCCAGCGTGCCTGGTGACGTTCCCACTGTTCCCTCAGATGAGGGAGCGCCACAGCCCAGGATCGGCTGCCGGCGTTCGGGGTTTCGGGGGTGGGCGGCTCGCTGGCGAGGGTTTCAACGGTCCGAACGTCGCTCTCGGGAGCCTCACCGGCCTGGGTGTCTCTCCGGGCGGCTTCGGCGGACTCCAACTGGTCGCGTGTTAAGTTCCGCTCGGCGGGTAACGGCAGTTCGCGGTCCGCCGGCCGGGTGACGGGCGGTTTGCGGGTGCCGTCCTCGTGGTACGGAAACGAGGGGTGACCGGGCGGGAGCCGCTCCAGGCGCCGCACGAGGTTATCGCTCGCCGTCTCGGCCACGGACGGCCGGTCTTGCTGACCCGCCACGCGTATGTCCCCCTCCGATCCAGAACTCGTTCTTGCGTCCTAGCCGCTCGGGTGTGGGCCGCTAGGTTTCTGACCCCCACTTGGCCCGGAACCGCTCAATGATCCTGTCCGCCTCGTCCTCGCTGATCTTGACAAGATCGAAAGTCATGTCGCCGCGTTCAGCAGCAGCAATGAGCGGAGTGTGCCCCCACGACAAATCTCGCCTGAAGGCTTCGTCGCGAACGCCCCCACTGTCAGAGACGCGACGGCGGGCAACGCCGGACGGATTGCCAAGCGTATCGTTCGCGAGCAGCATGGCATAGTACGTCAATTTATCAGGCATGCTTCTCCTGTCGCTGATATTCTGGGATGTCCGGGGCACCGTTTGGTATGGGGAT